>NZ_JBDIZJ010000002.1:0-668713 GCF_039748935.1 Pontibacter chitinilyticus
CGCACCCTTTAAACCCAATAAATCCGGACAACGCTTGCACCCTCCGTATTACCGCGGCTGCTGGCACGGAGTTAGCCGGTGCTTATTCATCAGGTACCGTCAGTTACTCCCGCAGGAGCGTTTTCTTCCCTGATAAAAGCAGTTTACAACCCAGAAGGCCTTCTTCCTGCACGCGGCATGGCTGGGTCAGCCTCTCGGCCATTGCCCAATATTCCCTACTGCTGCCTCCCGTAGGAGTCTGGTCCGTGTCTCAGTACCAGTGTGGGGGACCATCCTCTCAGAACCCCTAGCCATCGAAGCCTTGGTAGTCCGTTACACTACCAACTAGCTAATGGCACGCATGCCCATCTTCTATCGATAAATCTTTAACCGCTCGCTGATGCCAGCGTGTGGTCTTATGCGGTATTAATCCGTCTTTCGACGGGCTATCCCCCAATAGAAGGTAGGTTGCATACGCGTTACGCACCCGTGCGCCACTAACCAGGAAACCGAAGTCTCCTGATCCGTTCGACTTGCATGTATTAGGCCTGCCGCTAGCGTTCATCCTGAGCCAGGATCAAACTCTCCATTGTAATAAATACTGCAAAGCCGTATTGCTACAGCTTAAATGTGTCTGTCCGACCCCGGCCTCTCTTTTTTTTCTCTTCGTAAAAGAGCTCCTCACAGCTGACATTCGTCTGCCGAGCGTGAGTTTACCTTTTCTTTTTTCTGTCTCAAGCAATCTCTCAAAGAACGTGTCAGAAACCTACTGCTTCTGCCTGCTCACTACCCCTCTTTTCATCAGGTCGTGCTGTGTTATATGCTGCGCTTGCCGGCCGAACCGGCTTCCCTTTTCCGTTCCGGCAACCGGCTGTTGTCGTTGGGGAGGGCAAAGGTCGTAAACCTTTTTGTAACACGCAACTCTTTTTTCTTCTTTTTTTTAGCACCCTTGCCAGCTGCCTTTTTTCTTTCTTCCCTGCTGGAAGCGGCTGCAAAGGTAAGCACTTTTTCGCTTTCTGCAAGAAGAAAAACAAAATCTTTTTTCTTTTTCTTGCCTGCCCCGCAGCCGGTGTTCCCAGGCTCCTGAAAGCTTTCCTTCCCTGCTGGAAGGGCTGCAAAGGTACACCTTCTTTTCCGTTTCGCAAGCAAAATCTAAAAATCTTTTTCGCTGCTTGCTGCCCCTATTCACCCTCATTTGCGCCCCGCTCCGGCTGATCGGGTTGCAAAAGTACACATCGAAAGGGAAAAGGCAAGCCCCAACGCAGAAAAAAACGCGATTCCCCCTTAACCCCCTGACCCTCAACCGCCCTTTTTTCTCAACCTGCTGCTGCCGGCCGCCGCCAGAAGCTTCGGGGCACGCCTGGCAGGGTATACTTGCAAAAGGCACTGCAAACTTCCCCGGCACTGCACCCTCTCAACTCTCCCCTTCCAACAGGTTCCGGCACTATTGAAAATTCTGAAGATTTTATACTTCCTCTTTCTGTAGGCTCAAGCAATATGTTATTTTGCTTCCACCTGCTGCGGACGCTAGGATATAACCATCATCAGATCACGTTAGTTCACCTGTTGCTAAGATTTTTTCTTAGGAATAGCGCTAAGCAAAACGCCTTATCTAAAGACAAGGCGTTTTGGATGATTGCTCCAGTCAACTAAGCTACTTTCGGCTTTTTATAGAGAGGTACGGTGCTACATGGCTCCCCATACATCAGGCTGCTGGTTACAGGCAATAACTTCCGCATGATCTCTACATAAGCATAAGTAGGCACGGGCACATTGCCGCATCCTTTCACTACTACTTTCGCGTCGCGGTATTCCTCCGGATCAATGGTAGCAATAGCTTCCTGCATCAGCGCCTGCTCTAAGGCTTCCAGATCACCAAAAACATAGTAGTTGGCGTGGTTCTGTAGCTTAGAGGCCAGTACCATGTATGCCCAGGTTGGCACAATGGCATCCGCAGAACAAATGATCGCTACATTTTTGCCGTCGTAGGCCGACCAATCGTTTTCCTTTACAAAGGCTCTGAAATCCTTCTCTTTCAGGATAAGCCCATGGAAAAGATTATCTTTGATATCATATACCACGCGCTCACCGGGGTGAAGCAGTTCCTCCAGGTTTATAGTAGTGAGTGCACTTTGGGCTACTCTATTGATTAACTCCGCCATATCTTTATACTTTACTTGTGCTTTTAGTGGCACTTGTTATATAAACATCCTTCAGGTAGAAGGGTTCATAATAGGCCACATCTTCAAACTGTTCTTTTTCATACTTCGCCAGCGCCAGCTGTCCGATGGTTTTAGCGGATGGCACGATGTGATCTATAAATAAAGTATGCTTATTTCCGCTGACCAGCTCTCTAAACTTACCGGCGCCGCTTCCAAAGAAGATAACCGGCTGCGCTGTCAGTTTCTCTTTAAACGTATGTTCCTCCAGTATAACCGGGGCAATAGGCACCATTTCCTGCAGTTGATGATCAAGCAGGCAAGTATAAACCTCCATTCGGCGGGCATCAAGCATGGGGCAAAACAGAAAATTCTCAGGGTTTGGCGTTGCCGCAATGACCTGCGCCGCCAGCCCATGCAAAGTGGAGACCTCCAGCAGCGGAATGTTTAGGGAGAAGCAGAGCCCTTTTGCTGTAGAACTACCGATACGCAGCCCAGTATAAGAACCAGGACCACCCGACACTGCTACTGCCTGCAGGTCCTGCAGCATTAAGCCGCAGTTTTCCACCAACTGCGACACCATCACGGTGATATGCGATGAATGCGATTTCTCGATCTGCAGCTCGGATGCTCCCAGCAACTGCCCTGCTTTGAACAGCGCAACAGAGCAAACGGTGGAAGATGTTTCGATAGCCAGAAGTACCGCCATATTTGTATAGTTATTAAAGCACAAAGGTAAGGCAAGTATGGCAAGCGGACAACTGTGCATTGCTACGGTCCCTAATGCAAAGAGGGTGACACTTTATCAGCGCCGCCCCCTTTTAATTACATTACTTATTTATACTTACCCTCTTAATGTGCTTTCAGGTAAGAGGCGTAACGCTGCGGATCGTTAAGCACCAACTTGGCTGCCTGAATGTCCGGATCATCATCGAAAGTTGCTTCAATATAGCCTTTCTGCAGGTAATAGCGCGACGCGATCTCTGCCTCCAGCACCTCTTTTATCTCCGGCTTAAAGCGGGTCAGGTCGTTAGCTTTGTTATGTGACACTTTTTTGCGGATGTCTTCCAGGTCGCTTTTGATATCGTCGTAGTGCTTACCTGCTTTTGCGTCTTCTGCAACGGCATCCAGTTCCCGCTCCATACTGGTAGTATAGCTCAGGTCTTTTCCGTTCAGGTAAGCCATAAACTTCTGATATTCTTCGTCTGTCAGCTTAAACTTACTGGCTGCCGGTATGCTGGAATGCTCCAGTTTATACTTGTTGGCATAATCAAACAGGTAGCCTTTGTTAGCAATGGTCCGGGTAATCTCGGCGTAAGTAGGCTCCTCTACGGGCACATCAGGAGTGATGCCGCCGCCATCGTACACCACACGTCCGGCGGCAGTTTTGAAGGCTACGCGCAAAGAGTCTGCAATTTTGCCGGCGCTGCCATCGGGGTTGCGGTGGGTATAATCAATTGCCTGGATGCAGCGGCCGCTCGGTATGTAGTACTTGGCGGTTGTTACTTTTAGCTGTGAGTTGTAAGACAGCGGACGCGTTGCCTGCACCAGCCCTTTGCCGAAAGTACGCTCGCCTACCAACACCGCGCGGTCATAGTCCTGCAGCACACCGGCCACAATTTCAGAAGCCGAGGCGCTGTGTGAGCTGGTCAGCAGTACCAGTGGCATGTTCTTATCCAGCGGTTCGTCGAGGGCTGTATAGGTTTTGTTCCACTCCTTTACTTTGCCCTTGGTGCTTACCACATCTTTGCCTTTATCAATAAACAGGTTGGAGATATTCACCGCCTCGTGCAGCAAACCGCCCGGATTGTCGCGCAGGTCGAAGATGATCTTTTTGGCTCCCTGCTCCTTCAGCTTCTGCACAGCCATCCGTACTTCTTTTGAGGCATCAACCGTAAAGCCGGAAAGCTGAAAGTAGCCGATCTCGTTATCAAGCATGCCATAGTAGGGCACGTTATCCACGTTGATGTTAGAGCGCATCAGCTCCAGCGTTTTGGTTTTTGTCTGACCGTAACTGCGCACTTCCAGTTTTACAGGCGAGTTGGCCTGCCCTTTCAGCAAAGAACTCACTTCATCAGTGCTTTTGTTAGTAACTGTTACGCCATTTATTTTCAGGATCTCATCGCCAATAGCCAAACCGGCTTTGAATGCAGGTGAGTTCTCATAGGGCATCTGCACTACAATCTTGCCATCACGGTTGCCGATCACCGCGCCGATGCCGCCATACTGGCCAGTGGTCATGGTGCGGAAATCCTCAATATCGTCTTCAGGAATATAGTTGGTGTACGGGTCCAGCGATTTAAGCATGGCGTCGATGCCCGTGCGCATAAGTTGAGCCGGAGGTACATCGTCCACATAATATGTATTTACTTCTTTGAAGAGCGTGGCAAAAACATCCAGGTTTTTGGCAATTTCGAAGTAACGCTCAGAGTCGGTCCGAAAGGAAAACAGACCAAAGGCCAGACAGCCTGTGAGCAGGATGGCGGCAATAGACTTCTTGTACATAAATTTCAAGTATAGAGGACGCGGTAAGACTACTTACCTTGACAACGTTCTAAACCGGAAATTAGTTTTTTTTGTATTATGGCAAAGGATTTTTTTTCCTTTCCGATGTACAGGATGCCCAGCAGGCGGGGTGCCTGCTCCGGGTTTTGCACCAGCTGGTGCTTGTTAAGGCGGTACGCCTCGCGTATCTGGCGCTTGAGGCGGTTACGGTCTACGGCGTGCTTAAAGTAGCGCTTGGATACGGAAATAAGCACCTGGGTACTACCAGGCGGCACATCGCCGGAAGGCGGAAGGAATATAAACCGCAGCGGATACAAATTAAAAGAAGAACCCTTGCTGAAGAGCAGCGCAATATGGCGCTTGCTGCACAAGTGTTCTTCTTTCGAAAATGTATAGGAAACCGGCTGCCCTGCCTCGTACTCGTTTGCGTGCTCGTTATGCATAAGCGGCCACGGCTAGGCAAAGCAAATCCCTGGAGGGATTAAGCCTTGTGTTTTCTTTCGTCAGAAACGGTCAGTCTCTTTCTACCTTTGGCTCTTCTGCTGGCCAATACTCTTCTACCGTTAGCGGTCTCCATTCTTGATCTGAAACCGTGTTTGTTTCTTCTTTTTCTCTGAGAAGGCTGGAATGTTCTTTTCATCGTCTGCCAATGGTTTTATTATGGCCTGCAAAATTAGTAAAGCTTTGTAAAATAGCAAAGGGAAGTACAGTATTATTTCAAAAAAGTAGAAGCGCCCGTACAAAATAACCGCTTTGCTAACTGTAGCGCGTATATTTATACGTCATCACTCCCCATAATATGATCTGTTACGCACTGGCTTATACCAATCCACTTACTCATTTTGTTGATATCACCCTCACCATACCTGCCAACCGGCACCAGGATTTATACTTGCAGCTCCCTGCCTGGCGTCCCGGCCGCTACGAACTGCAGCACTTTGCTCAGAAGCTGCGCAATGTGAAAGCCGAGGCCAACGGAGCAAGTACAGCTATCACCAAAGTAAGCAAAGACAGGTGGCTGGTGCAGGCCGGCGGTGCTGAAACGGTGGTGGTAAGCTACAGCTTTTTTGCCCGGCAGATGGATGCCGGCGGCTCCTGGCTGGACGAAACACAACTCTACCTGAACCCTATCAACTGCCTGATGGCCGTGGAAGGCCGCGACCAGGAAGCCTGCCAGGTAAAGCTAAGTATACCGGAAGAGTGGCAGATTGCCTGCGGACTGCCGGAGACAGAAAAGCATACCTTGCAGGCAGCCAACTTTGATGAACTGGTGGACAGTCCCTTTATCGCCAGCGGCAGCCTGCAAAAGGCCACTTATACTTCAGAAGGCATCCCCTTCCACATCTGGCTGCAGGGCGATTGCCAACCTGACTGGGAGAAACTGAAGCAGGACTTTGAAGGATTTACAAAAGAGCAGCTGGAGGTGTTTGGCGATTTTCCGGTAGCAGCGTACCACTTTCTAAACGAGATCCTGCCTTATCGCTTTTATCATGGCGTAGAGCACAGCCACTCCACCGTAATTACTTTGGGGCCAGGAGAGCAACTGATGGAGCCAGCCTTGTACAAAGAGTTTATAGGTGTAAGCTCGCATGAGCTGTTCCATACCTGGAACATCAAAAAGATCCGGCCGAAGGAGATGCTGCCCTATAACTTTGCGCAGGAGAACTACTTCAGAACGGGCTATGTGGCAGAGGGCATTACTACCTACTATGGCGATTACATGCTGGCCCGCTCCGGCTTTTTTACGGCCGGAGCTTACTTTGAGGAGCTGAACAAGACCTTGCAGCGCTACTTTGCTGACAATAGCCGTAACCACCTCTCTGTTGCGGACTCCTCCTTTGATTTGTGGCTGGATGGCTACAAGCCCGGCATCCCGGATCGCAAAGTCTCCATCTACATCAAAGGTGCGCTTACGGCCCTGCTCCTGGACCTGCAGCTGCGCCAGGCTACAAATAACAAAGCCAGCCTGGATGTGGTGATGCGGAAACTGTGGGAGCGCTTCGGCAAAACGAATACCGGTTATACAGAACCGGACTATGCGCAACTGGTAGATGAAGTAGCCGGGCAATCCTTCCAATCCTACTTTGACAAGTATATCAACGGCACGGACCCAATTGAAGCGGCGCTATGTGAGGCGTTATACTTTGTGGGCTGCACTTTGCAGGAGGAGCCAAATGCATTAATCCATGAAGGCACGTATGGCTTTAAAGTAGCAACGGAGGGAAGTATAAAAGTAACGGCCGTGGCGCCCGGCTCACCGGCCAGCGACGTGCTAAGTATAGATGACGAACTGGTAGCCCTGAATGGCCGCAAGCTGGAGAATAATCTGCAGCAGTTGCTTGCGCTGGCCCCGGAAGAAGTGGAGTTGGTGCTGTTCCGCGACAAGCAATTGCGGGTGGTGCGCCTCGCCCAACAGGACCAACGGTATTACAGCAAGTATACGATTGCCAAAAGGCCGGATGCTACAGAAGCTGAAAAGCAACACTTCCGCTTATGGTTGAAGCAGGAATTTTAGCCTGCCATTTCTTAGTTAGCATAAAGCAGCAGACGCAAAAAAGCGGCAGACCTTCTAGTAAGGCCTGCCGCTTCTGTCATTTTCATAGTTTGTATTTTGCGTAGTATGAGGTAGTATAAAGCGCTACTTTGTTTTCGTGTAGCGGGAGTTATTACCACCTTCTGCCAGGTTGCGATTCGGGTTCTGCACTTTGGCATCATCCGCCTGGTGCGACTTTTTAGCAGGGTCTATCTGCACCTCATCGGTGTAGCCTTCCTGCTGCCGCTTGTTCTCTACTTTCGAAAGAACGTTTTCTTCTGATTGCTTCTGCAATCGCTCTTTATTGTTATTTTTATTATCGTTCATCGTCCTATCTCCTCTTTAGTCTACATTTAGTTTTACCGCTTTCAGGTGCATTTTGTTGCCTTCATTTCACATTTGTCTTTTCTACGCCCTCTGAATTTAGTGCAATAAAGAGCAAAATATGCCTTAGCTCCTTGTAGCGCGAATAAATGGGATAAAACAAAAAAGGAAAGCCGAAGCTTTCCTCTTATACTTTATGTATAATTATACTTATGGCAGCACGACATCAAACGCTACCAACTCCACAAACTGTTGCACACGCTGATCAATCTCTTCCTGGCGCAGGTTTTTTAAACGCTCGGTACCGAATTTCTCTACGCAGAACGAGGCCAGTGCCGAGCCATGGATCACGGCACGCTTCATATTCTCAAAGCTAATATCGCCGGTGCTGGCCAGGTAACCGATAAAGCCGCCGGCAAACGTATCGCCCGCGCCGGTTGGGTCAAATACTTCCTCCAGTGGCAGGGCCGGTGCGAAAAACACCCTTTCCTCGTGGAACAGCAGTGCACCATGCTCGCCTTTTTTAATGATCAGGAACTTTGGCCCCATTGCCATGATCTTCTTAGCAGCCTTTACCAGCGAGTATTCGCCGCTGAGCTGGCGCGCCTCTTCATCATTGATCGAGAGCACATCCACCAGCGCCATGGTTGCCTTCAGCTCACCCAGGGCAATGTCCATCCAGAAGTTCATGGTGTCCATCACGATCAGCTTCGGGCGCTTGGTCAGGCGCTCGATCACAGTTTTCTGCACCTGCGGCGCCAGGTTGCCTAGCATCAGGAACTCGCAGCCCTGGTAGCTGTCGGGAATGATCGGATCGAAGTCGCCGAGTACGTTGAGCTCTGTTGCCAGCGTTTCGCGGCTGTTCATATCGTTAAAATAGCGGCCGGACCAGAAGAAAGATTTTTCATTCTCCTTTACCTGCACGCCTTCGGTGCTGATGTGGCGTGTGTGCATTAGTTGGATGTGGTCCTGGTCGAAATCACCGCCCACAACTGATACCACGTTCACGGGCTTTACAAAGTATGAAGCCGAGAGTGAAATGTATGTGGCTGCACCGCCTACAATTTTGTCTGTTTTTCCGAAGGGTGTCTCCAGCGCGTCAAACGCCATCGAACCAACTACTGTTAAGCTCATATTTTAAATTGTTGATTATTAACGGCCGATCTTGAATGGTTAAAAAGCTGGTTCTCTATGCTCCGGAAGAAATCAACTTTAGCTGATTATACTTAATTGGCAACAGGCATTTAACTATTCAAAAATAAAAAAGCCCTTGAAGGTAAGCTTCAAGGGCTTGGGGTGGAAGATGGGGCTCGAACCCACGACCCCCAGAATCACAATCTGGTGCTCTAACCGACTGAGCTACAACCACCGTGTCTCATTTGAGTGTGCAAATATACAGAGGAAATCAGACAATGCAATAGCTGAGGCGCATTTTTGGTTAAAATTTTCTACGCCGCGCTCTGAATTTTTGTCCTACTTACTCAGCTTCGTCCCGCACCAGGGGCAGTAGTTGATCACCACCATTGAGGTGCCGCCATCGTGTATCGGAATGCCGAAAAGCCCTTCATCCCACTTGTTAATGATCACATCCACATTGCCATACTTCGTTTCTCCCGTTTCGTCCAGGCTCTGAAACACCTGGTCCGCCAGCATCAGGCAGCAATAGCTTTCATAGTCGAAGCCATTGCTTTTCAGCTTTTCGGCGGTGGCCCAGTTGTAGCAGGCTTCGTCTTCGTGGATGGCATCCACATACGCTTCATACTCCTCCGACTGCACTACTTCTTTCGTCAAATGCTTCTCAGAGAAGCGGGCATGCAGTACTTTGAATTTCTCCAGTTCCATACTTACCGGTCAAATAACAGCCGCTTTCCTTTCCTGCTCTCATCGAAAGTACCGTTGGCATAGGCGTGGTGCCCCGAAACAAACGTATGCTTAATGGTGCTGCTAAAAGTATGGCCTTCAAACGGCGACCAATCGCATTTATAATAAGTGTTTTCTTTGGTAACAGTGTAAGGCTCGTTCAGGTCCACCAGCACCAGGTCGGCCCAGTAACCTTCGCGCAAGAAGCCGCGCTCGCGCACGTTGAATAGGATGGCCGGCGCATGGCTCATTTTCTCTACCATCTTTTCCAGCGGCAGCTTGCCCTGCTTCACAAACTCCAGCATCATTTGCAACGAATGCTGCACCAGCGGCACCCCCGACGGCGCTTTTTTATACTTCGCCTGTTTCTCCTCCCATAAATGCGGGGCATGGTCGGTGGCAATCACATCCAACTTGTCTTCCAGCAGGCCCTGCAGCAAGGCTTCTTTGTGGCGGTGCTCTTTAATAGCCGGGTTGCATTTGATCTGGGTACCGAAGCGGTCGTAATCTGCCTTATCGAACCAGAGGTGGTGCACGCATACTTCGGCGGTGATGCGTTTCTGCGCCAGCGGAATGTCGTTGCAAAACAATTTCAGTTCTTCTTCGGTGGAAATGTGCAGGATGTGCAGGCGCGTATTATGCTTTTCAGCCAGTTTTACAGCTAGGTAGCTCGATTTAAAGCAAGCCGCTTCATTGCGAATTTCTGGGTGGCATTGGATCGGAATATCTTCGCCATACTTCTCCTCATAAATCGCCATGTTGTCGCGGATGGTCTGCTCGTCCTCACAATGCACCGCAATCGGCAGCTTGGCTTTGGCGAAGATCTCCTCCAGTGTTTGCTCGTTATCGACCAGCATATTGCCTGTAGAGGAGCCCATGAAGATCTTGATACCGCAAACGGTGTTAGGGTTGGTGAGCAGCACCTCCGCCAGATTATCGTTGGTGGCGCCCATGTAAAAGGAGTAGTTGGCCAGCGATGTTTCGGCAGCGATGTTATACTTGTCCTGCAGCAGCTCCTGGGTAGTGGCATTTGGGATGGTGTTCGGCATCTCCATAAAAGAGGTTGTGCCGCCGGCTACAGCTGCCCGCGCTTCGGTAGCAATAACTGCCTTTTGCGTCAGGCCCGGCTCCCGGAAATGCACCTGGTCGTCTATGACGCCGGGCAGCAAGTATAAACCGGTAGCATCGAGGATTTCATCGGCTTCTGCAGTTATATTCTGGCCGATCTGCGCGATACGGCCGTCCTTTACCAGTACATCGGCCGTGCTTCTGTTTCCTTCGTTTACGAGTTGTGCGTTTTTTATCAGGATGAATTTCATGAATGCTAAGATACGTGCTGAACAAAGTTAACACATTATCTTAATCTTGCCTGCTCATACCTATAGTTAGACGCCCAACCCTGTGGTATACGTTGTTGCGTGCTATACCCTACGGCTGCATCAGCTTGCCAATGAAGAGTATGGTGTTGGAGGATTTCTCCCGGATCAGGAAAACAAAGGGCCTGTTAACATCTAATGCTGCTGGGCCGGCTGATGTAACACTGATAACTACAGAAGTCACAGCTGCAGCTTCGGTGCCTTCTTCATTCACTTCCAGAAATGTTTTGTGCATGACCTCTGAAATAGCCAGCGGGTACGCTCCCTCCACCATGTTGCTAAAATCCGCACCGCTGCTGAAAGCAATGCCCATGCCTAAAGCTGCTAATGTTTCGTTCAGCTTCGTCTTATATTCCAACTTAAATTTGGGGAGGTGCAGTTCCATTCCAGAGGTATCCGCAGCAGCCAGCCAGGCAGATAACTTTTCTTGGTTTAGCTCCTGCACCACATCGTTTACCGTGTGCTGCCCCTCAGGCACCAGCAAGGTCATACTGAACTGGCCGTTGCCGTACGGCAGGTCAATCAGTTTTTTGCTGTCGTCGTGGTAATACAGGTATTTGGCTTTTGTGGCCGTCATAAAATCATGCGACACTGTGCTGCCATCTTCCAGGTAAAATGGGGCCGGCTTTGTTCGCTCTTTGTCGAACAGGTAGGTCCAGGTGCCTTTAAAGTAGATAGCGTTCAGTAAGAAGAGTACGTCATTAGCACTGGTGCCCTCAACGATACTGGTAATTTTTCCATTCGTTTTCTCCTTCACCCAGTTGTTCATCTGGTCTTTGGCCGCGGGTGAGTTAAAATTCAGCCCCTGCACGGTGGCATCGAAGTAGGTCTGGTTGAGTTTGACGAAAGGCGTTTGTAGCTGAAAATCCTGGTTATACCACAGCGAGTTGGCATAGGTAAAAATCACTTTCTTATCCATGCCCTGTAGCAGCTCCGCCAGCGATTTATACGACTGATTTATTTCTTCATCAGTAGGCAGTTCAAAACCCAGGGTCTGGCGCATGGCTTCTTTGGTAGTGCTTCCGGCACCATTGTAGGCCATGGTAAGCGCCATGCTGATGCTAAGCGGAGAAATGAACACATTCTTCGCCCCTTCTGCCTTGCTCACCTGCGCAAAAGACCGGAAGGCAAAGCTATTAGAACTCTGGACCGTCGCTGCTTCCGGTATTGTCAGTGGGCGCAGATTGGCAGGATTAGCAGGCGAAGCAGCATCAGGCTGGCAGCCGGAAAGCACCATAAGCGCAGCGACAACGCTAAGAGCAGTTGCTTTGAAGTAATTCTTTTGCATGATGAACAGGGGTTAGACAGCGAACCAAAACCGGCGGAAAATGCTTGTTGCATCTATTTATACTTTGTAACACCATGACCCGGAAGCAGCTGAAAGGGTTGCAAGAGGTATAAAGTCCTTCATCAAACAAAAATTTCTTACTCTGTCAGCATTGCTAATTGTTGAAGAGCAAAACTTCAGCTCAATAATTAGCAGTTAATGAATTACCCTTCATTCAGGTTCTCCAGGTCATCTAAATCTCGTCTACGCCCACTACTCTCTTTATTCTTCCGCAAATCTTTCAAACTAATAAAATTGACAGATACACCTTCATCCACCATAGTTATCTTACTCAGATAACATTCAGCAAACGTCACCCCATCTATACTTGTAAGTACATCTATTCTAAAGGGAGGGTAACCAAGTTGAATAATATTTTTATCTGCTAAAAAGTCGCTCTGGGAGAAACCAAAACTTCCAAAGCCAAACTCCTGCATTACTTGCACCATCGTCTTGGCAGTTTCTTCATCTGAACTAATCCATACATCCAGAGCACCTGTGTAGCGGGGATGACCGTGTATTCCAACCGCATATCCGCCAACGATCAGGTAGCGGACATTATGTTTGTTTAATAACTCTACAAACGCTCTGAAGTCCTGGCTCAGCATCTTTCTTTATAAATCGGATATACTGGTTTCGTAACAGTTTTATAGCAGCTAATCGCTCCTGCGGCGATTTTGTCTGCCAATAAGCAAAATCAGACTGCTTCGCTCTCAGCCCTATTTTTCTAACTATTTTCTCCATTAAGCTATAGATTTTCAAGTACAATATACGCATAATCCACCACCCGTTTCTAGTTGCCTCACCTCCCTACCATAAAAAAGCCGTACTTTTGTATATCTATAGAAAGTATAAATTTAAATACCATGGCAGCGCAAGCAGAAAATGAAGTTACCACGTTCGAGGATTTTAAGCTGAACAAGCAGTTGCTGAATGCTATTGCCGAAGCCGGATACGAAAAACCAACCCCCATCCAATTGCAGGCCATTCCGCTGATTATGGCCGGGCACGACATCTTGGGCATCGCCCAGACAGGAACGGGGAAAACAGCTGCATTTTTGCTGCCCCTGCTCATGAAGGTGAAGTATGCGCAGGGCCAGCACCCGCGCGCGCTCATCATTGCGCCTACACGCGAGTTGGTGATGCAGATCGAGGAGAACATCACCCTGCTGGCGAAGTATACCAACCTGCGCCACACGGCTATTTATGGCGGACTCGGCCCAAAAACGCAGATCGAAAAGATTAACCAAGGCATTGATATACTAGTGGCAACACCCAAGCGCCTGATGGAGCTTTACCTGAAAGGCGACCTTATATTAAAGGAGCTGAAAACACTGATTCTGGACGAAGCTGATAAGATGATGGACATGGGCTTTATGCCGCAAATTCGGCAGTTGCTAGAAGTTATTCCGCGCAAGCGCCAGAACCTGCTCTTCTCCGCTACTATGCCTGATAAAGTAGTGCAACTCTCAGAAGAGTTTCTGGAGTTCCCGACGCGGGTAGAGGTAACACCGCAAGCCACACCCGTCGAAACGGTAAGCCAGGTACTATACCAGGTACCGAACCTGCGCACTAAAATCGAATTGCTGGAGTATTTGATTCAGGATGCAGCGGCGCTGAACCGCGTAATTATTTTTACCAGGAGCAAGAAAAATGCAGAGAGCGTATCTAAGTTTCTGGAGCACCGCAACTATGGCGAAGTGCGCGCTATCCACGGCAACAAAGGTCAGAACACCCGCATCAACTCGATGGAAGCCTTTAAAGGTGGCGAAGTACGTTTTTTAGTGGCCACTGATGTTGCAGCGCGCGGCATTGATGTAAGTATGGTAAGCCATGTGATCAACTTCGATGTGCCCCTGATTTATGAAGACTATGTGCACCGCATTGGCCGCACTGGCCGGGCCGAGAACGAAGGCGCAGCTATTACATTTGCAAACGAAGTGGAGATGTACCACATCCATAACATCGAGAAGATGATCCGGATGCAAATACCTGTGTTGCCGCTGCCAGAAGAAGTAAAGGTTTTTGACACGCCCTTTGATGAAGCGCAGGAGATGGCCCGTGAAATTGACTTCATCAAACGCCGCGAAAACCCGGATTTCAAAGGCGCTTTCCACGAGAAAAAAGCCATTCCCAAAGCAAGGAACAAAAAGAGCAAAGGCGACCCCAGGGATTCCTACTGGCAGAAAACAAAGAAAAAGGGCGGCAACAGGAAAAAGTAAGTATAAAGTAGCCGTTCATAGCAACTACTACCCTAATGCTTGAGGTGCTGTTTTCAGAATTGGGCAAGTAAGCTTGAGAATAGCCTTTGCAGAAGTCTCAAGAAGAGGAACGATTAACTAACCCCTCCGAGGAGCCCTTTACTTAAAAAACTGCTAAGTTTCATCGCTTTGCCAATGTAAAAGAGCCGCTAGTTTAAGCTCCCCTCCTTGCATAAGCAGGGGCAATTGGAACCGGTGCCATAAAAAGGCCGCTGCATTTATACTTGCAGCGGCCTCCCCATACTTTATACTTCCTACAGCTTCTCTTTCAGAAATCGCGCGGTGTCGTTATTCTCCAGCTTGGCCATGTCTTCCGGCGTGCCTTCAAATAGCAAATGCCCGCCGTTGGTGCCGCCTTCGGGGCCAAGGTCGATGATCCAGTCGGCGCACTTGATGATGTCCATGTTGTGCTCGATGATCACGACGGTGTTACCGTTCTCGATGAGCGCGTTGATGGAGGTGAGCAGTTTGCTGATGTCGTGGAAGTGCAGGCCGGTGCTGGGCTCATCAAAGATGAAGAGGATGTTCTCCTGGTGCGGCTGCGCCCCCTTCGTAAGGAACGACGCCAGCTTCACGCGCTGCGCTTCGCCACCCGACAACGTGTTGCTCGACTGCCCCAGGCGGATGTAGCCCAGGCCCACGTCGTTCAGCGGCTTCAGCTTCTCGATGATCTTGGGCTGATCGGCAAAAAAGCCGATGCTGTCAGCAATTGTCATGTCCAGCACCTCCGAAATGCTCTTTTCTTTGTATTGGATGTCGAGTACGTCCTGCTTAAAACGCTGGCCGTGGCAGCTCTCGCAGGTCAGGTAAATATCGGCCATAAACTGCATCTCGATCTTCACCTGTCCCTCGCCCTGGCATACTTCGCAGCGGCCGCCCTCGATGTTGAACGAAAAGTGCGACGGCTTAAAGCCCCGCGCCTTCGCCAGCGGCTGATCAGCATAGAGCGTGCGGATAGCGTCATAGGCCTTCACGTACGTCACCGGGTTAGAGCGTGACGACTTGCCAATCGGGTTTTGGTCCACGAACTCCACATGCTCAATCTTGCCATAGTCGCCGGCCAGCTTGTCGAACTTGCCGGTGGCCTCCGATGAACTGCCGTGCAGCTTTTGCATGGCCGGGGCCAGTATCTTTTTGATTAATGTGGATTTGCCGGAGCCACTCACGCCCGTCACCACCGTCATCACCCCAAGCGGTACTTTCACGTTCAGGTTCTTGAGATTGTTCTCGCGCGCACCGATTATCTCGATGGCATTGCGCCACTTACGGCGTTGCGCGGGTACGGGTACCTCCATGCGCCCGCTCAGGTACTTGGCCGTATAGGTATTCCCCTTCTGCGCCAACTCCTCAAAAGTACCCTGGAACATCAGGTTCCCGCCGCCGGAACCCGCTTCTGGCCCAATGTCGATGAGCTGGTCGGCGGCTTTCATCATCTCCTCCTCGTGCTCCACCACAATTACAGTGTTGCCGATTTGCTGCAGCGAACGCAAAACGCCGATCAGCTGCTCCGAATCTTTGGGATGCAGGCCGATGCTGGGTTCATCCAGGATATACATGGAGCCCACCAGCGCGCTGCCCAGCGAGGTGGCCAGGTTGATGCGCTGGCTTTCCCCGCCGGAGAGGGTGTTGGAGAGGCGGTTGAGGGTGAGATAGCCGAGCCCCACCCGCAGCAAATAGCCCAGTCGGTTAGCAACTTCCATCACCAGGCGTTCTGCTACGTTCCGCTCGTGCTCCGTCAGCTCTAAGTTTTGAAAGAAGGGCTGCACCTGGGTGAGCGGCATCAGCACCAGGTCGGTGATGCTTTTGCCGTTTACTTTCACGTAGCTGGCATCTTTGCGCAAACGTGAGCCACGGCACTCCGGACAGGTGGTGCGGCCGCGGTAGCGCGAGAGCATCACGCGATACTGGATCTTATGCGTCTGCGCCTGGATGTGCTTAAAGAAGTCGTTAAGACCTTCAAAGTATTTGTTGCCGGTCCAGAGCAGCTCCTGCTCCGCTTCTGTTAGCTCGCTGTAGGGGCGGTGGATCGGAAAATCAAAGCGGATACCGTTTTTGATCAGCGGCTGCAGCCACTCACTCATTTTGTCAGAGCGCCAGGGCGCGATAGCCCCTTCGTACACGGTCAGGCTTTTGTCCGGAATCACCAGATCGGGGTCGATGCCGAGTACGCTGCCGAAGCCCTCGCAGGTCTGGCAGGCGCCGTAGGGGTTGTTAAAGCTGAAGAAGTTCACCGACGGCTCCTCGAATACCATCCCGTCCAGCTCAAACTTGTCGGAGAACACGCGTTCCTGGTCATCGCCATACTTCACCAAACACTCGCCGTGACCTTCGAAAAAAGCTGTCTGCACCGAATCGGCAATACGGAATTGCAGGTCTTCGTCGGCATGGTAGATTACAGCGCGGTCTACAAGTATAAAGATGTCTTTCCCTAGCTTCGGCTTTTTCTCCGCCAGCAGTTCCTCAATAAAATATACCTGCCCGTCGGCATAGATGCGGGAGTAGCCTTTCTGCAACAGCAGGTCCAGCTCCTTGTCCAGCGTTCGCTCCGGCAACAGATGCAGCGGGGCCAGGATCATCACCCGCGCCTCATCCTCCAGGGAAAAAATAAAGTTTACCACGTCCGTCACCGTGTCCTTCTGCACCACCTCGCCGGAAACCGGCGAATAGGTTTTGCCGATACGGGCATAGAGCAGCTTCAGGTAGTCATAGATCTCGGTGCTGGTGCCCACGGTGGAGCGGTTGTTCTTTATACTTACTTTTTGCTCAATGGCGATAGCCGGGCTGATGCCTTTAATGTAGTCCACGTCGGGCTTGTCCATGCGGCCCAGGAACTGGCGGGCATAGGAGCTGAGGCTCTCCACGTACATGCGCTGCCCCTCGGCATAGAGTGTGTCGAAGGCCAGGGAAGACTTGCCGGAGCCGGAGAGGCCGGTAACCACGATAAATTTATTGCGTGGCAGGGCTACGCTCAGGTTTTTCAGGTTATGTACTCTGGCGCCTTTGATGATGATGCTTTGACGGGCGTCGAGTTCGTCGAGGTTATAATCAGGAGTATGTGCCATATAGAAGTGGCTCCGACAGCAGCTAAAACTGATCTTACGGAAACCCTTTTACGCTTTAAATGAATGTGTAAAGGTACGAATCGCCTGCTTCTTTTAGAAGCGCTTTATTACAGCCGCTTTGCTGCAACAGGCATCCGTATATAACACCTGTTTCACACGATTGGTTTACCTGCTTCTTATAGACTTTGCTAGCTATAAATTGTATTCCTATAAGTACTTTCGCTTATATCGCCATTCATCAACCAGAAAGAGCGTCAACCACTTAACGCCGGCACCCTTGGTATCGTACTATAAAGTACCTGTTAGCTAACTGAAGTTATCAGCCACTGACCACGCTATAAATGCCGCCGGTATATACGTATACCTCCGGCACACCCCCGTTGCGGCCCACCCTTGGCTGCAACAAATTTGCCGCTTCCCCTGATGGTGGCGGGCACTGTTTCTATTCTTCCATTTTATTTATCTGCTTATGAGAACTTCTACATTTTATAAAACCCTTTTTATCAGCCTGTTTATACTTTACCTGCCGCTACAAGCCGTAAAGGCGCAGGCTGTTCCCGATCCGATACAGGCCAGCTGCTCATATGAAGGAAACTGCGTACTGGTAACTTATGAAGCGGTGCAGGAAGATAGTAGCAACCCCAACAACCTGACCCTGCTGCTGAGCGTGTTTGTTTCGCCAAATAATACCTGCGGAATAGATGTGGTGTATTTTTCAGCTGCACAGGCAGGTGCGCTGCTAACGACCCGAACCGTTGCACAACTTGCAAACAACCCCTACGTGGAGCTGACAGTAAGCCGGGCCGCGTTTCTGCAAACGCCAGATGTAATCATCAGCACCTTCCGCTACATTGGAAAGCTCAACCTGCCTATTTCAATTCCGCCTATTATTTATCCCGTTCCTTTAGCTGTTATTGATCTGGAAGCACGCCTGGATGGCGACAGTCCGTGTTTACCCGTTACGCCATTACCCGTAGAGCTGGTCGCTTTTGAGGGCAAAGCTTCTAAGAGCGATATTGTGCTGGAGTGGAATACCGCTTCGGAAAAAGATAACAAGCAGTTTGAGGTGGAGCGCAGCACCGATGGCCAAACGTTCAGCCAGTTAGGTATAGTGGCAGGCCACGGCAACTCCAGCACAGCACTAAAGTATAGCTACACCGACCAGCGCCCCGGCAGCGGCACCAATTATTACCGCCTCAAGCAGGTAGACTTTTCAGGAACTTCGAAATATTCAAAGGTGATTGACGTAGCGTTTAAAGGCGTAACCAGCGATGCGCTACAGGTGGCGCTATTCCCGAATCCATGCCAGGTGAGCAACTGTAACATCAGCCTGAGCAACATCCAGCAAACCCCTGAAACGCAGCTGGAACTGCAGGACCTATCAGGAAAAGTAGTTTACCGCAAAACCATCCGCAACGAGGGGCGGGCAACGTATAAACTCCCGCTGCAGGACCTGGGCCCTCACAAAGGCCTGTTTATACTTACTGCTACATCCGGGCAGCAGGTGGTGCGCCAGCGGGTAGTCCTACAGTAAAGTATGGCAAGCTAACGGACTTATAGCTAACCTGTTTGCGCCTGTTTTGCGTAAAGAGAGAGCAATCATTCAAACAAAAGCAAGTATGGGAAAAGGAGATAAAAAGTCCAGAAAAGGAAAGATCACCAAAGGTACTTACGGCAACAGACGCCCTCATAAGCCAAGCAAAAACAAGCCACAGGAGGAGCAGAAGGCGGCAGCCAAGTAAGGCACCACACCACCAATGTATAAAAGCGCGGCATTACTCCCATTAAAATTAAAGGGGAGCGATGCCGCGCTTTTTTATAAGCCAGTGATGCCTGTTTAAGCTGTTTCCGTATCGGGGGCGATGTCGAGGTTGCGCAGCTTGTCTGCCTTGAAGGCCGTAATCCCTACCACTACAATCGTCATAATGCCGCCAAATACCACGGCTGGCACAGTGCCCATCAGTTTGGCTGTAAAACCCGATTCAAAAGCCCCGATTTCGTTAGAGGAGCCGACAAAGATGTTGTTTACCGACGACACACGCCCTTTCATTGACTCTGGCGTGAGCGTATGGATAAGCGTAGTGCGGATAATGACGCTGATGCTGTCGAAGGCGCCGCTAAGGGCGAGTAGCAGCAGCGAAAACCAGAAGTTGGTAGAAAGGCCAAACAAGATCATACACACGCCAAAGCCTGCCACACAGAAAAGCATTTTGCGGCCCGCTTTTACGGTAATAGGCGTATGTGTCATAATCAGTGCCATCAGCACAGAGCCTACAGCAGGTGCCGCCCGCAGGAAGCCGAGCGCCTGGGGCCCCATCTGCAGTATCTCGTATGCAAAGATGGGCAGCAGTGCCACAGCGCCGCCAAACAGCACAGCAAAAAGGTCGAGGGAAATAGCGTTCAGGATGATTTGACTACCAAAAACAAATTTGATACCGGAGCGCAGGCTTTCCATCAGGTTCTGCGGGTTCGCATTTACAGGCAATGGCTTGGCGCCGATCAGCGCATAAAAGCACAAGCCCAGCACCACCAGCACCGCATCGGTCGCGTAAGAGGCCGAAATACCCCAGAAGCCATAGATTAAACCGCCGAGTGCAGGTCCTGCTACAGAGGCCGCTTGCCAGGTGGTGGTGCTCCAGGTTACGGCATTGGTATAGTGCTGCTTGTTTGGCACCAACTGCGGCATGAACGAGAATACCGCCGGCCCCATAAAGCCCCTTGCAATACCACTCAAAAAGATAACGGCATAGATGGGTAGCGCCCCGTACGTAGCCAGCACCTGGCTTACATCAAGGGTAAAATAAAGCAAGGTGGCAGAGCACAGCAGCAGCACCGAAACCACGATCAGAATGATCTTCTTGCGCGGGATGATATCGGCGATATAGCCGGCGTATAGCGATACGATGATGGATGGGATGGCTTCTACCAGACCGATCAGGCCAAGTGAGAGTGGATCTTTGGTGATTTCATATATTTGCCAGCCTACAATAACGGCTTGTATCTGCATGGCCAGCGTCATAAACAGACGAGCCGAAATATATAGTCTGAATTCAGGAATACGCAAAACGGCATACGGATCATGTTTGCGTGCCGGGTTACTAGGCATAAGCTTCTTCTATCGGGAAAACGTCTGTCACAAAGCTAAGTTAAACCAGTTTTACAGCAGCACGGTTGCATAAAATTAAAAGCCTGCTGCCCGTTTCATTCGAGGTCGCGAGCGCCATACTTTAATGCAGCGCCGGTATACCTACTTTTAACCTTCCTGCCAAAAAGAACAGAAGGCCTGATTTAACCAAAAATCAACCTTTGCCATAAACTATTTTGTTCCGTTTTGCTGTTAGCTATACTTATACTACTTTAATCGCCAGGTACCGCTACGATTCTGGTCTATCTCCAAAGCCAATGCCATGACAGCTCCGATCAACTTTAGCCCACCTTACATTTCAATCAACTTCCGCAAAGACCTAGATGTGCTCATTTCACGATGGGCAGAAACAGTTAATCTTCCTGAATTCAGGACGGGTTATACACAACTGCTCCAGGTGGCCAAAACAAACCAAGCTTACTTCTGGCTGGCCGATCTGCGGCTTCGCAACCTGCCGGATGAAGATTCCTGTGAGTGGTATCTGAACGACTTTGTACCGATGGCAATGGCAACGTTAACCCGGCCGGCTTACCTGGCTTACCTCTTTTCGCCGACGCAGTTCGCAAAGTTGCCGCAAGCGAGCACTGTTGCTGCCGCTATTTCTAAAGTAAGCGTGTTGCATACCCGCTGCTTTACCATAGAGCACGATGCGCTGGAGTGGCTGAACTCCTGCCGAAGGCTGGCGCTTGCCTGATAATTAACTGCATTGCATGGCGGCAAAAAAGTAGGGCCTTTTCTTCCGTTTTGCCCCTTCTTGCAACTCAAACTGCTTATTAGAGTATACATTCCCTAGTAAGATTCTAAAGGTGCAAGCCTGCCGTATCGCTGGCTGGGACTCTTCCGGCTGCCCTGTTTGTTTTGGCTTAAAGCATGCTGCGACAGGAACATTATTTTAGCATTACCATTTATTTAACCCAAACGCCAGTGCTCCGGATTATATCAGGACGGACTATAAGCCGTTTATTGACTTAATTTAAATTTAAACACGCATTTACTCTATGAAAAGACTGGATATACGCAGCCTGCTGGAAAACATAGAACAAAAGGTTAACCAGCACGAGATTACAACTGATGCCGATGTAACAAAGCTTATTAATGCTGAGATCGCCTCAGCCATAAACCTGAAGTATAAAAACGAGAAAACCGCGGGTTCGCACGAAGCTGTCCCATCGCATGCGTCGTATACTTCGCTGGAGAATTACTTAGGCCACCTGAAAGCAGTAGAACAGAAACTGCAGAAGCCGAGTAATATTACGGCACAGGGCGTGCCGGTGGAGGAGCGGGATATTAACCGTCGCTTGTTACTTATCCTCAACCGCATTAAAGGCTACAGCAGAAAGTAAGCATTACGTTTATTACTTTATTAAAACCATCCTTCGCAAGATTCCTCAGCTCTTACGAAGGATTTTTTATGTCTGCCCGGTTTTACCCGATGTCCTAGCCTCTCCTTCAAAAGATCTGCCGTTCTGCCTTTCCTGTGACAAATATCATTTTTATGCTGCCTGCTTCTCCCTACTTTTGTAAAAGCCCGTCTGCCGCCGTGAGCCTGCCAGCAACAGGCACTGTCTTTGAGAGGAGTTAAAGGGGTAAGCTTAAAGGAATTGCACGATGCACAGCACGAAGAAAGATATAGAAACAGAGGCCGATATAAAACTGTTGGTGGATACCTTTTACGAGAACGTAAATAAGGATGCGCTGCTATCGCCGGTATTCAACGAGGTGGCGCAGGTAAACTGGTCCAGCCACCTGCCTGTCATGTATAAGTTCTGGAGTTCGGTGCTTTTTGGCACGATGGCTTATAAAGGGCAGCCCTTTCCCAAGCACCTGCCACTGCCTATCGAGCCGACGCACTTCAACCGTTGGATATGCCTGTTCACCCAAACTGTTGACAGCTTGTTTGATGGTAGCAAAGCGGAAGATGCAAAGCAGAAAGCGACCAGCATTGCCCACATCTTCCAGATGAAGATGGGATTCATTGGCACACTCAGCCGGCCGCAGTAACTTTATACTTCCTTCCCCCTATTCCTCATCGGCCAAAGTCCGGTGCTCTAAAGCAGGCAGAACACCTGCAAACAGCCTTCCCGGCACGACCATCTCCCTGATGCTGTGGCACTTTCCGGCCCGGTAAGAAATTAAACTAGACTTTGTAAATACAAAATTATACTTCTCTCGTATGTTGGCATACTTCTGGCAGGACAACGGTAGGAGTTGGGTGCATTATACATCTGCTAAACATTTTTTTTGCAATGAGGCAGGTAACTATTGCACAAGCAGAATGCATTATCTATATTTGATTTACACTTCTAATTAATCTTTGTTCTAAAAGCTAAACGCAACAATATGATATAAAGCTCTACGTTAACTTAATGTAGCTTTACAATGAATACAACTACCCAGCTGAGCGACTCTGCTTTAGTCTCGCTCTACATCGCAGGTAATGAAAATGCGTTTGAACAGCTAGTAACCCGACACAAGAACAAAGTATTTACAACCATTTTACTGATTGTAAAGGATACGTATACCGCCGAAGACTTGATGCAGGACACCTTTATCAAGGCAGTCCATACCATGAAGAGCGGCCGGTACAACGAAGAGGGCAAATTTTCTTCCTGGATCTGCCGTATCGCCCATAACCTGGCGATCGACTTTTTCCGTAAAGAGAAACGTAGCCCGATGATCACGCTGGAAGACGGCAGCAATGTGTTCAACACGCTTTCGTTTGCGGAAGACTCTGCGGAGTCGCTGCAGATAAAAGAGGACACGCATGCCCGCCTGCGCGAGCTGATCCAGACGCTGCCCCAAACGCAGCGGGAAGTGCTGATGATGCGGCATTATGCCGACATGAGCTTCCAGGAGATAGCTGAGGCAACCGGTGTGAGCATCAATACTGCTTTGGGTCGTATGCGTTACGCGCTGATCAACCTGCGGAAAAAGATGCTAAAAAACAACATTGTCTATGATAAAAACCTCTACTCAGAATGAACTGATCCGGTATGTATACGATGAGTTGGCCGACGACGCCCGCACACAACTGGAGTCAGTTTTGATGCAAGACCTGGAGTTGGCTGAGAGCTGTTCCGAACTGCTGGAAATACAGTATTTGCTGGAAAGTGCCGTAAAAACTCCCAGTGCGCGCGCAATCGACAATATCTTAAATTACTCAAAAAGCTTAAGTTTGCAGTCGTAAAGACTGCAAACTTTTTTATGCGCAAACGAGAACGCTACCGGCTCCTGATCGATTATTTTACCCATAACTTTCCGGAACCTGAAACTGAATTAGCCTACACCAACCCTTACGAGCTGATTTTGGCTGTGGTGCTGAGCGCGCAGTGTACCGACAAGCGCGTGAATATGGTAACGCCTACCTTGTTCGAGGCTTTCCCGACGCCGGAGCACCTGGCCGCCGCCACCTCCGACGAAATTTTGCCCTACATCAAGAGCATCTCCTACCCCAACAACAAGGCCAAGCACCTGGCTGGCCTGGGCCGGATGCTGGTCGAGCAGTTTCACTCCGAAGTGCCCAGCACCGTGGAGGAACTGGTAAAACTGCCTGGGGTAGGCCGCAAAACAGCCAATGTGATCGTATCCGTTATCTGGAACCAGCCCGCCATGGCCGTAGATACGCACGTGTTCAGGGTAAGCAAGCGCCTGGGACTGGTAGCTAAAACGGCCAAAACCCCGCTTGATGTGGAGAAAGAGTTAGTTGCGAACCTGCCCACTGACCTGATTGCCAAAGCCCACCACTGGCTTATACTACATGGCCGCTACATTTGCGTGGCTCGCAGGCCCAAGTGCGAAGAATGCCCCCTCACCCACTTCTGCGCTTTTTTCCAGAAAAACTTCCCCAATATCCCCGACGATCCGGAGAACAAACTTGGTAGCTTGTAAGGCATCCACAAGTATAAATTTATACTTGCCGTAACCAGGACGGGAACAGCTGGGATTCTGTAAGGACAGGTCGCGACCTGCCCGCGCGATAGCCTGGGCTAAAAGCAAGTTCGCCACCAGCGGATTTATACTTCCCTGTTTATACTTCCGCAAGTCTGAAGACTTGCTTTCATGCACCAGCACAAGTGATGCTACGCTGAACACTTGCGCTAGAAAACCAATCCTGAAAATCCTTTCATCCTTTAAATCCTGATTCAGACAGATGTTCAGGGACGATTGCCAGTGCACGATTGGACAGGTTGCGACCTGTCCCTACGAAGCTATTGATCACTGCTTTTTATGAATGAAAGGCGGCTGATAAGTATAATGTAACCTTGGCTTGTTATCTTTACCTAAGCTATACTTCAACATCATCTAATTATAAGCTATGCGACACCTCTTACCTCTTCTCCTCGTTATACTGGCGTTTGGCTTTGCACCAGCACAGGCACAGGATTTATACATGCCCCGCGATGTGCAGCGGGCTTTCGACAGTGGCACCCGCTCGCCCAACGGGCAGCCGGGCAAGAACTACTGGCAGAACACGGGCAAGTATACTATCACCGTCAGCGCCATGCCGCCGGACCGCACTATCAAAGGCAGCGAACAAATCGCCTACACCAACAACAGCCCCGACACGCTCAAAAGCATCGTCGTTCGGCTGATTCAGAACATCCACAAGCCGGGCGTGGCGCGCAACGGCAGCGCCAGCCCCGATTACCTGAGCACCGGCACCATCATCGACTCGTTTGCCGTAAACGGCCGGCCGCAGCCCTGGAAAGACCGCGACGCCACCTGGCAGCAGGTGCAGTTGCCGCAGCCGCTGCTGCCGCACAGCACGGTGCAGCTGAGCTTTGCCTGGCACTATGAAATATCATTGGAGAGCGGCCGCGAAGGCATGATCGACTCCACCACCTACTACCTCGCCTACTTTTACCCGCGCGTGTCGGTGTACGACGACTACAACGGCTGGGACCGCATCGACTTTACTGACCAGCAGGAGTTCTACTCCGATTTCAACGACTATACTTTGCACGTGAAGGTGCCGAAGAACTTCATTGTATGGGCGACTGGCACGTTGCAGAACCCGAACCAGGTGCTACAGCCGGCCTTCGCCCAAAAGCTGCAACAGTCGATGCAAACGGATTCGGTGCTGCACATAGCCACTGCCGCTGATTTGGCCGCCAACCGTGTGACCACGCAGAACCCGGTGAACACCTGGACCTGGACCGCCACCGACATTCCGGATATGGCGCTGGGCCTGAGCAACCACTACCTCTGGGACGCCGGCAGCGTGGTGGTAGATGATGCCACTAACCGCCGCGCCAGCGTACAATCCGCTTTTAACGACAGCGCCACTGACTTTCACCACGCCGTGAAAGTGGGCCAGCACGCCCTCGGCTGGTTCTCGCACAACTGGCCCGGCGTGCCCTACCCGTACCCTAAAACCACCATCTTCCAGGGCTACGCCGACATGGAGTACCCGATGATGGTGAACGACACCTCGGTGCCCGACCTGACCTTTGCGCAGTTTGTGGCCGAGCACGAGATTGCCCATACTTGGTTTCCGTTTTACATGGGCATCAACGAGAGCCGCTACGCCTTTATGGACGAAGGCTGGGCCACCACGCTGGAGTTGCTCATCAACCGAAACGACATGCCACGCGAGACCGCCGACAAGTTTTTCCAGCAGTTCCGCGTGTCGCGCTGGATACACGACCGCTCCATGGAAGAGGACCTGCCGATCATTACGCCGGCCAACGTGCTGAAGGGCACCGCCTACGGCAACAACGCTTATGGCAAGCCCGCGCTCGGTTACCTGGCCATGAAGGACATGCTGGGCGACGAGGTGTTCAAGAAGTGCCTGCACGCTTACATGGACCGCTGGCACGGCAAGCACCCGCTGCCCTGGGACTTCTTCAACACCTTCAACGACGTGTCGGGCCAAAACCTGGACTGGTTCTGGCACAACTGGTACTTCACCAACGGTTACATCGACCTGGCCATACAGGGGGTAAAGCGAGAGAAGAAAAGCTATACGGTGACGGTGCAGAACATCGGCGGCTTCGTGGCGCCCTTCGACGTGCAGGTAAAGTATGCCGACGGCAGCACCAACACCTTCCACCAAACCTCGGCCATCTGGCAAAACAATCCGCAGCAGGCAAGTATAAAAATCCCTACCAAGAAGAAGATACAGTCGGTGACGCTGGCAGGCGGCATTTTTATGGACGCCGACGAGGTGAACAACCTCTGGCTGGCCGAGAGCGCCGGAAGCGCGATGAAGTAGGATAGTAGTTATACTTGTATTGTGTGGCAATGCGGCTTTGGACAGTTACGTCAGACAATTAAAAGAATGAAAAAATATAGCGTGGACAACTACAACTTCAAGAGTCGTCTGACGGAAAACGAAATAAGACACCGACTAAGCAGTCGGACTTTAAAGAAGAAATATTTGACAATGGAGTCGACCGACAAAGACTTTATTGGACGAATTCAAGACGACAAATTTGAAATATTTCAAGCAACTTTTTTTTCTTACGGAGCAGTATGCGTTTTACAAGGGACTATCACACCGACATCTGACATTAAATTGACAACGACTTTACATAAAGGATTCAGGATTTTGTTTGCAATTTGGGTCATCGCGATGACCGCACTTTTCCTTGTGACATGGATACTCGATTCGGCAAAGTTGGACACATTATTAGTATTTGTAATCGGGATGCCGATTGGAGTTTTATTTTTTAGGTTGTTTCTGCATGTCGCTTACGTATTAGCGAGAAACAATGGACTACGGAAAGTAAAAGACGTTTTGGAAATCAACCATTGAGGATAGATTGGAGAAAGCCACACAGCCACCAACAATGCATATAAATCATGCCGGCAGAGTTTGATGATTAATTATTAACTTGGACTGCCGGCACGCTTTATATGCGAACGTTGCCCGCAACCTATCCGTCCATAACAAAGAATGCTATCGACAATACACATGAGAGCGTCGGACAATTTACCTTTACCTCAAATAAAAACGTTATGCTGACGAACATTAATCCAAAGCTGCCAATGAGCAACAAAGCAGCGACTAAAGACTTTTACATCAACAAATTAGGATTTCAAAACGTGGGAAGTTCAGACTACGACGGTTATTTAATGGTCGAAAGAGACAATATAGAAATTCACTTTTTTGAGTTCAAAGAAATTAACACTAAAGAAAATTATTCAGGAGTTTATATCCGAACAGATAACATTGACAACTTGTATCAGTCATTTATTGACAATGAAGTAAGTATACATCCGAATGGACCTTTAGAGACAAAGCCGTGGGGACAAAGAGAATTTGCTTTACTTGACCCTGACGATAATTTATTGACCTTTGGGCAGAGCGTATGAGCAACGTTTGACGACAGGGAGCCAACAGCAGCTTTAGAAAATAAGGGCTGAAGAATATGTGCTGAACCAATAAACTTTATGGAGCAGCAGGAAATAGATGAAGCATAAGTTTTCCCAATACCCTTACTCCTAAAGGCTGTAAAATATTGATTATAAGAGAAAAACGTAATAAAAGAACAACTATACTTCTAATATTAGCTCTTTTAGCATCAATTCAAGTCGGTGCTCAGGAAAGAAATCAAGTTGAAGAAACCTATAACATGCACTTCAACTTTATAAACAACAACAGAAAACAGCTGCGGCCTCTGAGTTCGAACAAGTAATACTGTTAAACCCAAGGCACAAGGATGCATTATTTAACTTGCCTGTAATTAATCTTGAACTTGAGAACAATGATAGAGCAATTGACCTTCTGCCAACCTGTGTCAAACTTCATGATAGAGTTGCCGCTAAACTACTGAAAGAACAGCTGCAGCAAAAAATAGCTTATGCCGATACAATGCATTATGATGATGTAGATATAAAACCGAAAGTTGTGGTGAATTCTGCTCAAGAAGATTTTCTTGTAGGAACAGGAATAAATAAGGCAATTGAAAAGCCGCTGCTTGATGGGCTTAAGAAGTCCAAAGTGCTAAGAAAGGAAGTAGCTATAGGTACAATACTCCCTTTTGCTTTATACTTTGGCAAAGACGGAAAGCTAAATGCAGAAATAATGGGCGGTACTATAAGCGAAGCCGCACAAAAAGAACTTTCTTCAATTCTACAATCATTACCAACAATAATTCCTGGAAAACATAGAGGGCAAGAAGTACTGTATGGGGTTTAACGATTCCTATTAGAATGTAAATTCATTTTATCAAGCACTGCAAGCTTTAAGCCTCCTGCAGTACCTCGTTCATTATTAGGGCAAAATTGTAACTAATTTCAAATATGAGTCCTCTGGAGAAGTACAACGTAAAAAAATAACAGTCCTTGTATCTGGAGTTTTAGTTTTACTTGGACTTTTATTGAAAGGAAACATTCCCTATAAACAATTCAACTCTGAAGATTGGAAAAAAGCGGACCTGAAAAGCGAAGCAAATTGGTCCCTTCGTTGGGATATGATGAACAGTTTAAGGAAAACACATGAACTTGTTGGGAAAAATAAAAGCGAGATCATCAAATTACTTGGTGAACCTCAATCTAAAACCAGTTCTTCATTCAGATATTATTTAGGCTATTCAAAAAACGGAATAAATACGGGGAGCTTGATTATAACATTTGATGCAGCAGATCATGTAATCACTTATAAAGTATGGCAAGGTTAAAACTATCCTATACTTAAACTCTCGTCCTCTTCAGCTGCACAATTCGTTAAATTAATTAAGCTTTCACCCAGGTCACGCTTCAACAACTCAGGCTTTGTGCCCATTTATTTAACCCATTACCCACATGAACAACAACGACGTACTCCGCCGCCTCCGTTATACCTTCGACCTCAGCGATTCTCAGATGATGGACATGTTCGCGTCGGCTGGCCGACCGGCCACGCGGGCCGAGATAAGTGACTGGCTGAAGAAAGACGAAGACCCGGCGTTTCAGGAAATGGAGGACGAGCAGCTGGCGCTTTTCCTGAATGGGCTGATTAACGAGATGCGCGGCAAAAAGGAAGGACCGCAGCCGGAGCCAGAGAAAAAGCTAAGCAACAACGCCATTCTCCGTAAGCTAAAAATAGCGCTGAACCTGAAAGACGAGGACATGCTGGAGCTGCTGGACCTGGCTGACATGCACATCAGCAAGCACGAGTTGAGCGCCTTTTTCCGAAAACCCAGCCAGCCACAGTACCGGCCCTGCAAAGACCAGATTCTGCGTAATTTCCTGCACGGCATGCAGCTCAAGTACCGCGACAACGTATAGAAACGTCAGGAGCAGGCATAAAAAATCCCTCCGCTATACCACAAGATGGGTGCAGCGGAGGGATTATACTTTAAACGTAAGCTAAACCTACTGCACAGCAGTAACAGCTTTAAAGGCATTCAAGCGTCCGAAACCATAGTATGGATCGCGTCCTGGCTTGCCCAAATCATCAGCAGAAGCACGCATGGCCGCCTCTACCTGCGCAGGATTCATCTGTCCACCATGTTGGCCGATGATCAGAGCGGCTATACCAGCAGCATGTGGTGCCGCCATACTTGTGCCGGCAGACCAGCTATAACCTCCTGGCACAGTACTTATCACCATATCAAGCGCCCACACAGGTATCCCATATTTTGACGCTTCATTTCCAGGATATCTGAAGTCACCACCCGGAGCGGCAAAGGTCACATCAGAAGTACCATAGTTGGTGTATGATGCCACACCATCCAAATCAGTAGTTAACGGGTTGTATACCCAAGCCTCCGGAGCTGTTGCCGAAATAGAGATCACATTAGGTGCTCCGGCCGGAATATACATTAATGATCCATCTTTGTTGCCGTTGTTAGCGTCATTACCGGCAGAAGCGATAACGGTTGTGCCGTGCTGCGTAGCATACGTAGTTACCTTGCTGATGGCGTTGATCAACTCCTGCGTCGCTTTGGTATCGCTTACCACAAAGTCATCAGACGGATCGTCCGGTGTACCATTATCGTCCAGGAACTTGCCGTTGCGCGGAAGTCCAGCCCCTAAGCTCATGTTAATCACATCAGCGCCTTGCTGCACGGCATAAAGAATACCTTGTATCATCCACGAGAAGTTTCCGGATCCTTTATCGCTTAACACCTTCACCAATACCAGTTGGGCATCCGGAGCAACACCGATCACACCAATGTTATTATCTACCGCCGCAATGGTGCCGGCCGTATGTGTACCATGGCTAAAGTCGCCAATAGCCGGATTAAACTGCACTGATTCACCCGGCACAAACGACCGGGCAGCATTCTGGTCAATGTTAGCAGCCAGGTCAGGGTGCTTTAAATCGAATCCCGTGTCCAGCACAGCCACCCGCACACCTTTGCCCCGGGCGCCAGCGTTCCAGGCTTCAGGAGCATGAATGGCTGTAAGTCCCCATTGAAACAGCGCATAAGGATCATCGTCTCCTGTGCTTGCAGGGCTACCTATAATGGCATCCGCACTTACGGTTTTAGTGTTTTGTGGATCAAACCACTGGATGTTCACATCCCGGATAACAGACTGCACCCCGCTGATCTTGGCGGCCTTTGCGGCAAAATTAGCATCTGAAGATGTCGCCATAGCGATACCAACTTCCTTCAGATTACCAGTTACGTTTCCTTTCAGCGCAGCTACCTGGCTTTCCAGGTCTGCAGGAAGTGCATTAGAAGCAGAGATAATGATGTAATTATTTGCCCGGAATCTTACAGAGGGGTTCACAGAACCATCCTGAAGGGCACTGGCAGTACTCTGGCTCAGCGTAGCCGCCGGTGCCAGATCCTCTTCCTTGTTACAGCCAAACGTTGCTAGCAGGGCTGCCGCCAACGGATAAATGAGCTTTGATCTATAAGATTTCGCCATAAAGTTGTTAAAGATATTTAGTTTTTAAATTTTGATTAAGGTTAGAATTCTGAAGTTACAAATAAGAAAATGAATACCATGATGTGATCACAACTATTTAGCCTTTTATAATGTGAACGTCTATAAAGTATAAGTCAACAGAATTCATACAATGGTAGAACGATATAACCTTTATAAAACGGATTTCAGAATAGAAGAATGTAAATGCAACTTTTAAGTGTAAGAACGGCATCGTTTTACACACCATTTATAACTTATCATATTGAGCTACAGCATTATGCCACACACGTGAGGTAAGGCCGATAGGCAGTGAGAGCCCAAAGTGAAGCGCATGTTCGTTACAAGTATAAAAGACTGCCATCTAATCTGCTTAAAGTAGCAGCTGCGCTTACCTGTAAGCTGTTAGAAAATGTCAGTTGTTCCTCGCTGCTTTGTAAGGTAAAGATGAGGTAAATAGCCAGTAGTTTGCTCTGGTTTAAGTTTAAAGTATAAGCAAAACAAGCAAAGAGCAGCGTTATACTTGGCAACGGACCATAGTTATTCTAACTTCGTGTACCTGCTTCGGCAGCTTAACCTTACCCTAACTTCAGGAAAAGACAACTTCGTTCTCGCTTATGGTGCAACAATTCAGAGCCCGGCTGACAACTGTTTTCCAGAATAAAGCCTTTTGGCAACTGATTCTGGCAGCCTTTATGTTGGGCATGGCCGTTTTCTTTATCCGGCAGGAACACCTGGAACTTTTGCAGATACGGCAGGAACTCCACCACACCCATATAAGTTATGTGGTGTTAGGGCTGCTGCTCAGCGTCGCCTATGTTTTTACACAGGGGCTAATGTATCGGTACAGCTTCCGGGCGTTGGGGCAACAAGTGCCGCTGCTAAGTGCCACACAACTCTTTCTGAAGCGCAATCTGGTAAGCGTGTTTCTGCCTGCTGGCGGCTTCTCCTCCCTGGCTTTCTTTACCAAATCCATAGAGGCCCGCGGTATCAGCCGCTCCCAGATTCTTCTGGCATCTACCATTTTTAGCTTCTGCGGCCTGGTATCAGTTGTAGTAGTGGCTATTCCGGCGCTGGGCTACGCCCTGCTGCAAAACAGCCTGCAAGGAGCCGAGGTGCTCGGCTTCGTCTTCCTGCTGGTGCTCGTTGGCATCTTTTTATACCTGTTCTGGTCTGTTTCACGCAAAGGCTGGCTCTATCGCCTGATTGTTGGTCGCTACCCATCTGCTGCGCTGGTGCTCGACGAAATGCTGCAGCAGCAGGTAAACCGTCGTGCGGTCGGGTATACTATCTTGGTTTCAGTGGTGATTGAATTTATCGGAGTGGCACACCTGTACCTGGCTCTGCTGGCATTGGGGCTCCTTCCTTCCCTTACGGCGGCTTTCCTGGGTTATGTAGTGATGGTGATCCTGCTGATTGCTTCGCCTTTTTTGCGGGGCCTTGGCGCCATAGAGGTATCTGTTACCTTTATACTTGGCCGGTACGGGTACTCCGTCGTTGAGGCAGCTACAGCCACGCTGCTCTTTCGTCTTTTTGAATTCTGGGTGCCACTGCTGCTGGGTGTCAGCAGCTTTCTCACCAAAAAAGACAACCTGCTCCTCCGCCTGATGCCGGCGCTCATTATACTTGCCGTTGGCCTTATCAACGTAATCTCAGCCATTACGCCCGCCATTCCGGCACGCCTGCGCTTGGTAAACGGACTGCTTCCCACCAATGTGGTTTATACTTCCAACATGCTGGTGCTCATGTTTGGGTTGGTGCTGCTGCTGCTTTCGGTGTTCCTGCTTCAAGGCTCGCGCCGTGCCTGGGTGGTAGCCACTACCCTGCTGCTGCTCTCCTTTACCGGTCACCTTATCAAGGGTGCCGACTACGAAGAAGCCACTCTCTCGCTGCTGGCTTGCCTGATGCTGCTGTACACCCGCCGCCAGTACCGCCTGAAGCCACACCCACGCTATACCCGCATTAGCCTGCTCACGTTTTTGTTTGGTGTGGTGGCTGTGCTGGCTTATGGGGTAATTGGCTTCTACTTTATCGATAAGCGGCACTTTGCGGCAGATTTTACCTTACAGCAGGCAGTGGAGCGTACGCTGCGCCTGCTCTTCCTGTTTGATGATGATGGACTGACACCCCTTACCCGCTTTGCGCACTACTTTATATTCTCGATTTATGCAGCTGGTGCGGGTGTAATCCTGCTGCTGCTGTATGGCCTGCTGCGCCCTTACTTCTCCAAGCCCTTTAACACAGAGCAGGACTGGGAGCAGGCACAGGCCTTGCTAGACAAGTATGGCCAATCTGCCCTGGATTATTTTAAAGTATACCCCGACAAGCAACTGTTTTTCTCTGAAGATCGTGAGACTTTTCTGGCTTTTAAAGTAACGCGGCTCTTTGCCTTTGTGCTGGAAAATCCGGTTGCCAAAGATGCCGCAGCTTTTCAGGCGATTATCCGCAGCTTTGACCGCTACTGCACTGAGAATGGCTTTGTAAGCATCTTTTACCGGGTGCCCGAACGCTCGCTGCCATTGTATAGTGCGCTGGGCAAGAAGAGCTTTCCTATTGGGGAAGAGGCCGTGCTCGACCTGACGACCTTTACGATAGATGGCGGAAAAATGAAGCCGACGCGAAGTGCCTTGAACCGCCTCACCGGCGAGGGTTACAGCGTAAAAGCCTACGATCCACCGGTGCGGGAGGGCATACTGCAAAAGCTGGAGCAAGTATCCACCGACTGGCTGCAGGCGCTGGGGCAGCAGGAACTAACCTTTACGCAAGGCGTCTTTGATCCTGCCATTCTTAAAACACAAACCATTTTAACAGTGGAGGACCAGGAGGAAAAAGTATACGCCTTTCTGAACCTCGTGCCAGATTATGTGCCTGGCGAAGCCACTTACGACCTGATCCGCAAAGTAGGCAATGCTCCAAACGGCGTGTTGGACCTGCTCCTGGTCAAAACATATCTTTACCTGAAAGAAAAGGGTTACACCAGCGTAAACCTAGGCTTGGCGCCTATGTCGGGGATAGCAGGGCGAAACATGACACAGCGGGGAATCAGGTATGCGTATGAGCACCTGCGCGTGTTCGGCCACTTTGTAGGGCTTCGGAAGTATAAAGAGAAGTTCTTTCCGAAATGGGAGCAGAAGTACCTCATCTATGAGCACGATTACCATCTGGTGCAGGTGCCTGCAGCCCTGCGGCGTGTTTCAGAAGCGCCCTGACATGCGCTACACTTGGCTACAGTAGTAACTAACTTACCGGCTGATGCTCTTCTGAATCGTTTCTGCTACTTTTTTTGCATTGTTGTTGAAGTAATGACGGCCTTCCAGCACGGCTACTTTCGTGAGGGGGCGCACCTTATCTGGATCTAAGCCGGCCTCTTCATCTGCCCCAAACACGCAAACAACGTTCTGGTGCTCCAGCCTTTTTATTTCCTTAAGCACATCATACCCGCGCTTGATACTACTTACACCGGCCATATCCATCAGTTTCACCTCAAAGTCGGTAGAAGCAGAGGGTGAGAGCAAAGCCGTAAGCTTTAGGCGTGCTTTAAGTGCCGGCTGTAGCCTTTCCGGCAAAAATGCCGCGACATCGGCTCCAAATGAAAAGCCTACCAGTATAAATGATTGCTTCCCCCACTCCTGCATATACTGCTGTGCTAAGCTGCTGATATCTTTTGTAAACTGCTCTGGCGATTTCTTGCTCCAGAAGTATTCCCGCGCATTTAAGGCTACCACCGGGATGTTGTTCGCTGCCAGGGTTGCTGCCAGGTCTTTGCTGAAGCTTGTCCAGCCCCCATCTCCGGATACAAAAATAGCCAGCGGCGTATCGGCATTCGCCTTAGCAGGTATAATCATGAGCGGCAGCTTGCCCCCGTCGCGGGCCACACAGCCTGTAAGCGGCAGTAGTCCTACCAATGGCAAGGTTAACATGAAAAAGAATAACAGGCGATGCTTCTGCATTATCAAATCAGTTTATAAGTATAGCAGCTAAAATTATAGGGCGGCTTTCCACAAATCCAGAAGCTGAACTACCGGCAATAAGTTCCAGTTATACGCTTACCGGATAACTCCCTGCAGCACCGCCTCTACCTGTTTTACCAGCTGTTGCCTATCGAACAGGCGCTGCGCAACGCCCACACCGCGTACTCCGGCTGCCTGCAGTTTCTCCGGATCGGCCAATGCTTCTTTTATACTTTTTGCCAGAGCCTTGGGCTGTTCGGCAGGCACATACCAGCCACAACCATGCTGCTCTACAAAGCTTTTGGTCCAGCCCGCGTTTGTTACGATAACGGGTGTGCCGCAAGCCAGGCTGTCGTAGAACTTGGCCGGCGAATTGGTCTTGAGCACCGGCAGTTCCTTGAACAGCACCAGGCTCAGATCAGCAAGCCTAAACCACTTGAACACCTCCGGACGGGGCTGCGGTGGCAGCACCAGTAAATTCTGTACCCGCTGCGCCAGTTCGAGTAGTTGTGGCTCGTAGTAACCAGCTCCCGTAAGCACAAAAACCAAGCGCGGCTCATCCGCCAGGCAGGTGATGGCCTGCTGCAGCGTTTGTATATCATTAGCCCGGCCATAGGTGCCGGCATACAACACCACCTGCTTGTCTTGTAGACTATACTGCTGCCGGAGAGCCTCTACATCCTGTGGCTGCACCGCTTCTACCATTTCCAAGTCTGTGCCATTGTAGTTGGTGGTAATCTTATCCCTGCTGATGCCAAGGCTGGCGACATAGTCCGTCATATCCGGGGAGAGGGTGATGATATGGCTGGCTCTGCGGTACAGGCGCTTCTCCATGCGGTAAAGGCCCTGTTGCAGGAGCTTGTTCTTCACGCCGCCCATTTCTATTGGGAAGCTGGGCCATAAATCCTGCACCTCAAACACCCAGGGCACTCCGCGGAGCCGCGCCACCTGTGCCGCCACCCACGGCGTGCTCAGCGGCGTAGACACGGCCCACAGCACATCCGGTTTGGGCAGCTGCATAGCCTTCTTAAACGCCGCCGCCGCAAAGCCCGTGAATGACTTTACCCGTTGCACCACGCTCATCTTGTTGGCATAAGGCACCTGGCATTCGTATAACGTTACCCCCTCCGGCGCCCAACTGTAGTGGTGGGTGATGCGTGTGCTGCGCCAGCCGTTACTTGCTACAAGGCTTACCCGATGCCGCTGCGCCAACTGCTCCAGAAAAGTATAATGGCGGCAGGTAGCCGGGCAATCGGGGTTGTGGTGGTGCTGGTTGATAACGGCAAGGTACATTGTTGGTTGAATGCTAATTGGTAGATGGCTAAATGGTTGTTCTGATACTATAGCATGAAAGTTATCAAATCAGAAACATGAAAAACGTAGCTTTTCAGCAATTGCACCGTCCACAGATAATCTTTAATCCTTTAACAAGAAACAACGACAATCAACAAACTATACCTAGCGCCGCTTCTCCGGTTTATATTTAGATTCGTTGAATATCTTTTGTGTATCTGTCTCCTCCATCAGTTGCGGCAGCGTTACTTCAGGATGGCGTTCCATGTATTTACGCACAATCTGCCAGCCCACCCACGTACCAATTCGCCCGGGGGCTTTGGCATCTATCTCTGGTGTAGCTGGTCGCTCCCCAATATACTTGTTCACCAGAAAAGGACTTTTCTCATAGAGCAGTCCTTTTTCTATGAAATGTGCCCAGATACGCCCTTCGTTATAGTTGATATCAGCTACTTGCTGCCCCGAGTAGCCGATAATGGCGCTGTCCGGGGTGCAGGGCAGCACCGACTGCACGAAGTAATAGGCTTTCCCGGCATTGATCATTTCGTCCAGCAGGCTGCGCTCACCATTGCCAGTTTTATTAAAGCTATTGGAAAGCAGCAGCATGGCAGCGGGCACCATGGCTTGGCGCTCATAGCGCTTCAGAATGTACTCGTATACTTCAGGCCTATACTTCGCCGTTGGTCCGATAAAATAATCCAGACCAAATACCAGCAGGCTATCAGATATAAAGAGGTCGTTGCCCATACTACCAAGGCCTGTCACAAATGTTTTTACCTCCGGCACATGATAGTTTGGGAAGTTATACTTGATCACTTTAAAAGCTGTCTCCAATTGCTGCTCTTCCGGGCGCATATCACGGAAGGTTTGCTCCGCCTGCTGCTCCAGCGTATCCAGCGCAGGATTTTGAGCCAGATCATACAACGGATTGACCAGTAGCGAATCGGCCGTATACTTTTTTTGCTGTAAATATTTAGAGGCAAACAGCGGGTGCGCTTTTAAAAAGCTACTGATATCCTGTTTGGTGTTAGCTGCAAAAAAAGGCTTCTCCAGCCGCTCAATCTTCACATTTACAGGCATTTTAGCTATGGCATCGGGCAACGAACAGCCATTCTTTTGGCAACTGAAACAGCACAGCAAAAGTGCAAATAAGATTATTCTGTAATACATTGTTTCGTATGTTTGTACAAAAATAGCCGGATGTTACGTATTAGAATAGCACCAATGCTTTAATTTAACTATGCAAATGAAGAAACTTACACTTTTATTTCTATTTTTATGTGCTGGTTTTTCTGCTATGGCGCAGATTGAAATCGGCCTGGAATTATCACCTACCATTGCCGGCAACCGCTTTGTAGCCGAAGACAGATATAACCTTCAGAAAGAAAGCAGCTCACTGCACCTAGGCGTGGGCGTAATCGCCGACTACTTTTTTGCCCAGAATTATGCTTTCAGCACCGGCCTGCTTTACCGCGGCAAAGGCAGCGAAATAAGCTATAGTTATAGCCGTGATACGGGCACCGGCACGGTTACCACCCAAGGCAAAGATGACATTTCACTGCAATATGTGGAGCTGCCCATTTCGCTTAAGCTCTTTACCAACGAAATAGCGCCCGGCACTATTGCTTACTTCCAGGTGGGCGGCGCTCTGAATACCAAAGTGGCCGCTACTGTAAATAACCACAAAGTAATAGATGGCAACAAAGTAGGCAAACGCTTCAACGTGTTCGAAACGGATGTGCTGCTTGGCACCGGCGTAGAATACCAGATGGGGCAAAGCACCAAAATATTCGCCGGCCTTACCTATCACCGGGGCCTCACCAACATCGACGACTACTATGGCGATTTGTTCGGCGACAAAAATGTATCCGTAAAAAATAACAGCGTATCGCTGGACCTCGGCGTGAAGTTTTAAACAACCGCTTCGCTCCACATCAAAAGAGCCGCTCTGATTTACATCGGAGCGGCTCTTTTTTTAATACTGTATGATTAATCTTCGTCTGCATCAGGCACAACGCTTACATCCGTAAAGGTCGCGCGCAATTCAATTTCATCACCCCGTTCGTCCATCACCTTAAAGTCGGTAATGCCCAATGATGTATCTTTTACCATTTTTACCCACTTAAAGTATTTAAAGAACCACTTTACCTGCTTCGAGTACAGCCCTTTGGTATAATAGGCATGCACGAATGGGTGCAGGTAAAGCTGCAGACCTTTGTGGTTATGGCTTGTGAGCAGGTCATCTACCGCTGCATCAATTTCGTCTGTCACCAGTATACTGGCTGTTATTTTACCGGTGCCGCCACAAGTTGGGCAAACCTCGCCGGTAATAATGTTTTGCTCCGGCCTTACGCGTTGCCGCGTAATTTGCATCAGGCCAAATTTTGAAATGGGCAGAACTGTCGATTTCGAACGGTCTCGTTTCAGTTCCTCTTTCACCACCTCAAACACTTTCTGGCGGTTTTCAGCCGACTTCATATCAATGAAGTCGATGACAATGATACCACCTATATCCCGGAGGCGAAGCTGTCGGGCTACTTCTTTGGCAGCCGTCATGTTCACATTCAGCGCAGTGGCCTCCTGATCGGTTTCGGTATTAGATTTGTTCCCACTGTTAACATCTACCACGTGCAGTGCTTCGGTGTGTTCTATTACCAGGTATCCGCCGCCCGGTATAGTAACTGTCTTGCCGAAGGCAGCCTTCAGCTGCTTCTCAATGTTAAAGTGTTCGTAGGTTTTAGTTTTTCCGGTGTAGTGCTTTAGAATTTTTAACTTATCAGGTGCAATACTGCCGATGTACGCTTTGATCTCATCATATAATGCGGTGTCGTCCACCACAATATTGTCAAAGCTTTCGTTTAACAAATCCCTCAAAATGGAAGAAGAACGGTTCAGCTCCCCAATGATCTTGTCATTTGGTTTGGCTATCCGCAACGTTTTAAACCCTTCCTCCCAGTTGGCCAGCATGTTGCGCAAATCGCGGTCGAGTTCAGCTACTTCGCGCCCTTCGGCTACTGTCCGGATGATGACCCCGAAGTTCTCCGGCTTGATCGAGGTGATCAGGCGCTTGAGTCTGTTGCGTTCTTCTTTGCTGACGATCTTTTTGGATACGCTTACCGTGTTTGAAAACGGCACGAGTACCAGGTAGCGCCCTGCTAAAGAAATCTCGCAGGATAGTCGGGGGCCTTTGGTAGAAATAGGTTCTTTTACAATCTGGACCAATAACTGTTGTCCTTTTTTCAGGACATCAGCTATTTTACCCAATTTATCTATCTCCGGCTCAAACTTAAACTGGTTGAGTTTAGGGGTTGCGTTCTTCTGTGTCTGTGCTACTTTTACAAACTTATTCAGCGTTTTGATATTAGCGCCCAAATCATGGTAATGCAGAAAAGCATCCTTTTGGTAGCCAATATCAATAAAAGCAGCATTTAGTCCGGGCATTACTTTTTTTACAGTTCCCAGAAAAATATCACCCACGATGTAATTCGTGTCTTTTCGTTCGAAGTGATATTCTACGAGTCTTTTATCCTGTAATAGCGCAATGCGTTCTCCATCCTGAGTAGAATTGATGATTAGTTCGTTACTCAATTTCTCTCAAAGATTAGTTGGATGTATAGACCAAAAGCCCACAACTGCCAATGCAATGTGGGCTTAAATTACGCAGAAGAAATTACTTCTTCTTATGTCTGTTTTTTCTAAGACGCTTCTTTCTTTTGTGAGTCGCGATTTTATGTCTTTTTCTTTTCTTTCCGCAAGGCATAGTCTTGTTTTTTATAAATTGATAATTTCTTTTCTACTTGTCGAGTGCATCCAGGGCTTCCTTCACTGATTCGTCCAGTGCCGGATCTTTGCTCATGCCCTTTACTTTGTTAAACAGCGTGCGGGCTTCCTCTTTGTGCCCTGTTTTGGCCAGCGATACGCCCAGATAAAACGTTGCCTCTACATTGTCCGGGTTAAGGGAAACCAGTTTCTGGAAACGCTCTGCTGCTTTGTCATACTGTCCGGACTGCATCGAGAGAACGCCCAGGTTAAAAAGCGCTTTCTCGTTGTTCGGATCTGCTGTGATCACTTCGCGCAGCAGCACAATACCCTGCATCGGGTTAGAAGTAGCAATGTATGTCATGGCTACATTCGTTTTGGCATCCAGGTCAGCAGGGTTATTCTTCAGCACCTGCGTATACATGTCGCGGGCCTTGGCTCCTAACGTACCAGCCTGCTCCTGTGTGGGCGCATACGTAAACGCCTCATAGTAGCTATCGCCAGCTTTTTTGTACGTTGTTTCTCCTGGCCTGGCCTTGGCAGCTACTTCGTAATAGTAACCGGCACTGTCGTACTTGTTGGCTTTGTAGTAAGCATCCGCTAAAGCTGAGGCCATTTTCACCCGCGCCTGCTCGTCGGTTGCTTTGTTATACTTGGCCCGTGCTGTAGTTAATGCCATTTGCTGCTCCGGCGTAGCTTCCATGTGCGGGTCAGTAGTGGCCGCAGTAGCTTCAGTGCTGTGCGGACCATCTGCTGCTGCGGTATGGCCGTCAGCCGGGGCGGCAGTTTCGCCTTTAGCAAAAGTTTCTTTGTCCTTCTCATTCACAATCACTTTCGGCAAGAAGAACATGGCGGCCACCAGGGCGATGGCTACAACAACTATCAGTATTTGGGACCGTGACATTCTTCCTGCGTAAGCGACTGTTTCTGAATCAATAACAAAAAACTGAACAGCAAAGATACAAAAGAATTAGGAATGCGCTAATTCTTTGATTTTTTTGCTGTTCTTGATCTTCTGAATGAAAGTTTTAGAGGGCTTGAAGCTTGGGATAAAGTGCTCGTCGATGATGATGGACGTGTTCTTCGAAATATTACGTGCTACTTTCTTGGCGCGTCTCTTGTTCACGAAGCTACCAAAACCTCTGACATAGATGTTGTTTCCATCGGCCATAGAGTCTTTCACTACTTTGAAAAACGCCTCGATTGTTGCCTGCACATCTGCCTTATCGATCCCTGTTTTATCAGCAATTTCTGATATTACTTCTGCTTTAGTCACTTGCTTAGATTTTATAAAATGATATAATAGGTTAAATTCTCGTCTAAAAAGAAGGCGACTTGGAGGTGCGCTTCCTGGTTTTCGGGGCACAAAGGTAATTTGACTTTTCGATAAGTAAAAGCTTTAGGTCTAAATTATTACCGCTTGACCTCTAAACTTTTACAAGCTACAGCCTCTGTTTTTAGGTCCCGCTAAACCTGATCTCGCTCCCATAACGCTGCCAAAAGGTTTATATTTTACAGCTTCCGCCAAGCCCCTGTACAAGCTTCCATCCGGCACTTTCCGGCTCCTAACGGCAGTAACTTATACTTTGTTTTACCTGCTGACGCGGCCGCACACTCCCTCCATTAAAAAAGCAAACAGCATAGAATCAAGAATATAGCAAAAGCAAAGTATGTTTGGAGGAGTTATCTTTCGGGATTGCTATAAGGCAGAATGTGAACTGTTCGCCCAGCTATATAAAAACAGAAGCGCCGGCAGGATCGCAACCGGCGCTTCTGTTAAATGCAGCGCTTTTATACTTACTTTATTCTTTTCCCGGCCATCGCTTTTTTGATGGAGAGCTGCATCACGCGCTCGGCGAAGGGGCTTGTCTGCGCTTCCAGCACATCCACTGCTTTCAGGATAGCATCTTTATCACCTCCGGCAGCTAAGGTATCTTTCAGGTGCTGTACATTGCGGCGCGTTAGTTGTATTTCCTCAGCCATTAGGTGCTCGCTATTCTTCTCTACGAAGCGCTCCACCTGGTATAGCATCTGCTCGGCCGTGGTGCGTGCTTCTATGTGCATTCGCGCTGATACATCTTCCCGGGCATGGGTGATCGAATCCAGCAGCATCTGCTCTACCTGAGCGTCTGTCAGGCCGTACTGCGGCTTTACTTCTACCTCCTGCCGGGTACCGGAGCGGAGCTCAATCGCCTCGACCTTCAGTATTCCATCCGCATTAAGTATAAAATTCACGTCTACCTTCGGGAAACCAGCAGGCATGGCAGGAATCCCCTTCAGGTCGAATTCAGCTAGTTTGCGGTTCTCCTGTACTACGTCGCGCTCGCCCTGGTAAACAGATATTTTCATGTTCACCTGTCCATCTACTGACGTGGTATATTGGCGGCCAGCTTTGGTAGGTATTTTAGAGTTGCGCGGGATGATCGGGTCCATGAGGCCGCCCATCGTCTCGATGCCCAGGGTAAGCGGTGTCACATCCAGTAACAGAATATCTTTGCGATTGCCCGCCAGGATATCGGCCTGAATAGCCGCTCCCAGAGCCACTACTTCGTCCGGGTTCAGCGTGTTATTTGCCTGTTTACCGAAGAATCCCGATACTGCTTCGTACACCAGGGGCACCCGTGTAGATCCTCCCACCATAATCACGGCATCTATCTGCTCCGGCTGCAGCCTGGCATCGGCCATTGCCTGCCTGCAGCTGTCAATCGTGCGGGCAAGTATAGCCGCTATCAATGCCTCGAAGGTATGGCGCTCCAGGTGACAATCTATTTTGCCTGCAATCGTACCGGTATATACTTCCTGTTCACTGAGGGTTTTCTTAGCTTCTTCCGCTTTCAGGCGCAGCTCCTGTTGCAGGTGCTTGTCCTGGTTTACCAAGTCTGCAACCAGTTCATTGTGCTGTATCCAGTGGTTTATAATAGCCCGGTCAAAGTCGTCGCCGCCCAGGTATGTATCGCCATTCGTAGAAAGCACCTCGAATATGCCCTGGTGTATACTTAAAATAGAAATGTCGAAAGTTCCTCCGCCGAGGTCATATACAGCTACGGTCTTCTCCTCGGATGGATCAATACCGATGCCGTAGGCCAGCGCTGCCGCAGTGGGCTCGTTCACGATGCGCAGGACCTCCAGGCCCGCCAGCTTGCCGGCATCACGCGTAGCTTGCCGCTGTGAGTCGTTGAAGTAGGCCGGTACGGTAATCACGGCGCGGTTCACCGGTGTTTTCAGGGCGTGCTCTGCGCGCGCGCGCAGTTCCTTTAATATCTCCGCCGACAACTCAATAGGCGAGTAGAAGGTATCTTGCACCCGCACCTTCACCAGCCCCTCACTGTTGTCATCTATGATCTTGTATCCGAAGTAGTCTGTGTGCTTGTTCAGGTCCTGGTAAGATTTGCCCAACAGCCGCTTAACCGAGTAAATGGTATTGGCCGGATCTGTTAAGAGGTATTCCCTTGCTTCTGTGCCCACCAGTGTCTCGCCCGCCTTTGTAAAATGTACCACCGAAGGGACTACGGTGCCCCGGTCCTGGTCATTTATCGCAACAGGTCTTTTATCTTCAGGATGAATGTAGGCCACCAAACTATTGGTTGTACCTAGATCAATGCCTACAATTACTTCCTCCTGCTGAAGCGCCCCGGTAGAAAGATTTATTGCCACTTTTGCCATAGTATCTGTTTTTGCTTGCCGCTGCTGCCTTAGCATAACAGCACGGGGCACAAAGGTACAAATTATTTAGGCAGGAGGCTTCAAGGAAAGCACGCTCTAACGGTGCTGCAGCAATCGAAGGTGATTATACTTATACCTGGCTGGCCCCTACTTTTGAACTACAGCGTGCACATGGTTTCCAACACCAGGTAAATTGAAGTATAAATGTCGTGAGTGGATGTATTTGTCTGTTTTTCCTGCTGAAGCGGAAGTTGTGTAATCTCCATAACATGCTCAGTTGTCGATCCATGCTAAAGTATGCTCAGACGTATAGTGCTAAGCGGCGCCTGATAAAGCGCAGTTGGGGGGAGGTAAAAAATAAAAGCCCGGTATGAGCGGGCTTTCAGTGTATAACAGTTTGTAGGAGATTTATTCCTCATCTTTCGGCACAATGATGAATACATCTTCGTTCGGGCGCTTCATCAGGTACTTTTCACGGGCAAATTTCTCCAGTAGCTCCGGGTTACCCATCAGCTCCTTGCGGTCTTTCTGCACTTCTTCCATCTTCTCCAGGTAGTGTTCTCTGTCTTCCTCCAGGTCAGCCAGCTTTTTGCTCATCTGGTACTGCGTTATAAAATCATTCGAATCGAAAAAGAGCATCCACACCAGGAACAGCACAGTCATAATCAGATAGAAATTCCGGAATATTTTAGGGATGCGCTTCAACATAGCTTTCAGATTAAGATACCTCTACAAAAATAAGGCTGTGAGTCATATAACCCACAGCCTTTGTAATAATTATTTTCTTGAAGCAAATATTAGAAATTCTTTCCAGGGAAGTAAGCTACTTCTCCCAGTTCTTCCTCTATACGAAGCAGTTGGTTATACTTGGCCATACGATCTGAGCGGGAGGCAGAACCAGTTTTGATCTGGCCAGTGTTCAGCGCCACAGCTAAGTCAGCAATGGTGTTATCCTCTGTCTCACCAGAACGGTGGCTCATCACGCTCTTGTATCCATGACGACGGCCCAGGTTAATAGCATCTATCGTTTCGGTTAACGAACCAATCTGGTTCACTTTAATCAAGATCGCGTTTGCTATTTTCTGATCTATACCTTGCTGCAAGCGCTTTACGTTCGTTACGAACAGGTCGTCACCAACCAGCTGCACTTTATCGCCAATAGCTTCGGTCTGCTGCTTCCAGCCTTTCCAGTCATCTTCGGCCATACCATCTTCAATAGAAATGATCGGGTATTTTTTCACCCAATCAGCCCAAAAGCTAACCATTTCAGAAGAGGTCAGCTTGTCGCCGGTAGACTTTTTGAAGTGATATTGCCCGGTAGTCGCATCATAAAATTCAGAGCTGGCGGCGTCCATGGCAATCATAAAGTCATCACCAGGCTTGTAGCCGGCCGTTTCAATGGCCTGCAGCACCACCTGGATTGCTTCTTCATTCGATGCGATGTTCGGAGCAAAACCGCCTTCATCGCCCACGTTGGTAGAAAGGCCCTTTTTCTTGAGTACGTTTTTCAGGTGATGGAACACCTCGGTGCCCATGCGCAACGCTTCAGAGAAAGAAGGCGCGCCAACCGGCATGATCATAAACTCCTGGAAATCGATGGAGTTATCAGCATGGCTACCGCCATTCAGGATGTTCATCATCGGCACCGGGAGTGTGTTGGCATTTACACCTCCCACATAGCGGTACAACGGCATGTTCAGCTCCTGCGCAGCTGCACGGGCAATAGCCAGGGAAACACCTAAAATAGCATTAGCTCCCAGGTTGCCTTTGTTGTCAGAGGCATCCAGCTCGATCATGATTTTGTCGAGCAGGTTTTGCTCGTACACCGGAAAACCTATGAGCTCTTCCGCTATCTTTTCATTTACGTTCTTAACAGCCTGCAGCACACCTTTGCCCATGTACTTGCTCTTATCATTATCGCGCAGTTCAACGGCCTCGTGTACGCCTGTAGAGGCTCCGGAAGGCACTGCCGCACGGCCCAGAATACCTGTTTCTGTCATTACGTCTACTTCAACAGTAGGATTGCCTCTTGAATCGAAGATTTGGCGGGCTTTAATATCAGTTATTAAGCTCATAGTTTAATATTTATCTATAGTTTTACTTACTCTTTTCCAGCAGGGCAACAAACTCATCAAAAAGATAAGTGGAATCATGTGGCCCTGGTGAGGACTCCGGGTGGTACTGGACTGAGAAAGCCGGCTTATCTTTCATACGTATTCCCTCGACAGTGTTATCGTTGAGGTTAATATGCGTGACCTCCAGCAACGGATGATTCATCAACTGTTCCGCGTCTACCACAAACCCATGATTTTGTGAAGTTACTTCACAGCGTCCGGTTATCAAATTTTTAACCGGGTGATTTAAGCCCCGGTGCCCGTTATGCATTTTATAAGTGTCTATGCCATTGGCTTGCGCTAACATCTGGTGGCCCATGCAAATACCAAATAAGGGTTTTTGTTTCTCCAGCATCTGCTTAACGCTGTTTACTGCTACTGTCGTCGCAGCCGGATCTCCTGGTCCGTTTGAGATAAAATAACCATCCGGGTTCCACTCCTCCATCTCCTCAAAGGGCGTGTTGTACGGAAAGACCTTCACTTCACAACCGCGAGCAACCAAATTTTTCAGGCTATTCTGCTTTACGCCTAAGTCTAGCACCGCTACTTTATACTTGGTTTCTTCAGGTTTAAATTCATATACTGTTGGTGTGCTTACTTTGGAGGACAACTCCAGCCCAGCCATAGAGGGCACTTCTGCCAGTTTCTTTCGCAGTACCTCTATATCTATGGTTTCGGAAGAGACGATGGCATTCATTGCTCCTTTATCGCGGATATGGCGCACCAGTGCCCTTGTATCTATCTCACAAATTCCAACTACACCGGCTTTTTCGAAGTATTCCTGCAATGAGCCTTCAGCTGTGCCTCTCGAAAAGTGGGTAGAAAAGTCTTTGCATACCAATGCACTGATCTGCACCTTGTCTGACTCTACTTCTTGGTGCTGCACACCATAATTACCAACATGTGAGACAGTCGTTACTACCACCTGCCCAAAATAGGAGGGATCGGTAAAGATCTCCTGATAGCCGGTCATCCCTGTATTAAAACAGAGCTCTCCACCAGACGTACCAATACGCCCCAGGCTTTTGCCTTTGTAAATGGTTCCATCTTCTAAAAGAAGGATTGCTTCCGTTGCTATTTGTTTTTTCATACACAGATATTTTTACAAAAATAAAAAAGGGACACGACTTACGTCATGTCCCTTTAAAATATTTACAAACAAAGCTTATTCAGCATCTTTTGTCTCTTCACCAGTAGTCTCAGATGTTTCAGGTGCAGCAGGGGCTTCAGCAGCCGGAGCTGGTATAGCAGCCTGTGCAGCAGGAGCAGCTGTATCAGCTGAAGTTTTCTTACCACCACGGCGACGGCTTCTCTTAGCACCGGCAGCAGCAGTTCCTGTTGTAGTCAGCATGTCCTCGTTGTAATCTACTAACTCGATCACACACATTTCTGCGTTGTCACCTAAACGGTAACCAGTTTTCAGTATCCGGGTGTATCCGCCTGGTCTGTTCGCGATCTTAGCAGATACCTCATCAAAAAGCTCCTTTAAAGACTCTTTGTTTTGCAGATAAGCAAAAACAGTTCTGCGGGAGTGTGTTGTATCGTTCTTTGATTTTGTCAGCAGGGGCTCTACATACTTACGCAGGGCTTTTGCTTTAGCTACTGTAGTGGAAACGCGCTTGTGCAGGATAAGGGAAGCTGCCAGGTTGGACAGCATTGCCTTACGATGTGAAGCAGTTCTTCCTAAGTGATTTACTTTTTTACCGTGTCTCATTATTTTGAATTGTGCACGTGCATACCGTCGATCAACCGGTTACGGGATCGGGAATTATGCCGTAGGATTATTAATCTTCTTCTAATTTATACTTAGAAAGGTCCATACCGAAAGTTAAGCCTTTCTCCTGCACCAGGTTTTCCAACTCGGTCAAAGACTTTTTACCAAAGTTACGGAATTTCATCATGTCCGAGATGTCCAGCTGCACCAGATCGCCGAGTGTTTTGATATCAGCAGCCTTTAAGCAGTTGTAAGCTCTAACTGAAAGGTCCATGTCCTGCAGCGATGTTTTCAGAACTTTGCGCATGTGCAGCAGTTCTTCATCCACAGCCTCCTCTTCTTCAGGCTTGGCAGTCTCGAATGTCATCGTGTTGTCAGAGAACAACATGAAATGTTGGATCAGGATATTGGCAGCACCTTTCAGAGCATCTTCCGGGTGAATAGAACCATCAGTCTGTATGTCAAGCACCAGTTTCTCATAGTCCGTCTTCTGCTCTACACGCGTGTTCTCAACACTGAACTTCACGTTCTTGATAGGCGTAAAGATCGCATCGATGTTGATGAGGCCAAAAACCTGATCACCTTGCTTGTTCTCTTCTGCCGGAACATATCCACGACCCTTCTGAAGTGTTAACTCCACTTCCAGGGTCAAGTTCTTGTCCATGTGGCAGATTACCAACTCCGGGTTCAGCACCTCAAAGCTCGAGGTAAACTTATCGATATCACCAGCAGTAAAGGTATCCTGACCAGAAAGGGAAACAGTGATCTTATCATCAATTACTTCGCCCAGTTTCCTGAAGCGAACCATTTTCAGGTTCAGAATAATGTCAGAGATATCCTCCACCACGCCTTCAACAGACGAAAACTCGTGCAGTACACCAGGTATGCGAACGCTCGTAATGGCATATCCTTCCAGAGAGGACAATAAAATTCTGCGCAGCGCATTACCGATGGTTACGCCGTAACCTTTTTCAAGCGGCTTGAATTCAAATAGCCCATGAAAGTCGTCAGCTTTTTCCATGACAACCTTCTCTGGCATTTGAAATGCTAATATTGACATACTTGCAGTGTTAAAGGTTAAAAATTGATTAAGCTGCTTACTTAGAGTAAAGCTCGACGATTAACTGCTCCTGAATTTTCTCAGGAATCTGATCGCGCTCAGGCGCAGATACAAACTTGCCAGCCATTTCAGTCGCATCCCACTCTAACCAGTTAAACTGACGCGCATTACGCACGCTCAAGCTGGTTGTGATCGCTTCCAAAGACTTTGACTTCTCTCTAACACCTACCACATCACCTGGCTTTAAGCTGTAAGAAGGTATGTTTACCAACTCACCGTTAACCAGAATGTGTTTGTGCAGAACAAGCTGACGAGCAGAACGTCTTGTCGGAGCAATACCTAATCTGTAAACAGTGTTATCAAGCCGGGACTCCAAAAGAGCCAACAGCGTTTCACCTGTAATACCACCTTTGCTATGTGCTTTGTCAAACAGGTTTGCAAACTGCTTTTCTAAAACACCATATATAAACTTCGCTTTTTGCTTTTCAGCAAGCTGAATAGCATATTCAGACTGCTTCTTGCGTCGGCCGCGACCGTGCTGCCCAGGAGGGTAGCTTTTCTTTTTTAATGCTTTGCTTGGACCAAAAATCTCTTCATTGAAACGTCGGGAGATTTTGCTTTTAGGACCAGTATATCTTGCCATAATTTATTCAGTCAAATAAGATAAATTAAACTCTTCTGCGTTTAGGAGGACGACATCCGTTGTGAGGAAGCGGCGTAACATCTTTAATAGTTGTTACTTCGATGCCAGAATTTTGCACAGTACGGATGGCGGACTCTCTACCTGCACCAGGGCCTTTAACAAACACCTCTGCTTTGCGCATTCCCAGATCATGGGCAACTTTTGCACAATCAGAAGCAGCCATTTGGGCAGCGTAAGGAGTGTTCTTTTTAGAACCTTTAAAACCCATTTTACCAGCAGAAGCCCAAGAAATTACCTGACCTGCATTGTTGGTTATTGAGATAATGATATTATTGAAAGAAGCTTTAATGTGTACCTGACCAGTTGATTCAACAACTACGACACGCTTTTTAGCTTTATCTTTTCTTTTCTGAGCCATGATCAAAAATTATTTAGTAGCCTTCTTCTTGTTAGCAACAGTCTTACGCTTACCTTTTCTGGTGCGTGAGTTGTTCTTTGTACGCTGTCCACGAACCGGCAAGCCTTTACGGTGTCTTAAACCGCGGTAGCTACCGATGTCCATCAATCGTTTGATGTGCAATTGCACTTCAGATCTTAAAACACCTTCCGTTTTATGGTCAGAGGCAATAATATTTCTGATCTCACTGGCTTCATCTTCTGTCCAGTCTTTCACCTTTTTGTCAAGATCCACTCCGGCTTTGTTCAAAATAGACACAGACAAATTACGTCCTATGCCAAAGATGTACGTTAAAGCGATTTCGCCACGTTTGTTATCCGGAATATCTACTCCTGCTATTCTAGCCATACTTTAAAATTAACCTTGTCTTTGTTTATACCTTGGGTTCTTCTTGTTGATTACATAAAGCTTCCCCTTGCGGCGGATCACTTTACAATCAGCACTTCTCTTTTTTACTGATGCTTTAACTTTCATTGTATTTATTTATATCGATACACAATTCTGCCTTTAGTTAAGTCATAAGGTGACATTTCTAACTTTACTCTGTCTCCCGGAAGGATCTTTATATAATGCATCCGCATTTTTCCAGAGATGTGAGCAACCACCTGATGTCCATTTTCAAGCTCCACACGGAACATTGCATTCGAAAGGGCTTCAATAATTGTTCCGTCTTGTTCGATAGATGACTGTTTCGCCATTTATTGTTGTTTAGCTTGTTCTATATATTCAAAAGTTGTTAAAATTTCTGCCTTATCCTTCCGCACAACCACTGTATGTTCAAAATGGGCTGATGGTTTGTTATCACGTGTTCTGATCGTCCATCCATCCTTCTCCTGCACAATATTCTTAGTACCTAAGTTAACCATAGGCTCTATTGCGATTACAAGCCCTTCCTGTAGTTTTACTCCCTGGCCTCTTTTACCATAGTTTGGTACTTCAGGCGCTTCGTGCAGGCTTTGGCCAACACCATGCCCTACCAGTTCCCGAACAATGCTAAAACCATTCTTTTCTGCATGCTGCTGTACTGCCTGGCTTACATCACCCATGCGGTTACCGACATTTGCTTTGGCTATACCTTCGTAAAGGGATTCTTTCGTAACCTCCAGAAGCTTTTGCACTTCTTCGGTTACCTCCCCAACAGCATGGGTATAAGCACTGTCGCTGTGAAAGCCTTTATAGTATACTCCCCCATCAACAGAAATTATGTCTCCATTGTTCAAAGTATAGCTACCGGGCATGCCATGCACTACAGTGGAGTTGACGGAGATGCAGAGGCTATAAGGAAAACCATTGTAACCTTTGAAAGAAGGTTCACCACCATGATCACGGATAAACTCTTCTGCTCGTTTGTCCAGCGTTGAAGTCTGTACTCCTTCTTTTATAAGACGAGCAATTTCGCCATGTGCTTTACCTAAGATTAAAGCACTCTGGCGAATTAGCTCAATTTCTTCTTCCGTCTTGTAATAGATCATTTATTGGGATATAACAGCGATGTTTTCGGTGCGGCCTCTGAGCTTACCCGTCTTCATCATGCCATCATAATGTCTCATTAATAAGTAGCTCTCCACTTGCTGCAGCGTATCCAGTACAACACCCACCATGATTATGAGGGAGGTACCTCCAAAAAACTGTGAGAACTGACGGGTTACGCCAAACAACAGCGCGATTGAAGGGAAAATAGCTACAAAAGCCAAGTAAATGGCACCAGGCAATGTGATGCGCGTTAAGATAGAATCAATATACTCTGAAGTAGCTCTTCCTGGTTTTACACCAGGCACAAAGCCCCCACTACGCTTCAGATCATCTGCTATCTGATTTGGGTTAACACTGATTGCAGTATAGAAATACGTGAAGATCAGAATCATCAAACCAAATGTCAGGTTATACTGCCACGATGTAAAATCCGAGAAAGTAGAGCCGATGTAGTTCGCAGTATCGCTTTGCTTTGCCCATATTGATGCGATCATAGAAGGCAAGAACATCAGCGATTGTGCAAAAATGATAGGCATTACTCCAGCAGCATTCACCTTTAAGGGTATAAATTGTCGCTGGCCACTATACATGGAGCTGCCACCTACCTGCTTTGCATACTGCACAGGAATTTTGCGTACAGCCTGCGTCAGCATTACAACCGACATCACTACAAAGAAAAGAACCACCAATTCGAAAAGGAATAGCAGCATGCCGCCTAACTGTCGTGAGGCGAACTCACCAATAATGGCTCCAGGAAAGCGTGAAACAATACCGATCATGATCAGCATGGAAATACCGTTGCCGATACCTTTATCCGTGATCTTTTCGCCTAGCCACATACAGAAGATAGTGCCTGAAGTAAGCACAATCATCGAAGTGATTGTGAAAAGAGTAGTATTGATGGTAATGGCTTCCGCATTAATTGTGGCAACAAATCCTATTGACTGTGCCAGTGTAATAATAATGGTAAGAACTCGGGTGATCTGGTTGATCTTATTTCTACCAGTTTCACCCTCCTTCTGCATCTTTTGGAAATACGGAACAGCAATAGTTAAAAGCTGCAATACGATAGAAGCTGATATATATGGCATGATACCCAATGCAAAGATAGATGCATGGCTAAATGCACCTCCTAAGAAAGTATCCAATAGCCCAAACAGGCCACCTGTCTTAGCAATTAGTTGATTGGGGTCAACACCTGGAAGAACAACATAAGAACCTAAACGGAAAACAGCTATGAACAGGAGCGTGTTCAGAATGCGAACACGAAGGTCGTCAATAGCAAAGATGTTCTTAAAAGTTGTTATAAGCTTCTTCATATAAATTAGATAGCAACTGTTTTACCGCCTGCCTTTTCTATAGATGTAGTTGCTGCGCCTGAAAAAGCATGTGCATGTACTTCTACAGCTTTGTTCAATTCGCCTCTACCTAAAATTTTAACTTTATCATTCTTTGACACCAGTCCGTGTGCTTTGAAGAAATCAAAGTTGAGCACAGTCTCATTTGTAGAAGCTACCAATGATCCTAAAGTATCTAAATTGATACCTTTATACTCTACTCTGTTGATGTTCTTAAAGCCATATTTAGGAACACGGCGCTGCAATGGCATCTGGCCACCTTCGAAACCTGATTTTTGTGAATAGCCGGAACGGGATTTAGCACCTTTGTGGCCTCTTGTAGAAGTACCACCTCTACCAGAACCAGTACCTCTGCCTATTCTTTTTCTGTTTTTAACAGAACCTTCAGCTGGTTTTAATGTACTTAGATACATGTTAGATATTGTTTACCTCAATGAGGTGTTGAACCTTTTTTACCATACCAGCAATCTGCGGAGTATTTTCAACAGTTACTGATTTATTGATTTTGCCTAAGCCCAAAGCTTGAATAGTTAGCTTCTGAGTTTTTGGCTTATCAATAATGCTTTTGATTTGTTTGATAGTAATCTGAGCCATGTCAATTAACCGTTAAATACTTTGTTAAGATTAACTCCACGCTGCTGCGCTACAGCCAATGGATCACGCATTTTTGCAAGTGCATCAAAAGTTGCCTTTACCACGTTGTGCGGATTAGAAGAGCCTTTTGACTTACAAAGTACGTCTTTAATACCAGCACTTTCCAGTACGGCACGCATCGCACCACCGGCGATTACACCTGTACCAGCAGCAGCTGGCTTTACAAGTACGTAGCCCCCCGAGTATTTGCCTTCCATGGCATGGGGCACAGTACTATGATATACCGGAACCTTTACCAGGTTCTTTTTGGCGTCATCTATACCTTTGGCAATTGCGTCTGTTACCTCGTTAGCTTTACCTAAGCCATAACCAACTACGCCATTTCCATCACCTACCACCACAATGGCGGCAAAGCTGAATCTTCTACCGCCTTTTACAACTTTGGCTACACGATTAATAGCTACTACTCGTTCTTTGAGTTCGATCTCGCTAGCCTTTACACTTCGAATATTGTTCTTCAACATAATCTTTAGAATTTAAGGCCAGCTTCACGAGCGCCTTCTGCCAATGATTTAACTTTGCCGTGGTACAGATAACCGGAACGATCAAACACTACTTGCGTGATGCCTTTTGACAGGGCTTTTTCAGCAATCTCGCGTCCAACTTTACCAGAAGTTTCAACATTCGCTTTCGCATCATCAAGCTTGGCTGAAGAGGCAGCTGCTAGTGTCACACCAGTAGTATCGTCGATGATCTGCGCGTAGATAAAGCGGTTGCTTCTAAATACAGACAGTCTCGGCCTTTCAGCAGTACCGGAAATTTTGTTCCGAATACTTTTCTTAATTCTAACTCTTCTTTTAATCTTATTGTTAGCAGACATGATGATGATTATTTAGACGCTGTCTTACCAGCTTTTCTTCGTACAACTTCACCAACAAATCGAATACCCTTACCTTTATAAGGCTCGACTTTGCGCAGTGATCTAATTTTTGCTGCAACCTGGCCAATAAGTTGCTTATCATTACTCTCAAGCGTAATTACCGGAGCTTTACCTTTTTCTGTTACTGCAGTAGCAGAAACTTCGTCAGGTAGTGCCATAAAGATATTGTGAGAATAACCTAAAGCAAGTTCTAACACCTTTCCCTGTACGGTCGCCTTATAACCAACACCTACAAGTTCCAAACGCTCTTTGTAGCCGTCTGTAACACCAACAACCATGTTGTTGATCAGGGAGCGGTAAAGACCGTGCATAGCTTTGTGTCGCTTCTGCTCAGTAGGGCGCTCTACTACTATCTGGCCATCCTGCTGCTTTACGATAATATCCTTATCTACCGGAGTAGAAAGGGTACCTTTAGGACCTTTAACAGTTACCAGGTTGTTTTCGCCTACTGTAACCTCAATATTACTAGGCAGGCTGATGGGCAATTTTCCTATACGTGACATTGTCTACCCTCCTATTAATAAACGTAACACAATACCTCGCCTCCAACATTCAAGCCTCTTGCTTCTTTCTCTGTCATTACCCCTTTAGAGGTAGACAGAATAGCAACGCCTAAACCGTTGATAACACGTGGCAAATTATCGGTTCCCGCATACTTGCGAAGACCTGGCTTACTTACCCGCTCTAATTTCACAATAGCAGACTGCTTAGTGCTTGGGTTATACTTCAGCGCAATTTTAATCGTGCCTTGTACAGAAGAGTCATCAAACTTATAGCTTTGAATGTACCCTTTGTCGTACAATACTTTGGTAATATCTTTTTTAATCTTGCTAGATGGTACTTCAACTATCCTGTGGTTTGCTTTGATGGCATTACGCACCCTAGTTAAATAATCTGCTATTGGATCTGAGTTCATTATGAATCACTTAAATAATGAATGCTTACTTTAAGCGAGCGGCAAAGATACGAATATCTTTTTTTCTTTCTTAATTCCTTAAGAAAAAATTACCAGCTCGATTTAGTTACACCTGGAATTTTACCTGCTGAAGCCAATTCTCGGAAAACGACACGAGAGATGCCAAACTTACGCATGTAGCCTCTTGGTCTACCGGAAAGCTGGCAACGATGATGCAACCTTACCGGAGAAGCATTGCGAGGCAGCTTATCGAGTGCCTCATAATCTCCTTTGGCTTTAAGTTCAGCTCTTTTAGTAGCATATTTCGCTACCAGCTTTTGTCTCTTAAGCTCTCTTGCTTTTACTGATTCCTTTGCCATTGTTATTTCTTGTTATTGATGAAAGGCATCCCAAATGCTTTTAACAGTTCAAAGCTCTCTTCGTCTGTTTTGGCGTTTGTTACTATGGTAATGTCCATACCTGTAATTGCCTTTATTTTATCGATACTGATCTCAGGGAAAATGATCTGTTCTTTAACACCCAGTGTATAGTTACCACGACCATCAAATCCCTTGTCGTTTACACCTCTAAAGTCACGTACACGTGGAAGCGCAATCGTTAACAAACGGTCCAGGAACTCATACATGCGCTGGCCTCTCAGTGTCACACGGGCACCGATCGGCATGCCTTCACGAAGTTTGAAGTTTGAAACCGATTTTTTGGCAATTGTCGGAACAGCTTTTTGTCCTGTAATGGTTGTCAGTTCATCAACACCTACATCCACCAGCTTTTTGTCAGCCACAGCAGCACCAATACCTCTGTTGATAGAGATCTTAGTGATTTTAGGCACCTGCATAATGTTCTTGTATTGGAACTTCTCTTTCAGGGCAGGTACAACCTCGTTCTGATATTTTTCTTTAAATCTTGCAGTAGCCATCTTAGATTACCTCTCCTGTCTTTTTAGAATAACGCTCTGATTTACCTTCGCTGTTGGTTCTGCGGGCAGCTTTTGTTGTTTCACCTGATTTAGGGTCTACTAACATTACATTGCTGGCATGGATAGGAGCTTCTACTTTTTCGATGCCACCCTGTGGATTCTTAGCACTTGGTTTGTTGTGCTTTGTTACAAGGTTTAAGCCTTCTATAGTTACTCGTTGCTTTTCAGCATTAACAGCAGTAATGCGGCCTGTCTTACCGCGTTCGTCACCGGCAATTACTTTTACCGTATCGCCAGTTTTTACGTGAAGTTTTTTCTTATTCATCTTGATCTGAATTAGGGATTATAGAACTTCAGGCGCTAACGAAACAATTTTCATGAATTGCTTTTCACGAAGTTCGCGGGCAACTGGTCCGAAGATACGGGTACCACGCGGCTCATTATTTGCGTTGAGCAGAACAGCAGCATTATCATCGAAACGGATGTACGAGCCATCTTTTCTTCTGATTTCTTTCTTAGTTCTTACAACAACAGCCTTTGAAACAGTTCCTTTTTTAACGTTTCCTGATGAAAGGGCAGACTTTACAGTTACTACAATACGGTCTCCTATAGAGGCGTATTTTTTTCCGGTTCCGCCTAACACACGGATGCAAAGCACTTCTTTGGCTCCGCTGTTATCTGCTACAGTTAGTCTTGATTCCTGCTGTATCATTTTATTTAGCCCTCTCTATTATTTCAACTAAACGCCAGTTCTTATTCTTGCTCAGTGGACGGGTTTCCTGAATGCGTACAACATCACCGATGTTACATTCGTTCTTTTCGTCATGCGCCATGAACTTAGTAGATTTGTTCACGAACTTCCCGTACATCGGGTGCTTCATTTTACTCTCTACTAATACTGTGATAGATTTGTCCATCTTGTTGCTAACAACCTTACCACTTCTTTCTTTTCTTAGATTTCTCTCTTCCATGATCTAATAAGTCTTAAGAGTTAGCTTCAATTTCACGACGACGCACTTCCGTATTCAGGCGGGCAATCAGACGCTTCGTCTCACGAAGCTTCATTGGGTTCTCCAACGGAGATATGGCATGTGCAAAACGCAGGGTCTGCATGCTGGAGCGCTCAGTGTTCAGCTTCTCTGCCAGCTCTTCTGCTGACAAAGCTTTAATTTCTGAATTTTTCATGATTATTTCTCAACGTAATCTCTACGTACTACAAACTTTGATTTTACAGGAAGCTTTTGCGCAGCTAGTCTCAGTGACTCCTTGGCAACTTCCAAAGAAACCCCATCTGACTCAAACATGATGGTACCTGGCTTTACCACGGCTACCCAATACTCCGGAGAACCTTTACCTTTACCCATACGCACCTCTGCAGGCTTCTTCGTGATAGGCTTGTCAGGGAATATGCGAATCCATACTTGACCCTCCCTTTTCATAGCTCTTGTCATGGCGATACGAGCGGCCTCAATCTGGCGGCTGGTGATCCACGATGCTTCGAGCGACTTTATTGCAAATGAACCAAATGAAATGGTGCTGCCTCTATGAGCCAGACCAGTCACGCGGCCTTTTTGCATTTTTCTATATTTTGTCCTTTTCGGCTGTAACATTTTCTAAAATCTAATAATGTTATCAAACAATTATTGACGTGGCTTGCTATTGCGTCGTGGGCCACCACCACCAGCACCATCCGATTTCTTATTTCGGTTGCCACCGCGGCGGTCATTACCACCACCCGCACGTCTGTCATTACCACCACCTGATGATGCACCAGGTCCTTTGCCGCTTTCCAGTCCGGCGTTAGGAGTAAGATCTTTCCTGCCGTATACTTCGCCTTTAAAGATCCATACTTTAATACCTAACTTACCATACACGGTCTGCGCTTCAGATAAGGCATAGTCGATATCAGCACGTAACGTATGAAGCGGTGTTCTGCCTTCTTTGTAGTGCTCTGTACGAGCCATTTCAGCACCGCCAAGTCGACCTGAAACCTGTACTTTGATACCTTCAGCACCTACACGCAGTGCAGAAGCGATAGCCTGCTTCATGGCACGACGGAAAGAGATACGGGCTGCCAGCTGCTGCGCGATAGATTCACCTACCAGTTTCGCATCCAGCTCCGGACGTTTGATCTCAAAGATGTTAATCTGCACATCTTTGTTGGTCAGCTTCTTCAGCTCTTCCTTGATCTTGTCAACTTCCGCTCCGCCTTTACCAATTACAACGCCCGGACGGGCTGTATTGATAGTGATGGTGATACGCTTAAGCGTTCTCTCAATAATGATTTTAGAAATGCCCCCTTTCGGGATACGCGCCAGGATATATTTTCTGATCTTCTCGTCTTCAATCAGCTTTTCAGCGAAATCTTTGCCGCCATACCAGTTAGAATCCCAACCCTTAACAATGCCGAGTCTAAACCCGATTGGATTAACTTTCTGTCCCATACTTCTTACTTTTTGGCTTTTTTAGATTTCTTTGATTGCTGCTCGAGTTGCTCTTCCGTCATGCTGTCGATTACTAACGTCACATGATTTGATCTCTTCCTGATGCGGTGACCGCGACCCTGAGGAGCTGGACGAAGACGCTTCAGCATTTTTCCTTCATCAACAAAAATCTCTTTGATGTATAAGTTGGCATCTTCTATTCTGCCTTCCTCATTCACCTGCTGCCAGTTTGCTAAAGCTGATAAAAGAAGCTTCTCAAGCTTAGCGGCACCAGAGTTGGCCTCGAACTTCAATAATCCGAGTGCTCGTGATACGCTTTTGCCACGTATCAAACCTGCTACCAGTCTCATCTTGCGAGGAGAGGTAGGCACGTTATTCAGTTTTGCTATTGCTTCCATTTTAACGCTTGCCTTTATCTTTTTTAGCAATGTGACCTCTGAAGTTCCTGGTAGGAGCGAATTCGCCAAGTTTATGGCCTACCATGTTCTCCGTTACATACACCGGAATAAATTTATTGCCATTGTGTACTGCAAATGTGTGGCCCACGAAATCCGGGGAAATCATGGATCTGCGAGACCAGGTCTTGATAACAGTCTTTTTACCAGACTCGTTCATCGCATCTACTTTCTTCTCGAGCCTATAGTCAATATAAGGCCCTTTTTTTAATGATCTAGCCATTTATTTCTTCTTTCCTCTATTAACTATAAGCTGTTCAGAATACTTATTCTTGTTGCGGGTTTTCAGACCTTTCGCATACAAGCCCTTACGTGAACGTGGGTGACCGCCCGAAGACTTACCTTCACCACCACCCATAGGGTGATCGACAGGGTTCATGGCAACACCACGTACGCGTGGACGCTTGCCTAACCATCTGTTACGTCCGGCTTTGCCAAGGTTTACGTTCATGTGGTCGCCATTCGAAACGGTACCAACAGTAGCGTAGCAGTTCACCAGCACCATACGAAGCTCACCAGAAGGCAACTTGATGGTAGCATAGCGGCCTTCACGGGCAACTAACTGCGCATAAGAACCAGCACTACGTGCCAGTACAGCGCCGCTATTTGGCTGCAGCTCAATGTTGTGAATGATAGTACCTAGAGGAATTTCAGACAATGGTAAACAGTTGCCTACTTCCGGAGCTATGCCCGGACCTGAGGTGATCACTGTCCCTACCTGCAGGCCAGCCGGAGCAATAATATAGCTCTTCTCGCCATCAGCGTAGTATACCAAGGCAATTCGCGCAGTCCTGTTCGGATCATACTCGATTGTCTTCACGGTTGCCGGAACACCATGCTTTGTTCTTTTGAAGTCAATAATTCTGTACTTCTTCTTATGACCACCGCCAATATAGCGCATTGTCATTTTCCCGGAATCATTACGTCCACCAGATTTTTTAATAGGTGCCAACAAAGATTTCTCAGGAGTAGAAGTCGTTACTTCATCAAAAGCAGGGGCTACTCTAAATCTTTGACCTGGTGTTATTGGTCTTAACTTTTTTAAAGCCATTTTACTTAATTATATGCCGCTATAAAAGTCTATTACATCACCCTCTTTCAGGGTTACGATTGCCTTTTTCACAGGAGTTGTCCGGCCAGACACAGCACCAGATTTGGTGTACTTTGTCTTTACTTTGCCGTTGGTGCGCATGGTGGCTACTTTTTCAACAGTAACGCCATACATCTTTTCAACTGCCTTTTTGATTTCTACTTTGTTGGCTTTTCTCTCCACCTCAAAAGTATACTTTCCAACCTCGTTCATGGCAGCATACTTCTCTGTTACCAGTGGTTTCTTAAGTACGTTCATTATTTTGCGCTATAGAGGTTTTCTAAAACATTAACTGACTCCTCAACCAACAGTAGTTTTTGTGTGTTAAGCAGGTCATAGGTATTAAGGTCCGAGGCAGTCGTAATCTTCAGTTTCGGAAGGTTTCTTCCAGAAAGCACCACGTTTTTGTTTACCTCTGGCAGCACCATCAGGGTCTTGCCAGTAGACTGCAAGTTGTTCAAAATGCCTTTGAACTCTTTCGTCTTAGGTGTATCAAGTGTGAAAGACTCAACAAGTGCTACCCGGTTATCGCGGGCCAGCAAAGCAAGTGCAGAAAGACGGGCAACTACCTTTGTCTTTTTGTTCAGCTTAAAGCTATAGTTTCTTGGCTTTGGACCAAATACACGGCCACCACCCACAAACACAGGTGATTTTAAGCTACCTGCACGGGCGCCGCCAGTACCTTTTTGCTTCTTGATCTTTTTAGTTGATCCGGCAACCTCATTTCTTTCTTTTGCCTTGTGCGTACCTTGTCTCTGGTTAGCCAGGTACTGCTTTACGTCAAGATACATGGCATGCTCGTTCGGCTCTGCACCAAAGATCGCATCTGAAAGGGTTACCTTTCTACCTGTATCTTCACCTTTGATATTGAATACAGAAAGCTCCATTTTATTTCTCAATTAACACGTAAGAATTTTTGGCACCTGGTACAGAGCCACTAACTACTAATAGGTTTTTGTCTGCCACAATGCGTACCACAGTCAGGTTTTGAATCTTCACCCTGTTACCGCCCATTCTACCAGCCATACGCATGCCTTTAAACACGCGTGATGGCCAGGAGCAGGCACCAATTGAACCAGGGTGTCTGGCTCGGTTGTGCTGTCCGTGTGTCTGGCCACCAACACCTGCAAAGTTGTGACGCTTTACAACACCTTGGAAACCCTTACCTTTAGATGTTCCTACAACATCTATAAACTCTCCTTCAACAAAGATATTCGCATCAACTGTGTCGCCGAGGTTAAAAGAAACCCCTTCCACATCAAATTCTGCTACTTTTTTCTTTGGAGATGTGTTCGCTTTCTGAAAATGACCAGCTTCTGCTTTTGTCGTTCTTTTAAGCTTCTTCTCGCCATAGCCAAGCTGCACAGCTGCATAGCCATCAGTTTCGACTGTCTTCACCTGAGTAACTACACACGGGCCAGCTTGGATAAGCGTAACAGGAGTGTATTTACCATCTGCTGTGAAGAGGCTTGTCATTCCGATTTTTTTACCGATAATTCCAGGCATTCAACTTGTTATTAATAGATGGATACAATAATTTATCACCCCTCAGCTTTTGCTAAGGGAGTGCAAAGTTAATGAAATTTAGTTTTTTATCGCAACCTTTCTCTAAAATATTTATTATCAAGGTTGTACTAAATAAAAAAGGAGGACCATTTCTGATCCTCCTTTTTTATTGAAGATGCTTTATCAAACTTTGATTTCTACATCCACGCCGCTAGGAAGCTCCAGCTTCATCAGCGCATCTACTGTTTTAGAGCTGGTAGAATAGATATCAACCAACCGCTTGTAAGTGCATAACTGGAACTGCTCACGAGATTTTTTATTTACGTGTGGCGAGCGCAGCACAGTAAATTTATCCTTCTCGGTTGGAAGCGGAATGGGGCCGCTTACGATGGCACCAGTAGCTTTTACAGCCTTCACGATCTTCTCAGATGACTTATCTACCAGATTGTGGTCGTAAGACTTTAACTTTATTCTGATTTTCTGATTCATTATATACTACTATTTAGCTGTAGTTCCTTTAATTTTTGCGATGATACCATCGGCCAAGTTCTGAGGTACTTGCTCATAATGTGAGAAAGTCAACGAAGCAGTTGCGCGGCCAGATGTAATGGTACGAAGATCCGTTACATAACCGAACAGCTCTGACAAAGGAACATCAGCCTTTACTACTGTTGCCGTTCCTTTAGTATCCATACCTTTCATGATACCTCTTCTTCGGTTTAGGTCACCTGTTACAGGACCGGTATACTCATCTGGAGTTACCACGTCTACTGCCATGATCGGTTCAAGCAACTTCGGTGCACACTGCTTTCCAGCCTCTTTGAAACCTTGGCGTGCGGCCAGTTCAAATGAAAGCGAGTCGGAGTCTACATCGTGGAAAGAGCCGTGGAACAGACGCACCTTCATAGAGTCGATCGGGAAGCCTGCCAGAATACCGTTCTTCATAGCTTCTTCGAAACCTTTCTGAACAGCTGGAATGAATTCTCTTGGAATTACACCACCTACAATGGCGTTCTCGAATTCAAGGCCTTGCTTGCCATCTTCGCGAGGTCCCATGGTAAACACGATGTCGGCAAACTTACCACGACCACCAGACTGCTTCTTGAATACCTCACGGTGCTCAACTGTTTTGGTGATTGTTTCTTTGTAAGCTACCTGTGGTGCACCCTGGTTCAGCTCAACCTTAAACTCGCGCTTCATACGGTCGATGATGATCTCCAAGTGCAGTTCGCCCATTCCTCTCAGAATGGTCTGACCTGTTTCTTCATCTGTATTTACCTGCAGCGTTGGATCTTCTTCCACAAGCTTGGCTATAGCCATACCCATTTTATCAGAGTCCGCCTGCGTCTTAGGCTCAATAGCATAGCCAATTACTGGTTCAGGGAAATCCATTGATTCCAGAACGATTTTCGCGTTCTGATCACAAAGGGTATCACCTGTTTTGATGTCCTTGAAACCTACTACAGCACCAATATCACCAGCACCCAGTCTTTCAATCTGGTTTTGCTTATTAGCGTGCATCTGGAAGATACGGGAGATACGCTCTTTGTTATTAGAGCGGGTATTGTATACATAAGAACCTGATTCCAGTACACCTGAATAAGCTCTTACGAAGCAAAGGCGACCTACATAAGGGTCTGTCGCAATTTTGAAGGCTAGGCCAGCAAACGGCTCGCTTTCGCTTGGCTTACGTGCAATTTCTGCACCTGTATCTGGGTTGATACCTTTGATGCTCTCTTTATCCAGCGGTGACGGGCAAAGTGCCATCACATAGTCCAGCATGGTTTGAACGCCTTTGTTCTTAAACGAAGAACCGCAAAGCATTGGAACGATTGCCATGTCAATGGTTGCAGCACGAAGCGCGGCGATGATTTCATCTTCTGAGATCGAATCTGGATCTTCGAAGTATTTTTCCATCAGGGTCTCGTCGTACTCGGCCACAGCTTCCAACAGTTTCTCTCTGTATTCTGCTGCTTCTTCTACCATGTCGTCCGGAATTGGAATTTCTGTAAAGGTCATCCCTTTATCTTCTTCGTTCCAGATGATACCACGGTTGTTTACCAGGTCTACTACGCCACGGAAGTTATCCTCTCCACCAATTGGCAACTGCAGTGCTACTGCGTTGCTGCCCAACATTTCTTTTACCTGCTTACAAACAGCCAGGAAGTCAGCACCAGAGCGGTCCATTTTGTTCACGAAACCGATACGGGCAACTTTATAGTTGTCTGCCAGGCGCCAGTTTGTTTCTGACTGCGGCTCTACGCCATCTACAGCACTGAACAGGAACACCAGCCCATCCAGTACACGCAATGAACGGTTTACCTCAACGGTAAAGTCCACGTGTCCAGGTGTGTCAATGATGTTAATGTGGTACGGCTGGCCTCTATAGTTCCAGCTTACAGTTGTTGCAGCAGATGTAATGGTAATACCTCTTTCCTGCTCCTGCTCCATCCAGTCCATCGTGGCGGCACCATCATGCACCTCCCCAATTTTGTGGCTTACGCCTGCATAGTATAGAATACGCTCGGTAGTGGTAGTTTTACCGGCATCGATGTGCGCTGCTATCCCTATGTTTCTTGTATATTTTAAGTCTCTTGCCATTACTAGAATCTAAAGTGTGAGAAGGCCTTGTTTGCCTCAGCCATTCTGTGCGTGTCGTCTTTTTTCTTCACGGCAGCACCTTCTCCTTTGGCTGCTGCCATAATTTCGCCAGCTAACCTGTCTCTCATTGTTTTCTCACCACGCTTACGCGCGTAAGAAATCATCCACTTAATACCCAGAGATACTCTGCGGTCTGGTCTAACCTCAGTCGGCACTTGGAACGTAGCACCCCCTACCCTGCGGCTTTTAACCTCTACACTTGGCATGATGTTATTCAATGCCTTCTTCCAGGTTTCCAGACCGTTTTCTTTTGTTCTTTGCTCTACTATTTCTACAGCTTCGTAGAAGATACCATAAGCAACACTTTTCTTTCCGTCTTCCATCATGTAGTTAACGAAACGTGTTACCAGGGTCTCTTTATATTTTGGATCTGGGAGGAGTATTCTACTTTTCGGCTTTGCTTTTCTCATTGTATTAAAATGCTATGTATTATTTCTTTTTACCTTTGCCTGCAGCCGCTGCCGGTTGTCCTGGCTTAGGTCGTTTCGCGCCATACTTAGAGCGAGACTGAAGACGGCCACTTACACCGGCTGTATCCAGCGCACCACGTACGATGTGGTAACGAACTCCTGGCAGGTCTTTTACCCGGCCACCTCTGATCAGCACAATAGAGTGCTCCTGCAGGTTGTGTCCTTCACCCGGAATATAGGCGTTAACTTCTTTACCATTTGTCAGACGAACCCTGGCTACTTTACGCATGGCAGAGTTTGGCTTCTTTGGCGTAGTCGTGTATACGCGCGTGCATACACCACGTCGCTGTGGGCATGAGTCAAGAGCAGGAGACTTCGACTTTGACGTCAGTTTCTCTCTACCCTTTCTTACTAATTGCTGTATAGTAGGCATTTACTAGCTGTTAATTATAGATTTTTCCACTTTTGATTTTGGTTTGCAAAGGTATAAAATTGACTTTGCAAATTCAAAATTTTAATTCATTAATTCTTAGCACCTTAGGCTTCTCCCACTGTCCCTCCAAAGTTCATCGGAAAGGAAGGAGCTTCCTGTGCCTGCTTTATTTCCCCAAAACTAGCCTCAAATTTAGTGATGTTATCGGCCAGAGCCGCCAATAAACGTTTGGCGTGCTCTGGCGTGATAACAATTCTTGATTTGACTTTTGCTTTGGGCAGGCCTGGCATCAAACGAATAAAATCAATTACAAATTCGCCGCTGGAGTGTGCGATCATAGCCAGGTTGGCGTATTCGCCTTCGGCAATCTCCTCCGTTAACTCAATGTTAATCTGATTCTGTTTCTGCACTTCGTCTGCCATACCTTATTTGCTTTGCAGCTCTTGCTGTCTCTTGGTAGTCGCCTTTTTTGACTCCACCAGTGAATCATACTCTTCCTGGTTTCCAACGATCAGGTTCTGGTAATCTCTCAGACCTGTACCTGCCGGGATTAGATGTCCTACAATTACGTTCTCTTTCAGACCAAGCAGTTCGTCCGCCTTACCTTTGATAGCAGCCTCACTCAACACCTTGGTTGTTTCCTGGAAGGAAGCGGCTGAGATAAAGCTTTGCGTACCCAAGGACGCCTGTGTGATACCCTGCAATGTCGGACGGGAAACAGATGGCTGTGCATCGCGCACGGTCACCAGTTGCATGTCACGGCGCTTTAGGCTGGAGTTCTCATCCCGCAGTCTTCTAGCCGTTACAATCTGGCCCGGCTTCAGGTTAACAGACTCTCCGCTTTCTTCTACTACTTTCATGTCGATGATGCGGTCGTTCTCTTCCATAAAGGTGATCTTATCCACCACCTGGTTCTCCAGGAAGCTGGTATCACCCGGATCTACCACCACTACTTTCTGCATCATCTGGCGAACAACCACCTCAATGTGTTTGTCGTTGATCTTCACACCCTGCAGACGGTATACTTCCTGAATCTCATTTACCAGGTACTCCTGCACAGCACCCGGACCCTGAATGTTCAGGATATCGGTTGGCGTGATAGCTCCATCCGACAATGGCATACCGGCACGGATAAAGTCGTTATCCTGCACCAGGATGTGCTTGGAAAGCGGCACCATATACTTCTTCTTCACGCCGTCTTTCGACTCAATGAAGATTTCGCGGTTACCACGCTTCACGCTGCCATAGGTTACCACACCGTCAATCTCGGACACTACTGCCGGGTTAGACGGGTTACGCGCCTCGAAGAGCTCCGTCACACGTGGCAGACCACCTGTAATGTCCCGGGTCTTACCGATTGCACGCGGAATCTTAACCAGGATCTGACCGGCTTTGATCTTCTCACCATCTTCTACCGTTAAGTGGGCTCCTACTGGAATGTTATAACCTTTTGGCTCACCACTCTTCGGATTCACGATTATGGCAGGGTTCTGCGTCTTGTCTTTTGTATCAATGATCACTTTCTCACGGTAGCCAGTCTGTTCGTCCGACTCCTCGCGATAGGTGATACCTTCAATGATCGACTCGTAGCTGATCTGTCCGTCGAACTCAGAAAGGATAACAGCATTGTAAGGGTCCCAGCTACAAATAGCCTGTCCTTTTTCTACTGTCTGCCCTTCATCTATCGTCAGGAATGAACCGTATGGCACGTGGTTGCTGATAAGCAGCTTGCCGGAAGCCGGATCAATGATCTTCACCTCTCCGGAGCGGCCCATCACTACTTTCACCGGTGTGCCTTCATTGTTCACCGTGTCAATGGTTCTGATGTCTTCAAACTCGATCTGGCCATTAAACTTGGCGAAGATTGTCGCATCTACTGCGATGTTGGAAGCAGTACCACCCACGTGGAACGTACGCAATGTCAGCTGTGTACCCGGCTCACCGATAGACTGAGCGGCAATTACACCAACAGCCTCGCCTTTCTGCACCATAAAGCCTGTTGCCAGGTTACGGCCGTAGCACTTGGCACAGATACCACGCTTCGACTCACAAGTCAATACAGAACGGATCTCTACTGTTTCAATGGCTGCATTCTCAATTGCACGAGCCACTTCTTCAGTGATCTCCGAACCAGCTTCTATCACCAATTCGTTGCTAAACGGATCGTATACATCGTGTACAGTTACGCGACCCAGAATACGCTCTGACAGTGTCTCTACTACATCCTCGTTGTCTTTCAGCGCACTTACTTCCAGACCTCGTAAAGTACCGCAGTCTTCTTCGTTTACGATCACATCTTGTGATACGTCTACCAGACGACGTGTCAGGTAACCGGCATCCGCAGTTTTCAGAGCTGTATCGGCCAGACCTTTACGAGCACCGTGAGTAGAGATAAAGTACTCGATCACGTCCAAACCTTCCTTAAAGTTCGAAAGGATTGGGTTTTCGATGATTTCACCCACAGAACCTTGCAATGATTTCTGCGGCTTGGCCATCAGACCTCGCATACCACCCAACTGACGGATCTGCTCTCTCGAACCACGAGCACCGGAGTGCATCATCATGAAGATTGAGTTGAAGCCCTGGTCATCATTCTCCAGGCGACGCATCAACGTTTCCGTAATTTGATTGTTAATACGTGTCCAGATATCAATTACCTGGTTGTAACGCTCGTTGTCTGTGATCAGACCCATAGAGTAGTTCTGCCAAACGGCTTCTACATCTTTTTTGGCCTGGTTCACCAGAATATCTTTCTCTGCAGGTATAGAGATATCACCCAGTCCCATGGACAGACCACCTTTGTAGGCAGACTGGAATCCTAGGGTTTTAATATCATCCAGGAAGTGGGCTGTACGCGCCATACCTGTTTCTTTAAATACGCGGGAGATGATCTGCTGCAACTTCTTCTTGGTTAGCAGTTCATCAATATAGCCTACTTCTTCCGGTACAAACTGGTTGAAGAGCACGCGTCCGGCAACTGTTTCGATGAGCTTCAGCTCCAGTTCACCTTGTTCGTTCCGCACCATTGTTCTTACCTTGATAAAGGCATGCTTGGAGATTCTGCCTTCATTGATAGCGATGATCACTTCCTCCGCGGAGTAGAAGCTCATGCCCTCACCAGGTATCTTCTCTGTTTCAGTCGTGCGCTTTCCTTTCGATACATAGTATAAACCAAGTACCATGTCCTGAGATGGTACCGCAATTGGTGCACCGTTCGCAGGGTTCAGGATGTTGTGCGACGCCAACATCAGCATAGAGGCTTCCAAAACAGCAGCAGGTCCTAGTGGAACGTGCACCGCCATCTGGTCACCGTCAAAGTCAGCGTTGAATGCCGTACATACCAATGGGTGCAGCTGGATCGCTTTTCCTTCGATCAGTTTTGGCTGGAACGCCTGGATACCTAATCGGTGGAGGGTAGGAGCACGGTTAAGGAGTACTGGGTGGCCTTTCAGCACGTTCTCCAGAATATCCCAAACAACAGGATCCTTACGATCCACTATTTTCTTCGCAGACTTTACTGTTTTTACAATACCCCTTTCAATCAGCTTGCGGATGATGAACGGCTTGAAGAGCTCGGCTGCCATGTTCTTTGGCAGACCGCACTCGTGTAGCTTCAGTTCAGGACCAACCACAATTACCGAACGGCCGGAATAGTCTACACGCTTACCAAGCAAGTTCTGACGGAAACGTCCCTGCTTACCTTTCAGCATGTCTGAAAGTGACTTCAGCGCGCGGTTGCCTTCTGCACGAACAGCATTCACTTTACGTGAGTTGTCGAACAATGAGTCTACCGCTTCCTGCAGCATACGCTTCTCGTTACGAAGTATAACCTCCGGCGCTTTGATCTCTATCAGGCGCTTGAGGCGATTGTTACGAATGATTACGCGACGGTACAGGTCGTTCAAATCCGAGGTAGCGAAACGGCCGCCATCCAATGGAACAAGCGGACGAAGCTCCGGCGGGATAACAGGCACCATGCGGATAATCATCCACTCAGGTCTGTTCTCGATACGCGTCGTCGCATCACGGAATGCCTCTACTACACGCAGACGCTTCAACGCTTCAGCTTTACGCTGCTGCGATGTTTCGTGTGCCGCTGCATGGCGCAGCTCGTAAGAAAGGTCATCCAGGTTAATGCGCTCCAACAGCATCTGCAGCGCTTCAGCTCCCATCTTGGCGATGAACTTGTTTGGATCATTGTTATCCAACATCTGGTTCTCGCGCGGAAGCTTGTCAATCATATCCAGGTACTCGTCTTCTGTTAAGAAGTCCAGGTTGTTTACCCCGTCTTCTGCCAAAATACCTGGTTGAATTACTACATAGCGTTCATAGTAGATGATCTGGTCCAGCTTTTTAGTTGGCAAACCGAGCAGATAACCTATTTTATTCGGAAGGGATTTGAAGTACCAGATGTGTGCTACCGGAACTACGAGCTCAATATGGCCCATGCGCTCACGTCGCACTTTCTTCTCGGTCACCTCTACGCCGCAACGGTCGCAGATAATGCCCTTGTATCTGATTCTTTTATACTTTCCGCAGTGGCATTCCCAGTCCTTTACAGGTCCGAATATTCTTTCGCAGAATAAACCACCCATTTCAGGCTTATAGGTTCTATAATTAATTGTCTCAGGCTTTACGACCTCTCCGTTCGAACGCTCCAAAATCGACTCTGGAGAAGCTAAGCTTATCGTTACTTTAGAGAAGTCCTGAGTTAGCTTTTTATTTTTTGCAAATGCCATATTATTCTAATAATGTCGATACAATGAATATGCCTTACAGCGAAATCAGCATAAAGGAAGCGAAGCGCTTTGGTTTTCACCGCAGCGCTTTGCTTGTCTTTTATTCTAATGTAATTTCTAATGCCAGGCCTCTTAGTTCGTGAATCAATACGTTAAATGATTCCGGTATATTCGGCTTTGGCAGCACATCACCTTTCACAATCGCTTCGTATGCCTTGGCACGGCCGATCACGTCATCTGATTTTACTGTAAGTATCTCTTGCAGTACGTTAGAAGCACCAAAGGCTTCCAGCGCCCACACTTCCATCTCACCGAAACGCTGGCCACCAAACTGGGCTTTACCCCCCAATGGCTGCTGCGTAATCAACGAGTATGGTCCTATAGAACGGGCGTGCATCTTATCATCTACCAGGTGACCCAGTTTCAGCATGTAGATTACACCTACTGTAATCGGCTGGTCGAAGCGTTCACCGCTCAGGCCATCGTACAGGTAGGAACGTCCGAACCGTGGCAAGCCTGCTTCCGCCAGTTCTGCTGAAACCTGCTCTTCTGTTGCGCCATCAAAAATCGGAGTAGCATACTTTCTACCTAATTTCAGACCGGCCCAGCCCAGCACTGTTTCATAGATCTGGCCAATGTTCATCCTCGAAGGTACACCCAGTGGGTTCAGTACGATGTCCATCGGCGTTCCATCTTCCAAGAACGGCATATCCTCATCACGGACAATTCGTGCTACTACCCCTTTGTTACCGTGGCGACCCGCCATCTTATCGCCCACTTTCAGCTTACGCTTCTTAGCGATGTATACTTTGGCCAATTGCACGATACCAGCTGGAAGCTCGTCCCCTACTTCCAACGTGAAACGCTCACGCTTAAAGTGTGCAGACACGATGTTACGGCGCTTGTTGTAGTTCTTCACTAACTCCAGCAGCATGCCATTTGTCTTGTCGTCGTTGGTCCAGTTCTCCAGAATCAGGTCTTTGAACATGTTCACCTCTTCCGGCACCGCATAGTTGCTCTCATCCTTGTAAGGGTTCTTCTCAGGGAACAGCGCTTCCACGATGTTCTTTCTGGAGAACTTAGAGCCTTTTGTCAGAATTTCATCTCCGAACTTATGACGTATGCCCTGTGTGGTTTTACCTTCCAGCAAGCCCACCAGCTTGTCTACCATCACATGCTTGATAGCAGTCAGCTCTTTGCCATACTTGGTCTTCAGTTCTTCAACTTCTTTCTTCGACTTGGCCCGCAGGTTTTTATCCTTCTTCGGACGTGAGAACAGCTTCGTCTCAATAACCACACCATTTAATGAGGGCGGCGCCTTAAGCGAGGCATCTTTCACATCGCCAGCCTTATCTCCGAAGATCGCACGAAGCAGTTTCTCCTCCGGTGTCGGATCGGTTTCGCCTTTCGGTGTGATCTTACCGATCAGGATATCCCCTTCTTTTACTTCGGCACCAATACGGATAATACCATTCTCATCCAGGTTGCGCACGGCTTCTTCGCTTACGTTCGGGATTTCAGAAGTCAGTTCTTCCTCTCCACGCTTCGTTTCGCGCACTTCCAGTTCAAATTCCTCGATGTGGATAGACGTGAAAATGTCGTCTCGCACCACTCGCTCAGATATTACAATCGCATCCTCAAAGTTATACCCTTGCCAAGGCATGAACGCCACCTGCATGTTACGGCCAATAGCTAGTTCTCCCTGGTTGGTGGCATAACCTTCACAAAGCGGCTCGCCTTTGGTTACCCGCTGGCCTGTTTTTACAATAGGTGTCAGGTTGATACAAGTATCCTGGTTTGTTCTTCTGAACTTCACCAGCTTGTAGGTCACGTATTCTGCATCAAATGAAATAAGCTTTTCATCTTCTGTCAGATCATACTTTACAACGATCTTGTTCGCATCCACAAAGTCGATTACGCCGTCGCCTTCGGCAACAACCAGTGCGCGGGAGTCTATGGCTGCTCTTCTTTCTAAGCCAGTACCTACGATCGGCGCTTCTGCCTTTAGTAGTGGCACTGCCTGGCGCTGCATGTTCGAACCCATCAGGGCACGGTTGGCGTCATCATGCTCCAGGAACGGAATCATTGAAGCAGCAACCGATACGATCTGGTTCGGCGCAACGTCCATATAAGTATAGGTTTCCGGTGCTTCTACTGGGAAGTCACCTTCGAAACGTCCTTTAACTGTTGGGTTAACAAAGTTACCACCTTCATCAATTACAGCATTTGCCTGCGCAATGTGGTGCGTATCTTCTTCCTCCGCTGTCAGGTATTCTACCGATCCATCTACTACAACTTTACCTTCAATCACCTTACGGTAAGGTGTTTCGATAAAGCCCATGTGATTCACACGTGCATGCACGCATAAAGAGGAGATCAGACCGATGTTTGGTCCCTCCGGTGTCTCGATCGTACACAGACGGCCATAATGGGTATAGTGCACGTCACGCACCTCAAAACCGGCACGCTCTCTGGAAAGACCACCTGGCCCTAGAGCAGACACACGACGCTTGTGTGTTACTTCTGCCAGCGGGTTAGTCTGGTCCATAAACTGCGACAGCTGGTTGGTGCCGAAGAACGAGTTGATCACCGAAGACAACGTACGTGCGTTAATTAGGTCAACCGGTTTGAAGTCTTCGTTGTCGCGCACGTTCATACGCTCTTTGATGGTGCGGGCCATACGGGCCAAGCCAACGCCGAATTGCGCATACAGCTGCTCGCCTACTGTCCTAACTCGTCTGTTGCTCAAGTGGTCGATATCATCCACTACTGCTTTTGAGTTAATCAGGCCAATCAGGTATTTCACAATAAGAACAATGTCCTCATTAGTGAGTACTTTGGCATCCCAGTTTGTATCCAAGCCCAGCTTTTTGTTGATTCTATAACGACCAACTTCACCAAGGTCATACCGCTTATCAGAGAAGAACAACTTCTGGATAATATCACGCGCAGTCTCTACGTCTGGCGCCTCGGTGTTACGCAGCTGGCGGTAGATCTGCTCTACAGCTTCTTGTTCAGAGTTTGAGTTATCTTTCTGAAGCGTGTTATAGATGATAGCGTAGTCGGCGATGTTCACATTCTCGCGGTGCAGAATAATAGACTGCACACCAGAATCCGTGATCACGTCGATATCTTCCGGTGTAATCTCAGAGTCACGCTCCAGGATTACTTCGTTACGGTCGATTGATACTACTTCACCGGTATCTTCATCCACGAAATCTTCTGTCCATGTTCTTAAAACACGTGCGGCCAGACGACGGCCAATCGCATTCTTCAGATTAGACTTGTTTGCCGGAATTTCTTCAGATAGTCCGAACAGGTCTAAGATATCTTTGTCAGTGCCATACCCGATGGCACGCAGCAGGGTAGTAACTGGAAACTTCTTTTTACGGTCGATGTAGGCATACATAACGTTGTTCACGTCCGTTGCAAACTCTACCCAAGAGCCTTTAAATGGAATAATCCTGGCAGAATATAACTTTGTTCCATTTGTGTGCTTGCTCTGCGCAAAGAAAACGCCCGGAGAACGGTGTAACTGCGACACAATTACGCGTTCAGCACCATTGATGACAAATGAACCCTTTTCTGTCATGTAGGGGATGTTACCTAAGAATACCTCCTGCTCTATTGTTTCGAAGTCTTCGTTGTCTTCGTCGTTACAGATCAGGCGCAGTTTTGCTTTTAGTGGTACAGAATAGGTTAGGCCTCTGTCGATACTTTCATCCACAGAGTATTTTGGAGGGTCAATATGATAATCGATAAACTCCAGTACGAAGTTTTCGCGTGAATCGGAGATAGGAAAGTTCTCAGCAAATACCTTGAACAACCCTTCCTGTGCCCTGCTTTCAGCCGGTGTCTCCAACTGAAAGAAATCCTGAAACGACTGTAGCTGAACATCAAGGAAGTCAGGATAGTCGATAACAGGATTTATAGAGGCAAAATTGATTCGCTCTGTCGTCTTATTCTTAGCCAAGGCCATGGAATTTTACGTTTAAAATCTGTTAAATGCACACAGAGTCCAAAACAACTGTGGGCAGAAAAGAATTCATTTAATTTTGAATTCGTGTACAAACAGGAAAAGACCTGACGAATTTGCCAGGTCTACCTGTTTTCGGTATGTTGGTACGTGAGATTATTTAACCTCTACTTCAGCGCCAGCTTCTTCCAATGATTTTTTCAGTGAATCTGCTTCATCCTTTGCAACACCTTCTTTCAGGGCCTTAGGAGCACCGTCTACCAGTTCTTTTGCTTCTTTCAAGCCAAGGCCTGTCAACTCTTTCACCAGCTTAACAACTGCTAATTTAGAGGCACCTGCTGACTTAAGGATCACGTCAAAAGAAGTTTGTTCTTCTGCAGCAGCTCCTCCTTCAGCAGCTCCGCCACCAGCTACCATTACTGGGGCTGCAGCAGCTGGCTCAATGCCATACTCATCCTTAAGAATAGTAGCTAGTTCATTAACCTCTTTAACAGTTAAGTTTACTAACTGCTCAGCGAATGCTTTCAAATCTGCCATTTTTTATTGAAATTAAAAGTTACTTATTGATTACGTTTTTAAATTATTCTTTTTCAGATAATGTCTTCAGGATACCAGCCAGTTTGCCACCGCTGCTCTGTAGAGCAGAAACAACGTTCTTAGCAGGAGACTGAAGCAATGCGATAACATCACCGATAACCTCGGCTTTAGATTTAACCTTAGTTAAGGCATCCAGCTGCTCATCGCCGGTGTAGATACCGGCGTCGATGAAGGCTCCTTTCAGAAGTGGAAGCGCATTGCCCCTTTTCCGGAAGTCCTGGATCAGTTTGGCCGGCGCGTTACCTGACTCCGCAGAGAACAGGATACCTGAGGCGCCTTTCAACACTGTATCCAGTGCTGTTGTGTCAGCTTCTAAAGTATCTAAAGCCTTTTTAATAAGTGAGTTCTTGTATACTTTGTACTCGATCCCCCGCTCAAATGCCAGCCTTCTGAAGGCGTTGATGCCTGCTACCGACATGGTGGAAGCATCTGTGATGTAGAAGTAGTTAGTGTTAGCTAACTTCTCGCTCAGGTCCCGTACGATTATCTCTTTTTCTTCCCTGGTCATTTTCTTAGATAGCTAAATTCTTGTCAACTGTTACAGCTGGGCTCATTGTGCTAGACAATGTGATGCTTTTGATGTAAGTTCCCTTTGCAGAAGAAGGCTTCAGACGGTTCAGCGTCTGGATTACCTCGGCAGCATTAGCCGCCAGTTGCTCTGCAGAGAAAGATACTTTACCTACGCTGGTGTGGATGATACCGAACTTGTCAACTTTAAAGTCGATCTTACCGGCTTTCACTTCTTTTACAGCTTTGGCTACATCTTGTGTAACAGTACCAGACTTAGGGTTTGGCATCAGGTTACGTGGTCCCAGAATTCTACCTAAACGACCAACTTTGGCCATTACGGCAGGCATCGTGATGATCACGTCTACATCTGTCCATCCTTTTTCGATCTTCTGAATGTAATCATCCAGGCCAACAAAATCAGCGCCTGCATCACGCGCTTCCTGCTCTTTATCAGGAGTTACCAGGGCCAGCACTTTGATATCTTTACCAGTACCGTGCGGCAGGGTAACTATACCTCGTACCATTTGGTCGGCTTTGCGGGGATCAACGCCCAGACGAACGTCGATATCAACAGAGGCATCAAACTTTGTAAAAGTGATGTCTTTTACTACTCCGGCTGCATCTGCTAAAGCATACTCTTTGGTCAGGTCAGCTTTCTCTAAAGCTGCTTTCCTTTTCTTTGTAATCTTCGCCATTTCCTTCTGCTTATTATTCGTTCCAAGGAGCGTTACCAGATACTGTAATACCCATGCTTCTTGCAGTACCGGCTACTTGTCTCATAGCAGCCTCCACTTTGAAAGCATTTAAGTCAGGCATTTTCGTTTCGGCGATCGCTCTGATCTGATCCCATGTAACTGAACCTACTTTGTTACGGTTTGGCTCTTTAGAACCACCCTTAATTTTAGCAGCATCCATTAACAATACTGGAGCAGGAGGCGTTTTAATAACGAAGTCGAAGGACTTATCTGCATAGATTGTAATCAACACTGGTAACACTTGACCGGGCTTATCCTGGGTTCTGGCGTTAAACTGCTTGCAGAATTCCATGATGTTAAGACCTTTAGAACCAAGTGCAGGTCCAATCGGTGGCGATGGGTTCGCGGCACCTCCCTTTACCTGAAGTTTCAGGTAACCTTTTATTTCCTTTGCCATTATTTGTTTTTACTACGATTCTTTTTCCACTTGCATGTAATTGAGCTCCACTGGTGTGTTCCGGCCAAATATCTTCACCATCACATTCAGTTTCTTACGCTCTTCAAACACCTCCTCCACTGTTCCGGAGAAACCACTAAACGGTCCATCCATTACTTTGACTGTTTCACCTACAATGAATGGGGTATCCAGTACTTCTATCTGTTCTTCTGCCTCATCTACCGTACCCAGAATCCTGTTTACTTCCGACTGGCGCAGCGGCACCGGCTTTTTCATGTTCTGACCTTCGTTAGAACCCAGGAAGCCAATTACACCCGGCGTGCTGATAATAATGTGCTCTGCCTCTCCGTGCGAGAGGTCTGCGTTTACCAGCACATATCCTGGAAAGAAATTTCTTTCTCTGATACGCTTCTTACCGGCACGCATCTCATATACTTTCTCCGCCGGAATTAATACCTGCGGCACAAACTCTTCCAGATGTTGCCGCACAATTTCGTTTTCCAGGTAAGCTTTCGCTTTTTTCTCCTGCCCACTAACAGCGCGAACTACATACCACTTTAAATCAGCCATAGCTCTTCTTAAAACTGGTTGTAAAACCACGTCAGCGTGGAATCGAACGCAAAGTCCATCACCCCCACGATCAGAGCAAATATTAGTGAGCCGATCAATACCAACACAGAGCTGTTCTGCAGTTCAGAATAACTTGGCCATGAAACCTTCGATTTCATTTCCTCGATTGTTTCGTTTATGTAGCTGCTAATCTTGCTCATACTTCGCTTTACCAGATAGTTTAACTTGCACGGGTGGAGAGACTCGAACTCCCAGCCAATGGTTTTGGAGACCACTACTCTACCAATTGAGCTACACCCGTAAAAAAATGCACGCCATTTTTTCGAATGGAGTGCAAATTTATGTAATACTTTTATGAAAACAAACCCGTTCCTGAAAAAACTTTCAAAGAACGGGTTTGCAACATTGTATTAGTCAAGGATTTCAGTTACCTGACCGGCTCCCACTGTTCTGCCACCCTCACGGATCGCGAAACGAAGGCCTTTCTCCATGGCCACTTTGTTGATCAGGGTTACTTCGATAGTGATGTTATCACCTGGCATAACCATTTCAACTCCTTCTGGTAACATGATCTCACCAGTCACGTCTGTGGTTCTGAAGTAGAACTGTGGACGGTACTTGTTAAAGAATGGCGTGTGACGGCCACCTTCTTCTTTCGAAAGCACGTACACCTCAGCTTTGAACTTAGTGTGCGGCTTCACAGAACCTGGCTTACAGATAACCATACCACGACGGATATCAGTTTTCTCTATACCACGCAGCAACAGACCTACGTTGTCACCAGCTTCTCCTCTGTCAAGGATTTTGCGGAACATTTCTACACCTGTTACTACTGACTTCAGGTTCTCAGCACCCATACCCAGGATCTCAACCTGCTCACCAGAGTTGATCACACCACGCTCGATACGACCTGTAGCTACAGTACCACGACCAGTGATAGAGAACACGTCTTCTACTGGCATCAGGAACGGAAGGTCAACCAGACGCTCAGGAAGCGGAATCCAGTTGTCAACAGCATCCATCAGTTCTTCGATTGTTTTCACCCACTTTTCGTCGCCGTTCAGACCACCAAGAGCAGAACCCTGGATTACAGGAATGTTATCGCCATCAAATTCGTAGAAAGAAAGCAGTTCACGGATTTCCATCTCCACAAGCTCAAGAAGCTCCGGATCGTCTACCATGTCCACTTTGTTCATGAATACTACCAGCTGAGGTACACCTACCTGACGGGCAAGCAGGATGTGCTCACGTGTCTGTGGCATTGGGCCGTCAGTTGCAGCAACTACCAGGATAGCGCCGTCCATCTGGGCAGCACCAGTAACCATGTTTTTAACGTAGTCAGCGTGACCAGGGCAGTCAACGTGTGCGTAATGACGGTTTTCTGTTGCGTATTCTACGTGCGATGTATTGATAGTAATACCTCTTTCTTTTTCTTCAGGAGCGTTGTCAATTGAAGAGAAGTCACGAAGAGCAGCCAGACCCTTTTTAGCCAACACTGTAGTGATAGCAGCTGTAAGAGTAGTTTTGCCGTGGTCAACGTGACCAATAGTACCGATATTTACGTGCGGTTTGGAACGGTCAAATGTTTCTTTAGCCATTGTATGATATTAAATTAAGGTTAAAACGTTTAAGTTTATGTTGCGCTTAAAACACGTAACGGACTTTGAGCCAACGATGGGAATTGAACCCACGACCCCTTCCTTACCAAGGAAGTACTCTACCCCTGAGCTACGTCGGCTTTTAAATTTCCGAAGCGCCTAAATCTTAACTTACAATAAAAAGGAAATCCACCTAGATGAAATTCCTTCCAAAAAATCCGTAAGTTAAAATAAATCTCTTCTTAAAACTGAGCGGGAGACGAGGGTCGAACTCGCGGCCTATAGCTTGGAAGGCTATCGCTCTACCAACTGAGCTACTCCCGCTTACTATCCTAATTTGATTGAATGAATAACCGCATGATCGAACAAATGATTCAATCATACTTGTACTGGTTTGTGGGGAGAGCAGGATTCGAACCTGCGAAAGTTTACACTAACGGAGTTACAGTCCGTTCCATTTGGCCGCTCTGGAATCTCCCCAAAAGCTAATTTTACATCAAATCAGTAGAACTTTTCCTTTAAACTTTGCCCTCTTGCAGCGCGTTTCGTTCTAAGGAGATGCAAAATTAACCGCTTTTTCTTTCCTGTCAAATATTCTCTGAAAAAAAGTTTAAATATTTCTGATTACCGCTCATTTGTAGGCTACTGATACATATCCAGCAGCCGCTTATCCGTTTCTTTTTGCTTGAGTTGCTGCAGCAAAGCCTGTACTTCCGGCCGCTCCGACATGACCATAAGCGCTTGGTAAGCAGCACCCCTTACATAGTATAAATTGTTATTTTGAGCTAAGTCTCCCAGCAAAGCGATTACTTCCGGCGTATTGGCCTGACTGTTAGCGGCTAAGTAAGCGCCGAAGCTTTGCAGCACATAGTATAATGTGCCGCCTTTAGCCTGTTTTACCTGCTTCAGGAACCAGTCAAACTTTTCGGGGCCACCCTGCACGGCATAATAAGAAGCCAGCGCCAGCACGATTTCTTCATTTTTCTCCTGCTCAAAGCGGGCCAGCTTGGCTTTTGTGTCCGGAGCACCGGTGCCGGCATAGGCCAGTATGCCGGCTGCTGCTGCTTGGTAAGAGCTATCGTTCATGGCTTGCTCAAAAAGTGGTCTGTACTTTTCGCCACCCCAACCTGCCAAGGCAAGTATAGCGTCCGATCGTACCGCTCCTTCTTCGTCCTGCTGTGCCATGCGCTTCACCTCGTTCTCCATTATAGCAGCCTGCGCTTCTTTCAGGTTGCTCAGGTTGTTGAGGGCCATACTTCTTACGCGCCAATACGGATCTTTCAGGCCGGCCTGCATCATTTTCAATACTTCCGGGTTGCTCAGTTTATCCTTCAGCTCCGTCATGGCTTCTGTTTTGGCTGCAAAGCTCCCTGCGTTGTAAAACTCATAGATCAGCTCCTGTTGTGTTTTGTCGTCGTCAACAATACCCAACAATTGGTCTTCGGCATCAAAGCGCACCAGCTGCGGCTGCGTAGCCACCGGAAACGTAAAGGTCTGGTCCGCTTTGTCGATCACGATCGGGTAATCGGTGCGTTGACCATTGGCCCACACAGCCACTTTGAGCGGCAGGCGGTAAACCGGCATGTAGGTGGTGTCCTGCTGTTGCACTACATGCAGGGCGAGCTGCCCGTTTTGATAACTGTGTGTCACTTTCAGCTCCGGGTGGCCCGGTTTTGTGAACCACTGGTCGAAGAACCACATCAGGTCTTTGCCGGTCACATCTTCAAACGCCATGCGTAATTCTGCCACCTCTACGGCTGTAAATTTGTTGCGCGTTAGGTATAAATTGAGCGAAGCCCACCAGGCATCGTCGCCTACCAGGTGGCGGAGCATGTTCAGCACCCGGCCACCTTTGGCATAGGAGTGGCTGTCGAACATATCCTCCCGATCATTATAGTAGTAGCGAATGAGCGGCTCCCGCTTTGTCTCCGCTTCATCCAGGTACTGGCCCATCTCGTCCATCTGCAGGTAAGCCGCTTCGTCGGGGCCAAACTTGTGCTCCGCCCACAGGTACTCCGAGTAGTTGGCAAACGACTCGTTGAGCGGCAAGTTGGCCCAGGATTCGGTCGTTACATAGTCGCCAAACCACTGGTGGAACAGCTCGTGCGCAATGATACCATCCCAGTTCTTGTCCAGCAGCTCGCGTTTGTTCAGTTGCAGGTCTTCCATTAGCACCGTTGCCGATGTGTTTTCCATTGCTCCGGAAACAAAATCACGCACCACCACCTGCGCATACTTGGCCCACGGGTAAGGCACGCCCAGTTTAGTGGAGAAGAACTCCATCATTTCCGGTGTATGCCCGAAAATAGCTTTGGCAGTATTTTTATAGGCCGGCTCCACATAGTAGTTAACTTCCTTGTTGCGCCACTTGTCTTTCACCTCGGCAAACTGGCCAATGGCCATCATCGTTAAGTAAGGCGCGGCAGGCAGTTCCTGTTTCCAGTAGTCTGTTTTAGTACCGTCGGCATTCTGTTTGGAGTAAACGAAAGCGCCGTTAGAGAGCGTCGTATACTTCGGATCAACGGTGATGTACACGTCCTGCGTCATGCGCTCGTTAGGTGAATCGGTCGTTGGAAACCAGGCGGAGTTTGCCTCGGTTTCGCCCTGCGTCCAGATCTCCTGCGGCTTATTCGGAATGTCGCCGAGCGGGTTGATGAAGTATAAGCCCCTGTTCTCGGTAATGGCCGCGCTGCCTCCGGCTGGCAGTTCATTCGGCTTGGCAGTATAGTTCACCTCCACCATGTACTGCTCGTCGCGGGTGTAGGTCTTATCCAGGTGGATGATCAGCTTCTGGCCATTGTAGTCATACTTGAGGGGGGTGGCGTCGTAGCCTTTCATCAGGCTTACGCTGTGAATGTCCATCCCTTTGGCGTCCAGCACAAGTGTATTCTGCGGGTAAAACCAGGGCTTGGCGGTAATCTCGGCGGTGCCGTTCAGGTACTGCTTCTGCCAGTCGAAGCTGACACGCAACGTGGTATGCAGCAGGTCGTTCTCTAAAGTGCGAGAGGGATTAAAGCTATACTTCTTGGGTGCCCATACCGGCACGGTATCGGCAGGTGCAGCAACTTTGGTTGTCGTAGCAGTGGCGGGCGCGGTAGCAGCTGTATCTACAACTGCTTTGCTGGTTCCGCAGCTTGTAGCCACTGCCAGGGTTGCCGCCAGGCTAACGGCACTCAAAAACCTATGATTCATGGTGGATTGATTTAATTTTGAGGTCAAGTTCTAAAAATACTCTGAGAAATCCTTTAACTTTAAGGTCGAAACCCACAGAAACGATAAGATGCTCCAGGTAAAAACCGGTAACGGCGAAACAGCACAGGTTGATATTCAGAAAGATAAAATACTTCTTAATGATATTCCCTTCCACTGGGACATCTCCCCTATCGGACCCAACACCTACCATATTATTAAGGATAGCAAATCGTATACGGCAGAAGTGGTAGCGGCCGACTATACCGCCAAAACATTTACTTTCAAGATCAACGGCATCACACAAACAGTGCATGTTAAAGACCGCTTCGACCTGCTGCTCGACAAGCTGGGTATGAGTGATGCCAACGCACGGAAGGTGAACGACGTAAAGGCTCCCATGCCGGGGCTTATACTTAGTATTAAGGTGCAACCGGGCCAGGAGGTTAAAAAAGGTGATCCGATCATGATTCTGGAAGCCATGAAAATGGAAAATATACTTAAATCGCCGGGAGATGGCGTGGTAAAAGAGATAAAAGTGCAGGAGCGGCAAAACGTGGAAAAGAACCAGGTGTTGCTCCTTTTTTAAGTATGAAGTTAAAGTAAAAGCGGCTGCCACGGTGGCCGCTTTCTTGTGTGCACAGAAACCATAACCAATACGATAGAGACCGTGAAGTACAAACGAATTTTGCTCAAGCTGAGTGGCGAAGCGCTAATGGGAGATCAGCAGTATGGCATCGACTCCAACAGGCTGATCCAGTATGCCAAAGAGATCAAGGAAGTAGCAAGCATGGGTGTGGAAGTGGCCGTGGTGATTGGCGGCGGCAACATATTCCGGGGCGTGCAGGCCGAGCAGGTGGGCCTAGACCGGGTGCAGGGAGATTATATGGGTATGCTGGCAACTGTGATCAACAGCATGGCCTTGCAGAGCGCATTGGAAAAACTGGGCGTGTATACCCGTTTACTTTCCGGCCTGAACATTCAGCAGGTATGCGAGCCATATATTCGCCGCCGCGCCGTTCGCCACCTGGAGAAAGGCCGTGTGGTCATTTTCGGGGCTGGCACCGGGAACCCATACTTTACCACCGACTCAGCGGCTTCGCTCCGCGCGATAGAGATCGAAGCGGATGTGGTACTGAAAGGCACCCGCGTAGATGGCATCTACTCCGCTGACCCGGAGAAAGATCCCAATGCGGTTTTCTACCGTAACATCTCCTTTAAAGAAGTATTTGAAAAAGGACTGAATGTGATGGATATGACTGCCTTTACACTTTGTAAAGAAAACGGATTGTCTATCATCGTATTCGACATGAACACAGCCGGAAACCTGAAGCGCCTGGTAGAGGGCGAGGCAATCGGCACGCTTGTTACGATGGATGAGATCGCCGAGTCGTTAAATGAGTCGATAGAGCAGATACAAGCCTCCGAAGCAGAGCAGAAATACGGCAAAAATTAGTAATTTTGCCGTAAGCCTATACTTATAGTTTTATCAGAACCTTATTAAGCTACAATTGATATGACGGAAGAAATTCAGTTTTACCTTAGCGAAGCAGAAGAGTCGATGCAGAAAGCGGTGCAGCATACGGGCAGCGAACTAATGAAGATCCGTGCCGGCAAAGCATCGCCAGCCATGGTGGAGGACCTTCGGGTAGATTATTACGGCACTCCTACGCCTATCTCGCAGGTGGCCAACGTTGCTGTGCCAGACGCACGTACTTTGTTAATCAAGCCATGGGAGAAAAACATGCTAGGTGAGATCAACAAAGCCATCAAAAACAGTGACCTAAACCTGAACCCGCAGCAGGAAGCTGACGCAGTTCGCCTGAACATCCCGGCCCTGACTGAAGAACGCCGCCGTGAACTGGTAAAGCAGGTGAAGAATGAAACCGAAGCAGGCAAGATCAGCATTCGCAACATCCGCAAAGATGTAAACGACTCACTGCGCAAGCTGCAGAAAGAAGGCACTGCCGAAGACGCCGTACGCGATGCAGAAGGTAAAGTGCAGAAACTGACCGACAACTACATCGTTAAAATAGATGAGCTTCTTACAAAAAAAGAAGCCGAAATCATGACAGTATAACCTTTGTTTGCTTTATACTGAAACAAAAGACCTCACCTGCTGTGAGGTCTTTTGTTTATAGCAGAAGTTGTGCGCGCCAGCATTTTCAACCTCCTGCTTCTGTGCAACTATAATGCAGCCACCCTATACTTCTACTCCATACCGCATGAAGCAAGTAGCCGTTATCATCATCAACTTCAACTCGTCGGCTTATACTATAGACTGCGTCCGCTCAATCCTTGACCAGACCTCCACTAGCCTTTCGTATGAGATTATTGTGGTGGATAACAACTCTGCTCCGGCAGATTACGAGCACTTGGTGCAGCAAACAAAGGACTGGCCGCACCTGAGCATCCACCGGAGCATCATTAACCTTGGCTTTTCGGGTGGCAACATGTATGGGCTGCAGTTTGCCAGCGCCGAGTACAGCTATTTTCTGAACAACGATTGCGTGCTGCTGAACGATAACCTGCACCTGCTTTATACTTTCATGCAGGCGCACCCGGATGCCGGCATCTGCTGCGGGCAAATGTATAACACGGATCTGTCGTTTCATCATTCGTTCGGCTATCTACCAAGTATAGCTCTGAAGGTGGCAGGTTCCGGCGCTGTCAGAGCGTTTGCTGCAAAAGATTATCCTAAAAAGAAGGTGCAGTATACAGAGCCGCTGCAGGTGCCGCTGGTGACAGGCGCCTCCATGTTTGTAGATTTTAAGAAACTGGCGGAGATTGGTGGCTTTGACACCAACTACTTTCTTTATTGTGAGGAAGAGGACATTGCCAAGCGGATGAAAAATAAAGGATACAGTTGTTACCTGCTTCCCGAGGCCCGCTTCATCCACCACATGGGCAAAAGCACCAACCGCAACTACGTCATTCTCCGGGAAAACTATATCTCGCTGCTATACTACCACCGCAAATATGACAATTACCTGGCATATACAGGTTTTAAGCTGCTATACTTTTTCAAGAACTTCAAGCGCTTCTACAAAGGTACACTGTACCTGAAACTGGCCTTCTTTATACTTAGAGGCGCACCCCTCTGCTATTCGCTGAAGCATACGCAAAAAATAAGCTTATACTAGGCATATAGCTTATGCACTTTGATGTAAGCGGCTACTTCATCAGGCACCAGGTATTTGATACTTTTCTCCTCCCGGATGCACTGGCGGATGAAGGTGGCGGAGATATCCAGAACAGGGGCTTTGACGAAAGTGACGCCAGGCAGTTCGGGCAACTCGGTGGTAGTGGAGCCGGAACGGGGATACACATATACCTGGTGATACTGCAGGATGCGATCGGCATTTTTCCATTTAGGAAACAGCGGCAGGTTATCCTCTCCCATGATCAGCACAAACTCGTAGCTGGGATACTTCTCCTGCAGGTACGTAAGCGTATCGATAGTATAGCTGGGCTTAGGCATACTAAACTCAATGCTCGACACACCCAGGTTCGGGTTATCCTCTATAGCCAGCGTAACCATCTGCAGCCGATCAAACTCAGGCAGCAGCGTATTACTGGGCTTGAAAGGGTTCTGCGGCGACACAACCAACCAGACAGTATCCAGGTCGGTGTTGGTCGCCATAAAGTTGGCCAGGATCAGGTGCCCGATGTGGATGGGATTAAAGGAGCCGAACAGCAGCCCGACTTTCATACGATGGCAGGCTGGGTGCTCAGAAATGCGTTGACCATTTTCTCTGCCTCGGCGCAGGCTCTTTCCAGGTTATCGTTCACGATCACCTTATCGAACTGATCTTCGAAACCTAACTCAAACTTAGCTTTAAATACGCGGCTGGAGATACTGGAAGCCGAATCGGTGTTACGGGCTGTGAGGCGCTTAGCCAGTTCATCTATCGACGGGGGCTTTACGAACACCGCCAAGGCACGCTCTTTGTAAAAGTGCTTGATACTAAGTCCGCCTTTTACATCCACATCCAGTATTACATGCTTGCCGCTCCGCCAGATGCGTTCTATTTCAGATTTGAGCGTGCCGTAAAAGGCTCCCTCGTATACTTCCTCCCACTCCACGAACTCGTCGTTGCCGATCTTTTTCTTGAAATCTTCGGGAGTGATAAAGTAGTAGTCTTTGCCGTTTTCTTCGGTGCGGCCACGCTTGTCGCGGGTGCAGGCCGATATAGAAAAGCTCAGGTCGGGGTTAACGCTGAGCAGATGTCTTACAATAGTGGTTTTACCGGCACCGGAAGGCGCCGAGAAGATGATAATCTTACCTTGCATCAGGGGTTATACGGTTTCTTGAATCTTAGCTTTGATGGCGAGAGAAAGGCGTTCGGGCACGATAATACGTTTGAGATGGCCACTGACGAGCCCTTTGAGTAGCTTTTGCTTCTGATGGTTCTCGAAGCAGGGTACGCAGTTTTCAACATGAATATTAAAAAAGGTCTGTTCCTCCGGGGTAGCTTCGCCGTCCACAACGGCATCTAATAGTTTTACTACTTTATCGCAGTCAGACTCGTGCTCGGTTTCGGACGCACGCTGCTCCTGAGCTTCTGTAAATTTTGCTTCCATCTTACGCTATCTCTTTAAAATTCTTTAACCATTATAACCCATGCTCTTGGCATATTTCTCCAACTTCTCTTTCAAAGAATTCCGGGCGCGGTGCAGTCGTGATCGAACGGTACCAATGGGAATGTCCAGGATCTTGGCCATTTCTTCATAGGTGAAGCCTTCGAGGTCGCAGAGGATAATCACAGTTCTGAAGTCAACAGGAAGGGCATTCAATGCGCTGGCCACCTCGTCCCCGATCAGGTCCTGCACACTTTCGGTGCGCATATCGGTGGTGGTGGCAACGCCGCCTTCCCCTTCCACATCTTCGGAGTTGTAATACCCCTCTACCTCGCTGTAGTCTACCTTAGCCGGCTGCTTGCTCTTTTTCCGAAACTCGTTAATGAATGAGTTCTTCAGGATTCGGAACAGCCATGCTTTGGCATTAGTTCCTTGCTCGAAGTAGTCAAAAAAGCGGTAAGCCTTCAGATACGTCTCCTGAACCAGGTCATTTGCATCGTCTTCGTCTAAGGTGAGCCTGTAGGCAAAATTGTACAGAGGGTCCAGCACAGGAAGCAATTCGGCCTCAAACCGTGCATCCTTCTCCTCTTTACTCATTTGTTTACCTGTTTGCTCGCTCATGTGGTTTTCGTTTATTCTCAGGGCAGCGGCTGCTTTATGGCCAGGCCAGCGCCTGATCAGAGCCAATTACCGCCGCTACATAGGTACACATACAAAAATACAGCAAAAAAGTTACTAATTGCACATAAATGTGAGCCATAGCACCCCTATAAGCTGGTGGCCCATGCCTGCACCTGCTCAAAGACCTGCGCTACAGTTATTTGTTCCATGCAGGTGCATCGTGCCGGATCAGCGCAGTTGGTACACCCTTCTTCAGTTACAAGATACGTAGCTTTTTCACCAATGGGCGCCCAGCGGCCCGGGTGCACCGGCCGCACCGGCGGAAAAAGCCCCAAGGCATGGCTGCCTGTAGCAGCTGCAATATGCAACGTACCGGTGCCACTGGCTACCAGCCCGTCGGCGGCGTGTGCCAAACTGATGAACTCTGTTAGCGAGAGTTTACCTGTCAGATCACGTGCAAAAGGCACTTGCTCCTTCAACCAATCTTTCAGCAGTTCATGCTCGGCCCCTGACCCTGTAATAAATATAACGTGGCCTGCTTCCTGAAGGCGGCGGGCGAGGGCGGCATACTTATCCAGCCCCCATTCACGGCCATTGCCTCTTGATTTAGGGTGCAGGATTACATGTAGCTGTTGTTCCTGCTGTTTCTGGAGTTCCTGCTGCAGCCAAGCGGGCAAGGGGGCTATCTTAGTAAAACCCGTGTACTGGTATACTTCAGCCAAGGGCGGGAACTCATGTATGCCAATCCCTTCGAGTAAAAACATGTTTAGCTGGCTTTCATGATAAGGAGAGTTCTTCCGCGACAGCTTGACCAACTTATTGCAAGTCAGCCAGTGAAACCAACGGTTCCGGGTACCTACCCGCAGCGGAATACTTGCCTTTTTAGCCAACCGGGCAAATGTTCTGTCCGGAAACACATGGATGACAGCATCTATGTGCTGTGCCTGCAGCAGGCGGACCTGTTCTTCTTCTGGCAGCGCGTTTAGTGTGTCTTTGTTCAGAAACTGATCCACATGTTCGCAGCAGGCAATTACCGGCTGTGTATAAGTAGCACCCAGAAAGATGATCCGGCAGCCAGGCAGCTTTTTTTTCAACCAGCCACACATGGGCAGCGTCAATACTACGTCGCCGATGGCATCTGTTCTACTTATCAGAATCGTTTTCATCCTGCTCTTTATACTTATTATACATGTATAGCTTGGCATATTTCGCAAAAACCGCATACGAGGACAGCATCGCAATACAAAAACCTTCGAAGCCATCCAGCAGCCCCAGCTGCAAAAAATACATTCTGAAAAACCGGAAAGGCGGCTTTAGCACCAGTCCCAGCATGGATACCCGTTTGCCGCGTTGTATCATCTCCTGCAGGGCGCTATCTGTAAAGTTATTGATCTGGGTGAGGTGCTGGCGGATGCTGGTATAGGAGTAATGCAGCAGATCGCCTTTTACCCCTGCAATGACAGCTCCTTTAACAGGTATGATCGTGTCGTGTGGGTTCTGACCACCCCAGGCCACTTTTCTCCTGTCAAACAAGCGTAGTTTCCGGTCCGGGTACCACCCGCCGTGCCTGATCCATTTCCCGCAATAGCTGGTAAGCCGGTTCATGCCGTATACATCAGCTTGCCAGTTGTTTTTAGCCTCAAGCACCGCTGCTTTTAACTCATCTGTCAACGCTTCGTCGGCATCCAGCGACAGGACATACTCAAAAGCAGCCTGCGTAAGGGCATAATTCTTCTGCTCAATGTGGCCGCTGAACGGATGCTCCAAAAACGTTACGCCCCGCTGCAGGCAAAGCGCCTTTGTTTGATCAGTCGAGAAAGAGTCCACCACCACCACTTCATCGGCTACACCTTGCACCGAATCCAGGCAACGCCCGATATTGGCTTCTTCGTTGAAGGTGATGATCACGACAGAAAGGTTTACTTGCATTGTTGTTGCGGTGGCCAGGATTTGAAGCACGTACAAATATCGTTTTTTTCTGCAGAAGTACCGCGCCGGAAGCTTTTCCGGGAGCAGGCTTAAAATTTTTCTTCTAAAAAGGATAATAAAAGAACTATATTGCTCATTCACGTATGGAATAAATAAAGCACGACCCATCACTGCAACTATGTATACCTGTCGCCTTGTAGGGCTCACGCTGCAGAAGCATTACCTGCTGCTTCTGCTTCTTATCTGCCCGTTTCTGGGGCAGGCACAGCAGTATAACTTCCGGAACTGGACGCTCGAGGACGGCTTACCACAGTCGCAGGTAAACGATATTCTGCAGGACAACCAGCAGCAGCTCTGGCTGGCTACCCGCGGCGGCGTCAGCCGCTTCGACGGCAGCACCTTCCGGACGTTTACCAAGCAACAGGGCCTCAGCAGCAACAACGTCTCCTGCCTGCTACAGGACAGCAAAGGGCGGATTTGGGCTGGCACTTCTGATCATGGCCTTAACCTCTATACCAACCAGGGCTTTAAGCGCTATGGAGGCAGCAATGGCCTGCCGGATACGGGCATTCATGCCATGGCAGAGGATAAAATGGGGCGCGTGTGGGTAGCTTCGGAACAAGGGCTGTACTACCTGGTAGGCGATAGATTTATGCAGGACCTTAGCCTTCCGGCGCAGGCTTACACGGCGCTGCTCATTACAGCAACCAATGATGTATGGGTAGGCAGCAAGTCTGATGGGCTTTACCATGTGGGCGGACAGCCCCGCCATTATACTGTTCGTAACAGTGCGCTCCCCGGCAACAACATCACCAGCCTGATCCTGCACCAGGACATAGTATGGGTAGGAACCACCGTGGGGCTTGCCCGCATCAGCGATAGCAGCCTGAAGACGTATAAACTACCTGGTTCCGTAGCATTCGCCAATGTGAGCAGCTTTGTAGAAGACGGCTATGGCAATTTGTGGATCGGGATGGCTAACAGTGGCCTGCTGAAGCTGCAAGATAACAGCCTTACCCACATTACGCGGGCCAACGGACTTCGTACCAATCACATCAACACCCTGGCAACAGACGTGGAAGGCAACATCTGGATCGGCACCGACGGCTATGGGCTACAGCAGTACAAATCACCTTGGTTTGTGCATTACTTTAACTTTGATCTACTGGCAGAACCCCGCATTACGGCCCTGGCAAAGGATGCGCAGGAGCGCGTCTGGTTTGGTACAGACGATGGCTATGCCGCTTTTATGCAGGGAAGCAAGCCCAAATGGCTTCAGAAGCCAGCCTGGCCAGAGGGCACGACGCTATATGACCTGTGGGTGCCAGGGGCGGATACGACTTGGGCATGCACCAACAATGGCATCTGGCTGATAACGCCTAAAGTGACAAAGCATTATACCCTGGAGGATGGTCTTCCCTCCAATACCGTGTACCAATGTGCTGCTGACTCGGCCGGCAACCTGTGGTTTGCAACTGCGAATGGTGCCGTCCGCCTGTCAGATAAAACTTTTACCACGTTTAAAGCGCCGGCAGTAAAAGATCCGCTGCATATTAACTGCATTCTGCGCGACAGCAAGGGCCGGATGTGGTTTGGAACAGCTTCTGGTGTGTACCGGTTAGAGAACGGCCAGCTGCAGTCTCCGCAGGAGTTAACATCTTACCCCATGGAAGAAGTAACCGCTATTGCAGAAGACAAAGCCGGCAACCTCTATTTTGGCGCATTCAACTATGGCATCGTTATGCTGACATCGGGGGAGGCGCAGCTATTGAACGAAGCCCACGGCCTACCCAACGAAGGTGTCAGGAGCTTGTATGTGGATGCCCAGGATAACCTGTGGGTAGGCACCAGCCGAAGCCTGCTGAAGATACGCCTGAGACCTTTACGCCAGTCAGGCAAACTCAGCTACCGTGCGTTTACAAACCAGGATGGCTTTCGGGGCATAGAGGTAGAGTACAATGCCATTACGCAGACGGCCGATGGAGCCATGTGGTTTGGCACGGCCAAAGGACTTACCAAATATATCCCCCAACTCGACCGCCGTAACAGGGTATACCCCCAGCTGAAATTAACAGATATCCTGCTTTTTCTGAAGCCGCCGGACTGGGAAAAGTTAGGGTACCCGCCTGACTCTGTTACGCACCTGCCCCAGAATCTGCGGCTGCCGTATAGCCAGAATCATATTACATTTGATTACCATGGCATTAACCTTTCGGCCCCAAGCGAAGTAAAGTATAAATACAGGCTGGCCGGCTACGAGGAGCAGTGGTCTCCGGCAACAAAGCAGTCGTACGCGACTTATGCTAACCTGGACCCCGGCTCCTATACTTTTGAGCTGCTGGCCCAGAACAACGACGGCTACTGGACACCCTCGCCGCTGACCTATGCCTTTACCATTGTGCCTCCTATCTGGCGGCGCGAGTGGTTCATCGGCGTGTTGCTGCTGGTTATAGCCGGCACTATCCTGAGTGTGGTGCGCCTGCGGGAGCAAAGCTTGGTTAAGATGAATAGCTTATTGGAGATGAAAGTACAGCATCGTACGCAGATGTTGGAGCGCAAAAACCGCGAAAAAGAAACCCTGCTGCAGGAAATTCATCACCGGGTTAAAAATAACCTGCAGATCGTAATCAGCATGCTGAACCTGCAGGCCCGGCATGTGGCCGACCCGCTGGCGCTAGATGTTATGCGGGCCATCCGAAGCCGCGTACGCTCTATGGCTATTCTGCACGAGCGCTTGTACCGCCATGACGATCTGGGCCAGATAGACCTAGAGGATTACTTTAAAGGCATCTGCGAAAGCCTGTATGCTTCGTATGGCGTAGACGAGCAGCAAATAGTGCTGCAGATGGAGGTGCCCACTATAAAAGTAGATATTGATTCGGCCATAACCTTAGGCCTTATTGTAAACGAACTCGTATCCAATACGTTAAAGTATGCGTTTCCTGCAGAACAATGCGGCTTGTTGCACATCTGCCTGCAATGCAACCACAACCAGCAATATACTTTAACCGTTAGCGATAATGGTAAAGGACTTCCAAAAGACTTCCTCCCAACACAGAAGCAATCTTTTGGCTTACAGCTTGTTATGGCACTTAGCAAAAAGCTGAACGGGGATATTCACTTTAGCAACGATTATGGCACAAAATCAATATTGCATTTTGTTTTGCCATCATAATTTAAAAACACTCGTATGACCTAATGCTATGACAAAACCAAAGATTCTCATTTCTGAAGACGAGGTGATTATTGCAGAGGATATTGCAGCAAGCCTGGAAGAACTTGGCTACGAAACATGCGCAATTGATACTGGCGAAGACACCCTCGACATGATCCGGGAAACCCAACCGGACCTTGTACTATTGGACATTAACCTACGCGGCCAGGCAGACGGCGTAGAGATTGGCTCCCGCATCCGGCAGGAGTTTAACATCCCTTTTATTTACCTGACAGCCTATGCCGATAAGGCGACGCTCGACAGAGCTAAAAAAACGGAGCCCGATGGATTTCTGGTAAAGCCCTTCGACGAAAAAAGCCTCCGCTCAGCAATAGAAATTGCTTTGTATAAGCACGACAATAACAATAATAACGGGAAGGAAGTAGACGGTGCGCAGCAAGCTGTGAAAGAGCAGGAGGTAGCCGCTGACTACATCTTTGTAAAGGTAAAGCACCGCATCATTAAAGTGCATTACAGCGATATTCTGTGGGTAGAGGCATACGACAACTACTCTTTTATTGTCACGGCTGATCAGAAATACCTGGTAAGCTCTACACTAAAGGATATGGAGCACAAACTGCCGTCGCAGAATTTTGTACGCGTGCATCGCTCCTATATCGCTAACCTGGATAAGATCGAAGCGCTGGAGGAAAACTCTGTCGTGTTTGGAAAAGGCGATATCCCGATCGGAAAATCGTATAAGAAAACGTTAATGTCGCGGTTTAATATTATATGAGGCTACCCATACTATAGGTCATACTTTAAGTCATACTTTTACATAAAATAACAAAGCCGATGCAGGTGCTGCATCGGCTTTGTTATTTTATACGCTATTGCGGTTTAGTATCGGTAGTACTCCGGCTTGTAAGGGCCTTCTACTTCTACCCCAATGTAGCGGGCCTGGTCAGGGCTGAGCTCATCCAGCTCGGCACCTATTTTACCCAGGTGCAGGCGGGCTACTTTCTCATCCAGATGCTTGGGCAGGGTGTACACTTCATTCCCGTAAGCATCGGCGTTTGTCCAGAGCTCCAACTGTGCCAGTGTTTGGTTCGAGAAGGAGTTCGACATAACAAACGACGGATGCCCGGTGGCGCAACCCAGGTTTACCAAGCGGCCTTCTGCCAGTACAATAATGTCGTTACCATCGATGTTGTAGAGGTCTACCTGCGGCTTTATCTCATCTTTGGTATGGCCGTAGTTCTTGTTCAGCCAAGCCATATCAATTTCATTGTCGAAGTGACCGATGTTACAAACGATCGCTTTGTCTTTCAACGCGCGGAAGTGCTCTTCGCGGATAATGTTTTTGTTGCCGGTAGCAGTTACCACAATGTCGGCTTCTTTAATGGCATCAGCCATCTTTTTTACCGCAAAACCGTCCATAGCAGCTTGCAGGGCACAGATCGGGTCGATCTCGGTAACGATCACGCGGGCACCTGCACCACGCAGAGAAGCCGCAGATCCTTTACCTACATCACCATAACCTGCTACAACCGCTACTTTACCGGCCATCATCACGTCCGTAGCACGGCGAATCGCATCTACCAGCGACTCTTTACAGCCATACTTGTTATCGAACTTCGACTTCGTTACGGAGTCGTTCACGTTAATGGCTGGCATTGGCAGGGTGCCATTCTTCATACGCTCGTACAGGCGGTGCACGCCGGTAGTCGTCTCTTCTGAAAGGCCTTTAATGCCGGCAGCCAGCTCCGGATACTTGTCCAGTACCATGTTGGTCAGGTCACCACCGTCATCCAGAATCATGTTCAGCGGCTTTCTATCTTCACCAAAGAACAATGTCTGCTCAATGCACCAGTCAAACTCTTCAGCAGTCATCCCTTTCCAGGCATATACCGAAATACCGGCGGCAGCAATGGCAGCAGCCGCATGGTCCTGCGTAGAGAAGATATTGCACGACGACCAGGTCACTTCTGCGCCTAAGGCTACCAGCGTTTCGATCAGCACAGCCGTTTGGATGGTCATGTGCAGACAGCCAGCGATGCGGGCACCAGCCAGCGGCTGGCTTGGGCCATACTCCTCACGAATCGCCATCAAGCCGGGCATCTCTGCTTCTGCCAGTTTTATCTCTTTGCGGCCCCAGGCGGCCAGCGAAATATCTTTTACTTTATACTTCAAATATGTTTCTACCATTACTATATGTTATTTTCGGATATAAACACAAAAATACAAAATTTGTTGCAGATGAGCAATTTCAACCTCATTTACAAGCTTCAGCTGCCCACAATCAGCCCCTGCCACACCTTTCTTCCCTAATTTTTAACCTGCTCATACATAGCAAAGTATAACACTCATGCTACCATTTACAAGTATAACTACCCCACAGCGCATGCCGCCAGTATAACAAAAGAGCAGGCCCGGATTCCGGCGCCTGCTCGTTTACTCGTATCAAGCCTTAAAGCTTATTTATTCACAATCACCTCGGCGCCCAATGTGTTGGTGTTTCCGGCAGGCGGTGTCAGCAGGCCTTTAGCAAAAATCGTATAGATCTTGCCATTTTGTAGTTGCACATCCGGCACGGTGAGCACAACATCTTCGGTGCCAGCCGGGCGCACTTCCAAAGTATAGGTGCCCGCATCTACTGGTGTAAAATCGGTAGCTGATTTAAAGCTTTTGTTGCTGAACAGCACCGGCCCTCCCTGCACTGCGATGTCAACAGCCGGGGCATCTGGTGAAAGGTGGACAAAACGTACGTGCGCTTTACCACTGGCCGGCGAAGCCAGGTTGTCTTCCAGCACCAGTGGCTCAATGTTCGCCAGCGTATTTGCCGCGAAAATAGTATAGCTTTTGTCTTCTGCCAGTGGCACATCAGCATTGATTACAGTAGTGGAGGTACCGGCAGCATTCACCTTGACATTCCGGGTGCCTGCGGCCACGGCCAGGTAGCCCGTATTGTTAGGGTAGGTTAAAGCTGCCGAATTTACTTTGGTGTTATCAATCAGCAGGTCTACACCAGGAGCATCAGGAGAGGCATGCACTACCATCACCTGCGCCATACGCATGATGTCATCATCGTTGTCGTCGTCGCAACGTGTAAAAAGAACAACCGGCAGCACGGCCAGTAAGAAGATGTTGATCAGGCTTTTCATAGATTTAATATTAAATTATTAAACAAGCTTTATTACAGGCAGAACCACCTGATATTCATTTTGTTTAACTAATCACATATAAACATTAAACATTTTTTTGTTTCGAGGGAAAGCCCTAAAAAGGATATATTTGCCTGATAAATTAAGCAGACGTGGCCTTACGCATTTTTACCACCGAAGAGAAGCAGTTTATGCAGGAGCACCAGCACCAGGAAGCAGCCCAACTGATGCTGCAGGCGCGCCGGTACCCGCACCTGCCAATGGTGGAATTGGTACAGCAGTTGCAGGCGCGTCAGAAAGCAACGGCCAAGCTTCCTACCTGGGCTGCTAACCCGGATGTTGTTTTCCCTGTGGCGCTTTCGGTAGAACAAAGTTCCTCAGAGGCAACAGCCGCTTTTAAGGCGTCGCTGGTGCAGGGAGCCCTACTGGTAGACCTCACCGGCGGTTTCGGGGTGGATAGTTTATACTTTGCCAAGCATTTTGAACAGGTTGTACATGTGGAGCAGAACGCCGCTTTACAGGATATCGCCAAGTATAATTTTGCCTTGCTGCAAGCCTCAAACATACAAAGCATATGCACCACGGCCGAAGACTTCCTGCACCAGTTTACCGGCAAAGCGGATGTGCTATACCTGGACCCGGCGCGGCGCGGCGGCAGCAACGAGAAACGACACCTGCTACAGGACTGTGAGCCGGACGTGCTGAACCTGCTGCCCCTGCTATTTTCTAAAGCGCGTGCCGTTCTCCTCAAGGCATCGCCTATGCTGGATGTAGACCTGGCGCTGGAGCAACTGCAACAGGCTACAAAGCTGTGGGTGGTGGCTGTGCAGAACGAGGTAAAAGAAGTGCTATACTTGCTGGAACCGCAAGCGCGACCTCTCGGGCAGGTGGAGCGAACTGCCGTTAACCTATTGCCTCACGCCGCCCCACAGCAGCTGGCCTTTACCAAAACTGCCGAAGAGGCTGCCCACGTTAGCTATGCTGACCCGCAGACGTATGTGTATGAGCCGAATGCCGCTATACTGAAAGCCGGCGCTTACCGCTATCTGAGCCAGCAACTGCACCTGCACAAGCTACACCCCAACAGCCATCTTTATACCTCCGAGGCCTTAATGCCATACTTCCCCGGCCGCACGTTTCGCTGTGTGGGGGTGAGCCGCTATAGTAAAAAAGAGCTATTGCGCCTGCTACCGGGCAAGCAGGCTAACATTACGGTGCGCAACTTTCCGGACACAGTAGCTGAGATACGGAAGAAGACAGGTATAAAAGAGGGCGGCGAAACCTATCTTTTCTTTACCACTGACAAGCACCAGAAACCTGTCGTGCTCTTCTGCCATAAAGTATAGCCTGGCTCATATTACTATCAACAAGCCTTGCCTAACATCGTACAACCTAGTGTGAGCCTGCCGCTACGCAAGCCCGATGTTGTACCTATAACAGCACAGATCATGGAAAGCAACAAGGATAAAAACCAGCAGAAGCCCAGCAGAATGACGTACGATGTAGAAGACACCTCGCGTACCATGAAGCCCGGAAGTATAAAAGGCAGTACCGCTCCTTCCAGTAACAGCTCTTTGAACACAAGTGGCAGCAGCCGTCAGGGCCGTGGCTGGCATGGTGACTCAGAGGGCCACAAGAAAGCGGGGAGCCAGAGCCACAAGAACAGCGGCCAGAAGAAAAGCTGATTCTTTAACAAGCTGCTACCGTCTGCGTATGAAAAGCAGCGGCAGTTTGGCCCAGCCATGTTGCACCGATAGCCTAACGGCCAATGAAGCTAGCAAATAGAAGTATAGGCCGTCAGCATCAGGCATTATAAGGCAATATTGGGAGCGGGTGAGTAATACGATTATGCCCGATCAGCAGGTAAAGGCAAACAGCTTATTTGGCCGCTTAACAAGATCATGTATAATTAAACCGAATAACTATGAACAACGACAAAGAAAATAAGAAGAAGTCAGAACTGACCGATACGAGCAAAGCAGATAAAAAGGACATAGGCAACAGCCTGGAACAGGACGTAACCAATACACCGCTTCCGAAAGACAAGACGCCACAAGGCCGTACCGACAACGAGGAAGATAGAGAAACGAAGAAAAATAGGTAGCCCATCAAACCGAAACAAAAAAGCCACAACAGAAATCTGTTGTGGCTTTTTTGTGCCTGTATTTTCGATGCTTTATAGAAATACTATATTCGGTAACCCAGTTACTGCTTTGTTATATTTGTTAAGCTAAATATAATAGGTTACGTTTAGCTGCAGAATATGTGCAGCCAATGAAAACATTTAAGTAAAGTAGTAATAGTAATTTTTGCCTGTATCGGACTTGTTTCAACTGGGCTTGGGATTAGAGCGATGATTCAGGAGAGTCAACTTGAAAGAGCTTATGAATGTAACTGTCATGATGTAAAAATAGGGATGACGGCAGATCAAGCGACCACAATATTGCAAAAAGGACTTGATATCAACTTTCAGGGTTATGACTACGAGATAACAATGTCTGACAATAAACTCTCAGACTTATATTTAGCTTATTCAACGAACGGAGGTTGCTATATTGCAGCAATCTATATTGACAAAGAAACTGGATTGGTGTTAAAAACTGACTGTCCACCTAATACTTGTAAAGATTAGCTGCACACCACAGTACCATTCGGTTAGGTGATGTGATGAATCAATTCTAAGGATAGCACTCTTATTGAATTTGCCTCTGCAGACAGAACATTGTGCTTGAAACCACTCAACCCTAAGCTGCAAAACTTTATTAGCAACTCTTATAGATGGAGCCTTTTTACTTATTTCTGGGGATAATAATCTTAAGTGCTGGTTTTTACTTTACTGTATTTGATTTCTATTATTCAAAATATGGTTTTCACACGAAAGGAACGGTGAGTAAAATAGTGGGGAAATAGAGCAGCAGTGGAGGTACTATTAACTATTTATACTTTCCATTGGTACAGTTTAAGACAGAAGATAAGCAAGATAAAGAACTTAGATTAGAAGTAGGAGCAAGCTTTCCTCTCTATTGTGAGGGGCAAAAAGTCAAAATTATATACTACAATGGCAAAATTAATCCAACAGGTACTAGATGGAAAATTTTTTATTATTCTGTTTTGTTCGCAGGGTTAGTAACTGTGGTTTATCAGCTGTTTGAGATAGCACACTCTGAAATCTGGAATAAATTGGCCTTTATTGTGGAGATAATTAAAAGGTTACTGTAATAAAAGCTACTAACAAACACACGATCAAAGCTGAGTTCGCTCACCTCCCGTGCAAATATTTGAGCGCAAATTACATCAACTAAAAAGATTAAAACAGCTGAGGAGTTACTTAAAGCCAATCCTCAAAATGGTCAGCTATTATCTTTAATTGTTGATTTGAGGAAAGAGTTTGAGTACAAGTATGACAACTCCTACTATGTTGATTAAACAACTATTGCCAAATTGGTGTAACCGGCAGCTTCGCCTCCTTTTACACGATACCGTAACCCTAATACAACATACCTCAACCACTTACCATGAAAAGACTATTTACGACCTTTATTCTGGCCTTTTTCACAACTCTGCTTTTTGGACAGACAGCCAAAACCAAACAGCAAGACAAGGTTAAGCCCTTTGTACTTGGTGAAATTGTAGAGCTCCAATCAAAAGAGTTGGCCGAAAAGAGAGTGTTGAATATCTATTTACCTGAAGGGTATAGCAAAAGCGATACTGTGAAATACCCCGTTATTTACCTGCTTGACGGCTCAGCTGACGAAGACTTTATTCATATCGTAGGACTGGTGCAGTTCAACAGTTTTGAATGGATCAACCAGGTTCCGAAGTCCATTGTAGTAGGCATTGCAACAGTAGACAGAAGAAGAGACTTCACATACCCGACCACCATTTCAGAAGATAAAAAAAAGTACCCGACAACGGGTCACTCAGATAAGTTTATTGCTTTTTTAGGAAATGAGCTACAACCTTTTATTGAAGGTAAGTACAAAACCAATAGCTCTAAAACCATTATAGGGCAATCGTTAGGCGGGCTTTTAGCAACAGAAATTTTATTTAAGAAGCCAGCTTTGTTCAACAAGTATATCATCGTCAGCCCAAGTCTATGGTGGGATAATGGTTCGTTGTTGAATCAAGCCCCTGCTGTTTTAAAAAATTCGTTTAAGCAGCAAACTGATGTATACATTGGTGTTGGAAAGGAAGGACTTACCTTAACGGCAGAGCCAAGAGTGATGGAGGTGGATGCCAATGTGCTGGCTGACAAGCTAAAAACAGCTAAGAGCAAAAACGTCCATGTTGTCTTCGACTATTTACCCAAAGAAGACCACGCTACCATTATGCATCAAGCGGTTCTGGATGCCTTCAGACTTATTTATCCAACACCAGCTAAGGAATAGCAAGAACAACACGCTTGCGCTGGAGCCCTGGGATGAGAGGTTTGTAAATACTAGCATATAAAAGCTGCTTGCTGTACTACACGCATCGGGAGGCACAATCCAGGAGAAGAGGTATTAAGCAAGTATAAACTGCCGTTATCCGGCGGAGAGACAGTAGTTTTAGCTATCCCTTTAAAAAATATTCTCCGTAACTTGCTTCAAGTATGAGAAGCGATCAACATTATATTCTTTTGAAAAGCTATACTATGCGAACCTTACTTCTGGTGCTGCTGGCAGTACAAACGCTGATCGGCTGTAGCAACGACAGACACGACAATTCAAACGATGCTAAAACGGCCAACGGCAGCGTCTATGGGCCTGCGCCTGCTGTAATTAACTATGGCGTAACGGCAACACACCCGCACGATGTCACTTCTTTTACAGAAGGATTGCTGGTGCATGATGGTAAACTGTACGAGAGCACCGGTTCGCCTTCCGACCAACCGGAAACCAGGTCGCTGGTGGGCATTGTGGATTTGAGCACGGGTAAAATCGATACGAAGGTAGAGCTGGATAAAAGCAAATACTTCGGCGAGGGGATTGTTATACTGGATGGCAAACTGTATCAGCTTACCTATACCTCCAAGACCGGCTTTGTGTATGACCTGGATACGTTTAAAAAGCTGCGCGAATTTACCTTTCCGAGCAAAGAAGGCTGGGGCATAACCACAGACAGCACCTACCTGATCATGAGCGACGGCACCAGCCATTTGACCTACCTCGACCCGGCAACGCTTAAACAGGTAAAAGAGCTCGGCGTATACGATAACAACGGCCCGCTTAACAACCTGAATGAGCTGGAGTATATCAACGGGTATATTTACGCCAACATCTACACCACTAACATCATCGTGAAGATTGACCCAAAAAGCGGACAGGTTGTCGGTAAGCTGGATTTAACAACGCTGAACCAGGATGCCAACAGCAAAAATCCTTCATCGCTGGAGCTGAACGGCATTGCTTACGATGCGGCTGCCGACAAAATCTACGTAACTGGCAAGTTGTGGCCGAATATTTACGAAATCAACTTTAAGCACTAACCCAACGAACGTTCGAAGCAGGTACAGTGTCTGCTTTCAGGATTTCTTCCGGCTCACCCACTTGTTATCCTTCACCCAAAACCGCCACGGAAGCTGCGCGTCTTCGCCGGCATAATCTATCCCGATGCGGGGACCGGCCACTATACTTTCGGCAGGAATCTGGATACCTTTATCTTCCAGCCAGATCGTATTACCGGTCAGGTCGGCGCCATATAGCTTTTTGTTGATGCCAAGTGCCATACTGAGCACACCGGGACCAGCCGTCAGGTTCGGTTTTATACTGGCCATGTTGCGGCGCAGCAGCATTTCCTCCACGCCTATTTCCGGCTCAACAGCCCGCACCAGCACAGCATCGGCTTTGTCCTTTACATTGGTAATGATGTTGAACAGGTAATAGATGCCATACACTAGGTATACATAAGCAACGCCACCTTCATGGTACATGATTTCGGTACGTTGCGTGCGGCGGTTAAGGTGGGCGTGGCAGGCGCGGTCATTTTCTCCGGCGTATGCTTCGGTTTCTACAATCATGCCACCTGTCAGCATGCCATCTACGCAGGTATAAACATATTTCCCCAGCAGTTGCCGGGCGATCTCTACTACATCGGAGCGGGTATAAAAGGACTTCTGAAGTTTCAAATATATTGTTCGTTTAGTGTTTCCCGTTGATAGTTTTGTTCCGTAGATACGCTTTCATACTTGCCAGGTTAGCGTTCTGACACTAAGTTGCTGCGCATTCTGCCGGGCACTATCCAAAATTCATACTTTAAAGTCTCAAAAAAAGTCTACCTTTGCTTTCAGATTGGTGGCGCTGCCTACTGCCGTAGTCAGCGTCTTAAAAGGGAAGCAGGTGTGAGTCCTGCGCTGTTCCCGCAACTGTCATCTTCATATAAAGCGTTAGCCCATTACCAACGCCACTGTGCAGCATAAGCATGGGAAGGCGGGCTACCGGAAGAGAGCCAGGAGACCTGCCAGTCCGACACTGAATTGTCGTATGCTTTCGGGTAAAAAGCTGCACGGCCTCCGCTATACCGGCGTTTGCTGTTTCTGCCCCTACCCTATTGCATGCTTCGGGAGTAAAGCGAACGAAATGTGAAAACGTATCAACCAGCCTGCATACTGCTTCTGCTGGCCTGCCTGAGTGTTGCCGTGCCCGCTGTGGCGCAGCAGGATTCTGCCTGGCACCAGCTCAAAACCGTGGAGATCTTCGGCCGCCCTGCCGAAGTATTCGCCGTAGGCAGCCGCGTAAGCCAGCTCGACAGCAGCTACCGGAGTACTTATAACGCTGCCTCGCTGGCCGAGGCACTGCAGGCACGCACCCCTTTGTACATTAAAAGCTATGGCGCCAGCGGGGTAGCTTCTGTTTCTTTCAGGGGCACCAGCGCTTCGCAAACAGCAGTCCTCTGGAATGGCCTTAACATCAACTCGCCTACTTTAGGCCAAAGTGATCTTTCTGTGTTGCCGCTGAGCGGTGTGGGTGATGTGGCAGTGCAGTATGGGTCGGCGGCAGCCATGTATGGCAGCGGGGCTATTGGCGGGGCCATTCTGCTTAGTTCTCCTACTTACTCCGGCGCAGGTTTTAGTGCCGCACTACAGCAGGAAGCCGGTAGCTTTGGCCGCTACTTCAGCAGCGGAAGCGTGCAGTACGCCAGTGATAAACTGGAGGTGGGCGCCAGTGCCTATCTGTGGATGGCAGAAAACAACTTTAAATACCACGACTTCTCGCGCCTGGGTGTGCCGGAACGGCGGCAGGAGCATGCTGAAAGGCAGCAGTATGGCTTTACCCAAGACCTGACATGGCACCTTAGCCATAAAACGCAGCTTGCCTTACACAGCTGGTATACGCTGGCCGATTACCAGCTACAGCCTGCAATGGGCGCGGCAGAGAACAATGCCCAGCAAAAGGACGAGAACCTGCGCCTGATGGCCGAACTGAAGCATACCAGCTTCTGGGGGCAGACAGACGTAAAAGCTGCCTACTTTAAAGACTACCTGCACTACAGCGATAACGCCAGCAGCAGCGTGGCAGACATTGGAACGTACCAGGTGCAGGCAGAGCAAACCTATACGCGGGGCAGCACCTGGAGCCTGCGTTCGGGCCTGAACCTGCAGCACTTTGTAGCAGAGAACACGGGCTATACCAGCCCAAAAACCGAGAACAGAGCTTCCCTCTTCGCGTTGTTCCGCTATGACCCACTGGAGCGTTTGCAACTGAGCCTGAATCTGCGCCAGGAATTAGCAGAAGGCTATGACCCGCAGCCAGCACCTGCGTTCGGTGCCAGTTGGGAGCTACTCGCCTCAGCCAACAACCGGCTTTACCTGAAGGGCAATGCAGCCGGCAGCTACCGGGTACCTACCTTGAACGACCGCTTTTGGCTGGGTGCCGGTAACCCTGACCTGAAGCCGGAGCAGGGCTGGAATTATGAAGGAGGCCTGCGCCACGTGTATACTACCGGCAAGCTACAGGTAGAGACAGAAGCAACAGCTTACTACATGCTGATTGACGACTGGATACAGTGGTCTCCGGACGCGGCGGGCACCTGGCGGCCATTTAACCTGCAAAAAGTACGGACAACAGGCCTGGAACTCAGCAGCAGCGCAACAGCAACACTCGGAAGCACCAAACTGTCAGGTACTGGTAACTACACGTATGCTTCGTCGCAGCAGGTGGTGGCATATGCCGGGGCTAGTGGCCAAGGCAGGCAGCTGATGTATGTCCCGCTGCATAAGGCAACCCTGGCTGCCACAGCCGCTTATAAAAACTGGCTGCTGCAAAGTACCCTCAGCTACACCGGGCTGCGCTATACCAACAACTCTGAAACAGACTGGCTGAACGCTTTCCTGCTGCTGGATCTGGCACTCAGCAAGCAGCTGCCCTTGCAGCAAAATACCCTTATCCTGTCGCTCCGGGCCGATAACGTAACCGGCACCGAGTATCAGACCATGGGGCGCCATGCCATGCCGCGGCGCGGGTATACCGTTAGTTTACGCTTTCTCATTCCATGATTATACACTCACTCTAATCCAACGCATGAAAAATTCACACCGTTTCCGCAGCTTGTTTATAGCTGTTGTATTCTTAACCAATTCTGTTGCCTTTACCAGCTGCGACGATGCCTCTGCCGATGCGTCGGCGGGTGCGTATGCCCAGGATGCTGTTTTCATTTCTAACGAAGGCTCTTATAACAACTCCAACGCCTCTGTCAGCTATTACAACCGCAGTACCGGCCAGGTAGAGAATAACATTTTCAGCAAGCAAAATGCAGCACTGGTGTTGGGTGATGTATTGCAAAGCATTTCCGTTCTGGACGACAGAGCTTTTCTGGTGGTGAACAACAGCCAGAAAATGGTTGTGGTTAATGCCAATACTTTTAAAGCCGAGGGAGAAGTGAACGGTTTAGTGATGCCCCGTTACTTTGCCGCGCTCAACAACGACAAAGGCTACATAACCGAGTGGGTAACTTACAGTGGCAATGGCCGGGTGTCCGTAGTTGACCTGAATACCCTTACCGTTACAAAGACAATAGAAGTAGGCCTAAACCCCGAGAAGCTGCTAGTGGCTGCCGGCAAAGTATACGTGGCAAACAGCGGCGGCAAGACCATCTCCGTCATCAATACTGCTACGGATGAACTAGAGGCTACTATAGAAGTGAATGATGGGCCTAACAGTCTGGCAACAGACCGCAACAACAACCTGTGGGTAGCCAGTAGCGGGCAAAAAGCTTATAACCCGGATTATTCGGTGAGTGAAGAAGGTAGCCAGCCCGGCACGCTCACCAGGATCGACCAGGCGACAAATACCGTTGCCAGCACCTTTACCTTCAGCCAGAAAGCTCCTGCCCCAACGCAACTCAGCAGCAACGGCAATCATGACAAGTTATACTATGTATATAACCGCAAAGTATACCAGCTGGATGTAAATGCCTCCGACCTTAATACCACACCACTTATAGACCGCGGGGATTATATTGAATATGGCTGGTACGGCTTCGGGGTAGACCCTAAAACCGGGTATATCTATGGCGGCAAAGCACCGGACTTCACCTCAAACGGCTGGGTCGTGCGCTTTAACCCTTCCGGCGCCCCGGTAGACTCCTTTGCTGTTGGCATTGCGCCCAACGGCTTTGCTTTCAGATAAAGAGGTGCATACCAGGCATAAAACAGAACGGCTTACCTGTATAGGTAAGCCGTTCTGTTTTAGCATGTGGTTATATTTATTCTCCGTCGTTGCTGCCTACTTCCGGCCGCTTCATTCCTGTGCCTTTGCCATCATAAGCTCCATCGCCTAAGGCTTTTTCGCTGTTCTCGCCGTGGTCGTCATGGTCAGCTTTGTCGTAATACTTTTCTTCATAGTTAGTTGTATCATCATAGCGGTTTGTCTCATCTGCCCCCACCATTTCTCCTGCATCTTTAATTTCCCCTCGCTCTCCTGGCTTGGTTCCTTTGTCGCAGGATACGAGCCCGGTTCCTGCTATAGCTCCGAAAGCCAGTACTAACAGCGTTTGCTTTATTGTTTTTGTTATCATTGTTTGTTTCCTCTTGGTTACACATGCTGCTACCCACACTATAGGCGGGGCAGACTACCCTTACATGTACGTCCGGCAGCATCGGATTGTTAAAAGCACTGCTTTTAAGATTTCTAAATTTTGCATTGCAGGTAGTGTTATGAAACAGAGGAAAGCGGCTAAAGCACCTGCTTTTGTATGCAGGAAACGTGAGAGCAATTCGGCGGCAGACAGCGGCTTTAGAAAAAGAGCGGCTTTGATTTCGGATTCTGACCCTTGCCGGCGTACCTTTGCACTTTGCCGCTCCCAATGAAGAAACTTGCTCTGTCTCATACCTTAAAACGTAAGCTGCTGCTTATAGCGGCTATCAGCCTGTTGCTGGCCTTGGCGCTGGAAATCTATACTTTTGGTTTTGCCGCAGGCTTTTTGGTGGGCTGCTTCCGGGCGTTCTTTGTTTTTTTCGTGATGATCACCCTTACTGTGCTGGCAATTATACCAGGCGTCAGTTATGGGGTAAACCGCTTTGCCGGCAAGTAGGTCCCCAAAGCAGAAAGGCCTACGGTAATACCACAGGCCTTTTTACAAATAAAAACAGGGTTTAAAGTATAAGAGAGGCTAAAGGGCCACGGTCATGTCTGAATCAACTTTCAGCACCAGGGTGGCTGCTATAGGGCTGTTGCCAGTGGTGGCATTTAGCCGAAAAGTGATGGAGTTACTGCGCTGCATCAGGGCAGCCAGTTGCTGCTGTGCTTTACTGTCTACTACTGGTAAAACGATCTCCGATCCGCTGGCAGCGATGGCTTTCAGGTCCAGCTGGCGGAAAGTAGCCAGGGGGTAAAACCTTCCGGAGCCTGGTAAAGCAAACTCCAGGTTGCCGGAGATCACGGATGCGCCAGTGCCTTCATACTCCTTTACAGCGTACGTAATGGCATTGATTTTGAAAGAACTGATAGCGCCTCCATTTTTCTTGTTGTCGCTCTTTAAAGTTTTTACATTCTTTAAAACTGAAAACGTCTGCGGCGCATTGTCAGTATGATGCACACGCATCGAAAAAGATTGTGGAACATGAATGTCTTTTTCAAAAATCGAGCAAGCAGCAGCCATAATCAGAAGGACTACTGTCACTACCATCTGCAGATTTTTTCGAGCGTTCATACAAGAGAGCTAAAGATTTTGTAGCAGCGTAGGCTTACCATTAAACTGCCGCTGCTAGAATCATTCAAATATTTATTTGAACAGGACAAATATAATAGGTTTTCGTAGATATATGAAATACTTTATAAAAAATATTTTTTTTCTGTTATATATAAAGTTACGCATGTATAATAAAGATTATGTGCACTGCCTGAACCAGCCTGCTACACAAGCTGTTAAATAGAAAATTATTTTACGTGATGCTTTATAACTTATCTGCTGATGCTCTGGCCCGGCAGATACCAACAAACTATACTTTGCATAAACCTACCATACTGCTGCTAACGCCGCCACTCACGCAACTCAACACACCTTACCCGGCCACTGCCTACCTCAAAGGCTTTCTGACGGGGCGGGGATATACTGTTGTTCAAGCTGATTTCGGCATTAGCCTGGTGTTGCGCATGTTCTCGAAAGCTGGCCTGCAGCAGATCTTTGCGGCTATTGAGCAGGGTAATTATGAGCTGTCGGACAATAGCCTGCGCATGCTGCGGCTCAAGCGTGAGTACCTGCATACCATTGAGCCGGTTATCCGCTTTCTGCAAAACAAAGACAACACGCTGGCGCAGCAAATCAGCTACAGCCGCTATCTGCCTGAAGCTGCCCGGTTCGACCAGGTAGAGGAGGACATTGACTGGGCCTTTGGGAGTATGGGCATTTCGGACCGAGCCCGTTATCTGGCTACTTTATACTTAGAAGACCTTGGCGACCTGATTCGGGAAACGATCTGCCCATACTTTGCTTTTAGCCGCTATGCCGAAAAGCTGGCCCTTTCCGCTACTTCCTTCGACCCGATGGAGGAAGCCTTGCAGCAGGCGCCAAACCTCATCGATCAGATGCTGCTGGAACTGCTGGAGGAACAATTGCAGGCCGTGCAACCGGACGTCGTTGGCTTTTCTATTCCCTTTCCGGGTAATTTGTATGGTGGCCTACGGCTGGCACAGTCTGTCAAGCAGCGCTACCCACATATCAAAACCATGATGGGCGGCGGCTACCCTAACACGGAACTGCGTAGTCTGCGGGAGCCGCGCCTGTTTCAGTACATCGATTACGTGACGTTAGATGATGGCGAAGGCCCGTGGCTGAAGCTGCTGGAACACCTGGAAGGCAAGCGCCCGCAGGACCAGTTACAGCGTACGTTTTTACTGCAGGAGGGCGAGGTTAAGTATATCAACACCTGCGCTGATGCCGATATTCCGCACACTGAAGTAGGTACACCCGACTACAGTGACCTGCCGCTAGCTGACTACCTTTCGGTGATTGACGTGATCAACCCCATGCACCGCCTCTGGAGCGATGGCCGCTGGAATAAGCTGACCGTGGCCCACGGCTGTTACTGGAAGCGCTGCTCTTTCTGCGATGTCACCTTAGATTACATCAACCGCTACGACGTGGCACCAGCCGCCCTGCTGGTAGACCGTATTGAGCAGCTGGTGGCGCAAACCGGCCAGACAGGTTTCCACTTTGTTGATGAAGCGGCTCCGCCTGCCCCTCTTCGCGATATGGCGATTGAGCTCATCCGCCGGGGCGTGAAGATCAGCTGGTGGGGCAACATCCGGTTTGAGAAAACCTTTACCCCCGACCTGTGCCGCCTGCTGGCTGCCTCAGGTTGTATTGCTGTTTCCGGTGGTCTGGAGGTAGCCTCAGACCGACTGCTGGCGCTGATGGAGAAAGGCGTAAGTATAGCGCAGGTAGCCCGCGTTACCGACAGCTTTACGCAGGCCGGCATTATGGTGCACGCCTACCTCATGTATGGCTTCCCCACCGAAACCGCGCAGGAGACAATCGATTCACTGGAAGTAGTGCGGCAGCTGTTCGTCAATAACGTTATCCAGTCCGGCTACTGGCACCGCTTCAGCATGACGGCTCATAGCCCCATCGGTAAAAATCCGGAGAAGTATGGCGTAGTGAAGGTAGGGCCGGAAGAAGGAGATTTTGCAAACAACGACCTGTGGCATGACGACCCGCAGGGCGCCGACCACAGCTTATTTGGGGAGGGCCTGGCGAAAGCGATTTACAACTACATGCATGGGGTAGGGCTAGAGGAGCCGCTTTCGTTCTGGTTTGATTTCAAAATTCCGCGTACTACGCTCAAGCCTACCCTTCTCGGCAGTGCTATTGCCCAGCCTCACCGCCCCGACAGCACCCGCCCGAATGTGCGCCTACTTTGGCTGGGCAATACGCCGGAGGTGGAGTTTACGATGATGGCTAAAAAAGGCGAAACACTGGAGCGCTGCCTGCTCACGTTCTTTGAAAAAGCAGAGGATTTCCAGATCAAAACCACAGCTACGATTGGCCAGTGGCTGGTAGACATGCTCCCGAAGCTGATGCCGGAAAGTGACGAAACCCTGACCCTAAAGCAACTGGAGGCAAGTTTCCCAACAGAGGCGCATGTCAGCTTTTCGGAGTTTCTGGCGTCGCCGGTGTGGTTTGAGTTGCGGGAGAAAGGATTGCTGCTGCTCTAAGCTATAGAACCCATAACAGAAAGGCCGGCACTTATACTTAGGTGCCGGCCTTTCTGTTGTTTACTCATTATGCGGTCCGCGGTCCAGGCTGGGTGTTTCATACTGTATACCGAAGCGCTTCAGATACTCCTTTAGTGGCGGCAGTCCTATCTGCAACCGTCGGCTATCTACGTGCGGCTCATCGAGGATAGGGTAAAGTTCGTACAGGTGTGTGGCCGGGTTCAGGCGCACCTGGCTGCCATAGATCTGCGGCTTTCCGTTGCCCGTCAGAATGGCGTCTTCCAGCAAGGCAAGGTTCACTTTAGATGCCTCTCCTTTTTCGGCGGCGGCCCGCATCAAAGGAACATATTTCTCCTGCGTTCTTACATCGGCATGCTGCAAAACCAGGAAAGCGGCCATACTTCCTTTGGCGCCTACCAGGCTTTTACCCGGCCAGCCATAGTTGTCTAGAATGGCGGTTACTTCCTTCAGGTTTGCTTTATCTCTTACCTCGATGCGGCTTTCCAGCTTTTTCCATTGCTCCGAGGCCATGCCATAGTTGGTTTGCACCGAATCGATCATGTGCAGGTAGCGTTGGTTGGTTTCAAAAATAGCTTCTAAGCGGGCTTTTAGGGGTTGATTGTAATGCGCTTCATCCTGCTGCAACTTTTCCTGTAATTGCTGTACAAGCGCATTCCAGCGCTTGTCTGAGTGCAGACTTACTAAAACAGAGTCGTGCTGCAGGTAATCCAGGTCTTTCCAGCCACTTTGCAGGGCCTTTTCCAGGTGCTCAAAAGACTTCTTTTTATTGCCGGCCTGTGCCCAACAGCAGGCCGCATTGTAGTAATCAATACTGTTCCCTTTGCCGCTTTGCAGGGCTTTATCGTAGAGCTTGGCAGCGGCTTTATACTCTTTTGCCTCATACTTAATAAAAGCATCTTGAGCAGTCTGAGCAAAAGCAGCGACAAAAAAGCTAAGACACACCAGGGTGAGCAGGAAAGTCTTCATCGGGAAATTGTATGATTTTATCTATAAAAATAAGCAACTATACGGCAATGCATACTTATTGTAGCACATTTAGTTTCCAGATCAGGCATTATGCTGCAGCACAGGCAAGCGGAGGCATGTTTTACCACAATTTTTTCTGAGGCATGCAACCTTCGGCCTTATTCCGGCATCTTGTTATCAGTAAAGCAGCAAAACTGCTTTGCCCTCATCCTACCAATCTACTTATAAAACTATGAATGACCTGGTCCTGCCCTGCTCCTACCGGAGTGGGGCAGGTATACCGGGCGCGCTGGCCAGAAGTTATACTTGCCGCAACATGTATAGATCCCGCTGTACGTCCTGGCCAAGTATAAACTCCAACTCACCCGCTTCTTTAAAGCCATACTTGGCATAAAAGCGTTTGGCCCGTTCATTCTGCTCCCATACGGTAAGCCACACCACGTCGTGCCCGTTTTGCCTGGCTTTCTCCAGTGTTAACTGCATGAGCTGATCGCCAAGGCCCTGCCCGGTATAAGCCTGCAGCAAGTATAAACGGCATATTTGCAACGGTTTTTTAGCGTCTGCAGTTGGCGCAGCTGCTTCTTTGCTTAGTTTAATGTACGCTACAGCTTCTCCTGCTACCTCGGCCAGAATAAATTCTGTGTTCGGGTCGGAGAGTTCAGCCGCCTGCAGCTCCGGGGTATACATGGTAGGCCGGAAAGCGGCCATATCTTCGGGCCTGTTATAGGCGGCAAACGTTTCATCAAAGGTGCGCCAGCCTAAATCAGCGAGCAAAGCAGCATCAGCGGGTGTTCCTGCCCGAAAAGTAAAAGGTTGTATCATGGTTGAATAGCATAAGAATGCATGCCGCGCAGTAAGAATAACTCGTACTCCTGCTAGCCTGATACAAATATAACACCAGTTATACTTATACCTGATCATGAAAGCATAAAGCCTGCCAGCTTACGCAGATACGTAGGCCGGCAGGCTTTATGCAAAACTATATTTTGGTTAATCGCGCTTGCTCTTGAGCAGCTGGCGCAGGTCTGCCAGTTCGTCTCTATACTTGGCCGCCTGCAAAAAGTCGAGGTCTTTGGCTGCCCCTTCCATCTGCTTCTCTGTCTTTTTAATGAGCTTCTCCAGTTCATCGCGCTTCATGGTTTGTATGATCGGCTCCGCTGCAATAGATACGTCCTGCGGACCGGCATACATTTTTACCTCTTTCTTTTTAGCATCGGCTACTGCTGTCTGCTCAAACACCTCCTCACTCGATTTAAGAATAGTGCGTGGCGTGATGCCGTTGGCTTCGTTGTAGGCCATCTGCGTAGCCCGGCGGCGGTTGGTTTCATCAATCGCCCGCTGCATGGAGCCGGTAATACGATCGGCATACATGATCACTTTGCCTTTTTCGTTACGCGCAGCACGGCCCATCGTCTGGATCAGGGAACGCTGGTCGCGCAGGAAGCCTTCTTTGTCCGCATCCAATATGGCCACCAAGCTAACTTCGGGCAGGTCAAGTCCTTCGCGCAGCAGGTTTACGCCCACCAGCACGTCAATCTCGCCCAGCCGCAGCTCCCGCAGAATTTCCACGCGGTCCAGCGTCTTCACCTCCGAGTGCAGGTACTTTACTTTAATGTGGAGGCGCTCCATATACTTGGTTAGCTCTTCCGACATGCGTTTGGTAAGCGTGGTCACCAGCACCCGGGCGCCTGTTTTCACGCGCTCGTCAATCTCGTCCAGCAGGTCGTCTACCTGGTTGACGCTTGGCCTTATCTCAATTTCAGGGTCCAGCAGGCCGGTTGGCCGGATGATCTGCTCCACAATCACACCTTCGGATTTCTGAATCTCATAATCGCCCGGTGTGGCGCTTACGAATACAACCTGGTGCATCAGGCTTTCGAACTCGTTAAACGTGAGTGGGCGGTTGTCCATCGCTGCCGGCAAACGGAAGCCATACTCCACCAGCGCCACCTTGCGCGAGCGGTCGCCGCCCCACATGGCCCGCACCTGCGGCAGCGTGGCGTGGCTCTCGTCAATAACCATCAGGAAATCATCGGGGAAGTAATCGAGCAGACAGAAAGGCCGGGCACCCGGCGCGCGGCGGTCAAAATAGCGGGAGTAGTTCTCGATGCCGGAGCAGTAGCCTAGTTCCCGGATCATTTCCAGGTCAAACTCGGTTCGCTCCTTGATGCGCTTGGCTTCTGCCGGCCGGTCCTCTTTAAGGAAGTACTCGTGCTGCGCCACCATGTCGTACTGAATCTCGTGAATGGCCTGGTTCAGCGTCTCTTTGCCGGTTACGAACAGGTTAGCCGGGTATAAAGTAATGGCGCTCTCATCCGACAGTTTTTTACCGGATTCCGGGTCGATGCGGTGAATGGCTTCCAGTTCATCGCCGAAGAAGTATAGGCGGTAAGCAAAGTCTGCATAGGCCGGAAATATATCAACCGTATCACCTTTCACCCGGAATGTTCCACGTGTGAACTCGGCCTCGGTGCGGCTATAGAGGATCTGCACAAAGGTATACAACAGGTTGTTGCGGCTGAAGCGCTGCCCCGGCGCCAGGTGCAGCACATTTTTTCCGAACTCCTCGGGGTTGCCGATACCGTAAATACAAGACACCGACGCCACCACGATGACATCGCGGCGGCCGGAGAGCAGCGCTGAGGTAGTATGCAGGCGCAGTTTCTCAATCTCTTCGTTAATGGCCAGGTCTTTTTCAATGAACACATCAGACGAAGCAATGTAGGCCTCCGGCTGGTAGTAATCATAGTATGAGATAAAGTACTCGACGGCGTTGTTAGGAAAAAACTGCTTGAACTCGCCATAGAGCTGCGCGGCCAGTGTTTTGTTGTGGCACAGCACTAGCGTAGGCTTGCCCGTGTTCTTGATCACGTTGGCCATGGTAAAAGTTTTACCTGTGCCCGTCGCTCCGAGTAGCACCTGCACCGGCTCTCCTTTGTTAACGCCTTCCGTGAGTTGTTGTATGGCTTTCGGCTGGTCGCCGGTGGGTTGAAACTCTGATGTTAATTGAAAATCCATGCGTGTTTTTTACGGATGAGTAAAGATAAACTATAACATTGAAAAGCAGCAGTAAGTTTACCTTTTGCCTATATTCCAGCTCTTACGCAGGCGCTTTGCCGGCAATTGAAAAAGCCTGCTGAAACAGCAGGCTTTTTCAAAATATATGCAGAAAAAAAGTATTACTCAATTTGTAGCATCCGGCGCCGGCTGGCTGCAGATGCGGGTGATTTTTGCCTGTGGATATCCCTCAAACATCGCAGAACAGGCATGCGTGGCCTGTGGCTCCTCCAGCTGGCAGGTAAACTGCGTTCCCGCAGCCTGTATACTAGCTGGCAGGCTCTCCACTACCACATACCGGAACGGCAGCGGCGGTGTACCACACCACAAGCCGCTGCTTGGCGGCAGTTCCGTTTCGGACACCTGCAGCATGTAACCGCCACAGTTATCAGCACTTATTACACGGGCATACAGACAGGGGCTGGCCTCCTCTTCCTTTGAGCAACTGGCGCCCAGGCAAAGTATAGTGGCAAGCAGCCACACCAGGCAGATGCTTTTCATAAGATTTCGGCTTTGAGACATAGTTGCTTCCATGGCTTGCTTTGTAGTTTCGTGTTTGTAGTTGCAATGATCGGGAGAGATTTAAGAGCCTGCCGAAGTTCGGCAGGCTCTCAGGAAAACGTCACTCTTCCTAATCAATAAACAACTCACTCAAGTATGAAAAAACTAATAGGTCTGTGTTAATCCCCTGTCGCTGCTGCGCACACGCGCTTGATGCGCACGGCCGGGTACATCATATGCACCGCCGTACATATAGGGCTGTAGGAGCCATTCAATTCCAGCGCAAGCGTTAGCCGCTGCCCTTCGTGGCGGTAAGCCTCAGGCAGGTTATCGGTGGTTACGTAGCCGGCCTGAATCTGCCCTACAAAGTCGCCGGTGTGGTTTGTCTGGCTGTCTTCGTTCGCCAGCTTTAAGATGTACCAGCCGTTCTGGCAATCCGGCCCTACTACCTCGGCCTGCAGGCAGGCAGGCTCCGGCTCCTTTTCGGTGCAGCTTACTACCAGCACCGAGAGGCAGAGGTAAAATAAGGCGATGTAGAGAATACTTTTCATAGCTTTCAAATTCGGTTGTTCCTGGTGCCGCCAGAGATTATTGCCGGTGCAACCTGCAATGCCCTGGCTTGCCTCTTTTCATAGCCTGGAGAAGCACGGGGTAATATCTATAGCAGCTGCGCCTTAGTTGTAGAACAGGTTTGCTCACGACAGGAGCACAGCGAAAAAGAGAAGGGCCAACAGTACGTACCAACCGGATAAATTAGGTTTGATGGCGGCTGCCAGGATATCCAGTGCGTGAAACATTGTTTTCATAGATACCGGTAGTATTACAGTATGGCTCCTTCTTCTCTATGCTGATGATTCTTTTTGGGGAACAAAGGTTGCAAGGCGCTCTGAAAAAAGAATTTATTTTCGGCCACTGCCCAAGTCATAGTTCACGGCCATGTTCAGGCCTATGGTATACGGCTTTCCTTGAGGTGCCAGCGCATCTTCAGGTGTAGCCAGCAGCGTATTGAAATAGCCCCTGAACTCAGGCCCCACAGCGACCGAAATAGCGTTAGACAAGCGCTTGCCCACGCCTACCGATACATTGCCCGAAAGCTGTACCTTGCGGAAAGGAGACGCATCGCCACGGTTAAAGGTAACATCGCTTACCTCGTTGGTGGAGGCCATTACCGTTGTCTGCAGCAGGAAGTTAGCCGCTACGCCACTGCCCGCATACCAGAACCAGTCTTTAGACAGGCGACCTTCATACTGCAGGCCTACCGGCAGCGTAAGATGGCGGTAGCGGTAGTTCACGTTAAAGGCATCTGTTTTGGCTACACTCACCGAATCCGAAACAAGGACGCTGCTGGTGAGCGAGGGCAGGAAAACGGTAGATGGCGCCAATGCCACATCGGAATCAAATACTGAGTGGTTCTGATACTGCTGTATGATATAGCTGGATTTGGTGCGGGCGGAGTTCTGCGAGTACCCAATGCCCGTAAGCAACTTCAGCTTTTTAAAGAGTTTAAACCCGACTTTCGCCTCAAAAGCATAGGAAAAACCGGGATCAGTGTTGTCAGCATACTCCTCACGCGCTTTGTTCATCTCCGAAGGTGCCAGTGCGTTTACAGAAGGTCCTGCTAAACTAAAGCTTCGCATACTTGCCATGCTCATGGCCTGTTCAGGTATGCCGATGTTCTGGTCAAAGTAGCTGGGCGCATAGGCCATCCCCACAGTCCAGCGGCTGTTTTCGCTGCTGCCACTGTCTTTTTTATCGGCTTTGCCACCGTTAAGGGCTAACACCAGCGCCTCCTGCTGATGCTGCGGCAGCCTGTTTTCGCTGGCGATTGCAGCCCGCAAGCCTTGCACAGCCTGCGCCGCTCCTTGGGGGTATGCCGGGTTACGCAGCAGTTGCTGCGCGGCCAGAGACGTATGCATGTTTTGAGCACTACTGTAGGAGTCTGGCACCGCAGCAATGGCCTGGCGGGCAAGCTGGTAAAAAGGCTGCAGCGATTTAAAGGCTGCGGTTCCCTCTCCTCTCTCGCTTAGCAGGTGGCTGTTAAGGTCTGTAAAAGTATGTCCCTGCCCGGTAATCACGCGCTCCAGGGGCATCTGCTCAGCTCCCAGGCTCACCGTAAAAGCATTGGAAGGATTTTGAGACGATGTAATCACCCGATCAGTTGGAATAGCAGGTGCTGTCGCAGCGGCCATGTATACAGGGGCCGTTCTTGCAGGGGCCGTTCTTGCGGATTTGGCTGTAGTTGTTCTGGCGCTGGCTTGCCTGGGAGCTGTAGCAATTTCAGGTATTTCCGGTGCTACTCCCGGCAAAGTTGCGGATTGAGCTATGCTGGCTGGCACTGATTCTGCCTTTGTTTGTGGGGCTGCGGCAATAGCTAGCGTAGCAGTTTGTTGTGGTGCTATGGCTAGTTGTTGCTGCTGCTCGTCTTTACTGAAGTAGTACATAGACAATGCGCCGGCCAATACAAACAATACAAAACAAGCGGCGGCCAGTTGCCGGTAAAACACCACGCGGTTTTTGTACACGGCATTTTCTTGTACGGTCAGGTCGTGGTCGATGCGCGCCCACAGGTCTGCCGACGGAGAAGCCTCAGCGTCGTGCATCCGGCGCCAGAACTCTTCCTCGAGTGGTTCTCGCTTTTGGTTAGCTGCTGATGACATGTTCATTATAGTTTTCCTCCTGGCGCGTAAGCATATTTTGCAGTATGGCACGTGCCCGGGAGTATTGTGACTTTGATGTTCCTTCCGAGATGCCGAGCATCTCGCCAATTTCCTTGTGGTTATATCCTTCGATGGCGTACAGATTAAACACCATGCGGTAACGCGGTGCCAGGCTCTGTATCATACTCATAAGTTCCTCCATACTATAGCCGGTCAGGCTAAAGCTGTCAGACGAAATGCTGGCTACTTCCTCCGCCTCGTGCGACACGGTGAGCAACTGTTTGCTGCGAATATGCTTTAGCGCCGTATTCACCATAATCTTGCGTATCCAGAACTCCAGCGGGCAGTCCTTTTTAAAGGTCTGCAGGTTAGCGTACACCTTCACGAAAGCATCCTGCATGATGTCTTCCGCCTCGAAAGTAGTGGGGGCATAGCGCAGGCAAACGGCCATCATCTTTTTAGCATAAAGGTCATAGAGGAGCCGCTGCATGTCGCGCTTGCCTGCGATGCACCCCTCAATGAGTTTATCCTCGTCTGACTTAGGTTTGGAAAAAAGCTTCAAATGCTGCCTGTTTATGCTTTACACACCTCTATGATTCCGGAACAGGAGCAATGGTTGCAAGTGCCCGTAAATATTTCTGTTCTATACCACCGTGCAGCTGGCAAGCCCCTGAAAACCAGACCTCAACTGCTATGTAAAGATAGCAACTTTCAGAAGTTATCCCACACACGCACAAGGGTTTGAAGGCGTTAATTTTTGAAGCGCTGCTGCCCGCCGGAAGTATAAAACTGCTCTGGCAGGAGCCGGCGCAGCAGCAGGTACTGACACAAAAAAGCCCCCTTTTCAGGAGGCTCCTATCTTAGATCGTTTAAATGGTAATGAGATTCGCTTACCCTATTGCATGTGCAGCAAAAGCAGCTTGTATCCCAAAATCAGCAACAAAGACGCCAGCAGCACCCAGGCATAGCCGATAATGCGGTGTGCGTTAGCTGTTTCGCTGGTAGTGGTATGCAGCACGTCATAGGCATGCAGCCGCGCGCGATCAAGCACGTGTTTCGCCAGCAGCTGGTAACACAGGCTTACACCAAGCGTAACAAGCACCACATCATCCAGAAAACCAAACACGGGCGTCAGGTCTGGTACCAGGTCTATGGGGCTGATAGCATACCCAATGGCGAAGGCCAGCAGAAACCGTACATGCCACTTTACGCGGTTGTCTTTGGCCGCCAGGTACAGGGCGTAAACCTCTATATTGAATTCTTGTGCTTTTTGCTTCAGGGTGTTTAGTTGTGCCATAGCAGTGGTTTTTCAGATGCTGTCCTTTTACGGGAACAACTGCCTGCAAAGTTGCACTGACAGAACAATATACCTTCTTTCAGAATTGCACTTTATACTTAACCGTTTGCGTTCCAGATGTGCCAGGCGGCTTCTGCTTGCCGGTAGAGCATTTTCAGCCCATTTATCGTGTGAGCGCCTGCTGCCGCACATTGTTGTAAAAAAAGTGTCTGCTCTGGATTGTACACCAGGTCGTAAGCATAATGCGCCGGCGTTAGACTATCATAAGGCAGCAGCGGAGCTGTATCCACGTGCGGGTGCATGCCCAAAGGCGTTGTGTTCACGAGCAAAGTATAGCGTTGCAGCAGGTCGGGCGTCACTTCCTCATACTGCAAAGTATCAGGCCCGGCTGCCCGCGACACAGACCTATAAGGTATATGCAAATCGTCTAGGGCGGCCTTTACGGCTTTGGCAGCCCCGCCGGTACCCAGCACCAGTGCTTCTCCCCTCACTTCCAGCGGAAAGAACTCCTCCAGCGTACTTTTAAAGCCGATGTAATCCGTATTAAAACCCTTGGTACGTCCGTTCCGGCTGATCCGGATGGTATTTACTGCGCCAATGCGGGCGGCGGCTTCGTCCAGTTCATCTAACAACGGCAGCACCTGCTCTTTGTAAGGCACGGTTACATTCAGCCCCACCAGTTCCGGCTCCTGCGCCAGTAACTGTTTTAACTCGCTGGCTTCCGGCAGTTCGTACAGCTCGTATTGAGTGTCCTGTATACCTTCGCGGGTAAACTTCTCTGTAAAATACTTCTTAGAGAACGAGTGGCCCAGCTTTTTTCCAATCAGTCCGAACTTGCGCATGTGGTTATACTTACAAAGGAACAGTTTTATACTTTTAAGATATGGCCTTATACCTGCCTTGTAGTACCAGCCGTGAAACGATCTACGAGATAAACCAGCAGAAACCCGAAGACAGCCAGCACCAGGCCATACTCCAGGTAAGCTTCCTGCCCTGTTAACTGCTCATACTGGGCGGGCAGTACATTGTCCTGCAGCAGCGGTTTGGCATTACCGTGGCTGTCGGTATACGTCTGGAGCGTTTGCTTCCAGGGCCATACTTTGTTGAGTGAGCCTACCATAAAGCCGGTCAGCAGCGCCACCGTTACGTTGTGGTAGCGCTTCAGCATCCAGTTGAGCACATGCGAGAATGCCAGTATACCTGTGATGCAGCCCAGCCCGAAGATTGCCACTACGCTAAACTTCAGGTCTTTTACAGCACCAAGTATAAACTCATACTTGGCCAGCAGCACCAGCAGGAAACTACCCGATATGCCCGGCAAAATCATAGCGCAGATAGCAATGGCGCCGGAGAGAAAGACAAACCAGTACGCTTCAGGCGTTTGCGTGGGTGTCGCAACAGTTACATAGTAGGCAAGGGCCACACCCAGCAGTCCTGCAAGCAGCACACCCCAGGTCCAGCGCCGGATCTTTTTACCTACCACTACTGCCGAAGCGACGATAAGCCCGAAAAAGAACGACCATAGCAATTCGGGGTAGGTGTTGAGCAGGAAAATTACCAGCCGCGAAAGGATGGCAATCGAAAACAGGATGCCGCCCAGCAGCGCCACCAGAAAGCTGCCGTTGATGTGTCGCCAGAAAGCGGCAAAGTTAAGGCGCAGCAGCAGCTTTAATGCCTGCCCGTTTACCGAGCGGATGGAGCCCAGCAGTTCCTCATAAATGCCGGTGATAAACGCAATAGTGCCGCCCGATACGCCCGGCACCACGTCGGCAGCGCCCATGGCTACGCCTTTAGAAAAAAGCAACAGGTACTCTTTTGGTGTTTTTCTTCCCATAAGTATAATTCAGGTAGTATGATCGATTCAAATGGCTGCGGCCGTAACAAAAATTGCCCGACGGCACTCACCATCGGGCAATTTACTATTTTTTGTTTTGATCTATCAGCAATCCTTTTGTCCGGGGCTTTCCGGTTTTAAGAAGTAGTCGAAGGTATCGCCCCGTAGGCCCAGACGAATTGTTTCCAGCGGAATGATCTCGCTTGGCGCAATGTTGCCGAGGTTTACGTTGGTGCCGAGCAGCTTGATAAACCATACTTGCTGCGCTTTCTGTGGCGCCTCCCAGATGATCTTCTCAAACGGGATCTTTGTCAGAATCTCTTCTACCAGGCCGCTGCGCACCTCACCGGTAGAGCGAAACAGGCCCACGTTGCCGCCTTCGCGGGCTTCGCCGATCACTTTCCAGGCACCGGCATCCAGCTCTGCCTGCATCAGCTTGATCCACATATACGGCGGAATGATCTTGGTATCGTCCTTAGAACCGACCTCTGAGAGCACTGTTACCTGCTCCGACAGCGTCTGGATATACTCGCACTTTTTGCCATGCGGCAGCTCAATAGAGCCATCCGACACCTCGGCAAAGGTCATGTTGAACTGGTCGAGCACGCGGCGGTAATCGTCGAACTGGTTGCGCACGATAAAAGCCTCAAACAACGTGCCCCCAAAGTAAGTCGGGATGCCGGCTTCTTTGTAAATCTCCAGCTTTCTTTTCAGGTTAGGCGTCACAAAAGAAGTGGCCCAGCCTAGCTTCACAATATCAACATACTCACCGGCAACTTCTATGAAGTCTTCTACTTCGCGAATGCTAAGGCCTTTGTCCATTGCCATGGTATAGCCGCGTTCGCGCGGTTTCAACTCCCGCTCCGGCAGGTTATTCAGCGTATAATTCATGTGGTTTTATTTGCGGTACTGATCAATTAATCGGGCTAATGCGCGCTGCGACTCCAGTTCCGGGAAGAACTCGAACAGCAGCTTGTGTTTATCGAAGTCCAAAATTAACGCATTTTCCAGATAATTGTAAGCTTCGCGGTATTTTCCTGCCGAAAGCATGTACGCGCACGCTCTGTAATACAACTCAGCTTCGTTTGGCTGCAGTTCTATGGCGTTCAAAATAATATCGGTTGCTTCCTCAAAATTGCCCTGCTCATAAAGTATGATAGACCAGTTGAGGTAGATATTCTTGTCCTCCGGCTGAATTTCGGCGGCACGGGCATAGCTCTCCAGCGCCGACACCACATGCCCCACCTGGTACTCCGCCGCTGCCAGTGCCATCCAGTACTCGGGGCTATCGTCATACAACTCCACGGCTTTCTTAAAGAAGTGGACAGCCTCATGCCATTTGTTCTGCGCATCCAGGATCACGCCAATGCCAAACCAGGCCTCATCCATTTCCGGATCCAGGTCCACTGACTTCTGGTAATAGCGGCGCGAGAGGTCCCATTGCCGAAGCTTTTCGTAGCACTCGCCAATGTTGCAGTACACTTCTGCCGATGGGCTGCCGTGCTCCAGCATGGCATTAAAGGCTTCCACGGCTTTGGTATACTCCCCTAGAAACACGTAGGCATTGGCCATGTTGTTGTAGGCGGTGATAAAATCGGGTTTGATGATCGTGGCGTAGTCGTAAGCAGCAATGGCTTTGTCGTAAGAGCCGATCTTATTCAGCACATTACCCAGGTTAAACCAGGCCACATACGAGTATGGGTCACTGTCTACAAACTCCTGGAAAAAGGGCAGGTGCTCCTGCAAGGTGCCGGTTAGCTCCATGCAGTACACGATCTCCTGCATAGCGGCCTCGTTCTCCAAGTTCAGAGCAATGCTCTTCTTATAGTATTTGATGGCGGAGTTAAACTTCCCCCAACTCTGGTAGGCCAGCCCGATATTAAAGTAAATATCATCGCGCTCCTCATCAAAGGCAATGGCTTTCTTGAAGTGGTCGATCGCATCGCGGTAGTCGCCGCGCTGGGTATAGATGATGCCGCGCGTGAGCTGCACGTCGGGGTTGGCGGGCTCTACCTCTGCCACTTTATCAATCATCACCAACGCTTCCTCAAAACTGCCGGACATTGCTAACAGCTGTGCCTTGTCTATCTGCAGCTCTGTGGAAAAAGGGTATTGTGCGATGGCAGAATCGCAGGCGGCCAAGGCCTTTTTATACTCAAAATTGGCCGTATAGTGATCTATTATAGATTCAAAATCAGTCAGGTCAAAAAAAATAGTCTCATTACGTCCGAGCATCTGCTCGAAACGCTGTATTAAATCCAGCTCCTCGCTGTGCTCTTCAAAGTTATCTTTCATCTCCAATATCCAACAAGCTGCATCTTTAGCAGCCTATGTCATACTACATTTTAATGCTGCAAATAGTTTAGTCTACCCGGTTCTGGGGCACTTTTCCTGCCGTTACCTGCTGTAAAAGCTGGCGGCAGCTCCAGGCTATCGTTTCAGGCAACGCTCGAAATTCAAAGCCAAGCGCCTGGCGTACTTTGTCGCTGCTGAACAGGTGACTTTTGCCCGATACCCGGGCCGTATCTTTTGTAATAAGTGGGCGGCTGCCGGTAAACCAGGCACGCGTATGCTCCAGGCGCCACACGAGCTCGGCCAGCAGGGGCGGCACACGCCACGAGGGCGCCCGGCGGCTCATACCTGCTGCTGCCTGTTTAAAAAACTCTTTATAAGTTAGCTGCCCGGCATTTAAGATAAATCTTTCTCCGGACATATCCGAGAAAGAAAGTTGCAACATCGCTTCCACCACATCGCGCACATCTACAAAGTTTGCACGGCCTGTAGTATAAAAGGCGTGCTGGTTATATACATACCGAAATAGCTGCGTACTGCTGCGGTGCCAGTTGGCCGGGCCCAGCACCACCGACGGGTTAACGATCACGGCATCCAGCCCTTCGGCCACGCCGCGCCATACTTCCAGTTCGCCCAGGTACTTGGAGTTGGCATAGGCTGAGTGCTCTTCGGCGGCATCCCACTTGTTTGCTTCGGTAAGTATAGTTGCCCCTTTGGGGCGGCCTATCGCTGCGATAGAGCTGACGTGGCATAACTTTATACTTGCCTGCTCTATACAGGCATCCACTACATTGGCTGTCCCCTGGATGTTCACCTGCTTCAGCAGTTCCTTGTCTTGTGGGGCATACGACACCAGCCCGGCGCAGTGAAACACATACGTTACGTCCTGCAGGGCACTGCGCAGGAAAGCCGGGTCCAGAATATCCCCTTCCAGCCACTGCACCTTAGCGGCGCCTGAATAGTCCGGCACCTGCCCCCGGTACACCGCTTTTACCGCATGCCCCCGCTCCAGTAGCGCCTCAATTAAAAAGCGGCCGATAAGGCCACTGCCGCCAGTAACAAAAACCATGTGTATTGCTGTAGGTATGGAGAAATTTAAAGCTGGCTGTTGCGGATAGGCAACGCCAGCGCCTTGGACAGGTACTTGCTGCTTAGCACCTTCTGCAGCGAATCGGTGTGCCGGAGGCTATGCGTATCTGTGCCCAGGAAATCAACAAGGCCGGCGTCTATTAGTTTTTCGGCAATGTCTTTGGCGCCCGCCGAGTAATAACCTGCCAGCGAATTGAGGTTAGGCTGAAACAGCACGCCGGTTTCATGTAGGGTCGCCAGTTCATCATACTTGCCATAGAAGTAAGTATAGCGCTCCGGGTGGGCTAGCACCGGCTGGTAGCCTTTGGCCCGCATCAGAAAAATTACTTCCCGCAGGTTCATGGGCTCACTCAGGAAAGATGTCTCGAAGAGCAGGTATTTGTCGCCGAAAGTCAGGAGCTCTTCGCCTTTTTCCAGCTTCTCCAGCAGCCCTTCGTCCAGGTAATATTCGGCAGCACACTCCAGCTCCATGGCTATACCTGCTGCTGCAATGGCTTTGTGCAGCAGTTGCAGCCGTTCGCGTATTCCTTCGGGCGTGTTCCTATAGAAGTCGCTCATGATGTGAGGCGTCATGATCAGCTTGCGGTAGCCAATGGCCTGCAGTGCCCGCACCAACTCCAGCGAGCGCTCCAGGTTATCAGCGCCGTCATCCAGGCCGGGCAGCACATGCGAGTGCATGTCCACACCAATGGCCTGCAGCGATTCTTCCTGCACCGTACTGCCTCCAAACAAGTTCTGCAATAACTTAATCATCACCTGCGCTTTTATCCTTTTATACTATGATCTGCGGGCAGCCCGAAGTAAACTAAATTCAAAATAACACAAATAATGTGGCTCATCAAAGTATTTCGCCTGGCCGCACTGCGCTTACAACGGCAACAGCTGTGCCAGGTTATTGCGGCCCTTCATTTGCTGTTAAAGTCTAATTCGATAGCTTTGTAAACATCTGATATAGCGATACCGTTATACTTCAAAACAACCCTACTAAGTAACTGTACATGGAATTAAAACAAACTGAAAACCAGCACATGATCGCGGACATGATCCGCGATTTTGGTGCTCGGCATATTAAACCACACATGCGGGTATGGGACGAAAGCCAGGAATTTCCGGTGGAAGTTTTTAAGAAGTTAGGAGAACTGGGGCTGATGGGGGTGCTGGTGCCAACAGAATACGGCGGCTCCGGCTTCGGGTACCTGGAGTATGTAACGGCAATTGCAGAGTTGGCGAAGATAGATGGCTCTATTGGCCTGTCCATGGCGGCACACAACTCACTTTGCACCGGCCACATTCTGCAGTTTGGCAACGAAGCGCAAAAACGGAAATACTTGCCTAAGCTGGCTTCTGCTGAGTGGATAGGCGCCTGGGGCCTTACCGAGCCTAATACCGGTTCTGACGCGGGCAACATGCGCACCGTGGCCGTGCAGGACGGCGATCATTGGGTGATCAACGGCGCCAAGAACTTCATCACGCATGGTAAATCCGGCAACGTGGCCGTTGTGATTGTGCGGACCGGCGATGTGGGCGACTCCCATGGCATGACGGCTTTTATCATCGAGAAGGGCACACCGGGCTTTAGTGCTGGCCGCAAAGAAGACAAATTGGGTATGCGCGCTTCGGAAACTACCGAGCTCATTTTCCAGGATTGCCGCGTGCACCAGGACCAGATCATGGGAAAGGTAGGTGACGGCTTTATCCAGGCCATGAAAGTGCTGGATGGCGGCCGGATCTCTATTGCTGCCTTATCGCTGGGTATTGCGCAGGGTGCCTTTGAGGCGGCGCTGGCCTACTCGCAGGAGCGCCACCAGTTCAACAAGCCTATTTCTGATTTTCAGGGTATAGCTTTTAAGCTGGCCGATATGGCAACTGAAATTGAGGCAGCTGCCCTGCTAACTTACCAGGCCGCCGACATGAAGAACCGGGGCCTGAACGTGAACAAAGAGTCGGCTATGGCCAAGTACTATGCTTCTGAGGTATCGGTGCGCGTGGCCACCGAAGGCGTGCAGATATTTGGCGGCTACGGCTTTACCAAAGACTACCCGGCCGAGAAGTATTACCGCGATGCCAAGCTTTGCACCATCGGCGAGGGAACAAGTGAGATCCAAAAACTCGTTATTTCCAGAGCTATTCTTAAATAAAACAGCCTTTCTTATACTTTAAAGTAGTAACTATAAGGCATCTGTAACTTATTATCAGTAACTTGCGATAAATATTTATACAAACTATTGATTTTTAAGTAAAAGCTTAGTTAAATTTGCAACCCTAAATCCAAAGAGAAGCGAGAGATTATATGATTATTGTAAACGTAAAAGATAACGAGTCTGTAGACCGTGCCTTAAAAAGATTTAAGAAGAAATTTGAAAGAACTGGTGTTCTGAAAGAACTGCGTTCCAGAACGTATTTCGAGAAACCATCTGTTTCGAAGCGTAAGCAGAAAGAGCGTGCCGCATATAAGCAGCAGATGTACGCCAACCAAAACTACTAGTCTTTCTACCAACATATCTTATTTTTCCATACATTAGTATACCTGACTTACTTACCAGGTATACTAATGTATGGATTTGTTTTTTAAGTACCTTCAGTACGAGAAGCGCTACAGCCCGCATACCCTTACCTCTTACCACACCGACCTGGGGCAGTTTGCCCAGTACCTGCAGGAGGTATACCAGGTAACAGATGCCGCTGAAGCCGACCACACCATCATTCGCTCCTGGCTGCTGACGCTGGTGCAGCAGAACATCAAACCACGTTCCATCAACCGGAAGATTGCCTGCCTGCGCTCTTATTATAAGTTCCTGATGGCGCAGCAGCGCGTGCAGGTAAACCCCATGTTGCGCATCAAAGCGCCTAAAGCTTCCAAAAAGCTGCCTGCCTTTGTACCCGAAGAACCTTTCAACACATTTCTGGACAGCTTTTCTTTTGAGGCGGATTTTGAAGGACAGCGCGACCGGCTGATCCTGGAATTCCTCTATGGCACCGGCATTCGCCTCGCAGAACTGATCGGCATAGAACATGCTGACATTGACCTGCATGCCAAAACAGTGCGTGTGCTGGGCAAGGGCAATAAAGAACGTATCGTGCCCCTGAATGACTCGCTGATGGAAAGTATAAATACTTACCTGAGCTACAAGAAAAGCGAATTTGGCGATAACAATTCCGGAAAGCTGCTCGTTACTAAGAAGGCTCGTCCCCTTTATCCAAAGTTCGTCTATCGCGTTGTTAAAAAGTATATCAGTTTGATTACCACATCTGAACATAACAGCCCGCATGTGCTGCGACATTCCTTCGCCACACACCTCCTCAACAAAGGGGCAGACCTGAATGCGATAAAGGATTTACTGGGGCATGCGAGCCTGGCGGCAACGCAGGTGTACACGCATAACTCGATTGAAAAACTGAAGTCAGTTTTCGAGAAAGCACACCCCAAAGCATAAGTTTAACATTTAAAGAAATACGACTATGAAACTACAAATGTATTCCATCAACTTCGAAGCTAGTGAACAGTTGAATAGCTTTATTCAGCAGCGGATGAACAAACTGGAAACGTTCTATGATAAAATAATAGACGGGGAAGTATTCATTAAGGACAATGGCAGCCAGAGTGGCACGGAAAACAAGGAAGTGGAAATCCGGTTACTTGTGCCTGGCACTACCCTCTTCTCGCAGGAAAGCGCCGCTTCGTTTGAGGCCGCTGCCGATGCTGCTGCCGATGCCATGCGCCGCCAGTTAAAGCGACACAAAGAGAAACAGGCAACACACTAAACTTATTCGCTTTCTGCTTCCCTGATAGAAGCGTATAAAACAAACACTGTAACTATACGATAACATAAAAAGGGCCTGCTATACTTAGCAGGCCCTTTTTATGTTATCGAGAAATCTTAGGGAGTATACCTTACAATCCGAACTCCTGCTTGATCTTATCTACATAATCGAGCTTTTCCCAGGTAAAGGTTTCAAACTCTTTCACCTGCTTCTGCCCGTTAGTGCCTACTTCTACCTTTTTGATGCCGGGTGTTCTGCCCATATGGCCATAAGCAGCCGTTTCAGCGAAGATAGGATTCTGTAATCCAAATCGCTTCACAATGGCATAAGGACGCATGTCAAACAGCTTACTTACCCGCTCGGCAATTTCGCCATCACTCATGGTATTGCCTTGGGCATCTTTTACCTTGGTAGAGCCATAGGTGGTTACATAAAGGCCTACAGGTTCTGCCACGCCTATAGCATATGCTACCTGTACCAGCGCCTGATCTGCTACTCCGGCAGCAACCAGGTTTTTGGCAATGTGTCGTGTCGCATAAGCTGCTGATCGGTCTACCTTAGAAGCATCTTTACCTGAGAAAGCGCCACCGCCGTGTGCGCCCTTGCCGCCATACGTATCCACGATGATCTTACGACCTGTCAAGCCGGTATCGCCGTGAGGGCCGCCAATCACAAACTTACCGGTAGGGTTGATGTGATGTATGATGTCGTCATTAAACAGCTTCTGCGTACGCTCCGGCAATTGCTTAAGCACCCGCGGAATCAGCACACGCGTCACATCCTGGTTGATCTGCTCCAGCATCTTGATCTCGGCTGCATTCTTGGCTTCGTTGCTATCATCTTTCGGGAGCACAAATTCATCATGCTGCGTGGAGATCACGATGGTATCGATCTTCTCCGGTACATGGTCATCGCTGTAGCGGATCGTTACCTGCGACTTGGCATCCGGGCGCAGGTACGTCATTTCTTTTCCTTCTTTGCGAATAGCCGACAGCTCCTGTAACAGCAGGTGCGAAATGCTAAGTGCCAGCGGCATAAAGTTGTCGGTTTCATTGGTGGCATAGCCAAACATCATCCCCTGGTCGCCGGCTCCTTGGTCTTCCGGGTTTGCCCGCTCTACTCCCTGGTTAATATCACTGGACTGCTCGTGTATGGCCGAGATTACACCACAAGCATCTGCATCAAACTTGTATTCGGATTTTGTATAGCCAATCCGCCTGATCACCTCGCGTGCTTCTTTCTGCACGTCTACATAGGCTTCAGACTTCACTTCACCGCTTAATACCACCAGCCCAGTCGTCACCAGCGTTTCGCATGCCACTTTAGACTGCGGGTCCTGTATTAAAAAAGCATCGAGCAACGCATCAGAAATCTGATCTGCCACTTTATCCGGGTGTCCTTCTGATACGGACTCAGAAGTAAATAAATAAGGCATTCTTTAGGGGTTTAGGTACAAAGTATAAACCAGCCGCCCTCTGGGGCAGCGGATACAAAGCTAAGACATTTCTACCATACTTAAAATAATGTAGGTACCAGTATTCTACGGCTTGCTGGTCTGCTTACGGTATAATCGCCCCACCAGCTAGTCCCATAACCTTTTCCGTGCCCCAGCGTTTCAAGGGCAACAAATAATACAATTACTATTAGAATTACATGAAGCGATTACTCTCTATACTTACTATACTTATACTTTTCGGAAATCAAGCCTACTGCCAGGACGACTCCCCTTATACGACCAGTTTAAAAGTTGATGCCCCTGTGATAGCAGCAGGTATGGGCCTGAGCTATTATGGATTAACGTTGATGCATGATAAAGAAGGATTGACTGATGCGGAAGCCAACGCCCTGCAGAAAAGCAATGTAAACGGCTTTGACAGGTTTTCGGCGGGCTGGCATTCTGAGAGTGCAAAGAATATCAGTAACTACCCGCTATATGGCTCTTTAGCAGCACCCGTTGTTATGTTGCTGAATGACAATATTCGCAGCAAAGCGGGGCAGGTGCTGATGCTATACGTGGAGACAATGGCGGTAACAGGCACCATCTTTACTCTTACGAATGGCAATGTTCCGCGTATTCGCCCTTTAGCTTACAGCCCTGACGCAGCGCTTTCTGACAAAACCAGTGCAAATGCTAAGAATGCGTTCTTTGCTGGTCATACTGCTGCAACAGCCAGTGCTACCTTCTTCGTCGCGAAAATTTTTAACGACTTCAACCCAGACTCCAGAGCCCGGCCTTACGTTTGGGCCGCCGCTGCTGCTGTGCCTGCTACGGTGGGGTACATGCGCCTATGGGCTGGCAAGCACTTTTTAAGCGACAACCTGGTCGGGTATGCTGTTGGTGCGGCCACCGGCATCCTGGTTCCGCAACTGCATAAAAAGGCAAACAAGACCAACATCAGCCTTGTACCGATATCTTCTCCGGAATATAATGGCGCAGTACTGACGTATACTTTCTAGTTGAACGATAATAAAAAAGGGGAGCAAAATTGCTCCCCTTTTTTATTATCGTTCAACTAGAATTACAATGTAGTATCCCACCATACTGGTACTAACAAGCTGGCATAACCTGCTGGCAAGTTAGATGGTACGTTCGTGGGGTTATACAATCTCTCGCCTGACGGAACAGGGAATCGCAATGGAATTCTGTCTATAACGGCTTCTTCATTCAGTGGCAACACTGGGTAGCCAGTTCTTCTATAATCGTTATAAGGCTCCACCTGCAAGTAGTTCGCGATGTATTTCTGAGTCATGATCTGATCGTAGGCTGCCTCAGGGTCAAGTACGTTCAGTGCATTAGCCAGCTGATAGGCTGTAATTTCTGCAGCGCTGATACCATACATGCTCATAGAAGCTTGAATACCTTTGTTATAAGCATCAATTACTTCAGGTGTAATCATCTTTCCTGCTTTCAAAAACTCAGCTTCAGCTCTGATGAAAGGAATCTCAGCATAGATGAACATATACACAGGAGCATCGGCAGCAGAATAGAACGGACCAATTGCTGATCCGGCTGTTCCAGGGTTACCGCCATCATTCGTAGCACCTACATATTTTCCGATGTCAGTTCCTGTAGTTGCTACTGTTGCCTGATAAGCGATGCGCGGGTCATTTTTTGACTGCAACAAATCCAAGTAGAAAACAGAAGGTCTTGTGAAAGTACCCCACTTACCGTCAATGGCATACTGATACCATGGGTTCTCAGCACCTGGCTGGTTGGCATACTTAAAAGTAGGCATTTCTGCGTTGCTGCTGATAGCACCTGCGTTCAAAGCTGCTAACGCCTTATCTGCCTGCTCAGCGGCATCATATCCGGGTGCATAAGATAGTCTTAAGTAAGCTCTGGCTTTTAAGCTGTTCGCTAACTTAATCCAATTAGCCATTTTACCACCATATACCAGGTCATCAGCACCAGGCACTTTAAGGCCAGCTGGCTGGTTTGCTTCTACAATTGCTTCGTCCAAAAGATTCTGGATGGCTTTGTAAACATCTTCCTGGCTATCGTAAGTTGGCTTAAAGTTACCTTCTTCTCCTTTCCAGGCTTGTGAAAAAGGCACGTCTCCAAACAAATCTGTGATGTAGGTCATGTTCCAGGCCCAAACAATTTTAGCAATTGCGCTATATTGTGGGTTCTCGTTTGCCAAGGCAAGCTCCGACAACTTTTTACTGTTATTCATCACATGGGTATATGATGTATAGGTCCAAAAGTTGTTTACATCATTCTCATCGATATCATACGTACCAACGTGTGGGGGTGGTGTTGCATCCGCTAAGTGCTTAGTCCAGAGGTTTGTTACTCTTGGCGGATAGCCACCAACTACCTCATAAGAGAAGTTGGCTAATGTAGCTGTCAGTAACAGATCCTCTGAAACTTCAGCAGGCGAGTTAGGGTCCCTGTTAATGTCAAAGTAATCTTTATCACAACTATAAAAAGTAGTTGAGAACAACAGCAGAAACAAGATTAAATATTTATTCTTTTTCATATAATTCAGAATATCTTAATTAAAACGCTATGTTAACACCAAATGTATAGCCTTTGGTTGATGGTGTTACAGCATGATAAAAGCCTTGCGCGTTACCATTGCCTAATAAGCTTCCTTCCGGATCTCTGTAAGTAAAGTCAGAGTTGATCCAAAGGTTACGGCCTGTTGCAGACAATGTAACATCTTGCAATTTAATGCGATTGATCAAAGCCTTTGGCAGAGAATAAGCCAGCGTGATCTCTCTTAACTTAACGAAGCTACCATCCTCTACAAAGAACTCGTCTACGTTTGAGAAGTAGTTCTGGAAGTAAGCCTGGTCTTGCAAAACTGGAATGTCATTCGGCGTACCATCTTCCTTCACGCCATCAAAAGTTTTGTATGTACCGCGCTGCTCCGTAATCTTAGCAGTACCATAGTAGCTCATGTAGTACAAGTCCATGTTCATGATATCACCACCGTGGCGTACATCGATCAAACCTGATAATGAAATGCCTTTGTAAGTAAAGGTGTTTCGTAAGGATCCAGTCCAGTCAGGCGTAGCATTACCTATTGGTCCTAAAGCATCCGCAACTTCCGGATAACCTTCTTCGTCAACAATCACTTTGCCAGCATCATTTCTTTTCAGCTTTGCACCCCAGATTACACCGTAACCATAATCTTTATCAGCACGGATCTGCGGGCTGGTAAATCCACCAAGGAAGATGTTATCAACGTTTTCAGCCAAGCTAACCAGCTTATACTTGTTTCTTCCGAAGTTAACCAGCATGTCCCAGTTGAAGTCACCAATTTTGAGTGGTGTAGCTGTTACAGAAACTTCGATACCCTTGTTTAATATCTCACCAGCGTTTGTTACGCGGTTAGTATAGCCACTAGAGGCGGCAACTTCCTGAGAAATGATCTGGTCGTTACTTACCTTGTTGTAGTAAGCAGCATCAATACCTAATCTATTCTGGAAGAAGCGCAGGTCTAAGCCTACTTCTTTTTCAGTTACCAGTTCGTGTACCAGCGTGTTGCTGTTTAGCTGTCCGCTTACTTCAAAGCCGTTCAGGCCCTGGAAAGGGAAGATGATAGTACCACGTGTTCCGTCGCCAGGAGCAGCCTGTGTAAATGTCTGCTGTGTTTGGTATGCAGAAGCGCTGTTACCGGCCTGTGCCCATGACAATCTTAACTTACCATAAGGGAAATAGTTAGAGTTAGACAGACCCAAAAGATCTGTAAACACAAAACCTGCAGCAATAGATGGGTAGAAGTATGAATTGTTTTCTACTGGTAAAGTAGAAGACCAGTCGTTACGGCCAGTTGCTGTTAAAAACAGGTAGTTTTTGTAGTCTAATGTAGCACTTCCGTATACACCGATCAATCTTGTTTTCAGATCACCTTGATAAGCCTGCGTGGTTTGCGCATTCGTGATATCAAAGAAACCTGGTATGCTTAGATCCAAACCACGTACGGTTCTGCTGTTGTAGGTTCTTACGTTTGTGTTATGACCAATCAAAGCTGACAAATTCAGATCTTCGTTAAAGTCATAGTTCGCGGTAAGAAGCAGGTCATTGTTAATTTGAGTATTTTTAATCAATGACTCATACATTCTGCCTTTAGGCACACTTCTGGTTCCGATATTTACATGCTCGGCCTGTTCATCCGTATACGTGTCAATACCAACGCGATCAGATAGCTTCAACCAAGGTAGGATTGTCAACTCAGCTGAGTTAGAAACAATAAATCTGTTCGTATTGCTGAAGTTTCCGTTGTTCTCGGCAAGCCAGAACGGGTTGTTATAAGCAGTAGCAGTATAAGTTACGTTCTTGTTACCAGGTTCAGTATAATACCTGTTGATATCAAAGTTGATAGGCGTAAAGTTCAAGCCAAACAGATAAGAACGCTGGCCGTTACCTTCAGGCAATCTCTGGTTATCAGATTTGATGTAGTTAACAGAAGTGTTAACACTAAATTTGCTACTTAACTGCGAGGTAAAAGCAGCCGTTAAGCTGTTACGGTTGTACGTATTATTTGGTACAATGCCTTCTTGGTTCAGATTTGAATACGTGAAAACGTAAGTTGACTTATCGCCACCGCCGCTTACAGAAACTGAACGGTTCCAAACTTTACCGGTCTGATAGAAGTCGCTTCTAGGATTAAAGATTTTAGGCATGCCAATAGAGTCAATCACAAACTGGCTAACAGAATCTCTGTGCGGTCCCCAGCTCAAAGATGTTTGCGTTGCTCTTTGTGTAGCAGCTGTTCTAGTGTCCTCTGAAAAACCGCCTGCACCATACGGAAGCTCGTTCTTGAAAAGGCCTAGTGATCCTGACAGGTACTTGTCCTGGAAGCCTTCCAGCACCACATCATCAAATGCAACACTTGTAGAAAGGTTTACTCGAGGATATTTTCTGTCTTTTAGATCTTTACCACGCTTAGTTGTAATTACAATTACACCATTTGCACCGCGCGAGCCCCAAAGTGCTGTTGCAGAAGCTCCTTTAAGAACTGTTACATTCTCAATCAGGTTCGGGTCAATATCGATAGCTCTGTTTGAGCCTGTACCGTTAAACAAGGTACTTTCACCTGTGTAACCACGGTTTGTTGAGTTATCGATCGGAATACCATCTACAACAAACAGCGGCTGGTTATCACCAGTTAAAGAGGTTGTACCACGGATAACGATACGGGAAGAAGAACCAGCCTGACCTCCTGAGTTGTTAATATTAACACCAGCTACTTTACCAGCCAGGGCATTAACAAGGTTCGGCTCTCTTGATTCTTTAATTTCCGACACGTTTACGTTCTGAGCCGCATAACCAATGGTACGCTTCTCTTCTTTTACACCAATAGCCGAAACAATTACTTCCTCCAGCTGCTTGGCGTCTACTTTAAGGCTAACATTAACAGTAGAAGCATTATCAACGCTTCTGGTTTCAGTAGTATAGCCAATAAAGCTAAAAGCCAGCGTATTGTTTCCGGCAGGTACGTTGATGGTATACGAACCATCAACTCCGGTCGCGGTTCCAACAGTAGTACCTTGTACCAAAACCGTTACGCCAGGTAGTGGTGTGCCATCCTCCGCAGCTGTCACCTTTCCCGATACGGTTCGACTTTGCGCCCATGCCTGATTTACCAGCATCAAGAGCATCGTCAAACCCAACAATAGAACTTTTCTCATAAGGTTAGATTAGAATTATTAATTAATTAGGTATATGTTTAGTTTTCAAAGTTATACTAATAATACATTAATATAAACTCAATATTATTTTTTTTTATGCATTTTCTAAATCGCCCACTCCTTAACTAAAAGCGTATCAAATTGCAAACAACATACTATAAATAAGCAAGTTATAAGAGATAAACCACAATCATTTATTGCATCTGACTGATCAGATTTCGCTGAGCAGCCTGCGTTACAGGATTAAAATGATTAAACTCTTCTGAATTTTTAGCGTAAAAGTGCGTCGGCAGTAATATTTCTGAGTTAATCTTTAATTGAACATTCTCTATATTTCAATCAAAATTGCATTATACCCTAATAGATAAGTTTCTTTTGATGTTGATGCAACGGTTTTAATAGCCTTAGCTACAATTTAGCCCTTGTTAGGAGCAACAAGAGGCATAAGAGACAGCATTCATCAGCTGTTATAAAAGCAAAAAGGCATACTTGCGTATGCCTTTTTGCTTTTATAACAGCTTACTTCTTTTTGAGATTTTCTTCAAAAAGCTTGTATACCCGCCTATACTCATCGGTCCAGCTGGAGGGCTCTACGAAGCCGTGGCTCTCAACCGGGTATACAGCCAGTTCCCAGTTCTCTTTGCCCAGTTCGATCAGCCGTTGCGACAACCGGACAATATCCTGGAAATGCACGTTGGTATCTACCATGCCGTGGCACATGAGCAGGGCACCTTTCAACCCATCCGCATAATAGATGGGGGAACTTCTGACATAGGCCAGGCTGTCAGTGTAAGGCGTATTCAGGATGTTGGAAGTATAGCCGTGATTGTAGTGCGCCCAATCAGTAACAGACCGAAGTGCGGCACCGGCAGCAAACACATCCGGCTGCGTAAACATGGCCATTAGCGTCATAAAGCCACCGTAAGAACCGCCATAAATGCCAATGCGCTTCGGATCTACCTTATACTTCTCGGCCAGTAAATGCGCACCGTCTACCTCATCGTTCAGGTCTTTGCCACCCATGTAGCGGTAAATGCCCGTGCGCACATCGCGGCCGTAGCCAGCGCTGCCCCGGTAGTCGATGTCCATTACCGTATACCCCTGGTCGGCTAGAAAATTATTGAACATGTATTCGCGCTCGTAGCTGCTCCACCACTTATGCGCATTCTGCAGGTAGCCGGCGCCATGTACAAAAATGACGGCAGGGCCATTGGCTTCAGGCTTAGCCGGCTGGTACACGCGGGCATATACTTCCTGCCCATCGCGGGCTTTAAAGGTGATCACGGCCGGGTCGCGCCAGTTGTAGGACCTAAATTCTTCAGTGGTGGAGTGCGTTACCTGTTTAGGCTTGGCTCCTTTCTTGTTGTCCTGCACGTACAGCTCCCAGGGCTTGTTGGTATAGGAGTAGCGAATAGCTAACGTCTTCTCATCCGGTGACAGCGTAACTTCTGAAGCGCCAGGCATTGTCGTAAGCTGCACCAGGTCTCCCCCTTGTACCGGCAGGCGGTAAAAGTGCTGCTCTCCGGGGTGCACTTTGTTGGCGCTAAAGTAGAAGTTCTTCTTATCATCCGACAGGCGCACATCCGATACTTCATACTTGCCACTGGTCAGAGCTTTCTTTTTACCGGTGTTAATATCGGCAGTATACAAATGAGCGAAACCACTCTCTTCGGATTCAAACCATACATGCGCATTGTCCGGCATCCAGCCGATATCGCCGGGGCCATAGCCGATGCCAGGGCCGTTGATCCAAGCATCGTCGTGCTGCCGGTCTACCAGATCAAGTTTACCTGTCGCCGGCTCCAGCGTCATGATCCAGCGGTCTTTGTTGTCATCTGAGCGCGCCACCACAACGGCATGTTTCCCGTTATCTGACCAGTATGGCCCATAAATGACCGTTGACCGCATCTCAGGTTTTCCAGCTTTGGTATCAGGTGCTTCCTTTTTAGCATTTGTTTTTGCCGCTTTCTCCTGCAGGTAAGCTGGCTGCTCATAGATGCCGTCAATCTCCTTCATGGTCACGGCAAAGGTGGTGTCGCGGCGGGTATCATACACAAAGAACTCATACTTGTTCTGAGCATCACCCACCTTAGTGCGGGCATCAATTTCCTCCGTATAGCCCGAAGCTGTCACAAAGTTGGGAACGGCTGCTACCCTTTCGTCGTTCGGGAAACTTACCAGCTGGTAGGTCACGAACCGCTCATCCGGACTCAGCACCATACTCTCTACCGCTTTGCTGCCTATGTATATTTCTTTGGGATTAGTAGGCACATCGCGCTCATGCTGTTCTTTCCGCAGGGCCTTATCTGCTTCCCGCTCCCGCACCACCTGCAGCAAAGCTAGTTGTTGCTCCCGCAGCCAGGCACGTTGTGGATCTTTGTTTTCTCCGGCTGGCTTATTGCCTTTCCGAAAGTCTGTCAGCTGCCGGGTTTGCCCGTTGTTGGTATTCCAGGTGTAGAGGTTGCCGTCTTTCAGATAAGCTATTTTCTGCTCGTCGAAAGTAAAGCTGGGGCTAGATTCCCGCTCCACGGTGCGCGTTAGCTGCTGTGCTTTACCTGTTTTAATATCGTAAAGGAAGATGTCTCCGTTTTTCTCATACACCTTCTTTGTCTCTGCTCGGTTATAGTTGCCGGATGGCGAAGGCAGGCTGCGCCGCTCCAGTGGACGAACCTGGTGTATGTTCCGTCCGTCGGCTGAGACGCTGTAAAGAGAGTCATGTTTGGTCGCTTCCGGGTTCCAGTCGAAGTAAAGCTTTTTACCATCTTCTGACCAGAAAATATTGCTCGGAGAAACGCCGATCCATTTTGGGTCGCGCATTACTTTCTCCACACTCAGCACCAGAGGGTTATCTTGTGCGCGCAGGGTAGTACCGGCAGTTAAAAGCCAGATGGCCAGCACACAGGCTCGCTTGTTAAAGAGCATAGTTACGGTATAAGGGAATAGTGAGAATCGTTGAGGAAGCAAAATAAGCAGAATGCCCGCGCCTACCAAGTATAAATTTGGCTGTGGCTGGCATTCTGCTTTGTTCTATTTTTTAGCTTTCGCTGAGGCAAAGGCCAAGGACGGATGCTGCTCTTCAAAGTTTGTCAAACTTTGGTAGTATTTGGCGAAGGCCAGGAGTTGTGCTTCACCAAAGAGCTTTCCCATAAAGGTGATGGTAGTCGGCATGCCGTTCTGCTGAAACCCGTTGGGCAATACCACACACGGATGCCCCGTAAGGTTGGTTACGACCAGGTTGCTGCTGGCAAAAGAAGGGCTGAGGTACACATCAACATCCTTGAGCTTTTCCTGCATTTGCTGCACCAGCAGGGTACGTACGCGCTGCGCCTGTATGTATTCTACGGCAGGCACAAAGCGGGCTGCTCTAAATAAGTTCGGCCAGGCCCCTTTCCCCTGTGCCACCAGCAGGCTGTCGCGACCGCCTCTGGTGAGCTCATCAAAGGCCGCAGCACCTTCCACGGAGATTGTCAGGGTCAGGTCGCCGGCAGGCAGGTCGGGCAGCTCGATAGGCACCAGTTCTATTCCTGCGTCGCGTAAAGTTTGTAACGTGCGCTCGTCGTTCTCCTTAAAGCCATACTTGCGCGCGAAGTCTTTCTGCAGATATCCCACCCGCAATTGCTTGGGGTTAATGTTCGGGTTATAGTTAAATGGCGCATCATAAACCGACGGGTCCAGCCCGTCAGGACCGTAAATGGCATTAAATACAATGGCGCAATCTTCGGCTGACCGCGCGATTGGCCCAATCTTATCCATTGACCAGCTTAGCGCCATCGCGCCATGCCGGCTCACGCGGCCAAAGGTGGGCCGCAGGCCAGTAGTGCCACAGGCAGTAGAAGGCGAAACGATGGAGCCCAGTGTTTCGGTGCCGAGCGCAAAAGGCAGCAGGCCTGCCGCCACTGCAGAGGCAGAACCGGCCGAGGAGCCGCTGGAGCCTTTGGTGATATCCCAGGGCGTCCGGGTTTTGCCGCCAAACCATACATCGCCCATAGCCAGGGCGCCTAAAGTGGTTTTGGCTACCAGCACTGCTCCGGCATCTTCCAGGCGTTTTACCACAGTGGCGTCCTCGTGCAACTGCTGCTCTTTGTAAGGCATCGCGCCCCAGGTAGTTTTATACTGGCTGGTAGAAAGCAGATCCTTCACGCCAAAAGGGATACCATGCAGCAAGCCTTTATACTTGCCCGCTTTTATTTCCTTGTCAGCTTGCCGCGCCTGCTGCAGGGCCAGGTCTTCTGTTAATGTAATTACACATTCCAGTTTCGGGCCATACTTCTTCAGGCGTGCCAGGTAAAATTTTGTCAGTTCCTCCGAAGATATTTGCCTGGTGCGGATCAGCTCCGCTAGTTGGGGGATAGTATAAAAGGCTAGCTCATCCCGGTTCTTCGGCAGCTTTACTTTCTCTGGGCGAGCTACTTCAAAAGGTACCCGCTGCGCTTCGAAAGTATAGCCCACGGGAATTGGGTTAAATACCAGCGCTGGCGCCACGTCATTAGGCAGCGGCACCTTGTGAATCGCTTCGTAGCTCTCCCGCAGCCCCTCCAGTTCCTCCGTCATGGAGTCCAGCTTGGCTTCGGAAAAGTGAAGACCTATTAGCTGCTGTGCACTCTGCAGCATGTTTACGGTAATCTTATTATCGGCTACCCTGGAGACGAAAGCACCGGAGAGGAAGCAGGCGGCGCCCAAAAGTATCCCTGATTTATACTTGTTCATGTCTGTTTTTAGTAACTTGAGAGGTTAGGTGAAGGTGTGTTCAACGGCTTAGCTTCCGCTGCTATCTTCAAAGATAAACATCCTCTTTATGTCTGCCAACAAAAAAGCGGCAGCACAACCGTAATTTGTTGCGCTGCCGCTCCTGCTGAAATTACCACTTCAGCGCTTCTCTAAAGGGAATTATAGTAGTTCACGAGCTTTACCAGGTCTTCCTCTTCTTTCAGATTCAACTTGTTGGCTTTGATAAATTCCTTTAGCGCCGGCGCTTGGTCGGAGAGCTCTGCCAGCACCGCCTTTTCGTTGTTCTTGATCTTATGCAGCGCCACATCTTTGTTGATGTAGTAAGCTCCAATATCCATAATGTTCTTCTCGATGGTGGCGGAGTTATACTGCTTTGCCTCTCGCACGACTTTGGCTCCGCGCTTCAGCAACGTCGCTTTGCCATTTGCCAGCACCTGGTAGTAGCTTTTATCTGTGGCAGTGCCTTCCCCCGGAAAGCCATTCTGAAAGGTCTTCACCCCATCTGCCGTCTCCACGGTAAACTTGGCGACAGGCTGCACAAACTCCAGCGTCTGCCCTTTGTCATCTTTAAACAAAAGCATATCCGCCACCATATCATACTTCAGATCCAGCCCGTCGTAAGCTTTACCGTTCGCAAATTGAACCGTTCCTTTCGCCCAGTCGTCCTGCAGGTAAGGAGATCCATGCACATCCACATATTGCCCGATACGAATCGGGCGCCCTCCTACTTCTTCCAGGTAAGTCTGTGCCCATGAGATTTGAACATTTAGGACTACGAAACCCATCAGGAAAAAGCATTTTAAGATATTGAAGTTCATAGCGTTGATATTCTGTTTTACAGCTATAAATATATCATATTTCAATAACATCACAGCTAGTTACAGGAGATTAGTCGTCTTGATTCGGTTTATTGCCCGCGCCGCAACAGCTAGGCAATCCCCTGCTGTACCCCTTGTATAGCTACTGTAACAAAGCTGTCTTAGCAAGCCTGCATATATTGCGGGTTTATACTTTAGCTACTCCCTTGAGTAAAGCTAAGTATGGCCACTATAGCAGTACGCCCACAAAATAAATCCCATAGCCTTTCGACTATGGGATTTATATATTTAGCGCTGGTTGGCTCTCTTTCCGGGTCTCCGGTTTCACCAACTTGCTTTAAAATACAAGACTTTGCTTACCAGTTAGGGTTTTGCTCGATATTTTTGTTTGCGTCAATCTCAGACTGCGGAATCGGGAACACTCTTCTGTAGTCGCTGTATGGCACCTCTGTCGGTGATTTTGGACGACCAGTGATATCCATTTTCAGACGGTCCAGTGTGTGCAGTTTATCTCCTTCAAACACCAGTTCCTTCGTACGCTCCAGCAGGATGTCATTGATCAGCTGTTCACCGGTAGAAGTATACACCAACGACGGATCTCTTTCAGCTACTAGCGCGTTGAGATACCCTCTTGCTGTTTCTTCATCTCCCAAGCGTGCAGCAGACTCCGCTGCGATCAGGTACATCTCTGACATGCGAAGCACTACTCTGTCGTCCCGGTCACCTGTTACATTCTCGAACTTGTTAACGATATACGCTGAAGCTTCACCGCCTTTTCTTGGTCCGTTAATAATAAGGTCTTTCCGAACATCGGTACTTGAGTACAGGTCATATACCTCTTTGGTAGAGATGATATCACCATAACCACCCTGCTGGCTGTAGATATCGGCAATTTCATCAGAGCCGTTGTTATCTACTTCTGTAAACACTACGCTGAAAAGGGTTTCACCTTTAGAAGCAGCCGTTCCGGAGTTTGCCCAATAGGCTAGCACGCTTTCGCGTGGCACCAATGCAAATCCGCTGTTGTCGATCACGTCTTCCGCTTTGGCTAAAGCCGTGGTATAGTCGCCTTTAAACAGGTTTACCTTTGCTGCTAACGCTGTAGCTGCTCCCGGAGAGAATCTTCCGGAGTTGCTGTAGCTGGTCATCAGGGTAGAGGCTTTTTCTAAATCAGATAGAATCTGGTCGTATACTTCGCCCACTGTATTCCGCGACGGCTTTACAGTATAGTCGTTCTCCAGCACAAGCGGTACCCCAGGGGCAGACGGACTATCTGTATACGGACGGGCAAAGAAGCGCACCAGATCAAAGTACGCCAGCGCCCGGATAGCATAAGCCTCACCTTTATACTGATCAACATCCTCCTGGTTTGACACCTCCGTTTGCACCGAATTGATGATCTCATTGGCTCGGGTGATCACTCTGTAGTTGTCAGACCACAAATCCGAAATAGTGCCGTTGTTTCGGCTGAACGTATAGTTCTCAAACTCCAGGTAACGGCCGGCATTTTTGGTAGACACAAAGGTGTTGTTGGCCAGTATATCTCCCAAAACCAGGATAGAACGACCATAGAGATCTGTCTCCTGTAGCCCTGAATAGGTTCCGTTTAACGCTGCAAAAACATCGGCGTCCGTAAGGAAAGCATTGTTCGTAGGAATTGATGTATACGGTTGCTGGTCAAGGAAATCTTTGTCGCAAGAACTGAGTGCACTCAAAGCCAGCACCCCCGACAGAATCATATATTTATAATTTCTCATCATTTCAGAATTCAGTTAAAATTAGATACCAATGTTAACACCGAAAGTCACCGTTTTAGGTATCTCAATGTCAAAGTTAGTCTGACCACTCACACCACCTGCTTCCGGGTCGTAAGGAAGGTTGTCGTCTTTCACATGCGTCCACAGGTTGGTACCTCTAACATAAAGCCTTACATTAGAAAGCTTCACTCGTTCGATAAGGCTGGTTGGCAACTTGTAGGACAGCGATACATCTCTCAGACGAACAAAATCACCGCTGTCCAGGATGCGTGTAGACTGGCTATAGGCTAAGGTACCGCCGTATACATAGCGTGGCACATCTGTGATGTCACCAGGGTTCTGCCATCTGTTCAGCTCTGTTGCCCGCTGGTTAAACGAGCCGATGTAGGCACCGCCGCTGTTCAGGTAACGGTAGTATGGGTCATAGATGTAGTTGCCATAGCTGTAGTAGAACAGGGCGTCGAATGCCAGGCCTTTGTAGCTGATGGTGGTACCGAAACTGCCGAAACCTTTTGGTGTAGCTGTTTTATCCGTTACAACATACTCTGCCTGGTTCCAGTTGTTGGTAGTCTCTGTGCGGGTAGCATCTTTGTACCACAGCGGGTCGCCAGTAGTAGGATCTACACCTGCCCATACAGGCATATAATAGGTCTGGTAGTCTTCTCCGATCTTTCTGATATATGGAGAAGCCACTTGCTCATCCTCTGCTAGTGCAGTGATCTCATTCTTGTTCTTAGAGATGCTGAAGTTTACATCCCAACGGAAGTCTCCTGCCAGCACAGGCGTAGCATTAACGGCAAACTCGATACCGCTGTTTCTCATTGCGCCCACGTTATCCAGGTAGTTCGGGAAACCCGAAGTTCTGGAAAGCGGCACGTTCAGCAAAAGGTCTGTTGTTTTACGGTCGTAATAGTCTGCCGTAATGCTCAGTCTGTTCTGGAAGAAAGCCATATCCACACCTACGTCGAACGGCTTATTCTTCTCCCATGTAAGCCCTTGGTTGCCTAACGAAGATGGGGCACTACCTAACTGGCCGTTGTAGTTCAGGTTATAGCCTGTTCCACTAATACTAGCTGTACCGTAACTGTAAAGCGGTCTCCAGCCGTAGTTACCAATACCAGCATTACCGTTTACACCATAAGAAGCTCTGAACTTCAACTGATCAATCCAAGAGATATTTCTGATAAACTCTTCCTGATCTGCATTCCAACTTAAACCGGCTGACCAGAAGTTACCATAACGGTTTTCAGCTCCAAATCTGGAAGAACCGTCACGACGGTAGCTACCAGAAATCACATACTTACCTTTGTATGTAATGTCACCGATTGCTAGGATAGAGGCAAAAGTATAATCCTCCTGCGTTCCTGTGGCTGTCAGCGGGGTAGCACCCACACTTGGGGCCGTAATGTTAGTATTGTTCGGGAATACAGAAGTTTCTACGTTAGAAGAGTAGTACTGAGACTTCTGTGCCTCATAACCAGCTTTCATGGTGGCTACCCACGTGTTGTCGTGGTTCACATCCCAGGTATAATCTACCAGGTTTGTCCATACCCAGTTAAAATAACGGGTATAGTACCGGTAGGCATAGCCCACATCCTGGCCATCGCCATATAACGGGCTTTGGTACTGGTTCTCTTCTAAGTTGTTATAATCGATACCGAACTTGGAAGTGATCTTCAGGTTAGGCAGTATCTCATAAGAACCGTTCACACTTCCGATTCCCTTCAGAATGTTAGTTTTGTTATTGTCGTAAGCGAAAATAGCTAGCGGATTATATAAACCGCCAAAAAGGTTGAATGAACCATCCTCATTAAAAGGCGCCACATCAGGTGTTAAGAACAACGAAGCCAGAATTGGGTTAGAAAAGTAACCGCTGTTGCTTGGGCCTGTCTGCTTTGAGTTAGATATCATCAGGTTAGTGCCTACAGTAAACTTATTGCTAAGCTTATGCGTCAGGTTGATGCTGCCACTGTAACGATCAAATTCAGATGTTTTGATCGTACCCTCCTGACTGAAGTAACCGCCTGACAGGTGAAACTGTGTCTTGTCATTTCCACCATCCGTTGAGAGGTTGTACTGCTGGGTCTTACCTGTTTGGGATACTACATCATACCAGTCGGTGTTTACATCCGGATCGAACCCGAAGGCATCAATCGCAACATCGCGCTTTGCCTGACCGGCATAGCCTGGGCCATATTTCGGGTGGTTCAGAATTGCCTCTCCAGCCAGTTCTAAAGTTTCCTCTGTCGTAAGCGGACGGGTGTTTTCGTTGTAATAGGCGCGCTTGGAATAACCTGTTTCGGCATCAAAGTGAACGCTTGTTTTACCAGACTTACCACTTTTGGTAGTTACCACAATTACGCCGTTTGCCGCTCTTGAGCCATAAATAGAGGCCGCAGAAGCATCTTTCAACACAGTAATGCTCTCAATGTCGTTTGGATTGATACCTGACAATGCGTTAGCAGTCGTTGTGTTTCTGGACAGGTCACCCGAGTTGATCGGTACACCATCAATTACATATAGCGGTGAAGAAGAGGCTGTCATGGAGCCAATACCTCGGATGCGGATTTCCTGAGAAGATCCTGGCTGGCCAGAAGCACCAACAGACTGCAAGCCTGGCACTCTTCCCTGCAGCGCCTTATCAAAAGAAGTTACAGGCACCTCCTCTATATCGGCCGCTTTAATTTGAGAAACAGCACCCGTATTCGCAATCGTATTAGTGTTGCCGTACCCTGTGATGATTACTTCGCTCAGTTGCTTGTTATCTACGCCTAAAGCAACATTCAACACTGCACTATTACCAATAGGAACCTCTTTGTTGGTGTAGCCAATATACCGGAAAACCAAAGTACTCCCATTCTCGGGCACATTTAAGGTGTAAGATCCATCAGCACTTGTGGCTGTACCTACCGATGACCCTTTTACAATTACTGAAACACCCGGCAGTCCCAGTCCGGTTGTTTGGTCGGTAACAATGCCCGACACTGTTTTACTTTGTGCAAGCGCCTGTTGCAGCAGGGCAAACATCAAAGCCAAACAGATTAGTAGACTTCTTTTCATACTACTTGTTTAGTTAGTTAAGGATAAATTAAGATTAGTTGTCAACCAAATATACGATACTACATCAATAAAATAAATAATACCTCTACAACAACAAACCTGAACAGTAGTTTTCGTATCTTTTTAGTACAATAAGTCCCTTAATGCAAAACAGCTAATAAGCTTAGACTGAAACTGAATGGCTGAAACATAGCATTTGTATATTCTCCAAAAGAGAAACAACAACAACCCTGCATTATATAAATATATTTTTATTTATATAATGCAGCAGATAGTGTGAGGTTTAGAAGGGAAACATTAATAATATTTAAGTTAATACAAGCAGAGTATAAATCTGGCGCTTCTTACTATACAAAGAAGCATACCTGCAGCTTTCTCCAAATAGCTACATAAGAGGGAAATGAAAGAATCAATAGGCTGCTGGGCGCCGTTGTTTTAACTATCAGAGAAGCATGAAACATTTAGAATCTCGAAATCAGAGAATTAAAGGAGGAATTTCAAGGTAGATTGTCTGGGCAAAAGCCTTGGAAAGATGCTAAAAAAGATTCTACAAAAAATTGTGTACAGCAGCGGCTTATGTGCGGAGAGGTCTGTAGGTACCCGGTGTTATACAACCATTCCTGATACAAACAGCCGCATAAACCCATATGTGGTCAGCACGTTATGCAAACCCTATTTTGTACGTACCGATGGACGACCACTGTAGCTATCCCTCCGCACGTTAGTATAGCGATGAACCCGACAGCCCATCGGCTTACCGCCAGCGCAGCACTTCTATTTTATCTCCAATGCGCACGGCACCGTTTCCATGCTGCAACAAGTTCTGGCCAAACATAACTTTGTTCTTCTGAAGCCGGTAAGTAGCCAAGGTGCGGAGGGGCTCCGCACTTTTTTCTGTAGTATTTTGGTTGATGGTAATAACAACGCAGCGGGCGCAGGGCTTAACGGCACAAAAAGATTGCGTGCCGATCCGGAACTCCTGCCAGGTATCCTCGGCAAAAGGAGTGCCTCCCCGAAAAACGAATGTTGGCCGAAAACGATCCATCGGCACCGGTTCCTGAAGGCGGCTGTTCAGGTCATCGAGTGAGGCCTGCCCAATCAACATAAAAGGATATGCATCGGCAAAACTAACTACCTCGTTCTGCCGGGCGTAACGCTGGTCTACCAGGCGGCGCGAGGAAAGCGGCATGTGCACCAGCCGCGCAGGCATTCCCAAAGCTTCCGAAAACCAGGCATGCGCATCCTCCCTATTAACCTCCTGTGCAGGCACCACATCATCCCAAATCTGCACTTCTATAGTAGGTCCTGTCCTGTTATCCTCGAAGGGTATAAAGAGCGGCGCCAGTAGTTCCTGCTTATGCGTTACCTGCAGTCCGTCCGGCAGCAGGGCTACCTGCAACAGAGCCATGTGCGCATGTTGCCGTTGCGTCAGAAAAGCACCTTGTTCATCTACCAGCATCCAGCGGCGGTCGTAGCGCAGGCCCTGCGGTTCTACCTCAGCCTCCTGTAGCCGGATGCCGCCCAGGGATTTGATTGGGTAGATGTAGATGTCGGATAAGTATAGTTCTTCCATGGGCTGCTTTCCTGTGCTGTAATGGCGCAAATATACACATTGCCCGTTAAGTTAAGCCAGAAGTACGCTGTCGCATTCTTAAATCCAGACAAACGCTTATCTTGCTACAGTTAAGCTCTATGTTATGTATAAATGGATTACGAGCGTGCCAAAAGTGCTCCTGTGCTGGTGGTTGCTCTGGCTGCCTGGCCTGGTTACCGCGCAAACCAATGATGCCACGCAAAGCCTGCTTTGGAAAATAGCAGGCAAGGGGTTGCAGCCCTCCTACCTGTTCGGCACCATTCATGCTGTGTGTCCGCAGGATTTCTCTATACCTGAGCAGGTAAAAGCCAGTCTGCAGCAAACCAGCCAACTGGCGCTGGAGATAGACATGGACGCCCCGAATTTTGCGGCCGAGCTGCTGCAAAGCGCCATGTTACCGCCAGATCAAAGCCTGGAATCGTTCTTTTCTGCTGCAGACTACCAGCTACTGGCCGCGCATTTCCAGCAAAGTATGGGCATCGATATTCAGTACCTGAATAAGATGAAGCCTTTTATGCTGCAGTCGCTCTTGTTTTCGGAGCTGACGGACTGCCCGGCTGAATCGTATGAGCAACATTTAGTTGAAATGGCGCATGCGCAAGGCAAAGAAGTGATTGGGGTAGAGACTGTGCAGGAACAGCTGCAAGCAATGGACCACCTGCCCAGCAACGCACAAGCAGATATGCTGCTGAAAACGTTGAAAGATATGGCGGAAGCAAAAGCCGATTACCGGAAAATGGTGCAGTTATACTTGGCTCAGGACCTGCAGGGACTAGCAAAACTCTCCGAGGCAGAAATGGATACAGCCACGTATGCGCAATATGAGCAGGCATTCCTGACGGACCGTAATAAGCGCTGGGTGCCGGTGATAGAACGGGAAGCAAAAGCCCGGTCCACCTTTTTTGCTGTAGGAGCCGGGCACTTAGCAGGAGAAAAGGGCCTCCTGCACCTGCTCAGGCAGCAAGGCTACACAGTAACGCCTTTAAAGTAAGCGACAGCCGCGGCTGCAAACCAAGCGTTCATACATACTCAACAGCTTACAAATCCGATATAAAAGCCGTTTTCCCTTACATGCTATGAAGAAACTATACTATCACCTGCTATTGCTCTTCTGTGTTTGCTGCTGTACTACAATCTGCAGTGCGCAGCAACTAAGCAGCTGTGCCGCCAGTCGCCTGAGCTTCAGCCAACGCAAAGCTGTGGTTTCGCCGGAGCACCAGCGCCTGATGAACCAGTATGATGTCACCTTTTATAAGCTGGACCTGCAACTGGAGCGAAATACCACCTTTATCGCCGGCACGGTTACTATCAATGCCAAAACAAAAGCGCCCCTGAGCACTTTTGCCTTTGAGCTGCACCCAAACTTTACGATTGAACAAGTCCTGGTGAACGGCACTCCTCAGCCAACTATTAACCGCAAGGACAACGAAGTAAGCCTTCCGTTAGCAGCAGCTATTCCGGCAAATGCAGCCGTATCAGTAAGTATAACTTACCAGGGCACCGCACCGAACGAGGGGAGCGCCGCCATCGGCAACGGATTTAGCACTGATGTAGAGCCGACCTGGAACAATCAGGTAACCTGGAGCCTGAGCGAGCCTTATGCCGCATACGAGTGGTGGCCCACCAAGCAGGTGCTCACCGATAAAGCCGATTCGGTTTACGTGTTCGTCACGACTAGCGCAGACAATAAAGTAGGATCCAACGGCTTGCTCACCCGCACCATGAATTTGCCCAACGGCAAAAAGCGCTACGAGTGGAAATCGCGCTACCCGATCGACTATTACCTTGTCTCTGTTGCCGTATCTAACTATGAGGAGTATATCACCTATGCCCGCCCGGCTGGTGCCGCTGCTCCTATTCCTATCGTGAACTATGTATACCGCGGCGGAGCACTGGACAGGTATAAGGAGGAAATGAACCGGACAGGGCCTTTTATTGAGTATTACTCTACGCTGTTTACGCTTTACCCGTTTGCGGCAGAGAAGTATGGCCATAGTATGGCACCGATCGGGGGCGGTATGGAGCACCAGACTATGACCACGCAGAGCACCTTCGAGTTTACCCTCACCGCGCACGAGCTGGCCCACCAGTGGTTTGGCGACAACGTAACTTGCGGCTCCTGGGAAGATATCTGGCTGAACGAAGGCTTTGCCTCATACAGCGAGTACCTCTCGCTGCAACATTTCGGCTCGGGGCAAGCGGCAGAAGCCTGGCTGCAAAATGCCCACAACTATGCTTTCCAATATGTCAACGGATCGGTGCAGGTAGATGACACCACCAATGTAAACCGCATTTTTGATTACCGCCTCACCTATAAAAAAGCAGCTTCCGTTATCCACATGCTGCGTTTTGCCATAAACAATGATAGCCTGTTTTTCCTGGCGCTGCGCAACTATCAGCAGCAGTTCGGGGGCCGCACCGCCGTTACACAAGACCTGCAGCAGGTATTTGAAAAAACAACAGGGTTGGACCTGGGCTACTTTTTTAACCAGTGGTATGCCGGCTATGGCTATCCTCTGCTGGCAGCAGAATGGAACCAGCAGGGAAACATAGTAGTGCTGACAGCCAACCAGACACCAAGCGGTATGACACCTTTCTTTCAAACGGACATGGAATACCTGTTCCATACGGCTACCGGCGACACCACCATTCGGGTGACTCAAAACAAGCCCAACACACAATATGTGTTCCGCGTGCCGGGGCAGGTGAGCAGCGTGGAAATAGATCCAAACCACTGGCTGCTGCTCAAGGTACTTCAGAATGAGCGCAATCCCTTGCTGGAAGTGCCGCAACAATTGCCCGTTATACTTTACCCGAACCCAACGACTGATATGCTACAGGTAGCGCAGCTAAATTTTACTCCCTCCGCCGCCGAAGTATACGACGCTGTTGGCCGGTTGGTGAAGCGGGTACAGCTTCTACCGCAAGTAGAGCCCACCATTAATGTACAGGAGCTACCTGCCGGGCTATATGTGCTGCAACTGTATGACAACAGCCAGCGCTACCGCAGCAGTTTTATCAAATTAAAGTAGGCCAAACACCGTTTCCTTAGGTCCCATAGCCGCGCATCATCGCCAGTGCCTGCTGGGCCTCCTTTACATTGTATTCAAAAGCCAGACGCTTGTGGTTGATCATGTCGATGATGGTACCTACCAGGCAGAGACCGCCTGTAAAGAAATAGAGCAGCCCCATGCCAATCTGCCCCAGCAGAAACCGGTGAACACCTGCCACCCCAAAAAAGCCAATGATAGCCGTAATGAGCACCAGTTTCGGCTCTTTGCGGCGGGCGCGGTAAATATTTGCAAACTGCTGCGCCTCTGCCTGCGGCATGTCCTGCACGAGCGACTGTACGTAAGCCATTTCATCCGGCTCCAGGTCCGGCATCAGGTTTAGGATGTTTGCCATAAGTATACATGTTGTGTTTTAGGTGGATGTACGTAATCTGGAAAAGTGCCAGCGCATTAAACTTATACTTCGCCACACCAGCAGCACCAGCGCCGGCAGCCCCAGCGGGTGCGCCTGCCACGATGCCTGCCACTGCCCGTGCAGCAGAAAGCTGATGGCATGCCCCAGGCCGCAACCCGGGCAAATAGACAGGCCCAGCCAACTCCACGGGCACAGGCTGAACAAATGCTTTCCCTCCGGCTGCATCAGCCCCAGTGCACCAATACCTGCCAGCCATAACACCGCCTCCGTCAGGTAGTTGTTGCGCTTCCAGAAATATACCATTGCCGGCCTGCCCGTCATTTTTACCTGTCTAACTTCTAGGTACTCCGCACGTACTGAACTTATTACAAGTTAATGTATGATAAAATATTTACAATCAAAAGCTGCACGGTCGCAAAAACGCTTTTTCCCGCTGTTGCTCCTGCTTGCCCTGAGTAGCTGCTACACACTGGCGCCTTCCTCGGGTGGGGGCCAGGGAGAGATCCGCACCACCTCCAGGCCGGTAAATCCTGCAGCTATTAACCTGCCGGAAGGGTATGAAGCCGTTGCTGTAGCCACGCAATTGACTTACCCGACAAGTATAACCTTTGATGCGCAGGGGCAAGCGTATGTGGTAGAGGCCGGCTACTCCTATGGCGAAGTATTCCTTGAGCCGAAGCTGCTCCGCCTGGAGCCCGATGGCAGCCAGATCACCGTAGCCAAGGGCAACAAGAACGGCCCCTGGACGGGCATCACCTTTCACAACGGCAATTTTTATGTAGCAGAGGGCGGCGAACTGGAAGGCGGTAAGATCCTGCGCATTACGCCGAACGGTACCATTACAGCACTGGTAGAAAACCTTCCTACCCTGGGCGACCACCACACCAATGGGCCGGTAATTGGCCCGGATGGCAAAGTATACTTCGGCCTTGGCACCGCTACTAACTCCGGTATAGTTGGCCCGGATAACTACAACTATGGTTGGCTGAAACGCTATCCTGATTTTCACGATATTCCCTGCCAGGACATTTCGCTGACAGGCCGCAACTATACCAGCCATCTGCCACCTCAAAGAACCGGCGAAGTGCAGACTACCGGCCCATACCTGCCTTATGGCGTACCGGCCACCGAAGGACAGACCGTCCAAGGCAGCCTGCCTTGGACGGGTGCGGTGCTGCGCCTGTCGCCGGAAGGTGGGCCGCTGGAGTTGGTTGCCTGGGGCTTGCGTAATCCGTTTGGACTGGCCTTCTCGCCGGCAGGGCAGCTTTACGTGAGCGACAACGGTTACGACGACCGCGGCAGCCGCCCGGTTTGGGGCGCAGGCGATTACCTGTGGGCCGTGCAGCCAGGCGCCTGGTATGGCTGGCCAGACTACTCAGGTGGCACAGCGTTTAACGGTGAGCGTTTCGGAGCACCCGGCAAAGCCGCACCGGAGCCCCTGCTGATCGCTTCACCGGGCATACCACCCCGGCCTGCTGCCACTTTTGGGGTACACTCTTCCTCTAATGGCATTGACTTTTCCCAAACGACACCTTCGGCTATGCCGGGCAAGCGTTTGTCGCGCAGTTCGGCGATATGGCACCACAGGTGGGGAAAGTGTTAAAGCCAGTCGGGTATAAAGTAGTGCGGGTAGATGTGGCAACTGGCGTGATCACGGACTTTGCCGTGAACAAAGGCAAAACAAATGGTCCCGCCTCTAAACTAAAAACCGGTGGCCTGGAACGCCCTGTATCCGTAAAGTTCGCACCGGACGGGCAAAGCCTTTACGTGGTGGATTTCGGCGTGATGAAAGTGACAGAAAAAGGATCGGAGCCGCAACCAAAAACAGGAGTTGTCTGGAAGATAATCCGAACAGGAAAGTAACCCCGAAACTATGAAAACAGCCACACTCCTGCGCATCAGCTGCCTGCTAATATTTACCGCCGCCTGCGGTACTGCCAAACGGGGCCAGCCGGCCTATGCGCCTGTTCCTACAACTGAGGTAGCCGTGGCGCGCGGCCAGGTGGTTTTTAACGCCTATTGCCAGAAGTGTCATCCGGGTGGTGAAGCAGGCCTTGCGCCGGCCCTCAACAACAAACCCGCACCTGGCTTTGCCATTCGCTACCAGGTGCGCCACGGCCTCGGAGCCATGCCTGCATTTAAGGACAACATCATTCCGGATGAGCAGTTAGACGACTTACTGGCCTACATCAAAACCTTGCGCAAAGCCAAAAAGAAAGAATCCTCTTGAAAATAACTGCCCTACCTGCCGCCATCTGCTTGCTATGTCCCAACCCAGGTAGCTCAGGCAAGTATAAACATGTATAAACCGCACCTGCTATCCAACTTATACTTCTACCGCTATGACCCAAACTCCAATGCTCATTTACGACGGCGACTGCAGCTTCTGCAAATACTGGGTGCGCCGGTGGCAACAGCACACGCAAGGCAAAGTGCAGTACATTCCTTTTCAGGAGGTGCCGGATGGATTTCATGGAATCAGCAGAAAGCAGTTTCAGCGGTCGGTGTGGCTAATAAACAGCTATGGACGGCCCATGCACGGGGCAGAGGCGGTGGCTGTATTGCTGCAACTAAGCGGCCACAGCACCTGGAACTGGCTTTACCACCGGGTGCCGCTTGCCAGTACTGTAGCCGAACTGGGCTACCGCATCGTAGCTGATCACCGCGACTTATTTTATAAACTCACCAAACTGTTTCTGAAGGAGGCTTGATTTACACCCCGGAAAGAAAGCCTAATTTCCCTACCTTTGCCGTTTCAGCATAGCAGATACAGGCATGGCAGCAAAACCGGTACGCCCGCAACCCGTTTCAGATCAAAAAATCCAAAATCAGTTGAAGGTGCTGGCCATTTACCAGCTTACAGGCGGCGTACTTGGCATCGTGCTCACCCTTTGGGTCATGTTTCGGGGCGAACTCGTAGTGACACAGGAAGTATTGCGCATTGCACTTTTTGCGGCAGCTTTGTATGTTTTTTCCATGCTCTGCGGCCGTATGCTGTTCCGCAACCTAAAGCGCGGCCTCACACTTTCCATCCTCAACCAGGTGCTGCAGGTGGTGTACGTTGCCTTTGGCTCCGATGCTTTTCAGTATGTGGCGGGGCTGCGCGTGGGGGTCGGCTTCGACATGGTGGGCTCCTGGACGCTCAAGTTCCGGCTGGCCGTCTCCTCTTTCCAGTTCCTGATCGGCACCGACACGGGCCAGCGGTTCATCGGCGTCAACCTGCTGGCGCTGCTGCTGATCTTCTGGATGGAGCGGCTGCTGGAGCGGGTGAGGGGGTAGCTTAAGAAATTTAATTTTAATAAAGTATGCGGACAGAAATAGATTGAAGAATAAATCAGATTTGTCATTCTGTAAGAAACTTGGCTGAAGTGAGGTTAAGCCGCAACAGCTTGCTCACAAGCACATTACAGGATAACAAAATAGGTGAAGCTAATTCTGTTCCCAAACTTGTTTCCCAATATACCATTTCTCAAACCTGAAATTATAGTACACATGTAACTTCCTAAATATTTTAAGTATAATGTTTTTTTACTGTATAAAACTGATTCAAGAAGCATTATGGAACAACTTCTAATTGACCGACTTTCAAAGATCCCTTCACACTCTTGCGTAGTTAAGGATTCGATACCAGTAATATGCTTCGGAAATCTTAATACTGCCCGTGTCGCTACTTTAGGTCTAAACCCAAGCAAAAATGAATTCTTAAACAAAGGCCAACTTATCAATGGGAACAACAAGAGATTTGAGAATTTAAAAACCCTTGATGGTGCTGATTTATCACACTTAAATAAAGACCAAATTCAGAAAGCACTTAGTTCTTGTATCAATTATTTTCATAATAATCCTTACAATCGCTGGTTTAACCATATTGAAAATTATATCCTTAATAAACTAAATGTGTCTTATTATAATGGAACTTGCTGCCATTTAGATTTGGTGCAGTGGGCTACAGACCCTGTTTGGGGAAAGTTAAACAAGGAGACTAAATCGCAGTTAATGACTGATGATTTTCCATTTCTAAAAGAACAGTTACTTAGGAGCAACATAAATACATTGTTGATAAATGGCAGTGGAGCTACTCGCTATTTTTGTTCTCAGCTACAGGCCAAGGCTAGTGAGGAAGATGTGTTACAAGTTGGTAACATGAAATGTCGCGTGGCAGCTTTAGAAATCAATTTAGGTGATAAGGAAATGATGGTTTATACTTGGAGCCAAAATCTTCAGTCTAGTCCAGGTATGACGAATTTCATGAAAGATGCAATTGGTAACTGGGTGAAAGCTAATATCCAATAGCTGCACTTCTTTATCGTAAGCTTAGAACAAATAGAATATAATATCGCACAGCGGCCTGTGCAGATGCTAAATCCGCACAGGCCGCTGTGTGATATTATAATCCCTGCTACTTCTTTTTCTTAGCCTTGGCTTTTGCTTTTTTAGCTTTGGCGGCCTTTACCTTTTCATTCGTTTCTTCGGCCTCTTTCATCAGCGCACGCCAGTCGTGGGTGGCAGTGGGACTGAAGTCGATGGTGGCCTCATAATCGTCTTTATCCACCTGCAGCACTTTAATGTCCTTGGTGAGATAGGTTTGGATCTCGTCGAGGATAGGCTTTTCTTCAGGAGCGCAAAAGCTCACAGCAATGCCTTTTTCGGTGCCTCGACCCGTACGGCCCACACGGTGTACATAATTTTCCGGTTGCTCTGGCAGGTCGTAGTTCACCACGTACTCTACCCCTTGGATGTCGATGCCGCGGGCGCTCACGTCCGTGGCGATCATCACCTTTACCGCCCCGCTCCGGAACTCCTTCATGGCCTGATTGCGGTCTTTCTGGTCTTTGTCGCCGTGTATGGTGATACTTTCGATGCCGGCACGCTCCATGGCTTTCATCACCCGCTCGGCGCGTACTTTGGTGCGAACAAATACAAGTATCTTTTTATCCGGATTCTCCTTCACTACCCGCTCCAGAAAAAAGCGCTTGTCGTCCATGTCCACATACATCACCGAGTGGTCCACATTTTTCGAAACCGGGTCTTTGGGGGAGATCTGGATACGCACTGGCTTATTTACCAGCGAGTAGGCCAGTTCCTTGATCTTCTCGTTGATGGTGGCGGAGAAGAACAGGGTCTGGCGCTGGTACGGCAGCCGGGTGATCAGCTGGCGAATGTCGTGGATGAAGCCCAGGTCCAGCATATGGTCGGCCTCGTCGAGCACCAGGATCTCCACGCGCTCCAGCCGGATATAGCCCTGGCTTACCAGGTCGAACAAGCGGCCGGGCGTCGCCACCAGCACATCAATGCCATCCTCCAACTTCGCGATCTGCGGCCCCTGCTCCACGCCGCCATACACACAGAAAGTATTCACGCGGGTGCCGCGGCCTATCTCGTTAAACACCTCGGTTATCTGCAGGGCCAGCTCCCGCGTCGGCACCATCACCACGCATTTGATGCCATCTTCGCGCTTGCGATTTTTGCTAAACTGCAGCTTGTCGAGCACCGGAATAGCAAAAGCCGCTGTTTTACCGGTTCCTGTCTGGGCAATAGCCAGCACATCTTCGCCTTTCATAATAGGCGGAATGGCTTTGAACTGGATATCAGTCGGCTTCTTAAAGCCCAGCTTGTTCAGGCTTCTTTTTATCTCGTCGGAAATGCGGTAATCATCAAACTTCATACAACTGGTGTTTATGCCCTAAGTATACCTACGGCTGGGGCAGGCAGCAAAGGTACGCTTTATTGTTAAATTGCTGTAGGATTACTTGTTGCAGCCTCTCTGTGGCTCTTTTTTGCTCCCTGCGCCTCCTATTAACCGCAGCATTTTTCCCATCCTTTTACATAGCCATACTTGCAGCTCACAAAAAATAAGATAGTTTTATAAACATTTATGATAGTAAAACTATTACATATAAAAGTAAGTGATTAATATTGCAGTAAATAAAGCATATGAGCACTAACGCCATGACAACCAAAGGCATCAAACTGTCCCTCACCCACAAATCATACTTGCGCGACCCCGAAAGTACGGAGCTGGGTCGCCGGATCATCTCTGAAAGTATAAAGCTGCTGGACGAGCTGGGCTTTGAACAGTTCACCTTTAAAAAGTTGGCTGCCGCGATCAACTCAACAGAAGCCTCTGTTTACCGCTACTTCGAAAACAAGCACAAGTTGCTGGTATACCTGGTGTCGTGGTACTGGGCCTGGGTAGATTATCGTGTAACTTTTGAGACAAACAACATCCCGGATCCGCGCGAGCGCCTGAACCGCGTGATCGACGTGATCAGCAGTTCGAACCAGAACGACCCGGCTACCCTGCACATCGATGAAGGCGCCCTGCACCGCATCGTCATCACGGAAGCCTCTAAAGTATACCTGACCCGGGATGTGGATGCTGACAACCAGGAAGGCTACTTTCTGGAGTATAAACGCCTTTGCCGTCATGTGGCGCAGATCGTGCAGGAGCTGAACCCCAGCTATCCTTACCCGCACGCCATTGTCAGCACCATACTGGAGGCGGCGCACCAGCAGGTGTTTTTTGCTCTGCACCTGCCCTCCCTCACCGACATTGCCGGCCACCAGCAGGCAGAGGCCGAAACCGGCGCATTTCTGAAACACCTGATCTTTTCTGCCATTGATCCGCAACATTAACAGAGAAAGTATGAGCGCCACGACGAAAAAATTCACGCCCCTGCAGCGCTTCCTGCAGCTCCTGGCACTGGAGCGCCGCGAGATCCTGTACATGTATGTATACGCCCTGGCTGCCGGCCTCATCAGCCTGTCGCTGCCGCTGGGCATCCAGAGCATCATTGGCTTTGTATCGAGCGGGGAGATCACTGTCTCGGTAGTGGTACTAATTGGTTTGCTTGTGCTGGCCTTTCTGCTGATGGGCGGCCTGCAGGTGATGCAGCTGTGGCTGGTGGAGTTTATCCAGCAGCGCCTGTTTGCCCGCACCGCCTTCGACTTTGCCTACCGGGTGCCGCGCCTGCAACAGGAGAAGCTGCACGCTTATTACCTGCCGGAGCTTATGAACCGTTTTTTTGATGTGCCCCTCCTGCAGAAAGGCCTTGCCAAGCTCCTCATTGACTTTTCGATGGCAATTATCCAGATCGTATTTGGCCTGATCCTGCTTTCATTTTACCACCCATACTTCATCTTTTTCGGTATTGTACTGGTGCTCACGCTCGCCTTTATCCTGTGGTGGACAGGCGATAAAGGCGTTCAAACAAGCCTGGAGGAGTCGAAGTACAAGTATAAACTGGTGGCCTGGCTGGAGGAGATGGCGCGCTCCCTAAGTACCTTTCAGCTGGTGGGCCACACCAACCTGCCCATGCAGCGCACCGACGGCTATGTGAGCAGCTACCTGCAGGTGCGTCAGCAGCACTTCCGCATCCTGATGACACAGTACTTCAGCTTTGTGGGCTTCAAAACTTTTATCACAGGCGGCTTGCTTGCGCTGGGCTGCGTACTGGTGGTGCAGCAGGAAATCAATATCGGGCAGTTTGTAGCTTCAGAGATCATCATTATCCTGATCATGTCGGCTGTGGAGAAGATCATCGTGAAGCTGGACACCGTGTATGATGTGCTCACCTCGCTGGACAAAATCGGCACCGTAACCGACCTGCCTATTGAAGAACCGACAGGGGTTGATTTGCGGAAGCTGGCGCAACAAGGGCTGGCGCTGCAGGTGCAAAACCTGAGCTACCAGCACCCTAACAGTAAAAAGCCAAGCCTGACTGACGTTTCCTTCCAGATCCACTCCGGCGAGCGGGTGTGCCTGGCAGGTTACCATAGCTCAGGCAAATCCACCCTGGTGAGCCTGCTGCTGGGGCTGCTGCCTTCGTACCAAGGCAGCATTGCTTTCAACAACCTCTCCCTCCGCGACCTCGACATAGCGAGCCTGCGCAGCCTGATTGGCGAAAACAGCTCCAAAGAGCAGGTGTTTGACGGCACTTTCCTGGACAACCTGACACTGGGGCAGGAGTTGCCGATGCAGGACATTGTTTGGGCGCTGGAGGTAACAGGCCTCACCGCTTTTGTACACGCTTTGCCAAAAGGGCTGCACACCTATCTGACCGGCGGCAGCATGCGCTTACCCACCAGCGTAGCACGCAAAATTATACTTGCCCGCAGCCTGGTGCAACGCCCGAAGTTGCTCATTATAGATGATTTCTGGGCCGGAATGGAAAAGCCTGAGAAGATGCGCCTGCTGCACCTGCTGTTTGCCCCCGCATTTGACTGGACCGTGCTCATCGTGAGCAACGACCCGGATGTCATGCAGCTTTGCCACCGGGTTTTACTGTTGCAGGAAGGGCACCTAAAAGCAAGCGGCTCCTTTGCAGCGATAAGCGACAAGTTACAAGAACTGATTTCCACACCTGTATAAGCCATGGCAACCAAACAACAACTTCCCGTGCACGACAAAGCCCAGTTGGAGGCCCTCAAGCATGTGCAGTCGCCGCAGTTGGGGCGTGTGCTAACCTACTGGATTGGCACTATTTTCCTGCTTCTTATCCTGTGCCTCTTCTTGCCCTGGACGCAGAACATTCGCAGCCAGGGCAGCCTGACTGCTTTCAGGCCCCAGGACCGGCCTCAAACCGTGGAAGCCACTATCGCCGGTCGCATAGTGAAGTGGCATGTGCAGGAAGGGCAGCTAGTGAAAGCCGGAGATACGATTGCCAGTTTATCTGAAATAAAAGAAAAGTACCTGGACCCTGACCTGCTGGAACGAATAGGAGAGCAGGTACAGTCTAAGAAAGATGCTGCCGGTGCTACTGAAGAGAAAGCCCAGGCTATGGCACAGCAGATACAGGCGCTGCGCGAGGGATTGCGCTACAGCCTGCAGAAAGCCCGCAACAAAGTAGATCAGACCAGCTTCAAACTACAAAGCGATAGCATGGACCTGGTGGCACAGCGCCTGGAACTGCAGATAGCGGAAGACCAGTTCGGGCGTCAGCAGCGGCTCTATGACCAAGGGCTTAAATCACTGACGGAACTGGAGCAGCGCCGCCTGAAACTACAGGAAGCACAGGCTAAGCTGGTGTCGCTGCAAAACAAGCTGGCGTCCGGCCGGGCCGAGCTTCGCAATGCCCGCACAGAACTCAACTCGTTACAGGCCGAGTACGCCGACAAAACAGCCAAGGCCGAAGCAGAGTTCAGCGCCACCCGCTCTTACCTCTATGGCACCCAGGCTGAAATTTCAAAGCTACAGAACGAGTATAGCAGCACCGAAGTGCGCAACCGCTACTATAACATTGTGGCGCCGCAGGACGGATATGTGGGAAAGACGTTAAAGGCCGGCATTGGCGAGACGATCAAAGAAGGGGAAGCTATCGCCACCATTATGCCACAGGATCCGCAGCTAGCAGCCGAACTGTACATCAAGCCCCTGGACCTGCCGCTGCTAAAAGTTGGGGATCAGATGCGCCTGCAGTTCGAGGGCTGGCCGGCGCTGGTATTCTCCGGCTGGCCGGGTGCCAGTTACGGCACGTTCGGTGGCAAAGTAGCCGTAATAGATTATGCCGGCACGAACAATAAATACCGCATACTTGTGGTGCCCGACCCGGCCGGAGAGCCCTGGCCGGATGCACTGCGCGTCGGCTCCGGCGTGTATGGCTGGGCTATGCTCAATACAGTGCCGGTCTGGTATGAGCTGTGGCGGCAACTCAACAGCTTCCCGGCAGATTTCAGGGGAAATGAAGCCGCTGAAAGCGATAAAACAGCAAAAGAAAAGAAGTGATGCTACGTCCATACTTTTTTATACTTACCGGCTGTCTGCTCTTTGCTTTCGGGATAGCCCAGACGGTGCAGGCACAGGACTCGGCGCAGGTGCTCACGCTGCAGCAATATCACCGGCTTATACTTGCGAACCACCCCATTGCTTCGCAGGCAGCGTTGCTCCCGGAGCAGGCCAGACAGGAACTGCGCATCGCACGCGGCACCCTCGATCCGGTACTGAGCAGCAAGCTCTATCGCAAAGAGTTTGGCGGAAAGGAATACTACAACCTCTGGAGTAACACCTTGCGGGTGCCCTTGTGGTTTGGACCAGAGCTTAAAGCCGGCTTTGAGCAGAACTCCGGCCAATATCTGAACCCAGAGAACAAAACTCCTTCTGAGGGCCTGGGCTATGCCGGCATCTCAATACCGCTGGGGCAAGGCTTGTTTATAGATGAGCGGCGCGCTACCATACAACAGGCAAAGCTAATGCAGGGCATTGCCGAAGCAGAGCGAGTCAAGCTCATCAACAAACTCCTGCTGCAGGCCACTAAAGCATATTGGGAATGGCTGCTGCAGCACCGCACCTCTCAGCTGTACCAGGAGGCGCTGGAATTGGCAGACTTCAGGCTGAGAGCAGTACGTGCCCGGGTGCAGGAAGGCGACTTAGCGGCCATTGACACAGTAGAGGCTCTGATGGCGCTGCAGGACCGTCAGTTATTACAGCAACAGGCCCAACTGGAGCTGCAGAATGCCCGCTTACAAGTGGCAGTACACCTGTGGGCAGAGAGCCAGGTACCGCTGGAACTGCAGGAAAACACTATTCCGGCACTTACAGGGGCTGAGGTAGCAACAGTTAGCCCGGAAGAGCTGCAAAGTTTGTTAGCGGCGGCCAGAACAGATCATCCGGAGGTGCAAAAGCTAAGCCTAAAGGGAGAGCAACTGGACGTGGAGCGCCGCTATGCCGCTAACAAGCTATTGCCCAAACTAAATGCCGAGTACAATGTGCTGCAACGCGGTTTTAACCTGCAACCGGGCCTAATGGAGCAGCAGCACCTGCAAGGCAACTATAAACTGGGCATGAGCTTCAGTATTCCGCTTTTTCTGCGGCAAGAACGAGGCAAACTGCAGTTCACGAAGCTGAAGCAGCAGGCCAATGGCCTGGAACTGGTGCAGCAACAGCGTGAGGTGGAGAATACCCTGCAGAGCCTTTATAACGAGTTACAGGGATTAGGCGAGCAGCTTCAGTTGCAGGAGCGCATGGTAGCCAACGCTCTTACGCTACGCAACGGCGAGCAAACCCGCTTCGAGAATGGCGAAAGCTCCCTCTTTCTGATCAACGCAAGAGAAGCCAAGTTTCTGGAGGCGCAGGTAAAGCTCTACACCCTGCACACCAAGTATGCCAAAGCGAAGACTTCCCTGTATTGGGCCGCCGGTGCGATTCCGGTGGAATAATGTGCGCCCTAGCCTTTCCGCCCAAACCAACCGTGCACCGAAGCCGCTAGTTTAGCAAAATCGCTGCCGCCGGAGCCATAGGTATCATAGGCAAATTTGCAGATGATGCCGGAAACGACGATCAGAAACAGCACCCGCACAAAGGCCGTACCGCGCCGAAGGGCTGTGCGCGTACCTAACTGCGAGCCGATAACGCTGCAGATAGCCATGGGTATGGCTACTTCATACAGAATATAACCTTTGTAGCCGAAGTATAGCAGCGCCGACAGGTTAGTGGCCACATTCACCACTTTTGCTGCCGCCGATGCCGCCAAAAAGTTAAAGCCGTAGATGCCGATGAAAATGAAAATAAGAAAGCTCCCGGTGCCGGGGCCAAAAAAGCCGTCGTAAAAACCAATGGCCATACCTACCACCAACCCATACAGTGTTTCTCTGGAAGCAGTTAGCTTGGGTGCGTGCAGCGAGCCAAAGTCTTTTTTGATAAACGTATAAACTGCCACCAATATCAGCAACACAAAAATGAGCGGCTTCAGCAGATCGCCGTTGATATGCGCTACGGCGCGGGCACCGAGAAAAGAACACACAAATGCCGCTGCTGCTGCCGGCAATATTGCCAGGTAGTTGATTTTTACGCTGCGCACATAGCGCACCATTGCCGAAGTGGTGCCCGCGATAGACGAAAGCTTACCTGTTCCGAAGATGGTGGCCACCGGTACGCCCGGCAGAAACACAAACAGAGCGGGCAGCTGGATCAGGCCACCACCGCCTACCACTGAATCAATAAAGCCCGCCAGAAACGCGAACAGGCATAGGTAAACGACTTCTTGCACCCTCTTAATTTTTGAAGTGACTAATGTTCTTTTTCAAAGCGAATTAGCGCTTATCGCCTGGAGAAAAGAAAGCAAGATAACAGCTTTACTATCCAAAATAAAACTTTAGACGTAAAACACCTACTCAAAAAAGCACCGCGCGTATGCCTGCTTTGGGTGACAGCGGTATACCACACCTGCTGCTGCTCCGTTTTACAAGGGCACTATTGCCAACAAATGTTAAGATAAATTCAATTCCCCGTGATAAAGAAACTACTGCTCCTATACAGCTTGTTGCTGACAATAACCCTGGCTGGCACCAGTTGCCACAAAGATGATGTCGCACCTACTGCTGTAACACCACCAACAGATCCTGGCACAGACCCGGATTCACCGGCTTATGCAGCTTCTACGCTGCTGTCGGAGGCGGATCAGCACGATCTGAAAGCCGCCGCCTCTACCAATGAATATGCTGCTTTCAGCAAGGATATAAAGTATGATGTTGCCATTTATAAGCTTGTATACTATACTACATACCAGGGCAAACAGATAAAAGCTTCGGGCCTGGTATGCGTGCCCAAGAACATGTCCTCACCGGCTGCACTGGTAAGTATGCAGCACGGTACGATCTTCTCTAACCAGGAGGCGCCCAGCAACTACAGCGTTATTTCGGACCAGCAGCTACTGGCCGCCACTGGTTATATCACACTCATCCCCGACTACATCGGTTTTCAGGAATCCAAAGCTGCTTTTCACCCTTACTTCGATCAGCAACACTCCGCGCTGGCAGTCATCGATATGATTAAAGCTGCCAAAGCTTTTTGCAAAGACAAAGATTTTGCCCTGAATGATAAATTATTTCTGGTAGGCTATTCGGAAGGCGGCTATGTAACGCTGGCGGCACAGAAGGAAATCGAAACACACCCGGAATATGGGCTTACGGTAACTGCTTCAGCTGCTGGTGCAGGAGGGTATGATGTTCCTGGCCTGCTCGGCATTGTGACGTCAGGCCAGCCGTATTATTTTCCGGCTTCGCTGGCATACCTCCTGCTAGCTTACAACTATACCAACGACTGGAAGCGGCCGCTAACCGAAATATTCCAGGAGCCTTATGCCTCGCAATTGCCAAAGCTATTTAATGGCAGTACAGATGGGATGGCAATTAACAACCAGCTCCCGATAGATCCGCAAAAGCTGTTTACCGCTGCCTTTTACAATGGCTTGAAAGATGATGGAAAAGAGCAGCAGCTAAAAAAGGCCTTAGCAGAAAATAGCCTGCTCAACTGGGCACCACAGAGCCCGACGCGTCTTTATCACGGCGATGCAGACGAAATTATCTCCTTCCAGAACTCGAAGCACACGTACCAGCGCTTCAGCGAGCAAGGCGCGACACAGCTTAATTTTATTACCATTCCGGGTGGGACGCACGAGAGCTCCTACACGCCCATGATGCAATCCGTCGTACCCTGGTTTAAGCTGTTTTAGAAGAATCTAAATAAGTATAAGTAAGCCTCACCTGTTTGTAGCAGGTGAGGCTTACTTGTGTCAGGCCACAAAGCTAACGACGGTCTGTACTTGCGTTCCGCTGCCCGATAGGTGTTCTCAAAGCCGTTCGCTCACTGCTACTTTCTGTTTGTACTGCACCTGCTCTCCATTCAACCCGAAAAGTTCTATGTAGAAGATATAGTAGCCGATGTTCGCTTTGGCACCATCGGCCCGCAAGCCATCCCACTGAAAGAAGCCATTGGCGGCAAGCAGCTCATTGCGCACCAGCTTCCGGATCTCGCGCCCTTCCGAGTCAAAAATGGTGATGTTAGCGACAAGGCCAGCTTTATCTGTGCGGTAGTTGATGGTTGTAAAATCTTCATAGCCGTCGCCGTCGGGCGAGAAGGCTTCCGGCACAATTGTAAAAGCCTCTTGCGCGGGCAGCCCCTCTTGCGACTGGGAATTCTGATAACCCGGTGTAGCCAGCAGCGTGGTAGCAGCCGAGTGAAAGTTGCCGGCTATACTTGCCCCCTCTAGCCGCAGCCGCTCCAGCGAAACGCCATTTACATCGTCCAGCAAAGCAAAATGCAGTTGCGCACTGTAGCTGAACTGATCGGCAACACGACCATCAGGCTGCAGCACAACTACCGTTCCGGCATCGTCGGGGTAAGACGGGAGTACAGGCACTTTCAGAAACGTTTCTGCTTTGGCAGCTGGGTAGTTGACTTTGATATTACCGGGATCAGAAGTGAGCACCACATAGTGCCCTGGCGCCAGCATATAGCTGGTTGCTGTTATCTTTTTCCGACTAGCTATGCTGTCGCCGCTGATGTTGGCCAATTGCCAGTTTTGCAGGTCCAGGTACTTGCTGCTACGGTTCACCAGTTCTACAAAATCGACACCGCCAGCACGTGGGTTAAAAAGCACTTCGTTGATAACGACATCGCCGGGCGCAGGGGCAGCAGGGAGCGCAAATGTCACCTGCATAGGTTGCGAATGCAGGTTACCGGCGCAGTCAACTATACTGGTTGCAGTGACAGTATACAGCTCCCCCTCCTGCAGTGGCTCCGTTAGTTGCAAGCTTACCTCCGTAAACAGCGGCCCCTGCACCTGCACAGCGGCTACCTGCACCTCCGGGCTGAGGCTATACTTGTTTATACTTGCCGCCTGCACACTGTCCAGCCGCTCATTAAAGGTCAGCAGTACGTGGTCCGGTGCAGTAGCTGTGACAGTAAGAAGGACGGGTGCCGTATTGTCGGGGTTGGAGGCTGCTACTGCATTGGCTTGTGCGGGTGTGCCGCCGCGTGGATCCGCAGAAGCCGCCCAATTACCCGCTCCTGCACAGGGGTTTGCCACATCAATCATTTCGAGGCTCCAGCCACCCTGCTGCTTTTCGCTGTCTTTGTACCAGGTGTCCTGGTAATCAACAGCATAGATAAGCCGACCATTTGGCTGACGCAGCTGTAAAAGCTCACCGCTGTTGTTCAGGCTTAGAAATTTGCTGACGCCAATCGCTTTGCCATACTTGCTGAATGCCTCCACCTGCGCCGCCGGCACCACTACGGCATACTCCTTCGGCAGCAGCTGCACGTCAGGTAAAACAGCCATAGCGGTAGCATCTGTATAGCGAATGCCATTTAGGGTAAGCACTTTATCAGTGGGGTTGTATAGCTCAATGTATTCCTGCGCCGGCAATCCCACTTCCGGCGATTCATCGGCCATAATTTCGGTGATCATCAGTTCGTTGTAGCCGGGCAGCACAGCTGATGGCATAAAGTTGAAGCTTTGCTCAATGGGGCTGCTCAGGCTGTTGCCGTACAGGTCCTGCAGGTTGGCTATACTTACACGATTGCCTTCAAAGCCAAAGCTCTGGCCAAAGACCAGCCGTACGGTGCCCGCCTCTGTCAACTCCGCAAGTATAGGCTTTATACTTCCGTTCAGGGTATAGTTAGCTGTATTTTGTGCCTGCTCCGGCAGCAGCGGCTCGTTGAAGTACAGCAGCAGTTCCTGTGCATCTGTGGTTTGCAGCGTACTGATGGCAGGCACTGTAGTGTCAGTTATGCTGAAATCATCGAAGAAGAATTTCTGGCTGTTGGCCGAGCTATACTGCAGCAGCAGGCCAAAGTAGCCTGAGCGCCGGTAGGTGCTATCGGCGGCGGCACCTTGGCGCACGTAGTTTTCGCCGGTGCCGGTCAGGTCAATTTCCAATTGCCATTCGTAGTTTATACTCCGCGATACCCGTATACGCACCACGTTATTGCTGCTGCCGAGCGTTTTATCTTCGCCATCAATAAGGTTTACAGCTGCCTTGCCGACATCTTTCCGAAACAGGCTCACCTCGTCCGGAGTGCCGCCAAGGCGCACAAAATAGCCACTGGTCGCAGCGCTGTCCAGTATCTCGGAGTCGGAAATAAGGTAGATATCGGCATAATTGCCAGAGGAGGTGGCCAGTTGCAGGTTAGCCCAAAACTCCCACACTACGCCAACTACAGCCTGGGAGGGCGTTGCCAGGTATAACGTGGTGCCCGTTATGGCAGGGCCATTGCTCTGCAACTGCTGCGCGTCGTTCACTGTAAAGCTGCCGGTATTGCCACGCCAGGCAGGGTTCTGGGTGATGTCGCCATCGGAGAAAGTTTCGTGTAGCTGTGCAGCGGCAAGGTGCGGAAGCAACCACAGCAGCAGCAGCCAGTAAGCTTTTGTGTAATTGGAACGCTTCAGCTTACTGCCCGCCTCAGCTCTTTTCAGTCCGGCTATACCTTTGATCCTACCCTGCTTAAAGTACGGCACCGGCATACACTTTATACTTACCTGGAGTTGGGAAAAGTATCGGTAAAACCATGAAATAAGAGCTGTATTTGCAAAAGCATCTGGTAAAGTTTGTTTCATTTGCATATTTTGTGGCGAAAACTTAGTTACTTTGCAAAGCAGGAAGCGCAGGCCGACATGTCACGGCGCTGGCGAGTACCGGGTACAGGCCAACACTGGTGCTGACTCAGACAGCAAAAGGAGGTCCTTTGTGCCGCTGTACAGCTTGACATACTTCTAGTCGTGGGAAACAGCCCCGGCTTAGCATTGGGACTTTTACGGGAACATAAATAATTATGGCTATATTTAGCAAACTTTAGAGCCTCAGTCTGGCCTGAAGGCATTTTTATACTTGTCCTCATGCATTAGCACGTTAACCATTTATCTATTATAAACTTTAAACATGAAAGTAGCAGTTGTAGGCGCCACCGGATTGGTAGGCGGTGAGATTTTGAAAGTACTGGCGGAGCGTGACTTCCCGGTAACAGAGTTGTTGTTGGTTGCTTCTGAAAAGTCTGTTGGGAAACAGATGGCGTTTAAAGGTAAACAGGTACAGGTTATCGGAGTGGAAGAAGCCATTGCCGCTGCCCCGCAGATTGCCATTTTCTCAGCAGGTGGCAGCACTTCGCTGGAGCTGGCACCACGCTTTGCCGCAGCCGGCACGGTTGTGGTCGACAACTCTTCTGCCTGGCGCATGGACCCCACCAAAAAGCTGGTGGTGCCCGAGATCAATGCCAACGAGCTAACCAAAGATGACAAGATCATTGCCAACCCGAACTGCTCCACCATCCAGATGGTGGTAGCGCTGAACAAGCTGCACCAGGAGCTGCAGATGAAGCGCATCGTGGTGAGCACCTACCAGTCAGTAACCGGCACCGGCAAGAAAGCGGTGGACCAGCTGATGAACGAGCGCGCTGGTAAAGACGGTGAGAAAGCCTATCCGTACCCGATCGACCTGAATGTGCTGCCCCACATCGACGTGTTCCAGGACAACGGCTATACCAAGGAGGAGATGAAGATGATTCTCGAAACGAAGAAGATCATGGGCGACGACTCCATCCGGATAACGGCTACAGCTGTGCGCATTCCGGTTATGGGTGGCCACTCGGAGTCGGTGAATGTAGAGTTTGCCAAAGATTTTACGCTGGATGAAGTATACCGCATCCTGAACCAGACAGAAGGCGTGGTGCTGGTAGACGACGTGAAGAACCTGCAGTACCCCATGCCGAAAGACGCACATGGCAAAGACGAGGTATTGGTAGGCCGCATCCGTTTAGACGAAACACAGCCCCGCACCATTAACATGTGGATCGTGGCCGACAACCTGCGCAAAGGCGCCGCCACCAACGCCGTACAAATTGCCGAGTACCTGGTACGGCATGAACTAGTATAGATTTTTGCGATGCACGTAGCACGACCAAGTATAAGGATTTGCTCTTCCGGACTTCCCAGTCCGGAAGCCAACAGACGGGGACTTTTCAGTCCCCGTTTTTTATTGCTGCAAGAGCAAATCTATTCTTACAAATGCACTTAATAAAACAGCCTTTCTGTGTCCTTTTTCAGCAGGTGCTATATCCAGGCGCATCGGCTAAAGCATGAAAGAAGATAGTACGGATGCTATACCTGAAAGGCATCTAACCTACTTGTATTCGCCCGCGGTAAGCTAATTTCTCCTTAAAATAATGTAGTTCCTGCCATTTATCTTTCCGGAGAAGTGACTGGCTATACCGGCAGCGTAGTATACTTAGGCAAGCTGCCCCTTTTCAACAGGGATGATTTACCAGCTTATTCTTTATTTTATTCTTTTAGTTAACCTCGTAAACCTATGAAACAACTAGCTACAACCGGAGCAGTTTTCATCCGGAAGCGCATCTGCTACCTATTTATTCTTTTGCTGGGCTTCGTGTCTGTTTCCTGCTCTCCTGATGACTTGGGAGATCTGTTTGGCGATATCACCGGCGCCAAAAGCATTCCTGACAGCATTACCGTTACCAACGTTGGTCTTTACCCGGAAGGCGTCAGCCACGATGCGCTGAACCATCGTTTCTTGATTTCTTCTGTCAGCACAGGCGTTGTCGGCACTGTAAGTTATAAAGGCGACTACAAGCCATTCATCACCGATAACCGCCTTATTTCCAGCATTGGGCTAAAGGTAGATGAGGCTAGGAAAAGAGTGCTGGTAGCCGGGGCCGATCCGGGAGGCACGCCTAACTCAACGCCGGCTACAGCAGGCCAGACGGCGTTACTGGGTATTTATGACCTGGCAACGGGCGCTCCGTTATACCTGGCAGACCTGGGGGCGCTACGCCCTGGTATGCCGCACTTCGCGAATGATGTTGCGCTTGACAAGCAGGGCAACGCGTATGTGACCGACAGCTATTCCCCAATTATCTATAAAGTAGATTCGGAGGGACATGCCTCTGTATTTTTTGAAGACGAAGATTTTGCCACACCGCCCGGCGCCTTCGGTTTCAACGGCATCGCGTATCATGCTGATGGCTTCCTGCTGGTGAATTACTCCGCTGAAAATGCGGTTTACAAAATCCCCCTGTCAGATCCTGCTAACCTGAGCAAAGTAACGTTTAATGCGCCGCTTGAGGCACCCGACGGCCTACTGCTGAGCCCTAATGGTAAACAGTTGATTGTGGTAAACAACGCTGGAGGCGCACCTACAGGCAGAGTGCTCTCCTTTAAAAGTACCGACAACTGGCAAAGCGGCAACCTGACAGAAAGCTTTGTGACAGGCCCTGAGTTTCCGACCACCGCTACGGGCTATGGCAACGCCGTTTTTGTATTGTATGCGCACTTAGACAAGCTCTTTGGCGGAGCACAGTCGCCGCAGGAAAAATTCACGATACGCAAAGTACCTTTCACTAAGAATGAGGATTTTGGGAAGTAGTTTGAAGAGAGGATAAATTTGTTTTATCAATGTTCCCAGCAGATACGTTGAAGTTGGTAAAACACGAACTGCTAACATTCTTACAGCCTCTGTGGCACAAGTTGTAGCTTCGCTAAAGACTTGTGCCACAGAGGCTGTAGTTTTAAGGTTTCCGTGAATCGCAAGTATAAACTAACAGCACAAGGTTTAATGCACCAAGTTTAAAAGCTTTCCTTTGCAAGGCATAAGGAATGGCCGCTAAACATTTACGCTAGTAATAATTCTTTACTTTGCGGCTGTAGCTTCCTTATCTGGACACGAATGGCCCATCAGTTCGCGCAGGTTTTCAGCGCACGCTACCGGAATGAACTGGTAGACCACGCTGTCCTGCTCACAGTATTTGAACGTGGCGAAGTTGGTGCGACTGCGCGGGAAGATCCAGCGGTCCTCGTTGCAGCCATACACAAATAAAGGGAAATCCTGATATTTGTAATCGACATAGGAAACCACCTTACCGTCTTTTACAAACAACAGGCGTTTGTTTTGCGGCGGTACTGCTGCCCCCTCCCATCGGAACCCCACCACATCGCTGATGTATTTGGCATCCTCCTGCTCATTGAAATAGTAGACCGTGTCCCAATCAAAGTCTGTCAGGTCAGCCAGTTGTACTGTTTTATACCCTTTGGCCCCAACTTCGCCTTTTGTTACAGCTGCTTCCAGCTTTTCACGCAGGTTGTCGTTGCTTTTGGAGCAGCTAAGCAGCACAAAAGCGGCCAACAGAAACAGTAGCAGGTTTTTTGTCATAGTTTGTAATTCTTGAGATGTAAGCGTTGTAAGCTTCTACCAAAGGCCTTTTAGCTTAAAATTTTATGCTACCCTTGGGGCTACATGGGTTGAAACTACTACAAATATACCTAAAAGCCTACCCGGTACAGCCACTCCATCTGGCTTTGTTCAACTTGGGCCGGCATCAGCCGAAAGAGTGAATTCCTTATACTTGCTAAGGCGGGGTTCTGCCACTGCGACACCGCTCCTAACATTCTGGAGAGACGAATCACTTTTGCGGTACGCGCAAGCCTGTGCTTTTCATACTTTGCCAGCGCAGCAGCGGTACTTGTTTCCTGGGCCAGGCATTGCCCCAGCACCACCGCATCTTCAATAGCCTGGCAGGCGCCCTGCCCCATATTAGGCGTGGTGGCATGGGCCGCATCGCCGAGCAGCAGCACTCGCCCATAGGCAAACCTGTTCAACGGCTTCAGATCATAAATATCATTCCAGAGGAGTTCTTCGGGCTTGGCAGCGGCCAGCACAGCGGGTACGGGCGGATGTACTGAGGCAAAATGTTGCGCCAGTTGTGCCGGGGTCAGTTGCCGCATGCGGGCATCGTTTTCGGGCGCATTGATGCAGGCGTACCAGTAAATGCGGTTGTCGGGTAAAGGCGCCATGCCTACGCGCCCTTGCGGTGCCCAGGTTTCGGCAGAGATCATCTCGTTGATTTTCACTCCCGGATTCCAAATAACCGCACGCCAGCAGGTATAGCCGGCATAGCGCGGCTTGCTGTGCGGCAACAACTGCTGGCGCACCACAGAATTGATCCCATCGGCAGCAATCAGCAGGTCGGCGGTGGCTTGGGTATTATCGGTAAAGATAGCCGTCACTTTCCCGCTTTCCTGGTTGATACGTTGGCAACGCTTGTTCAGCACCAGAGTATCCGGCAGCAGGTGGCGGTGTAGCACTGCGTGCAGGTCGGCGCGGTGCACCACAAAATTGTTGATGCCATACTTGCGACTCAGCGGCCGGGTGTCCATGTTGCTGATGACTTTGCCCTGCGCATCGAACATCACCAGGCCTGTCAGTTGCTTTCCACGCGCCACCACCTCATCCGCTACCCCTAAACGTTGCAGCCCCTGTATGGCGTTAGCTGCTAACCCGACACCGGCGCCAACAGGCTTTAGTTCGGGTGTATTTTCGTATACAGTGGCTTCTATCCCCTGCTGTTGCAGTGCAAGCGCTGCACACAACCCGCCAATGCCACCGCCTATGATCATCACTTTCATACTGTGGCTTTACGGAAACAAGTATAGCTGGCGTTGCTGTTTATACTTGCTGCCGAAGTGCCTCTCCTGTTAATGGGTTCTTGCAGGGACCGCCGCTGACCTATACATGCACTTCGCTCTCGTGCTTGTGGTGCCCGAACGCTTTGGCCACCCATTTCGGCAGGAAGATAGAACCTAGGATCAGGTAAGGATAGTAGGTAATCAGGCGATAGAGGACGACAACGATGCTGCTGAAACTGCCCAGGAAAATGCCGAAGAAGCTTGGGAAAGCCATCTCCACAATACCTGCGCCACCGGGCGTAATCGCAATCAGCATGACGATCCAGAAAATGAGGTTGCGCGACAGGATAAGCAGGTGTTCGCTAAGGCTAACGTCTACAAAAGCGGCAATAAGGCAGTTGAGCAGAAAATAACGGGCACTCCATACAAAGATGGTCGAGACGATGGCTTTAAACCAGTACCCGGCGCTGTTACCTTTCAGCTGCTCCGATGCCCAGATAATCTCATTGCCGTGCTGAAAAGCATTGACACGCCACTTGCGCAGAAAACCAAGGGAAGTCACCTTCAGCAACAGCCATTTAAACGCTCGTGGCTTGATGAACAGCGCATAGATCATCACGAACGTATAGACCGCGATCAGGCCATAGCTGATGTAAAAAGCCGACTGCAGTTTGGCCACATCCGATGGGTCCAGGTTAAACGTGGGGAACACCTGCCCTTTGGTGAGCAGCAGCGCAATGGGAGCTGCCAGAATAAAGAACATATTGTCCAGCACCGCCGTGAACATGACATAAGCCAGCGACTTGCCCAGCGGCAATCCTTCTTTGTTCAGAATGATGGTTGCCACCGTGGTGCCACCTACCACCGAAGGCGTAATAGCAGAAGCAAATTCCCAAAGGATAATTACATCGATGCTGTTGCGCCAGGTCAGGAACTTATTGGTCAGGTGGCGGATGCGGTACATGTAGCCGGCATCGCGAATTACCAACACCGCCAGCGCGGCCGCCAGCCACCCCCAGTGCGCCTGCTCAATGCCTTTCAGCTCGTTTAGTTTGTCGTCTTTGATAAAAAGCCAGGCCGTGGCAGCCAATCCTAAAAATACAGGAATCAGGATTTTAACCGGGCTAAAGCTTTTAAGTATCGTCTTTTTATTCTGGTCCATGTAGGTGTTGTGGCTTTCCGGTTGCCGCGGTATGGGCAGCCGGAAAGCAAATAACAGTTCGCTAAGTAAGCCTATACGTGGCTTGCTTAACCGGGGGACAAAGAGAAATCACTATTCTACCAGCAGTTGCAGTACCTGCGTCGCCTGTCCTTCGGCGATAGTGATCGTGAAGTCGTTGAAGCCGTCGCCGACCTCTATGCCGATGATGTTGAGTTGCAGCATGTCGAGAATGGCGAGGAAATTGAAGATCATACCGATCTTATCCGGGTACTCGGAGATGAGTTGCGAAAAAGCTACCTGTCGGCGCTGCTGCACCATCTGTAGAATAATATCCCGCTGCTCCTCCAAAGTATAGGGGTATGTAATCACCGTGTGCTTTGGCCGGGTTTGCTCCTCCTCATAGCGCACTATCACCTTCTCAAATACACGCATCAGCTTATAGAGACTTAGGTCCTGCAGCTCGTATTCAAAATGGTTGGCATTGGCAATCTGCTGCAGTTCGGCGTGTATGTTGCCGCGGTTCTCCTGTGCCATACGCTGCTCCTCCATCAAAGTCAGGTCCGGAATCACGCTTTTATACTTCTTATACTCCAGCAGGTGCTGCACTAACTCCTGGCGCGGGTCTATCTCATTGCCTTCCTCATCTTTCTCCACACGCGGCAGCAGCATTTTAGCTTTAATGCGCATGAGCGTGGCGGCCGTAAGTATAAAATCGCTGGCTACCTCGATGTTGAGCTGCTCCAGTTGCCGGATGTAGCCGATAAATTCATTCGTGATCTGGAAGATGGGAATATCATGGATGTCCAGTTCATCACGCTCAATAAAAAAGAGCAGCAGGTCGAACGGCCCCTCAAACAACGGTAATTTAATCTCGAAACTCACCCAGTCAAATCTAAAGTTGAGCGCATGCGGCTGCGCCAGGTACAAAATTAATTTATTTTCGGCAGAATGCTTCTATGCCGCCTTAAAGCCATAAGCAACGCTTTGTCCGGAATAGTTCAGAACAAGTTATGTCGTGCGAAAGTATACTTCCTGTACAACGCTTCGGTAAACTACCTGAACAGAATGTTTGTTGTATCTCAGGCAGTTATAATATTTAAATAAGTAAATATAAATACTTATATATTGATAAACTGAAATAGAGTGCGTGCGTAAACCTTTCGAAAAGCAGTGAAATGGCGGGCGTAATTTTTTATTTTATTAACTTTACGAGTTGGCCGAAAGAGAACGCTTTGCGCCTGCTAAACCTTAGCTGACTTATTTTGTTAGAGGTCTATAAAGACGATGCTATGTTAATTAAACCCGGAGAGCTGCTGGCCTCCATCGACACACCTGCTGATCTCCGGAAGCTAAAGCCGGAACAGTTGCTGCAGGTGAGCCAGGAGCTACGGCAATATATCATTGATGTTGTTTCGATCCACGGCGGCCATTTTGGTGCCAGTCTTGGCGTAGTGGAACTCACAACGGCTCTGCACTATGTGTTTAATACGCCTTACGACCAGTTGGTGTGGGACGTAGGACACCAGGCATACGGCCACAAAATATTGACGGGCCGCCGCGAAATTTTCCATACCAACCGCAAGTATGGCGGCATCTCCGGTTTCCCGAAACGCAAAGAAAGTGAGTACGATACCTTCGGGGTTGGCCACTCCAGCACGTCTATTTCAGCAGCATTGGGTATGGCTGTGGCCTCCAAGTATAAGCACGAAGACAAGCGCCAGCACATTGCCGTAATCGGCGACGGTGCCATGACGGGCGGTATGGCCTTTGAGGCACTGAACCATGCCGGCGTGGCCAACGCTAACCTGCTGGTGGTGCTCAACGACAACTGCATGAGCATCGACCCGAACGTGGGCGCGCTGAAAGAATACCTCACTGATATCACCACCTCCCGCACCTATAACAAAGTGCGCGACGAGATCTGGAATGTGCTGGGTAAGATCAGTAAATTCGGACCAAACGCGCAGCAGATTGCTTCCAAGGTAGAGAGCGGCATCAAAGCCACGCTCCTGAAGCAGAGCAATCTTTTCGAGAGCCTGAACTTCCGCTATTTCGGCCCCATTGACGGCCACGACATCCATCATCTGACCTCGGTACTGGAAGATCTAAAACATATTCCGGGTCCGAAAATACTGCATTGCCTCACTACCAAAGGCAAAGGATTTGCTTTGGCCGAAAAAGAACAGACCAAGTGGCACGCCCCCGGCACCTTTGATAAGATTACCGGCGAGATCTATAAAAAGCACTACGACACACCACAAGCACCCAAGTACCAGGATGTGTTTGGCCATACGATGGTGGAGTTGGCGGAGCAGAACCCAAAAATTATGGGCGTAACGCCTGCTATGCCTTCAGGTTGTTCGCTCAACATTATGATGAAAGCCATGCCCGACCGTGCTTTTGATGTGGGCATTGCCGAGCAGCACGCAGTCACTTTTTCTGCTGGATTGGCAACGCAGGGTCTGGTGCCCTTCTGCAATATCTACAGCACCTTTATGCAGCGCGGCTACGACCAGGTAGTACACGATGTCTGTTTACAGAACCTGCACGTGGTTTTCTGCCTCGACCGCGCCGGATTTGCGGGTGCCGACGGCCCCACGCACCACGGTGCCTACGACATTGCCTACATGCGCTGCATTCCGAACATGGTGGTTTCGGCCCCCATGAACGAACAGGAACTGCGTAACCTCATGTATACCGCCTCGCAAGACGGAGCCGGTCCGTTTACGGTCCGCTACCCGCGGGGTGAGGGCGTGATGCCGCAATGGCGCACACCGCTCGAGCTGATCGAAATCGGCAAAGGCCGCATCCTACAAGAAGGCGAAGAAGTAGCAATTCTCACGTTTGGCCACATCGGCAACTATGCCGTGGAGGTTTGCCAAAAGCTAAGCTACGAAGGCCTGACACCCGGCCATTACGACATGCGCTTTGCCAAACCACTGGACGAAGAACTGCTGCACCACATTTTCAGCACCTATGATAAAGTAGTGACCGTAGAGGACGGCTGCCTGCAGGGCGGCTTTGGTAGCGCGGTGCTGGAGTTTATGGTAGACAACGGCTATACGGCACAGGTAAAGCGGCTGGGCATTCCGGATAAAGTATTTGAACACGGCTCGCAACTGGAGCTGCACAAAGAAGCCGGCTTTTCCCCTGCTGACATCGAAAACACGGTACGCGAACTATTAGGCGTACCGGTGAAAATCAAAGTATAACATTCCGAATAGACTATCTAAACCTCACAGTGTTTCCAAACCTGTGAGGTTTTTTGTTTGTATGCTGTAAGGAGAGGTGGGAACCTGTTCCTGCCAAGTACATTATACAGTAAATAACAAGTATGACAAACACGTACCTTGATGCCGGCTCCGGCGACACATTGGTTTTTCTGCATGGTTTCTGCGAAAGCAAGCAGGTATGGGCCGAGTTTATGCAGCCGCTGCAGCAGCAGTTCCGCACCATTGCCCTCGACCTGCCCGGCCACGGCGACAATACCGAAAACATCCAACATTATAGTATGGAAAGCATGGCTGAGGATGTAAAAAGGCAACTTGATGCATTAGGTGTGCGCCGGTTTATACTTATCGGGCACTCTATGGGCGGTTACGTGAGCCTTGCTTTTGCAGCGAAGTATGGTAGCTTGCTCAGCGGCCTTTGCCTGTTCCAGTCTTCTGCCCTGCCTGACACGGAAGAGAAAAAAGAGCAGCGCAGCAAGAGCATCAGTTACGTGGAGCGCCATGGCGTGCACAACTTCATTAACCCTTTTGTGGAGCCGCTCTTTTACCGCGAGAACCGTGAAAAATTAAAGCCGGAGATCCGGATGATGAAGGAGATCGGCAAAGCTACACCACAGGAAAGTATAACGGGCGCACTCGCTGCCATGCGCGACCGGCCAGACCGCACGCAGGTGCTCCGCGAGGCAACATACCCGGTGCTATTCATCTTTGGCAAGGAAGATAACGCCGTGCCGCTCAATAAAGCTTTGGAACAATGCTACCTGCCCGCCAACAGCATGGTCTATTTCATGGCTGCTACCGGCCACATGGCGATGTTTGAGCGCACCTACGAGACACGGAAGACACTTCAAAAATTTGCCGAAACGATTTACGGGTAAAGCATCTCTTCTGCTGGCAAGCAGCGGCCGCAGGCTTAAATCGCCTATCTTTACCGCATGAATCATACTGCCGCTACTGTTCCCGCCTACATTCTGCCTGTTATTGTATTGGCGCAGTTTGCGGGCACCTCGCTCTGGTTTGCTGGCAATGCGGTGCTACCGGAGTTACAGTATGCGCTGCACCTGCAGGAAAGTGCGCTACCGCTCATGACCTCCGCTGTACAACTGGGCTTTATACTTGGTACGCTTTGCTTTGCTATCCTCTCGCTGGCCGACCGGGTTTCGCCGCGGCTGCTGTTTTTACTTTGTGCACTGCTGGGAGCAGGCGCCAATGCCCTGATTGCATTTGGAGCACAAAGTATAATCGTTGTTTTAGCGCTACGGGCACTAACCGGCTTTCTGCTGGCCGGTATTTACCCGGTCGGCATGAAGATCGCTGCAAACTGGTACAGGGGCAGACTGGGTAAAGCCATTGGCTGGCTGGTGGGGGCACTGGTGCTGGGCACGGCTTTTCCGCATTTGCTGCGCGCTCTCGGAAAAGCGCTCCCCTGGCAGCAAATGCTGCTGGCAGTAAGTATACTGGCTGCCTTAGGTGGCACGTTGATGTACCTGCTGGTGCCGGATGGACCCTATCAGACCAAAGGAACACGCTTTGATGTGCGTAATTTATGGCAGGTATTCCGGGCAAAAGAATTTCGGGCAGCGGCTTTCGGGTATTTCGGGCATATGTGGGAAGTATACACCTTATGGGCTTTTGTGCCGTTTATACTTGCTTCGGCGTTGCCACAGCTGCCACCGCGCCAGCTCTCGTTTTATAGTTTCCTGGTGATTGCTGCCGGTGCTGTGGGCTGTGTTGGCGGTGGTTACCTGTCGCAGCGGTGGGGCAGTGCGCGGGTGGCATTTGTTCAGTTGCTGCTCTCAGGATTGTGCTGTGTAGCTTCGGTGTGGCTGCTGCAGGTGCCGGCGTTGTTACTGCCATTCCTGCTGTTCTGGGGCATAGTGGTCGCCGGCGATTCACCGCAGTTCTCGGCTTTGACAGCCCAAACAGCGCCACCACACCTGGTAGGTACCGCACTCACAGTGGTTACTTCCATCGGCTTTGCCATTACGATTGCCAGCATTCAACTTACCGGGTACCTGCTTGCGCACTTTCAACCTACGGGTGTGTTCCTGCTGTTAGCAGCCGGTCCGCTACTTGGCCTCTGGCGTATGCGCCTGCTGCTCCGGCGGCTGGCGCAATAAAAAAACGGCAACCTGCTGTAACACAAGCCGCCGTTTTATCGAAACCAATAGCGTATACTGCTTTGGCTATATTTTGTTACTCTGATTCTAGTGTCATCAGCGAACCATCGGCTGCTTTCAAGCGCATTTCGTCGTCAGTGAGCTTTTGCACGTCAAAATTCTGCGTCACATTTTCATTTTCGAACTGAAGCGACAGCCGTTTAGCAGCCTCATCGAACGACCAGGTGCCCGTTTGCAAGCTACTGCCGCCGCCCATGGCAAAACGGCCATCGGCATAAAACTGGATGTTCTGCTGCTTTTCGGCATCCGACAACTTTTGTTTGTCCCCAGTAGCATCTTCTTGACGATCGGTTTTCCAGGTTTTGTTATCAGCGCCGGAAATGAGGCTTTGCGAACCTACTTCATCTTTGCCACCACAACTTACCAGCACCACAGCCAGCAGCATTGCACAGAGTGCCTGCCACAGGCGCATTTCTATTTTCATTTTCATCGTTCTTGCTTTTATGTTGTACATCATCGTTCATGTTCTCCGGCCTGCCGATGCAAACCATGGAGCTAGATGCTTACGTCCAAAACAGGAAATGAGTTGATAGCCATCGTTTATTGCCATTGTAGGACAAAACTATGTTGGCTTCCTGGCGTATTTATCTAAAGCAACTGGATAAGAACAGGTTGCCCAATTAAAATAAACGTTAGACTTAAATTTTATCAGATATGGGATTGTTTGATTTTTTAAAGAAAGGACAGCAGGAGCCCGCCAAAAAGGCCAGCTCTAACGTGTTGCCAAAGAAGGATATTCCGGCGCAGCAAGGCACGCAGCCTGTTAGCAAAGGAGGTGATGTGGCATCGCGCACGCCCGGACAACCGGAGCAGGGCTTTTATGGCGCGGATGATAAAAGCAAAACCACTGATCCGGGTGCTCACAACGATGTATACACCGTACAAAGCGGCGATTCACTATCCAAGATTGCGAAGAAACTGTATGGCGATGCCAATGCCTGGCATAAATTATACGAGGCCAATAAAGACAAGATCGGCGATAACCCCGACCTGATCCGGCCGGGCCAGCGGTTTACTGTGCCGAGATAAACGTGAAGTGTAAAATAAAAGCGCCGCTGCCTGTACAGGCAGCGGCGCTTTTATTTTACAGAAGCTCTCCAAGTGAATAGTTTACGCCAATTGTCAGCCCGAAGTCTTTTTCTTTAAAAGCCGATTCCGAGGCGGCCATCCGGTTACTGAGCGGCAGTTGCACCTGCCCAACCAAAGTTAGATGGTCACTCAGTTGCCGTTGGACTTCTACAGGCAGGTACAGTCGCAACTTTCTCCGGTTGAAGTTATCATACGTGTCCTTCACTTCCTCTTCAACAGGCTGCCCCTGGTAAAAATTTGTTGTTATTTCCCCATGAATCCTGGTTTTGGAAAAGTATTCATATTGCGCTGCAGCCCCTGCCCCAACAGCCCATACTTGGTTAAACTGGTGCAGGTAAACGGCCGAAAGATGCAGTGCCAGGCTGTAATCTGCGGCATTCAGAAGTCCAATGGGGTTTCGGTTAGGATCAGTTAGCATGACTTCACCGGCGCGCTGGCGGGTGCCGCTCTGCAACAAGGTCAGCTGCAACTTTCCATTTGCCGTTATCGCCTGCGACAGCCAGAAGCCCAGCCCGACCTGCAAGCCGGGGCCGTATGTATAAGAATCCACTATTGGCTGGCTGGCTGTCGTTCGTGTATACTGGGCGCCTGCTCTCGCTGTAGCGCCCCAACTTCGGGTTTGTGCGTGGGCACCAAAGGCCGACAGCAGCGCTATAACAAGTATAAGTTTCTTCATACGTTAGTTTCCTTTAAGTAACCTGTACCGCCGCACGCTGCCGGGCAACCGTACCTCACAGCTATAAACGCCTTTGGGCATCCGGCCGAAATCCACCTGCACTTGCGTGGCATTACCGTCCGGTAGTTCGATCTTTTTGTTATACCTGCCCTTTGGGTCTGAGAGGTAAATTGTAGCTGTTTGGCCCTGCTGAGCTGCCACCTGTACCGTCACGTACTGGCCAAACGGGTTGGGGTATAGCCATACCTGTGTTTGTGCGGCACTGGCAGAGGTTGCATGAAGGGTATAAGTAAGTCGCTGAATGCCGGAGTAGTCTGGTTCAGGCTCACTTTGCTGGCAGCCACCAAACAGCACGACAGAAGTCAGCAACAGGGGCAAGTATAACTTTGCTTTCATCTTTTATATCAGAAAACACGAATATAAAAAATTAGACTAGCTCTGAACAAGTAATCTTCATCCTTTCAAAGCGCTTACCTGTGTTATCGCCTGCAAACGGCTGCTTACGCTACTTATTTTCTCAACATCAAAAGCCTCGGGGAGGGAAACTTTGCTGCGGTTGATTGATGATCGTAAAACGAATTGGCAAAAGATGTGAGGCAGCAACCGGCATGTTGTTGGAAAGCGCCGGTTGCCAAGCAGGCATCAACTTTGCCACTCTTATGGCTTCCTGATCTAGCCCGCCTCCCAGCGATTTCACCACTTTAATGTTTTCCAGCTTACCGTCTGGCATTACTGTAAACGATACCACAACCATGCCCTGTATACCTGTACGTTGTGCTGTTGCCGGGTAGCGTACGTTCTGTCCTAAAAATCGCATCAGGGCCTGTTCTCCACCCGGAAACTGCGGTTCGGTATCGGGCACCGGCAGGGCCACAGCCTTCAGTGAGTCAATAGCTACGGCTACGGCAGGGTTCATTTTTTCACTGCTTTGCCCCTGTGCCGTAGCAAGTACCAGCAGCAGCATAGCTAAAAGTAAAGTTTGTTTCATGTAGATCAAGGTTAAAACATATTCATACTAATATAGTAAAAAAACAAAAGCCGCCTGACTTTCACAGTCAGGCGGCTTAAATCAATAAGTAAACTTTTCCTGCTTAGAAGCGCTCGTCAGCTCCGAAGAAGAAGTTGCCTTCAATCTGAGCGTTCTCGTCAGAGTCAGAGCCGTGTACGGCGTTCGCTTCGATGGATTTGGCATACTTCTTACGGATGGTGCCTTCTTCAGCCTGGGCCGGGTTGGTGGCACCAATCAGTTTGCGGAAATCTTCTACCGCGTTGTCTTTCTCCAGGATCATCGCCACAATCGGACCAGAAGACATATACTTCACTAGGTCGCCATAGAACGGACGCTCTTTGTGCACTTCGTAAAATTTTCCGGCGCGCTCTTCGGATAATCTGGTCTTTTTCATTGCCACAATGCGGAAGCCGCCTTCCTCTATCATGTTGGTGATGCCGCCAATGTGGTTATCTGCCACTGCATCAGGCTTGATCATGGTAAATGTGGTATTTCCGGCCATGGTTTAAATAGTTATTTGGATGTATGCTAAAGTTTGAAATGCAAAAGTAGCGCATTTCGTAAAAATATAGCATACTTTTAGGCGATAGTTTGGCAAATGTGCCTGCTGCAACCATAAAGCGGCAAAACAATGCTAAAACGTGATTTTATTGTTTTAGAAGTAATTTCTTCTGAAATTTGCTGCTTATATCCTTATTAATCAGAGGATTTATCATATAGTATGCACGATATTCCTGCTCTGAAAGAGCTTCTGAAAGAGCCTAAAGAGGTGATGATCACCACCCACCACAAGCCTGATGCTGATGCACTTGGCTCGTCGCTGGGCCTGGCCGGTTATCTGAAAAAGAAAGGCCACCGGGTTACCGTGATCACGCCTTCTGACTACCCGAGCTTTCTGAACTGGATGCAGGGCAACGAAGATGTCCTGGTGTACGGCGAAAATAACGACGCCCTGGTGCAGCGCCTTGTAAAGGAGGCGCAGGTAATCTTTTGCCTTGACTTTAACAGCCTGAGCCGCATCAATGAAATGGGCGAATACATCCGGCAGGCCACTGGCACCAAGGTGATGATAGACCACCACCTGCAGCCCGATGATTTTGCTGACCTGAGCTACTCAGATACGGCCGCCGCTGCTACCGCCGAACTGGTGTACGACCTGATCAAGGAAATGGGCGACACTGACCTGATTGATACGGGTATCGGCGAATGCCTATACGCCGGCATTATGACGGATACAGGATCGTTCCGCCACCCGAGCACTTCTAAAAATGTGCACCTTATTATTGCCGACCTGCTGCACATCGGCGTGCAAACGTCCAACATTCATCGCCTGATCTACGACAGCTCTACGGAACTGCGCCTGCGTTTCCTGGGTTATGCTCTGAAAGACAAACTGGTGGTGCTGCACGAGTATAATACAGCTTATATTGCCATCACCAAAGAAGAACTGAAAGCCTATGACTCCAGAACCGGCGATACGGAAGGGCTCGTCAACTATGCCCTCTCTATTGAAGGCATTGTTTTTGCTGCGCTCATTATCGACCGTTCGCAGGCTGTTAAGATGTCGTTCCGCTCTGTAGGCGATTTCTCAGCCAATGAGTTCGCCCGCGAGCACTTTAACGGCGGCGGACACAAAAATGCGGCAGGAGGCATCTCTTATGATACCCTGGAGGCAACTGTAGCAAAGTTTGAGAACCTGCTGCCGCAGTATAAAGAGCAACTGACGCATGCCAGTGCCAAGTAAAACAGAAATAATTTCAACCTATACAATCGAATGTTATCTAAAACCCAACTATTGTTGCCAGTATTAGCTGGCGCCCTGATGTTGCAGTCGTGCAACAAAAAAGATGAGTTTCATACGTCGGCTGATGGCCTGACCTATAAAGTCTATGAGAAGAACGCCAAAGGCGCGTATGAAAACAAGGGCGAAGTAGCCGCAGGCGACTCAACCGGCGCCAAAGTAGGCCAGGTTGTTACGCTGCAGATGGTGTACAAAAACGCTGCTGACTCTGTATTGTTCGACTCGCATAATCAGAAGGTTCCTTTGATGATTCCGGTAATGGAGCCGTCGTTTAAAGGTGGCCTGGAGAACGCATTAATGATGCTGTCTGCAGGTGATAGCGGTGTGTTTAAAATTAGCGCTGACTCCCTGTTTGCAAAAACATTTGGTGGCCAGCCGATGCCTCCGTTCATTAAGAAAGGCTCTCAGATGACCTTCTTTATCAAGGCAGAGAAAGTGCAGTCACAGCAGGAAGCCATGGCCGACCAGCAAAAGATGATGCAGCAGCAGATGATCGAGTCGCAGGCGCATGCTAAAGAGCAGATGAAGATCGACGACCAGAAAATCGAGCAGTACATCAAAGACAATAACCTCCAGAACATCCAGAAAACTGAATCCGGCGTGTACTATGCCGTGCAGGAAGAAGGAAAAGGCCCTGCTGCTAACAGTGGCGACAAGGTGAAAGTACATTACAAGCTTTCATCACTGGCAGGCAAAGAGATCCAGAACTCGCAGAACAGCCCACAGACAAACAACGAGCCGTTTGAGTTTACAGTAGGACAGGGCCAGGTAATTCCGGCTTGGGACGAAGTGATCCCGAAACTGAAAGAAGGCAGCAAAGCGGTGCTGCTGGTACCTTCTCCATTAGCTTACGGCGACCAGGACCGTGGTCCGGATATGCCAGCCAACTCCATCCTTCGCTTTGATGTGGAGCTTGTTAACGTGCAGAAATAATTTATCAGGGACTTACACGAAGCGTCTAAATATATGCGTTCACGTGTAAGTCCTGCCATTTTCTAATTACCTGTAACCATGTTCTTACCAGCCTTAGCTTCTATCTCTGCAAAAAAAAGCACGCTGCTACAGGCGCTGCTTTTGCTGCTCCTTGTGGGCTTGTTCTCTGCCTGCGGTGGCAACGAAGAGGATTATTACCGGAACCCTTGCAGCCCAAGCGCCAGCGAAAGAGAAACCCAGAAAGTAGCTGATATTAAAACGATAAAAGCCTACTTCCGGAAAAACGGCGTTGACACGACCAACATGCAGGAAACAGCATCGGGTATTCACTATGTAGTACTGACACCAGGGACAGGTGCCCAGGTAAAGACCGGCAATAGAGTAGAAGTGCATTATATTGGCAAACACCTGTGTGACGACTTATCCTCCAGCAGCTGTACGTTTGATTCTTCTTACGGTAGAGGCACAACGTTTCCGTTCACGGTAGGAGCTAACCAGGTAATCAAAGGCTGGGACGAGGCGCTGCCGCTGATGCAGGTAGGCGAAGAAGCCCGGTTTTACATTCCATCATACCTGGCGTATGGCCCTTGTGGCAGTGGTACGTCTATAAATGGCAATGAAAACCTGGTGTTTGACATTAAGGTAATCAGCGCAAAATAAGCAAGTACTTACAGCAAGTATAAAGGCGGTGTACCAGCGGGCGCACCGCCTTTTTTGTTTTCTGGTGTCTGTATTTACTCGGAGAGCACCTCTGATAGGATAGCCAGCGATTTAATCTCGCCCAACCGGTCTACGTGCAGCTGGTAGTAACGAATGAGCACCGACAGCAGCTCGCGCCGCACTTTCCCGTTCGGAATGCTGACCTGTTCCGGCTGGTGCAGCAGTTGATCGAAGTATACTTCGTAGGCTTGTATGGCCAGCACTGTTGGTGCTGAGGTGGCACTCTGCGCGTTAGCCGTAAACGCCACCTGCTCCACAAGTTCAGCACCCGAGCCGGGCCCAAAGCCTAAGTGATAGGTAAGTTGCAGCAGAAAGATCAGGTGGAAATTCTCATACCCGTGCTGCTGCTCATCAAAATAAATAATGCTGTTGAACAGGAAGTAAAACAACGCCGGGTTCTCCTCCTCTTCCCTGACTGTGCGCGATACCATTTCAGATAAAAACAGGAGGATGCTGCTTTTGCGGATATCAAATGGAATGGTTTGGAACGGATGGGCTGATTTATATTCGGAAATACGCGTAATGCCGCCCCTCTGCGAAGTATACACCACCATATCGAGCAGCGTAAAAGGCTGAAACAGGGCCATACGTGAGCCGGTGCCCTTTTTGCGCACGCTATTTACAATGTACGACTGCACACCGAGCGCCTCAGTATATACTTTGGTGATAATGGAAGACTCCCGGAACCTGATGTAGTGGAGAACGACGCCCCGTGTTTTTATTAGCATATGTGTTTAGACGCAAGTATAAGCCGATTGGATGTGATTTGTGAAGCCGCTGCCCTGCGGGGAAACAGTCCAGTGTTTATGCTAAAGCGGAAATCCTGCAATTAATATGACAGTATACGTACCTGCCTGCCAAAGGAGCAATGCAACCGGTAACGGCGGTTTTATACCTTGCCTACTCTAGCACGGCTACTTTGCTGATGCAGGCCTGGCTTCCGTCCGTGCTGGCGCTCATCACCAGATATACACCTGCTTTTACGCGTTTGCCATTGTAGTCGCGGGCGTTCCAGGCCAGGGTGCCGCCGGTAGCACGGGTCTTGTAAACCAACGTGCCGGAAATATCGGTGATGCGCACATCGGCATTGTTGGGCAGCCCTGAGATTGCAACTACGCCCGTATACTCATGCCGGACCGGGTTCGGGAACACCACGGCACATGTCGGTTTGCCTTCCGTTACCGTCGCTTCGGCCCGGTAAGAGGCGATACCCGCATCCGTTACGATGAACACCTCTCCCGAGCGGTGCTCTACCGCTACCGATAGCACTTTGTCGGAGGGCAGCGGGCTATTGGCGGTGGTAAAGTGCCGTAGCAGCTGGTCTCCATCCGGGCTAAAAAGCCAGAGGCCATTGTCGGTGCCCATCCACTTGCGATTAGCGCCATCTACGGCAATGCTGCGTACTGTTTGCCCGGCTAGCAGCGGCCGTCGGTCTATAACAGGCGTGCGGGCATCATATACCGGCTCCTCAAACACATAGGCAGGCGTATAATACACGCCAACACCATTGTTAGTACCTACCCACACATCGCCGTTCAAATCTTTGGCCATACTATATACCTGGCCGCCCGGCAAACCGCCGCTGCCTTCGCCTACCGAGAGCTGCCGCACCCGGTTTTGTTTCTCATCGAACACCACCAGGCCTGAGCCGGACGTACTCTGGCGGGCATACGAAAGCCATTTATACCCGTTATCGTCAATCAGGAGCTGGTCGAGGTTAGTGCCCCCGCTGCCCGCCGGAAGTATAAACGACTGCCAGTTGCCCGTTGGCTGTAGTGCAAACAAGCCTGGCTGCTCTGCTTGCTGGTTGCGGTTCAGCACCCAAACGGCACCCGCAGCATCGGTTGCTACAGCAGTGATCCGCACATCGGCTGGCTGAGCGGCAGTTCCTAAGAGTGGGCTATTGCTACTGGTATACAAGCGATTATGCTGCAGACCGCCCCATTCCAGTAATCCGCTGCCATAGCTGGCGAAGTATACTTTATCAGTCACCGGATTGTAAACGGCATCCACCAGGTCGACAGCAGGCACCACATCGGCAGTGTTCGGATACAGGTAGCTGTTAAAGCTTTGCCAGGTGCCGTCCGTATACTTGTAAAACCCGTTGTGGCTGCCCTGCGGCTGGTAGGCATTGGTGTAGCCCCCGCTCAACACATATACATTGCCCTGCGCTGCATACACCCGGAAACCGCTGCTGCTATAAGGCCCGTCCGGCGCAAAGGCAGCTGTTGCCTGATCGGCTATACGAATGCGCAAAAGCCCGTTCCGGGCATCGGCGACCCACACATTGTCATCTGCCCCGCTTATAGCTTCCTGTGCGTTTTCCAGCTGTGGCGGCTGCAGGTTCATGAAGCGTTCCTCTTTCGTGAGCAGTGTAACACCGGCAGCACTGGTTATTGTTAGGTAACTGGCGGAGGCGGAAAGCGCACGCACGTCCATACTTGCTCCGGAGGTCACTGCCTGCCAGGTGCTTCCCTGCCGCACAAACAGGCCCTGCCCGGCAGTACCGGCATAAAGCTGCTCCCCGAAAACAGCCAGGCTGTTTACTTGCCCCGGCATCCCGTTGCTTACATCCTTCCAACTCCGGAAATCCTGCAGGTTAGCGCCAGCTGTAGGTGCCGCCCATACACCGGCGGCCGTTGCCAGAAAAATGCTGTCGCCGCGAATAGCTGTTGCCAGCACGTTCAGTGTTGCGCCGCCTGCACCCAGATTAGCATAGCTTTCCCGCACCTCACGCTTTTGCAGGTCCAGCACCACCACGCCAAAGGAGCAAGAAAGATAAGCCAGCTTGTTATAAGTATAGATCTGGTTGATGGCTTTGTCACCCGGAATGGCTTTGCGGTAGATGTCATTGAGAGGGCTAAGTATAGCATCGTGCAGCAGGTCGATGCGGCTGTTGGTGTATGCGATAACCAGCGTGCCGGTGCCTTCATCATACTGGATGGCACTAACCTGCTGCTCCTGCAGGCCATCGGCTTTGGTAACAGCTTTTACAGCATTAAACTCCTTATCATAGTAAAACAGCCCTTGCTGCGCGGCCAGGTATACTTTATCTCCGGCATAAGCCACGGCTCTGCCCCGCCGGTAAGGCACGTGCAGTTGCCAGTCCCCTATGGGCAAATGGCTTTGTGCTTCGCTTAAGGAGACCCACATCAGCAGCCACAGCCACAAAGCCAGCTTCCGGGAAACCAGCGGCTGTGTTAGCCGGCATATGTGGGAATAAAACATGGGCTGAACGGGTTATACTTGTTTCTTCAGCTGCTGGCCTTCCAGAAAGCAGTGGCGGCAGCGGGCTTCATAGGAGTCTGTTTCGCCGAGCAGCACCTGCGCTTGAGAGGGAGCACTCCGGAATGAATAGGTGGCAATGTCGCCGCACTGCACGCAAATGGCATGCACCTTCGTCACATACTCGGCCACCGCCATCAGGGCCGGCATCGGGCCAAAGGGTTTGCCCTGGTAATCCATGTCGAGGCCGGCGGCAATGACGCGTACGCCGCTGTTGGCCAGTTTCACGCATACTTCGGCCAGGCCCTCATCAAAAAACTGCGCCTCATCAATGCCTACCACATCGCAGCTGCCGCCCAGCAACAGCATGTCCTGGGCAAAGTCGATGGGTGTAGAGCGGATGGAATTCTCGTTATGCGACACCACATCTACGTCGTGGTAGCGCTTATCAATAGTAGGTTTAAAAATTTCTACTTTCTGCTTTGCAATCTTGGCCCTGTTCAGGCGGCGGATCAGCTCCTCAGTCTTGCCCGAAAACATCGATCCGCAGATCACTTCTATCCATCCCCGCCGGTGTGCGTGGGCTTTGTTACCGTTGCCTACGCGTGGTTCTATAAACATTTGTTGGTTGATAAATGACTAAATTGATGAATGGTTAGATGGTTAAACGGCCGATGGCTGGTTCTCAGCTCCTCACTTCCTAACTCTCTAACACTTTAACTTTCTAACTACTATAGTTCAGGTGCGGCAATTTGGTCTGCTCCGGCACTTTTCCGGTAGCGTCGCCATAGGCTAGTGTACACTGGCAGGTCAGCCGTTCGTTATCCTTTAGGCGGCCCCGTTCGCGGTAGCGGGTTTCGGCAGCAGTAAGGGCACCAAAATTTACCAGCCCCTGTTGCACAATTATCCGGCAGGTAGTGCAGCGGCCTTTACCGCCGCAGGCATGCATCCAGTCCAGGCCCTGTGCCTGAATAGCCGCTAGCAGCGTTTGCCCCGGCTCTACCGGAATTTGGCGGCCACCGAGGTTTTGCACTAGCAACTTTGGCATAATAATTTTATATCTTTACCGACGAAGGAAAACTCAATGGAAGACAAATATAATCAATTACACCTGGAACGGTACAGCAAACAGCTGGCAAATCTGCTATGCGACCGCTACTTTGCCTCGCATGATACCCTGAATGGCCCACAGCTTATCAGTTTTACGCCGATCAAACAAGTTAATCTTTTCGTGATAAAAGAGCTGCTCCTGAAGTGGCATCACGAAATAGCTAACCTGCGCAGCCCTTACTTCGATTATGAGAACGAAGAAGTAAAAGAGGCGCTGCTGCACTTTATGAATGTGCTTTCACGCAAGATTCTGATGCAGCGCAATGCCTTTGAGCCGCTTCTGCAAAAAGCCATTTATGATGCTTTTCTGCTGGTGCTGGCCCCGGTAACCACCTTCGAAGCGAAATTTCTGCGCATACAAGAGGAGATCACGCTGCCCAAGCTGCAGGAGAACCTCCGGTATATCGACCTGGACAAGCCGCTGTTTGCCGGCTTTATCGATACGCTTTCTCCTACCAACCGCGACCGGGATTATATTCTGAGCCGTTTTAAGCTGTATGTTAACGCCAGCCAGAGTCGCCGGACCACACTATCGGAACTGGTGGAGCGGTTTAACAGCCTGCTGCCTATAACTGAGGAAGAACTTGTAGCTGCCAAAGGAGCGCCAGCAGCTCCCAAACCTGCTCCAGTTGCCCCTGTAGAGGAAAAAAATATTGTAGCCCCGATCCATACGGCCCAACGGGAGGCGCCTGCTCCGACACGCCCGGCGTATACTTCCAGCAGAGACGAGGAGGACGAAGACCAGGCCCCGGCCACCAATCAGCGCCCAACCCTCAACGATAACTTCCGGAAGACGGCGGCCCCGGCCTCCCTGGCCGATGCACACAGCAACCGCAAGATCGATTCGCTGAAGAACTCTATTTCTATTAACCAGCGCTTCAGCTTTATCAACGAGCTGTTTGAGGGAGATAACATGACCTATTACCAGGCTATCCAGACGCTGGACACCATGCCTAACGCAGAACAGGCGCACCAGTATGTGCAGCAGCAGTTGGGCAGTAAGTATGACTGGAGCAAAAAACAGGAACACCTGCAGAAACTACTCCGCCTCATCGACCGAAAGTTTGCCTGATAGAAATGCTTAGCGCCCCGATACCCCTTTCGGTACGCTAAGCATTATACTTCTTCTCCCTTATAAATCGGCCTGCCATAGCAGTTGTTCTTGTGCATTTCACAAAATCTTCTGAAACACCCCAAAAGCAGGTGCGTACGGTTTGCAAATAAGCATGTGAAATACTAATTATGCAGCTGCATGGCCTTTTGCCGTTGCCGCTTACTGTTTAACAGAGTTGCCCGGCTCTGATTTAACAGTAAGCGGCCGACACAAAGTCCCATAACCACCGTACCATCAACATATAACCTTATTATCAGCCATGAAAGACGATTTAGATTATGACGACGACTTCGCCTTCAGTAACTTTGATGACGAAGAAGAAGAGGATGACTTTGGGATGACGTTTGAGGAGGACCTGTACCTGATGATAAGGGAAAAACTTCGCGACACCATTCAGGAGTTTAAGGGCAGGTACCCGATGCTGAAGAAACTTGAAAATGCGGTCAGCTCTTTTAAAGTGAATGTAAAAAATACGGATGATTCCAAGTTTTACCCCCTGGCGGCCAAGCTGCTTAGCGAGCACATTAAACCCCTGACCGAAGAATCTGAAGAGATTCAGGAGATCTACGATAACATGCAGGCCGATATTACGCGCTTTAAAAACCAGCGTGCACACGGCTTTGAAGGAGATTTTTATCTGTCAGAATAGCACAACTTTTAACCAGTTCCGGCAAAAAAGAGCCTCTCCTCTTATAAAAAGAGAGGCTCTTTTTATTTATTTGCCGCCATATAGCTGCCCTGCAACACTCATTATCGGTGTTTACACTATTAAAAACCTATTGCATCAAACAGATCGTATAATCAGCACAATTATCTGTTCTGATCTAAAGTAAATAATATATATTTGCACGAATAATGATGCAACCATTTAGTGGCTTTTGGAATCTTCCATAAAACTAACACCGAAAGCAGTGATACTGACATTACTACGCTACCCAAAACTCAACAAGCTTAATACCCCTTTTTCCATGGTGAACACGAAACTATTAGCCGGGGAGCAGTACCTCATCCAAACTGTGGATGAAAAACTGGCGCTCACTACCCATCGTGTCATCCAACGGTTTACCCCCTGGGCATTCCGCGGTGATAAATTTATTTTCCTGGAAGATATCAAAGGCTGGCGGGTACAGGCTACAGGCAACAATGCGTACCTGCTACTAGGTTTCGCATCTGCCCTGGCAGTGTACTTCAACGATTCTTTTGCGCTGCTGAGCGGCTTTTTCATCACGTTGTTCCTCATGACGCGCCACCGCCGAATCCAGATTTTTTCTTCGAACAAAGTGCTGGTGCTGCCGCTGGAGGTAGAAGAAAAGCGTGCCAATAGCCTGATCGAAATGGTGCGACAGGCACAACAGGAGCGCATTAACAACCTGAAACAAACTCCCTCTACCAAAACTGAGCAGCCGCTGGAGCAGCAGCAGGTTATATACAGCCTAAGTGCCTAACCCGGTTCTTTTTTGCCTATCAGCCCGCCTTTACGCAATATTCTGGCAACAATGGCGTATAATCGCTAACTTTAAGCGTTTATAGCCCTAATACAGCATGTTAGCAGACGAACTGACATACCAGAATAAAGTAAAGGCCAACCAGCAAAAGATAAAGCAGGTCCTTTATGAGGTAAGCAAGGCGGTGGTGGGCCAGTCATACATGGTAAACCGCCTGCTAATTGGTCTGTTTACCGGCGGCCATATTTTGCTGGAAGGCGTACCGGGCCTTGCCAAAACACTGACCATCAACTCGCTCTCCAAAGCGTTGCGTCTTGATTTTCAGCGGATCCAGTTTACACCGGACCTGCTTCCCTCTGACCTGATCGGGACGATGATCTATAACCAGAACTCCTGCAAGTTTGAGGTAAAAAAAGGGCCGATCTTTGCAAACCTTATACTCGCCGACGAAGTAAACCGCTCTCCCGCCAAGGTGCAGTCGGCACTGCTGGAGGCCATGCAGGAGAAGCAAGTAACAATAGGTGAATCTACCTACCACCTGGACCTGCCTTTCCTGGTGCTGGCCACGCAAAACCCCGTAGAGCATGAAGGCACCTACCCCCTGCCGGAGGCGCAGGTAGACCGCTTTATGATGAAAGTATACATCGACTACCCGAAAAAGACGGACGAACTGGAGATCATGCGCCGCATGGCCAACATGTCGTTCACTGACTCGGTGGCCAAAGTACTTTCCAAGCAAGACATCTTCGACATCCGCAATGAGATAAACCAGGTGCAGATTTCTGAAACGCTGGAGCGCTACATCATTGAGCTGGTGTTTGCTACCCGCCGTCCAGCGGAGTATGACCTGGCTGATTTTGCCCCATATATCCAGTTTGGTGTGTCGCCGCGGGCCAGCATTGCTTTGAACCGGGCCGCCAAAGCTGTGGCTTACTTTGACGAACGCGATTACGTGCTGCCTGAAGACATCAAAGAAGTAGCGCACGATGTGATGAACCACCGCATCATTCTCAACTATGAAGCCGAAGCGGACGGCGTGACGGCAAAAGATTTTATCGAAGCTATCCTTCGCAAAGTGCCTATCAGCTAAACACACGTTTAAGATTACCAGCAAGCAGTACCTGCTGCTTGTCCTACTGGTGCCTTTCAACTATTCCCGCTTTTCCTGCGTAATTCATAGTTTTGCTGCATTGCCCCTGCATGGAGGTGCGGCTTTATGGTCTTACTGAAGCGAAAGGAGAACGCATGTTTAGAAATTTATTCCGCCTGTACCTGTTCAATAAGCTGTTTGGCGGGTCTGACAAAAAAGAGGGCAAAAGCGGCTGTGGCGGTATTGGCTGCATCGGGCTAATTGTTATACTAGTGCTCGCTTTTTTCCTGCTCCGCTCCTGTGCTTACGACTTTCATATGCCTACCTTTTAGCCCCAGCTGGTTTATACTTGCCGGCAAGTATAAACCAGCTATAAAGCAAGAAACCCGCCGTTCCGGCGGGTTTCGGCGCAACACGGGAGACTAAGCCGCGCTGCTTCTGATTACCACGATGTTTCTCACCCATACATGTGCAACCAGTTAGTGTACTCCTCTTTAGTAGGCGGTATCTTGTGGGTTGAAATTAGACCAGCCGTTTGTCCAGTCTTCAGAACCGAAAGCTCCGATGTAGCTTACCTGCTCAAAGAAGCTATCCATACCTGTGAAGCTGGCACCACTCTGCAGTTGTGCGGCCGTCGTAAAATCTGGGGTATTGGCTGAGAAGAACGAACCGCTGATTCCCAGTGTGGCATTGTCATCTGTCAGCATGTTGCCGTTAGCGGTAGTATTAAACCAGGTGGTCACATCATAAGTACCATCTTTTTCTACCGTCAGCGCCTTACCGGCTGGCACGCCGGCAATTACCGTGTTCATAATCTTCAGTTTGCCTGCAGTGGCGTTCGCCTGTGTGGGAGCACCGTCCAGCAGCAGGCCTGTTGGCCAGCCCGCAACTACAGTGTTATGCACCTGAATGGCGCTGTTTCGGCGGATGTGCATGCCGCGCCCGAACTTGGCGTTGTAAGTGGTAGCAGGCGTAGCAATAGGGCCAAACAGGCTGACGTTCGAGAAAACAGCAGCGGTTTGTGGCGTAGCGTCGGTTCCCTTCGAGTCGTTGTCAGACTCAAATCCATTCGAATCCGAAGCGTCCGCTAAAGTAGGGTTAGCAATACCTAACAGGAACTGCAGCTTACCGGAGTAGCCGTTGTCTGTGTCAAACATATCATCTACAGTGCTGTAAGCGATCAGGTGCTTTGCGTTTACCGTACCCCCAAACCATTCGTAAGAGTCGTCGCCGCTGTATGCTACCTGGATATAATCCAGCGTAGTGCCGGCTCCAACGCCCCCAAGTGTCAGGCCGTTGATTTCATTGTCTGGCTGAAAAGCGATTCCCGGATACTCGATGCGCACATACTTCATCACACCGGAGTTGTCGTTTGCATCTGTGCCGCCATACTCGCGGTCCACGCCACCTTCAATTTTGGCGCCGGCACCCAGGTTTACAGGTGCCTTACCAAGCAGAATCACGCCGCCCCAGTCGCCTGGCTTGCGGCTGCCAGCAGCCTGTGCAGACGTGAAAACAATAGGCTTGGCAGCAGTACCATTGGCCATGATTTTGGCCCCACGCTCAATGATCAGCGTACCTTTCGAGTCTTTATCGCCCATAATAACCGTACCGGGCTCAATTGTTAGTGTGGCACCATCTTTTACGTACACAAAGCCCTTCAGCAGGTATTTCTTATCTGCCGTCATGGTAAAATTCTCTTCCGTAGAGCCGGAAACCACGGTCATGCCGTTAGACTGGCTGGTGGAGAACTCCATGCCGGTTGGCGTGGGCGTATTGTTGTCATCATCATTGTTACAGGCAGCGAACCCCATCGTAATAAGTGCCGCCAAAGTCAAATTCAATAGTTTTTTCATAAATGTGTTTGTTGGATTGGTTGGTTGAATTCAAATTAGAATTTGTAGGTCACGCCCAGCGTGGTGTACTGCCCTTTGCGGAACTTGCGGAAGGACTGGTCTACACTGGTGATCTTGCCGTCGCGATCCAGGTCGTAGTATAGGCGCGTCTGCTGGTTAAGGATATCCTGAATGCCGGCTTTTAGCTCAAAGTGCTCGCCCATACCTTTTGTTATCGAGAGGTCCAGCACATTTTTCGGCAGTTCGTATACTGTTTGGCGCAGGTTGCTGCCTACTGCAAAAATGCGCTTGCCCACTACGTTGTAGAGCAGGTTGACCTGCAGCTTACGATCATCGTTCTGGTAGTATAGCCCGGCATTCACCACGTATGGCGACTGTCCTTGCATCACGCGGCTCTGGTCCTGGTTGCCACCAGCCTGGTCGCTTAACTCCACTTTGCTATCGATTAAAGCAGCGTTGAGCACCAGCGATAAGTCCTGCACGAACTTAGATTCAGACAGATCCAGCAGTGACTTTCTTACTTCGGCCTCTACGCCATAACTGGTGGCATACTGCGCGTTTTCAAACGTGATGCTGTTGGCGCCGCTGGTGTTTTCGAAAATAGTCTCGATCGGGCTGTTGAAGTACTTGTAGAACACGCCCAACGACAGAATCTCGGCAGGATTGGGATAAAACTCGTAGCGCAGGTCGGTGTTATAAATTGTTGCCGTTTGCAGCGCAGGATTACCACTTACTTCCAGCAAGTTTACAAAGTCATAGTATGGGGCTGGTGCCAGTTCCCTGAACTCGGGGCGGTTAACGCTTATACTTGCCCCGGCACGCAGCATGGCGCGTTTGCTAAACGCATAAGTCAGGTTGGCCGAAGGCAATACGCTCAGCACTGGATTAGTATGGTTTAGCTCTGTTCCGTCTAAGTTTGTAGACTGGAGTTCCTGGTTGTTGTGCTCCACCCGCACCCCACCCGACACAGACAGCTTAGCCGTGAGTGGCATAGCGCCGCCTATATAACCGGCTAGTAAGGTGTTGTAGGCGGTATAGTTGTTCTGCGGATTGTAGTCTTCTACAATTTCCCAGCCGGTGGTGGAGTTGATGTTCTGTGGGGCAAACACTTCATCAAAAGGTCTGGTCAGCAGGCTATTGTCAAACATTTCAGTGTTAGCCGGGCGGTACGAAAAAAAGCGGGCGCTGAAGTGGCGGTTCTTCCGTTCGGCATAAAAGCCTACTCTGAGCTTCGGCGCATTCTCCGCCAGGGTATCTGTGGTGCTGAAGCGATGCTCTGCCTGCCCGTTGAAAGTAAAGGTATTTTCGTTTAGTTTAGAATAGTAGCGGCCGGCATCGTTCAGGCTCGGCGTATTTTTGTAGGTGAGGGTAAAAGGCGCGTCAGCACCCAGGTTACGGGTAGTGCGGAACCGGCGGTAATCCGGCTCATTGCGGTTCGTATAGGCATAGCCACTGGTCCAGGTCAGGGTGGTGTTACCATCGTTCAGGTCGTGAGTGCCCTGCAGCTGGCCGGAGTAAATGGTGCGGCTTTCGTAGTGCAGCGCGTAGTTCTTCATCTCCTCCTGGCTGTCATAGTCTATGCCGGTGCGCTTGAGCACTTCGCTGCTGCCCAACTGGTTGAACAGGTTCCGGAACTCCAACTTGTTATTGTTGTTCAGGCGGGCCGTCCAGTTGTGGATGATGCCGATGCGGGCTCCCTGGGTATACACATCATCCTGAAACTTATACTCGGGGTTGGCGCCTGTTTCGGGGCGATAGCTGGAATAGGAGTCTCTGGTGCCCTCGCTGTAGGTGTTGGTATTGCTGTAGGAGAGCGCAGAGATGTTGCTCAGTTGCACCAGGCCCAGATCAAAACGGCGGTTCAGGCCCAGCGAAAAGCGCAGGTCCGGCATGGCGGTTGTGCTCCTGGGTGCCCAGCTGTTGCTAAGGTCGCGGCCAAGGCTTACACGGTCGTCGGTGTTGGCCGAGGAGGTAATGCGGCCGGGAAAGCTGCCCGGCAGCGAGCGGCTGCCATTGTCGAAGCCAAGGAAATCTGTTTTGCTGCCCCCGGTTGCCAGGAAACTGCTGTTGAACGTGGTGCCGGCCCGGTAGGAGCCGGAGAGGCTCACAGAGGTGCTGTTCTCATCCACTACACTTTTAGTATAGATCTTGATCACACCGCCCCCAAACTCGCCCGGCAGCTCCGGCGAACCATTTTTATAGATCAGGATGCGGTCGATCACGCTGGTGGGCAGAATGTCGAAAGAAAAGGCTTTGGAATCTGGCTCTGTGCTGGGCGTCAGGGCATCATTCAGCATCACCGTATTGTAGCGCTGGCTCATACCCCGGATCACAATGTAGCGGTCGTTCATGATAGTGACGCCCGGGATACGTTTTACCGTTTCGGCCGCATCACGGTCCATGGATTTGGCAATCTGCTCGCCCGACATGCCACTCACCACTACTTCGCTCTGCTTCAGGTCCTGCATCAGCGCCAGTTCGGTGTTCGTAGGGCGGGCACCTACAATCTCCACTCCTTTCAGCTCAGTGGCATTTTCTTCCAGCGCCACATTTAATGTAGTTGGCTGGCCACTGCTGATCTTTACACCGGTATTTTCAGAAGGCTTATAAGAAACAAAGGTGACAGACAAAGTATAGGTGCCTGGCTCCAGCGGCAAGGTATAGTCGCCGTTATAATCTGTTGTGGTACCTTTAGCGGTGCCCTTTACAAATACTACCGCGCCAATAATTCCCTCTCCGGAGATCTTATCTGTTACTTTACCTTTCAGGGTGCCCTGCTGGGCAAAGCCATACACGGTGGTCGTAAAAATGGTGAGAATCGTGAGTAAGTATTTCATTGATCTACTGTTGTTTAGTCTCACTGCAAAAGTAGATCAGTGCTGTTAAGGCATCTTTAACGCCGGATTATGATACCGTTAAATAAGTATTGCAAATGTTAAGAGAGGATTAAAGTAATGTTACCGCCTTTTTACCGCACTGTTATGCACAGGTTACTTCGGAATCGGACAGGCAGAGAAACATGTATAAGGAGTTCAAAAGCAGCAGGACTGACTCAAAAGTGACAGGATAGGTTGTGTTTCTTAACAGTAACTTAACATTGCAGTAATTAAGCGGTAATACAGGAACGCGTACTTTGCACCGCGGTTAAGTATAAAACACCGGCAGCTACCTGACAGTTGTTGCCGAAAGTACAGAAACCGCATGGGGCACACGCCTATAGCTGACTACTACAGGCCCCCATCTTTATCCTGGTAAGAGTGTCACGACTCACAACTTATTTCTCACCTAAAGTTAAGATACGTGCAACGCAACATGCAACGGGCGCTTCTTGTGCTCCTCCTTCTTTTGCTAGGCTACACGAGCCAGGCACAGATCATCAATCCAAATCCGTCTGATACTACCGCTTTTAAACCTAGTGGCAACCTGTGGGGCCTGGCTTTTGGAGACTATTATTATAAGGCGCACACAGATGCCCTGAACCGCGGCGGAGCCAACCAGTATACCGGCATCGAAAAGGGCAGAAATGCCTTCCAGTTCCGCCGGATTTACTTAGGGTATAATTATGAGATAAGCCGGAAGTTTGCAGCAGAACTGCTGTTAGCAGCCGAAGACAACGTAGTGAACCAGAACGGTGTTGTGACCGGCGATCTGCTGGGCAACAACAAACTGGGCCTCTACATCAAGCTGGCTAACCTGCGCTGGAAGAACGTATGGCGTGGCACCGACCTGCTCGTCGGCCAGGTACCGACGCCGGCTTTTTCGTTTGTCAGCGACCCGATCTGGGGCTACCGCTCCATCGAACGAACCATTACCGACATCCGCCGCACCCCGTCGTTTGATATGGGCGTAGAGTTGCAGGGCCGGTATAAAACAGAAGCTACGGCCTATGGCTACAACGTAATGATCGGGAACGGGACATCGGCCCGCCCCGAGAATGACAAGTATAAAAAGTTCTCCGGCGACGTGTTTGCCAAATTCATGGATCAGAAGTTGGTGGTTGACCTCTACGCCGATTACCAGCGCCTGAACTGGACCTCCTCGTTTCATCATTCCAGCAACATGGTTAAGGGCTTTGTAGGGTATGTAACACCGGCAGTAACTGTTGGGGTAGAAGCCTTCCTGAATCATGGAAAAAATGACGTGATCGGTATCCGGGAATCGGGTGCAGCCGATACACTGAGCGCGAACGCTATGGGCATCTCCACGTTCATCAAAGGCACTGTTATAAAAGATAAGCTGGGCTACTTTGCCCGTATAGACAACTATAACCCCGACGAGAACTACGATGCCACCCAATATGTGCGGGATGAGGGCCTAAGCGGCAACTATGAGCCAAACAACAAGGAACAACTGATCCTGCTAGGCTTAGATTATACGCCTGCCAAGAATGTACATTTTATGCCGAACATCTGGTACAACAAGTATAAAAGCCAGCGCAGCGATGTAACTGACGCTGCCAGAAAAGATTACGACCTGGCTTACCGGCTTACCTTCTATTATGTTTTCGGAAAATAGCTTCTAAAAAGACTTAACATACACAACATGAACCGACAATTTGCAAAAGTAAAAGCCGCCCTGCTGGCAGGCATTCTTTTTACAGCCTTGGGCTTTTCGGCCTGTAACAGCGGCAACAGCAATACCGAGGGCAACAACGCGGTAGGCGAAAACGCCGCGAACGACGACAACACCCTGCTGGGGGCAGGCAGCACATTCGTTTACCCGCTGTTCTCCAAGCAATTTGCAGAGTATAACAAGGAAACCGGTCTGCGTGTCAACTACCAGTCAATTGGCTCAGGTGGCGGTATTCTGCAGCTGACTAACAAAACCGTAGATTTCGGTGACTCTGACGCTCCCCTGAACGAGGAACAGGTACAGAAAGCAGGCGCCCCGGTGCTGCACGTGCCGATGTGTGCGGGCGCAGTAGTACTGAGCTACAACCTGCCGGGTGTGCAAAATGCCATCAAACTTACGCCTGACGTGATCGCTGATATTTTCCTGGGCAACATCAAGAACTGGAATGATCCGAAAATAGCTGCTGTAAACAACGGCGTTACCCTTCCTGCCATGCCTATTGTAGTGGCCCACCGCTCCGATGGCAGCGGCACAACCAACATTTTCACCACTTACCTGTCGAAGGTGAGCCCGGCGTGGCAGTCTAAAGTAGGCGCAGGTTCTTCTATCAACTGGCCAGCCGGCTTAGGCGGCAAGGGCAACGAAGGCGTGGCCGGTCTGATCAAGCAAACACCTGGCGCGATCGGGTACATTGAACTGGCCTATGCCGTGCAAAACAAAATGGCCTTTGCCGATGTGCAGAACAAAAGCGGCAGCTTTATTACGCCGAGCGTAGCTTCTACCAGCGCTGCCAGCAACATCGACCTGCCCGCAGATTCCAAAGTGTCGCTGACTAACACCGAGGCAGCCGATGGTTACCCGATCAGCGGCTTTACCTGGGCCATACTTTATAAAGAGCAGAAGTATAACAACCGTTCTGCCGAAAGAGCCAAAGAGCTGCTGAACCTGCTGTGGTGGAACATTCACAAAGGCCAGCAGTACTGCGAGCCGCTGCACTATGCACCGCTTTCGCCCTCTGCGGTTGCCGTAGCTGAGAACATCCTCAAGTCGGCTACTTACGATGGGCAACCTATTCTGAAGTAAATACAGTACAAGGTCTTAAAGATGATAAGCTTCGGCACAGAAAAGTTTTTCTGTGCCGAAGCTTATAAAACAAATGCGGATGCCACAGAGCAGAAAACTGAAGAATCCCAACGTACAGGTAAAATACGAAGCCGTATTTAGCCGCACCCTGGCCTTAACTGCGCTTGTAGTGCTGGTGATCGTAACCGGTATATTTTTAACGCTGCTGCTGGAGTCTGTTCCCGCAATCAAAGCGTTGGGAGCGGCCTTTTTGTGGGGCAAAACCTGGGACCCGGTAAGCGACATTTATGGCGCATACCCGTTTATTATCGGCACACTGCTGACCTCGTTCCTGGCCCTGCTCATTTCCATACCTTTCTCGTTTGCCATTGCCATTTTCTTAGGAGAATATAGCACCAGCGGCCCTGTGTCTGGCTTCCTGAAAAACGTGGTGGAGCTCATTGCCGCCGTGCCATCTGTTATCTATGGCTTCTGGGGGTTGATCGTGCTGGTGCCACTTGTGCGCAGTTTGGAGGTGGAAGTAGGAGCTACACCCTATGGCATCGGTATTCTTACAGCTTCGCTTATCCTGTCCATCATGATCATTCCGTATGCGGCATCGCTTGGCCGGGAGATGATACAGATGGTGCCCAGCCAGCTCAAAGAAGGCGCTTACGCTTTGGGAGCCACACGCTTTGAAGTGATCACCTCCGTAAGTATGCCATATACCCGCTCCGGCCTTTTTGCAGGCGTGCTGCTGTCGCTGGGCAGGGCGCTGGGCGAAACAATGGCCGTTACCATGGTGATCGGCAACTCCAGCATCATCCCGACCAGCATCTTTGACCCGGGCAACACCATGGCCAGCGTTATTGCCAACGAATTTACGGAAGCAGACCGCACGCTGTACCTCTCGGCGCTGATCGAACTTGGGCTGGTGCTGTTCCTGGTAACGGTGGTCATCAACATGATCGGCAAACGAGTAATTAAAGGCTTTAACCGTTAGCGCATGCGTACTAAGATCAATTTTAGAATCAGCAAAAGCAGGGCTTTCCAGGGGCTGATCATGTTATTGGCCTTTATCATTACTGTTCCGCTGCTATCCATCATCATCTATGTGTTTAAAGAAGGCTACTCGGTTATCAATTGGGACTTTTTTACCACAATTCCCAAACCGGTGGGTGAAGAAGGCGGTGGTATTGCCAACGCGCTGGTGGGCAGTTTGCTCATTGTGCTGGTAGCGGCCTTAATGGCTATTCCTATCGGCATACTGTGCGGCGTTTACCTGAGCGAAAACCAGAACAGCCGCCTGGCTTACTGGAGCCGCCTGGCCGTAGACATCCTGCAAGGCGTGCCGTCTATTGTGATTGGCATTGTCATCTATTTCTGGGTGGTGAAACCGTCGGGCAGTTTCTCGGCTATTTCGGGCAGCGTTGCCTTGAGCATTATGATGCTGCCTATTGTGATCCGCTCTACCGAAGAAACGCTGAAGCTAATACCCGCTACACTCAAAGAAGCGGGGCTGGCGCTGGGGCTACCTTATTATAAGGTGATGCTGAAGGTGATCCTACCCTCCGGCATCAGCGGCATCCTGTCTGGCGTGATGCTGTCGGTAGCCCGTATTGCCGGCGAAACAGCGCCCCTGCTCTTCACCGCTTTCGGCAACCCCTACCTGACGACCAACATTGCCAAGCCCATGCAAAGCCTGCCCTTGCTGATCTTTAACTATGCCACCAGCCCTTATGAGGAGTGGCATAACCTTGCCTGGGGGGCATCGCTTATTTTATTATTATGGATATTACTCCTGAACATATCAACCAAGCTCCTAACCCGAAGATGGAAAGTACAATTATAAGTAGCCGGAATTTTAACGCTTATTTTGGAGAGAACCATGTGGTCAAAGACATCAACATGGACATCACCAGAAATACAGTGGTGGCTGTTATGGGGCCGTCGGGCTGCGGAAAAACCACTTTCCTGCGCTGCATCAACCGTATGCACGAGCTGATACCCGGCGCTACGGCCAAAGGCCAGCTCCTGCTCAACAACGAGGACGTGTATAAGATGCACTCTATTATGGTGCGCCAGAAAATTGGTATGGTGTTCCAGCGGCCGAACCCTTTCCCTAATCTCAGCATCTACGATAACGTGATCGCCGGTTACAAACTCAATGGCATCAGCCTGTCTAAGAGCGACAAAGATGCCATTGTGGAAGGCTCGCTGACAAAGGCAGCCCTGTGGAATGAAGTAAAGGACGCCCTGCATAAAAAAGGCACGTTCCTGTCGGGTGGGCAGCAGCAGCGGTTGTGCATTGCGCGGGCCATTGCCATGGAGCCCGAAGTACTACTGCTGGATGAGCCGACTTCGGCCCTGGACCCTATTTCCACCTCCAGCATTGAAGAACTGCTGTTTGAACTGAAGAAGAACTTCACCCTCGTTATCGTAACGCACAACATGCAGCAGGCAGCGCGCGTGAGCGATAAAACAGCATTCTTTTTTTTGGGCGAGCTGGTAGAATTTGACAACACTAAGCGCATGTTCACCAACCCGAAAGATCAGCGCACGCAGAACTACATTACCGGCCGCTTTAGTTAGTCAACAAGTATAAACTCTCGTTTAACAAGTATAATCCTCACCAACGATCAGAGACGATGCCTCATATTGATGTAGAAATGCAGAAGCTAAAGGACAAGCTTCTGGAAATGTGGGATCTGGTAGAGTACCAACTTGCCAGTGGCCGCCAAGCCATGCTGGAGAACAACCATGAGCTCGCCAACAAGGTGGTAAAGCTGGGCAAGAAGGTAAACCGCTACGATATTAAGATAGACCGCCAGTGCGAAAACTTCTTCGCCCTGTTTACCCCTGTGGCCGTAGACCTGCGCCAGGTGCTGGCCACACTGAAGATAAACGCCAACCTGGAGCGCATCGGCGATACAGCAGAAGGCATCAGCCGCATTGTTACCAAGTTAAAGGAGCCGCTTTCGCAGGAACTGCTGGAAGAAAGCCGCACGCTGGAGATGTATGAAAGTGCCCTGCTCATGTTTACAGCAGCCCGCAAAGCTTTCATCAACGCTGACTCGGCCGGTGCCCGCCTGGTTCTGAAGCAGGACAAACTCCTGAACAAGATCTACCGCAAATCCGACAAGGTGCTTGCCGGGTATATGCGTGCCAACCCGGATAAAATAGAGATTTGCCTGCACCTCTACAACCTGATCAAAAAGCTGGAGCGCGTAGGTGACCAGATCACCAACATCGCCGAGGAAGTTATCTTTTACCGCGATGCCAAAGTGGTGAAGCACAAAGAAAAGAAGAAGAAAAAGAAAGATCAGGGCGAAAAGTAAGCTTTGATCAGCACCATAAAAAGCACGGGCCATAGCGGTTCGTGCTTTTTGCATTTATACTTGTTAGGTAAATGCCGCAAGGGTAAGCACAACGGAAACTTACGGCAGGTATGCCCAAACGGCCATTCAACAATCAGCACCTGCAATATTACCTTTACAATTGTTTGTGTTGTACCTTTGTGGCAAAACAATGGAGCCGTGCTGCTAAAAGAGGTTTTATACTTGATTCGGAAGGACCTGGTGCTGGAGTGGCGACAGAAGTATGCTTTTAATGGCATGCTGCTGTACGTGGGCAGCACTGTGTTTGTGTGTTACCTCAGCTTTGGGTTGCGCTCCATCAGCGGGCAGGGGCTGGTGCCGGTCTGGAATGCAGTGCTCTGGATCATCCTGCTGTTTACCTCTGTGAATGCTATTGCCAAAAGCTTTATGCAGGAAAACCGAGGGCGGCTGCTCTACTTCTACACCATCGTGAGCCCGCAGGGCGTAATCTTGGCCAAGATCGTGTACAACACGCTGCTGATGCTGGTGCTGGCGCTCATCTGTTTTGTGTTTTATGCGGTGGTGCTGGGTAATCCGGTGCAGGACATGCCCATGTTCCTGCTCACCATTTTACTGGGTGCCATTGGCTTCTCCACCTCTCTCACCATGATCTCGGGTATTGCCTCCAAAGCTGCTAACAGCAGCACGCTGATGGCGGTGCTGGGCTTTCCGGTGATGGTGCCCATGCTGCTGATGCTCATCCGGATGTCGAAAAATGCGCTGGATGGCCTTGAACGGGGTGCCAGCCTCGACGAACTGCTGACCTTGCTCGCCATAAACATGATTGTTGTCACTGTTTCTTATATCTTATTCCCGTACCTTTGGCGTTCATAAGCAGAAATATAACGACCCTGAAACCAAGTGGCTATACATTGTATGGCGCACCAGAAACCGCATTAGCACGCAATAATTTAAAGCGCTTTGCGGTGACAAATTCAGTGCTGAAACTGTTATAGGGTATAGCGTTTGACAAGTATAAGTTAACCATAGTATCGGAGGCGCAACCTCTGAGTGTTAAGTATAAAACATGAAGAATAACTGGTGGAAAGTATTGGCCGTTTTGCTGCTGATGTTTACCGTAGTCGCTGGTCTGCTGGAGGAAGTTCCCCGGTTGGCTATTCTCAACGAAACCATCCGGAACCTGTTTTTCCACGTGCCAATGTGGTTTGGGATGATCATTATCCTGATGGTATCGGTGGTATACTCCGTCAAGTACCTCCGCAACCCTACTATCAAGAATGATACAGTTGCTTACGAAGCAGCTAAAGTAGGCATTCTGTTTGGCGTGCTGGGCATTATTACCGGCATGGAATGGGCCCGGTTTACCTGGGGCGAGTTCTGGAGCAACGACCCCAAGCAGAACGGCGCGGCTATTGGCCTGCTGATCTACTTTGCGTATCTGGTGCTGCGCAGCTCTTTTGCCGAGCAACAGCAACGCGCCCGCATTAGTGCCGTGTACAACATCTTCGCATTCTTCGCCCTTATTCCGCTGCTGTTCATTTTGCCGCGCCTCACCGATTCGCTGCACCCCGGCAACGGCGGCAACCCCGGCTTTAACTCCTACGATCTTGACAACCGCCTCCGCATGGTGTTTTACCCGGCCGTAATTGGCTGGACGCTACTGGGCGTGTGGATCGTGAACGTGAAAGCAAGATTAGAATTACTCAGACAACGCCTATATGAAACTGTTTAAAATACTCGCTTTGTGGTGCTTTATACTTTGCGCCACCGCCGGCATGCAACCTGTGCAGGCACAGCAAATGACAGCAACCGAGTTCTCGGCTACCAACCAGGACAACGTGGAAATGGCCGATACCCTGCGCCAGGACGGCAAGATTTACGTGGTGGTTGCCGTGCTCACCACCATTATGGCCGGCCTTGTGGTATACTTAGTTACGATAGACCGCAAAGTGAGTAAGCTGGAAAAACAGCTGAAAGACAATTACGTGCACCCCTGATCACCAAGTATAAAAATAGCCTTTCAGATGGACTTTTCTTGTCCGTAATCGTGTTAGGCAAACAAAGTACGCATACCTATACTTTATAGAGAGATGAAAAAGTCACACATCATCGGAATCGTCATCATCGGCCTGGCTATCATGATCATCATGTCTACCGCCGGCGATGCCAGTACCTATGTTTCATTTGGCGAAGCCATTGAGCGCGCGCACGACGGCGACAACAGCAAAGTACACGTGGTAGGCCGCTTGAAAAAGGATGCGCAGGGCCATATTGAGAACATGCAATACGATCCGCTGGTAGACCCGAACTACTTCTCCTTTACCCTGGTGGATACTAACCGGGTGGAGCAGCGTGTAGTATACTTCAATCCCAAGCCGCAGGACTTTGAGCGCTCAGAACAAGTAGTGATTACCGGCAACATGCAGAAAAATGTATTTGTAGCTGATAAGATCCTGCTCAAGTGCCCGTCCAAGTATGTGGAAAAAGATATCAACCAAACAGCAAGCCTTTAAATTAGTTAAGAGTTAGTGAGTTAGAAAGTTAAAGAGTCATTTAACTTTCTAACTCACTAACTCCCCAACTTTCTAACTCAATACGATGATAAATACGCTGATCGGGAACATTGGCCATACCAGTGTGATTGTAGCGTTTGTGGCGGCCATTGTGTCCTCGCTGGCTTACTTTATGGCGGCGCGCCCGCAGGTAGAAGCAAGCGGCGATAAAAGCTGGCGCAACATGGCACGCGCCGCTTTTTACGTGCACGGCGCTGCTGTACTGATGATCATCTTCAGCCTTTTCAACATCATTTACGAACACCGCTACGAATATTATTACGCCTGGAGCCACTCCTCTAACCACCTGCCCATCCACTTCATGATCTCCTGTTTCTGGGAAGGCCAGGAAGGCTCTTTCCTGCTGTGGATCTTCTGGCACGTGATGCTGGGCGTGGCCATGATCAACCTGGGTGCCAAAAAACGTAAAGAATGGGAAGCGCCGGTGATGGCGGTATTCTCTTTTGTACAGCTGTTTCTCACTTCCATGATCCTGGGCGTGGTGATCGGTGACGTTAAGATCGGCTCCTCCCCTTTCATCCTGATGCGTGACTTTATGGCCAATGCGCCGGTATTCCAGATGGACCCGAACTATGTGCCGAAAGATGGCACCGGCCTGAACCCGCTGCTGCAGAATTACTGGATGGTGATTCACCCGCCGACGCTGTTCCTGGGCTTTGCCGCTACGCTGGTGCCGTTTGCCTTCGCCATAGCCGGCCTTTGGAAGGGCAAATTCACCGAGTGGATTAAACCTGCGCTGCCGTGGGCACATTTTGCCGGCGTTACCCTGGGTGTGGGTATTGTAATGGGCGCCTACTGGGCCTATGAAACACTGAACTTCGGTGGCTACTGGAACTGGGACCCCGTGGAGAACGCAGTTTACATTCCGTGGCTGGTGCTGGTAGGTTCTATCCATACTATGGTGGCCTTCCGCCGCAGCAAGCAGGGCCTGCGTGCCAGCTTTATACTTGTCATCACCACTTTCCTGCTGGTGCTTTACGCTACGTTCCTTACCCGAAGCGGTATCTTGGGTAACGCCTCCGTGCACTCATTCACCGACTTAGGCCTATCTGGACAGCTGTTTACCTACCTGGCCGCTTTTGTTGTGCTGGCAGTAGGGCTGCTGGTGTATAACTGGAAGAAGATTCCGGTGACGGAGAAAGAACTGACGACTTATAATGGTGAGTTCTGGATTTTTATTGGAGCAGCGGTGCTTTGCCTGGCTTCGTTCCAAGTGGTAGCTACGACCTCTATTCCTGTCTATAACTCCTTTATGGGATTTATCGGCATTGAGACGAATGCTGCCTTGCCTGCTGACCAGATCGCACACTATACCAAGTTCCAGTTGTGGGCTGGCCTGGCAGTGGCGTTGCTCTCGGGCATCGGGCAGCTGCTGTGGTGGCGCAAGGTTGATAAATCAAGCTTTTTAGATGCTATTACGATGCCGGGTATGCTGACACTGCTTTTCTCCAGCCTTATCATCATCTTGTCAAACCGGTTCGATATTCTGCCGTTTAAACTAGACAATCCGGTATACATCGCCTTGCTGGTGGCCTCGCTTTTCTCTATCTTCGCGAACCTGAGCATTATACTTGGGTTGATCCACAAAAAAGTGACGCTGTCTGGCGGCGCTGTGTCACACATTGGCATTGCGCTGATGCTGATTGGCATCCTCTTCTCTTCCGGCTATTCCAAGATCATTTCGCAAAATACTTCCGGGCTGATGTACTCCCGCGAGTTTCCGGATGAGGTGAACCGCGATAACGTGCTGCTGTGGCGCAACCAGGCCGTGGACATGGACAAGTATAGTGTCAGCTACCGCGGCAAGTTCCTGAAAGTGATGGATGTGCCGGGCTACGTGAACCAGGAAATCCTGTTCCGCACAGCCGACGACTACAAAGCCATTGCCCGCGCCGACATCAAAGTAAAAGACAAGGTATACTATAAAACCGGTGATACACTGGCACTGGACGCGCCGGAGAACACCTATTATGAGATCGAGTATAAAGACCGCGCCTCGGGCAAAAACTTCCTGCTGTACCCGCGTGCGCAGGTAAACCCGAATATGGGCTTGCTGGCCTCACCTGACATCAAGAGCTTCGTAGACCGCGACCTGTATACGCATGTGTCTTCTATCGCTCCGGAAGAGAAAGAGTGGAGCGCCATGAAAGAGTATGAAATTGCCATGGGCGATACGGTGATTCTGAACGATTACATTGCTGTATTCCATGGTGTAGAAATGGTGAACAAGGTGCCGGGCGTAGAATTGAAGCAAGGTGATGTGGCCGTGCAGGCGGACATGCAGATTCTGGGAGAACGCGAAAAATACCACGCCCACCCGCTGCTTATCTTTAAAGACGGGATGGCAGGTTATTACCCCGAGGAAATTGGAGACCTGGGCATGCGTATTACGCTCCTGAACATCGACCCAGCCAAAGAAACCTTTAAAATCGGTGTAAATACTACCCAGCGCGAGTGGGTTATCCTGAAGGCCATGGAGAAGCCCTTCGTCAACATCCTTTGGATCGGTACGATGATTATGGCAATCGGCTTTATCATGGCGATCACACGCCGCAGTAAGGATGCTGCTCCAGTACCAGCCAGCCCGAACGCAAAGCAAAACCGGAAACGTCGCGCACAGGCTGTGTAGCCTCCGCTCACTTGACAACAAAAAAGCCTTTGCTACTTGTGCAGAGGCTTTTTTGTTTAACTTCGTTTTGTATTAAGCAGCTTATGAACATTTTTGTTATCCCTTCCTGGTATCCCTCGGCAGATTATCCGATCAGTGGCAGCTTTGTAAAAGAGCAGGCAGCGGCACTCTGCAAAGCCTATCCCGACATAAATGTAGGAGTAAGCATTTGGGGCCAGCAGGATGAAAAATATTTACTATGGGCTAAAGACCATTTTAAAAACATCGGGAAAATCACATCTGCATCGCATGTTCCTTACAAAAAGCAGTTATTGTCTAATTTTACAGAATACTATTGCAATACCTTTACGTGGTCACGCAGCTTTTTACATGGCAACAGTAAAGCTATCATACAAGCCAACCTGCGAAATTTAAAAGCTTTTGAGGCAGATTATGGACCGGTTGACTTGCTGCATGGGCATTTAAGCCCCTATGCTGGCAATATTATTCAAAAGGTTTCAGAAGCGACAGGCATTCCTTTTTGTTTAACGGAACATAATCCGCCTTCTCCATGCCCGAATGTGACTACCTCAGGCGGGCAGTTGAAAGAGAAGTATAGTACCCATTATCAAAATGCCGCTGCCACTATTGCTATTAGCCTTCAATCTGCTATGTTGATGAAACAGCAAGGAGTAAAGAGGATAAGGCTTATTCCAAACCACTTAGATGAAAGGTTGTTTAAACCATTTTGCTCTACAGCTCCTCTACAACCATTTACGTTTTTAACAATTGCTCAACTTTCTACCTTAAAAGGAATTGCTGTTTTGCTCAAGGCTATTGACATATTTGCCGAGCACATCCCTGAAACTAAATTTCTAGTAAATATAGCAGGTGATGGAGACAAAGTTACATATGCAGCAATTGCTAAAGAACTTGGAATAGAAGACAAGGTTGTGTGGCTTGGAAAAATAACACGACAGGAAGCACTTGAGCAACATCAGCGTAATGATGTATTTATTTTACCCAGCCTGATTGAGAATCTACCTGTTGTGCTGCTTGAAGCCATTGCCTGCGGCAAACCCATTATCGCTACAAAGTGTGGCGGGCCGGAGAGTATCGTAACATCGCAGAATGGCCTTTTGGTAGAAAAAAATGACCCTGAAGGACTTGCGCAGGCAATGCTGTATATGATGAACAATTACGATAAGTATGATCGCCACGTAATCCGGCAGGATTTCCTTGACCGGTTTTCCTCGCAGGCGGTGCTGCCCCAGTTGGTGCAGCTTTACCAAGATAGCATACACAAGCACAAAGCTAAAAAATGAAAGTAGCGTTTATTGGGGCAGGTAATGTGGCATGGCATCTGGCACAGGCATTAGCCAGCGCTGGCCATGAGGTTACAGCCATTTACAGCCGCAGCAAAAGCTCCCGCGAAGAGTTAGCCAAAGCACTTCCCAAAGCGGTGCCCACAGCCTCGCTTGCTGAGTTGACAAGTATAAAGCCCGATAGTATACTGATTGCAGTGCCGGATGCGGCCATTGCCGAGGTGGCACGGCAGTTACAGGTACAGCCGGGTACGCTGGTGGCGCATACTTCCGGTTCGCAGCCTATGGCCCTGCTGGCAGGTATAGCCGGGGCACGGATCGGAGTGCTATATCCGCTGCAAACATTTTCCAAAGCCAAGCCTATCGATTTTGAAACCGTCCCGCTGCTGCTGGAGGCGCAGGACGCACAAACCAGGCAACATTTACAGCAATTGGCCGCAAGTATAAGCCGGCAGGTGCAACAGGTGGGTTCGGAAGCTCGCAAGCAACTGCACCTGGCTGCGGTATTCGCCTGCAATTTCACCAATCACCTGCTTGGCATAAGTTACGAATTGCTCCAGGAAGCTAAGCTACCGACAGATCTGCTTCAGCCACTTATCCGCGAAACGGTTGCCAAAGCCCTGCTCTACCCGCCATTCAGCGTGCAGACTGGGCCAGCTGTGCGCCATGATGCGAACGTCATTGCGGAGCAGTTCCAGATGCTGGCGCCCCAATCACGTTACCAGGAGATCTATGAACTACTTACCCGCAGTATTCAGGCGATCTCCCCGCAGCCATAGGTACTAGGCAAGCAGGTAGCCGTTTTACACCAGCGAGCCGCAGCACTTTGATTCAGAAGGCAGGCTTTGTAACTTGCAGGCTAAACTGAATTCAAATGAAAGTTGTCAATATAACCTTTAAGTTTGCGGATGGCGCACCCGACAAATCGCACCCGGCGGTGGAAGGCGAGTCGGTGCTGGACGTGGCTTTAAACAACAACATACAACTACAGCACAACTGCGGTGGCGTATGCGGCTGCAGCACCTGCCATGTATACATTGAGGCCGGCATGGATGACCTGCCCGAGATCTCGGACAAAGAGGAAGATTACATCGACCGTGCCGTGGATCCGCGCATTAACTCCCGCCTGGGTTGCCAATGTGTGGTGCAGGGCAATGAGGATATTGTAGTTACCATTCCGGAGCAGGACTTCCTGGGCCACTAACTATTTGTGAGCAACAGGTTATATATCAGCTACTCCTGCTGCTACCTATAACCGTAACTAATGTAAGATTATTATGACCAAGAGCTACGAGCCACCCATCCACTGGAACGACCACGAAGACATTGCTATGGCACTTTACGAAAAATTTGGCGATGACTTTACCGAATCAAAAATATACCGCATCCGCTTTACCGAACTGCTGGATTGGGTGCTATCGCTGCCTAATTTTGAGGGTACCCGCGAAGAAGCGAATGAAGGGCACCTGGAGCAAATCCAAGCCGCCTGGGTATATGAGTGGCGCGACAACCAGGACTAAGCTTTCCCGCATCCGTCCAAAGTTTTACCTATATTTAAGAGGTCCTTTGCTGCAAAGGGCCTTTTTCCATTCAAGCTAAAAGCTGGCGCACTGTGGTAAGTATAGCACGTTAGCCGGCAGCCCTTCAGTTACCGCACTTATACTTATACTTATACTTGCAGCGTAAAACCCGTTTGTTCAGTAATCCTTTGCTTAATTTGCTATGTCGATCACGCAACCAGACCTTTCTAAGATTAACACCTTTATTTTTGATGTAGACGGTGTTCTGACAGACGGCCTCCTCTACTGCTTTGCCGATGGCGAGCAGGTACGGGCCTTCAACATTAAAGATGGCTTTGCTATCCGGCATGCCATCCGGCAAGGCTACCGGGTGGCCATTATCTCCGGCAAAAATGAGCCTGGTGTGCGCAAGCGCCTGGAGCAGCTTGATATAGAAGATATCTTTTTAGGGGCTGAAGATAAAGTGGATGTGCTGGAAGATTACCTGTATATGCAGGGCATTCACCCGGCTACTGTCGCGTATATGGGGGATGATATGCCTGACCTGGAGGTGATGCAGCGCTGCGGTTTGCGCGCCTGCCCTGCCGATGCCGCCGCTGATATTCAGGAGATCAGCACCTTTATCGCTACTAAAAAAGGCGGCAAAGGCGCTGTGCGGGAGCTGATAGAGCAGATCATGAAAGCACAGGACACTTGGTAAAATTATGAAGTACTAATTTTCTCCCATTTGATATAAAATTTCTTTTAATATACTCTTGTGTATATAGTTTATAATTTTTAGATTACCGGAGATTTATTACAAATAATTATTCATTTTTATGAAAACAGGAAAAGTAAAGTTTTTTATTGAGTCTAAAGGCTTTGGATTTATTACTGAAGACGAGACGAATGAAGATTTCTTTGTGCATGTTACCGGTCTTAACGGCGTAGAAATCCAGCAACACGACCGCGTAGTGTTCGATACGCAGGAAGGTAAAAAAGGAATTAACGCTGTAAACGTGAAAAGAATCTGATCTAAGTATACTTTACCGTTACAGAAAGAAGCTCCTGCACCCGCGGGGGCTTTTTTTATACCTTGTCTTTTCGGTTCGCTGCCGTAACTTTATACTTTTAAATCCTACTCCCTGTTTTGTGAAAGCCTACCTGCGCCTCATTCGCTTCCCGAACCTGATCCTGATCGTGTTAAGCCAGGCGCTGGTGCAAGCTTGCCTGCTGGCGGCGGGCGTGAACTGGGCCATGATACTACGGCCGGGCTTTCTTGTGCTTACCATGTCTACAGTTTTGATTGCGGCAGCCGGGTACATCATCAACGATTACTATGATGTCAAGATCGACGCCATCAACAAACCGGACCGGATGCTGGTGGGCAAAGCCATTCGCCGTCGCCCGGCCATGTTTGCACACATGGTGCTCTCTGCTATCGGCGTTGTGGCCGGTGCGCTGCTATCCATATCTGTCGGGTTGATCAATCTGGGAGCTGTGCTGCTGCTCTGGGGCTACTCGGCGCGCCTTAAAAAGCTGCTGCTGATTGGCAACAGCGCCATTGCACTACTCGCTGCCTCGATGCTGCTGGTGGTAGCCGTGTACAACCACTCCCTGAACAAAATAACGCTCAGCTATGCTTTCTTTGCCTTCCTGATATCGCTGATACGGGAGATCATCAAAGACATGGAAGATGTAAAAGGCGACGCTTCTTTCGACTGTCGTACCTTGCCTATTGTGGTGGGCCTTCGTAAAACCAAGCTGGTGCTATACCCGCTGCTGGCCCTTTTTCTGGCGTTCCTGCTGGTGGTGGTGTTTCACCCTGCCACAAATCTGCTGTTCGACGGGTATATGCTTGTTTTTGTGTTGCTGCCCAGCATTTGGCTGCTGCTGCTGCTGGTGCGCGCCGACCGCCGCCGCGACTTTACCTTTCTTAGCAACCTGAACAAGGTAATTATGCTGATGGGTATCCTTTCGATGCTGCTGTTTGGATAGCCATTGCTGCCACCGGCTGCTATATAGTTGCATCTTAGCGCACATTTATTCAATTTGGGCCTGAATATGAATCACGTACAAACCATACTGCATACATATGGACTCCGGAAAACCGGCTGCCGGCAGGATGTGCTGGGGCTGTTTCTGGCCAACCCTTTTGCGCTGGCCCATGCTGACCTGGAGCGGCTTTTAGGAGAGCGCTACGACCGCGTGACGCTTTACCGCACCTTGTATGCGTTTGAGGAACAGGGATTGCTGCACAGCATTAATGATGTGAGCGGGGCCGTGAAGTATGCCCTTTGCCAGGAAGCCTGCAGTCCGCACCAGCACCACGACAACCACATTCATTTTAACTGCACCTCCTGCGGGCAGACCTTCTGCCTGAACGATGTGGCCATACCGCCGTTACCGCTTCCCGAAGGTTACCAGGTCAACAGCCTGCACTTCTCTGCGCAGGGCATCTGCAAAGCCTGTGCGCAGCACGCCTGAAGCTATCGCTCGATTATAGTATAACTACGCCCTACGGCACCTGCTTGCACACCGGGGTATACTTTATAGTCCGTAGCTGCCATACTTCCGGCAGCTTTCTCAAAGTCTGACATTTAAACTGCTGTTGCTTATGCTGCATAAATCTGCCGAGGATTTCCGGAAGCTGGTTGCCTCGCCCACTAAGTTCCGCCTGTTCCTGCTTTCCCGCTTGCCAATGGCCTACCTGGCTGGGCTGCGGGTTACAGCATTAACCGGCGAACAGGCTACCGTGCGCATTCCTTACAAATACCTCAACAAAAACCCATTTGGCTCTATTTACTTTGCTTGTTTAAGTATGGCTGCCGAACTCTCTACGGGGGTGCTCTGCATGCTGCACATACATCAATCAAACCCCGCAGTTTCAATGCTGGTGGTGCACATGGAAGCAGACTTTACGAAGAAAGCTGTTGGCAGAATTACGTTTACCTGTGCCGACGGGGAACGCATACGACATGCCATAGAACAGGCAAAAGCTACCGGCGAAGGCGTAACGGTAACAGCTACCAGCATAGGCCAGGATGAAAAGGGCGAGCAGGTGGCGACGTTCCGCTATACCTGGTCGTTCAAAGCGAAGCAGGTACGCTGACGATCGTTGCCATTCGGTATTTATACTTGTAACTTGCGCCCTTTACATATGACCTATACTTCTGCATGAACTTCCGCGCTATTTGTACCGATATAGATGGCACCTTGCTAAACAGGGAACGGCAGCTGTCGCCACGTACCATTGCTACTGTGAAGCAACTGGGCAGTGAAGTACCCGTTATCCTGGCTTCCTCGCGTATGCCGGCCGCCATGCGCCACCTGCAGCAGGAACTGGGCATTCTGCACCACCCGCTCATCTGTTTTAACGGCGGCTATGTTATTTGCTACGAAGGAGACAATCCTGAACCCTTGCAACTCGATTCGGTGCAGATTCCGGCAGCAGTTTGTGAAGCAATTTTTATGCTGACGCAAGGCACAGACATTCATGTGAGCCTCTACCAGCAGGACAACTGGTATGCCCCGCAGCTGGACTGTTGGGCTGAAAAGGAACAAATGGTAACCAAAGTATCGCCAGAAATCACATCGCTGCTGCCTATACTTGCCCGCTGGCAACAAGACAAAACAGGAGCTCACAAAGTGATGTGCATGGGGCCTGCTCACGAAATAGAAGCACTGCAGCAGCAACTAAACCAGCATTACGCTGACCAGGTGCACGCTTATCGCTCCAAAGATACGTACCTCGAAATTGCTCCGCGCGCTATTTCCAAAGCGACGGCACTGGAGCTGCTCCTACAGGAACGCCTGGGCATATCGCTGCAGCAGACCATGGCCTTCGGTGATAACTATAACGACATTGACATGCTGCAGGCTGTTGGCATGGGGATAGCCGTTGGCAATGCCCGCGAGGAGGTGAAAGCCGTAGCCGATGCCATTACACTTCCCAGTGTGGCAGACGGCGTAGCGGTCGCAATAGAAAAATACTGGAAATAAAGTATGACCTTTGCCGTATAAACACGCTGTATGAAAGACTTTAAAAAATACTTCACGATCCCTGCCTCACCCGAAGAGGTATACATTGCCCTAACCAACCCTTACACCATTCAGCTGTGGTCAGGCGACAAAGCGGAGATGTCGACAGAGCCGGAGTCGGAATTCTCGCTGTGGGACGGCAGCATTGTAGGCAAGAACCTGGAGTTTGAGGAAGGCAAAAAGATCGTACAACAGTGGTATTTCGGGGAACAGCCGGAGCCTTCTATTGTCACCATCAAACTGCACCCGCACAAAGAGGGCACCTCGGCAGAGCTACGCCACACCAACATACCCGACCAGGATTATCAGGATATTACCGAGGGCTGGACAGATGCCTACTTCGGCGCACTCATAGACTTTTATGAGGGAGAATGAGTAGAGGCGCTGCGATACAGTGCTGTGCAGCGCACATGTGGGAGCGGCTTTAAGATATTCTATACTAGTCGCGCTGGCTTCTACAGCCAAACCCGCTATATTTGCAGCCTGACGACAAGCCTATACTTTGGAAGAGCCAGTTAAGAAGAATATAGTCATTTTTGCTTCCGGTTCGGGGAGCAACGCCCAGCGCCTGCTGGAGTATTTTGAGCACCACCCCACCATTTGCGTGGCCGCTTTGTTCTCTAACAACCCGAACGCGTACGCCCTTCAACGAGCCGAGACCTTCCACGTCCCGGCTCTTTTATTTTCAAGAGAAGCGTTTTACAAAACCGATACTGTGCTGGAGCAGGTGCAGCAATTTAACCCTGACCTGATCGTGCTGGCTGGCTTTCTGTGGCTGGTGCCACAAAACCTGCTGCAGGCCTATCCGGATAAAATTATCAACATACACCCTGCTTTGCTGCCCCGTTATGGCGGCAAAGGCATGCACGGCCTGCACGTACACAGCGCCGTAGTACAGGCCGGCGACAAGGAATCAGGCATTACGATTCACCGCATCAACGAAGAGTACGACAAGGGCGAGTTTATACTTCAGGAGCGCTGCCCAGTGCTGCCTACCGACACGCCCGAGGAACTAGCCGCCCGTGTGCTGCAATTAGAGCATCAGTACCTGCCATTGGTGGTGGAGCAATTGCTTAGCAAACAAGAAGAACCCAAAAACAACTCATAAGCTATACCCATTATGCAACCTGTTAAAATAAAATCTGCACTTATCTCCGTATACTATAAAGAACGTCTGGAGCCGCTCGTGGAGCTTTTAAAGCAACACAACGTCACCATTTACTCTACCGGCGGCACGCAGGCTTTCCTGGAAGAGCAGGGCGCCGAAGTGGTGGCTGTAGAAGACCTGACGGCTTATCCTTCCATTTTCGGAGGCCGTGTGAAAACGCTGCACCCCAAAGTGTTTGGTGGCATTCTGCACCGCCGCGACAACGAAACCGACCTGTCTGAAAGAGCGCAATACGAGATTCCTCCCATCGACCTAGTAATTGTAGACCTGTATCCTTTTGAAGAGACCGTTGCAGCCGGCGCCGCTGAAGCCGATGTGATCGAGAAGATCGATATCGGTGGGATTTCGCTGATCCGCGCTGCCGCTAAGAACTTTAAAGATGTGCTGATCGTCTCGTCAAGAGAGCAGTATGACGAGGTGGTGGACCTGCTGCGCAGCAAAGACGGCGCGACCGAACTGCAAGATCGTAAGCGCTTTGCAGCCAAAGCTTTTGATGTTTCCTCACACTACGATACGCATATCTTCAATTACCTGAATGGCAGCCAGGAAGCACCTGAGCCAGCTTTCAAGCAGAGCCTGCGCGAGGCTACCCCACTCCGTTACGGCGAGAACCCGCACCAGAAAGGCGCTTTTTACGGCAAACTCGACGACCTGTTTGAGCAACTGAACGGCAAGCAACTATCTTATAACAACCTGGTAGATGTGGATGCGGCTGTAGCCCTGGCCGCAGAGTTCGACGAAACCGTAGTAGCCATCCTGAAGCACACCAACGCCTGCGGCGTAGCCACTGGCGCCACCGTAAAGGCCGCTTACTTAAATGCTTTATCTTCCGATCCGGTGTCTGCGTTTGGCGGGGTGATCATCACCAACAAAACGGTAGACATGGCAGCGGCTGAAGAACTGAACAAGCTGTTTTTTGAAGTAGTGATCGCGCCTGCATTTGATGCCGATGCGCTGGACCTGCTTAAGACCAAGAAAAACCGTATTATTCTGAAGCAGAAACCGGTGGAACTGCCAACCAAGCTGTTCAAGACCTTGCTCAACGGTGTGATAGAGCAGGACAAGGACCTGGCCACCGAAACAGAGGCGGACCTTAAAACCGTAACCAAACGCGAGCCAACTGCCGAAGAGAAAAAGGCGCTCGTATTTGCAGCCAAAGTATGCAAGCACACCAAATCCAACACCATCGTACTGGCAACTGATAAAATGATGTTCTCGAGCGGTGTAGGCCAGACCTCCCGTGTAGATGCCTTGCGCCAGGCCATTGACAAAGCAAAAAGCTTCGGTTTCGACGTGAGCCAGACGGTGATGGCCTCCGACGCTTTCTTCCCCTTCCCGGATTGCGTGGAGATCGCAGACCAGGCAGGCATCAAAGCGGTAGTGCAGCCGGGCGGTTCCATCAAAGACCAGGACTCTATCGCTTACTGCGATGCGCACAACATGGCCATGGTGATGACGGGCGTGCGACACTTTAAACATTAAAAGTATACTTGTTGATTTCCAAAGCCCCGACTGCTGCCATGGTCGGGGCTTTTTTATTTCACTATACTTGCTCCCACAACTACAGCTTAAAGCATCCGGCACAGGTTAGAAGTATAACGCACTTTGTTGCTAGAGGCAAAGTGGCCCGCAAAGTATCGCAGAAAACAAGCAGATCAGGAAAGAATGAAGTACCGCAGCAGCCTCGTACATATACTTACGCACTTTTCACGCTATACTTGTAGCTGCCAATAAAGTATTCTACAGCCATTTTTGTACTTTCCGGCCTGTTATACTTAGTAGGAACTTAGCACGGGTCCTGAAAAAAAATATATTCCGGCTGCATAAGAGGAACTGCCATTATTAATTCCGCTGAATTTCACTAATTTTGCCCCAAGTTTTTGACCAAAAACATTGTATATATAAAATATAATTAGGCAGTGCTGGCCTATACTTCTTTAAAATGGGACTATTCAACTTTTTGACGAGTGATATAGCGATTGACCTGGGTACCGCTAATACCCTGATCATTCATAATGATAAAATTGTAGTTGACGAACCTTCGATCATCGCCGTAGATCGCACCACAGGCCGCGTACTGGCTATTGGCCGCAACGCCATGCAGATGCACGAGAAAACGCACGAGAACATCAAGACGATCCGTCCGCTGAAAGATGGCGTGATCGCTGACTTCCATGCGGCCGAAGAAATGATTCGAGGCATGATCAAGATGATCGATACAGGTCGTCGCTTGTTCCAGCCATCGCACCGCATGGTAATCTGCATCCCCTCGGGGATTACGGAGGTGGAGAAACGTGCTGTGCGTGACTCGGCCCAGCATGCCGGTGCCAAAGAAGTATGGATGATCCAGGAGCCAATGGCAGCTGCGATTGGTATTGGCATTGACGTGGAGCAGCCCATTGGCTCTATGATTGTGGATATCGGCGGTGGTACCACTGAGATTGCTGTGGTAGCCCTTTCCGGTATTGTATGCGATCAGTCTATCCGCATTGCCGGCGACGTGTTTACCAAAGACATCCTGGATTATATGCGCCGCCAGCACAACCTGCTGATCGGCGAGCGTTCTGCCGAGAAAATAAAGATCGAGGTGGGTGCTGCTTTGACCGAACTGGAAAACCCGCCAGCCGACTACGAGATCCGTGGCCGCGACCTGATGACAGGCATCCCGAAAGTGATCAAGGTTACTTACCAGGAAATTGCCATTGCACTGGATAAATCTGTTTCTAAAATAGAAGAGGCGGTACTGAAGGCGCTGGAAATTGCGCCGCCGGAGCTTTCTGCCGACATCTACGACAACGGTATTCACCTGACGGGTGGCGGTGCGTTGCTGCGGGGGCTGGATAAGCGCCTGGCTGCCAAAACCAAGCTGCCGATCCACATTGCTGAAGACCCGCTCAGAGCAGTGGTGCGGGGCACCGGAGCGGCTATCAAAAATATCGAAGGTTTCAAAAACGTCCTGCTGACGTAACAAGCCTGCATGCGGAATCTTTTTGCTTTCATATACCGGTTCCGTGCGTTCCTTGTGTTCGTGTTGCTGGAAGTGCTATGCGTGTACCTGATCGTGCGTTACAACACGTACCAGGGCGCAGCCTTTTTCAACTCGGCCGATAAGTATGTGGGGCAGGTGCTGGAGTTTCAGAGCGGTGTAACAGATTATTTCCGGCTGGCATCCATCAACAACACCCTGGCCCGTGAGAATGCAGCCTTACGCGAAGAAGTATTGCGCTTCCGGATGGCCGAGCAGGCAGACAGTACCAGTCAGCTGGATACCGCTTATTACGCTCCTACTGACACCTTGCGCGTGCTCCCTTATGTGCTGCATGCCGGCCGGGTGATCAACAACTCGGTGCGCCGCACCAATAATTACCTGACGCTCTCTGTGGGCACTGCCGACGGCGTACAGCCTGGAATGGGCGTTGTGTCAGACAAGGGCGTGGTGGGGCGCATCAAAACGGTATCCGAGCATTATGCCACGGTCACCTCGCTGCTGCACTCACAACTGCTAATCTCGGCGAAAATTAAAAAGAGCAACACCTTCGGCACTATTAAATGGACAGGAGGCGACTATCGCACAGCCAATTTAGATTATATTCCGCTGCACGAGCACCCGGCCACCGGCGATACCATTGTTACCAGCGGCTTTAACACCGTATTTCCGGAGGGGCTGATGGTGGGCACGATCAGTTCAGTGAAACGGGAGCCGGACAAAAGCTTTTTCACAATCCGGGTAAAGCTTTCCGTCGATTTTGCACAGCTTTCTTATGTATATGTGATCGAGAACATGCAGAAAATAGAGCGTGACAGCTTAGAACAAAAGGCAGGTATACTTCCAGATGAAGAATAGATTCGGCATCAAAAATATCGTGCAGTTTGTACTGTTTGTGGCACTGCAGATCCTGCTGATGGATAACCTGGTGCTCTATGGCATGGGCTTCTGCTTTATTTATGTGGCCTTTCTGCTTTTTCTGCCCATCAACATCAACCGCGTGCTGCTGCTTTTCCTAGGCTTTTTGGTTGGGTTTACAGTTGATGTCTTTTACGACACAGTCGGCATACATGCGGCTGCCAGTGTGTTATTGGCGTTTTTAAGGCCATTCGTTTTGAACCTTCTCACACCACGTGATGGTTACGATACCAACGATGCAGTAAACATACATGTGATGGGCGTCCGCTGGTTTTTGGCTTATACTTTTATCCTGCTGCTGGCACACCATTTGGCGGTCTTCTTCCTCGAAACCATCAGCTTTACAGAAGCGTGGTTTACGCTGGCAAAAGTGCTGCTCAGCACACTGTTTACCGGCATTGTGATGGTTATTCTACAACTACTGTTCTTCTCGGTTAAGCGGGCGAATAGAATTTAAATGAATTATTTAGAAAACAGAAAGTACGTTATTCAAGGCGTTTTCCTGCTAGTGGGAGCTCTCTTCGCCTTGCGCCTTTTCTACATTCAGGTAATTGACAGCAGCTACAAACAGGCGGCCGAAACCAATGCGATCAAAACGGTTATCCAGTATCCTTTCCGGGGGTTGATCTATGACCGCAACGGCAAACTGCTGGTGCAGAACACGCCTGTATACGACCTGATGGTGGTGCCCAAAGAGGCAAAAGACGTGGATACCTTACGCCTTTGCCACCTGCTGAACCTACCTCTGGAGGATGTGCGTCTGCGCCTGAGAAAAGCTCGGACGTTCTCTTATGTGCAGCCCTCAGCCTTTTACCAGAAGCTGAGCACGCAGGAGATGGCTCACATACAGGACAACCTCATCGACTTTCCAGGTTTCTATATAAATGCCCGCACGGCCCGCGGTTACCCGCAGGCCAGCCTGTCGCATGCGTTGGGCTATATTGCCGAGATCAGCCCGAAGCAGTTGGAGAACCCCACCTACAAAGGTTACCGCCCTGGCGATTATATTGGCAAGAGCGGCATTGAGCTGGAGTATGAGAAATACCTGATGGGCAGGCGCGGCGTGAAGTATAAAATGGTGAACGTGCGCGGCATTGAGAAAGGCTCCTTTAAAAATGGCGCTTACGACACGCTTTCCGTGGCCGGCCAGAACCTGACCAGTACCATCGACCTGGACCTGCAGGAGTATGGCGAGTACCTGATGAACGGCGCCAAAGGAAGTGTAGTAGCCATTGAGCCTTCTACAGGCGAAATATTGGCTTACGTTTCGGCCCCGTTTTACGATCCGAACCTGTTCACAGGCAAGGAGTACGGCAAGAACTACATGACGCTGCTCAAGGATCCGGACAAGACCATGTTCAACCGCCCGATCATGGCCAGCAGCAACCCACCGGGCTCTATCTTTAAACTGGCGCAATCGCTGGTGGCGCTGCAGGATGGCATCATTACACCTAACACGGGTTTCCCATGCAACCAAAGCCTGATTAAATGCGCGCACGGACACCCGGCGCCTTCTAATTTAGCCTTGGCGATCAAGTACTCCTGTAACCCATACTTTTACCAAGTGTTTCGGGCAGAGGTAAACCAGGGAAAGTCGCCCAATACCTTCAAGGACACCTCGCTTGGCTTGGAGCACTGGCGGGAGCAAATCCTCAGTTTTGGCTTTGGTGATGAGCTTGGGGTAGACTTACCGAATGAGAAGAAAGGCATTATTGCCTCTCCGGCCATGTATGACCGCGTGTATGGCCAAAACCGCTGGAAATTTTCTACCATCTATTCGCTTAGTATCGGGCAGGGAGAGTTGGGTGTGACGCCCCTCCAGATGGCAAACTTTATGGCCATCATGGCTAACAGAGGCTTCTACTACGCGCCGCACATTATCAAATCGATTGGCAACAGCGGCCATCCGCTGCCGCAGTACGAGGAGCAGCACCATACCACCATCAACCCGAAATACTACGAGCCGGTGATACAGGGCATGGCCGATGTGGTAGCCTCCGGCACCGGCCGTAATGCCGACCTCCAGAAGCTGGGCATCACAGTATGTGGCAAAACAGGTACGGCCGAAAACCCGCAGGGCAAAGACCACGCTGTGTTTGTAGCCTTTGCCCCACGCGACAATCCGAAGATCGCCATCGCTGTGTATGTGGAGAATGCGGGCTTCGGCGCCCAGTCGGCCGCCCCGATTGCAGGTCTGATGATCGAAAAGTATTTAACCGACTCCGTGTCAAGAAAACCAATGGAAAAATGGGTGTTGAGCCGAAAGTACTTGGAGGTAGAATAACTACGCCGCAAAGCAGGCGCACCTCCAACCGTATGCTCCTGAACATGGACTGGGTATTGGTGTTGCTCTACTTCCTGCTGGTAGGTTTGGGTTGGATGAACATCTATGCCGCCGTGTATAGTCCCGACAATGTGGTTAACATCCTCAGCTTTGATATCAACTCTGGCAAACAGTTGGTGTGGATAGGCGCCTCGCTGGTGCTCATTATCGTACTGCTCGCCGTAGACTATAAAGTATACGAGCACCTGGCCTACCCTATCTATGGGGGCATTATCCTGCTGCTGCTGGTTACACTTGTGATCGCGAAGCCTATTGCCGGCTCCCGCTCCTGGCTTGATCTGGGAGGAGGTATCCGGCTGCAGCCGGCCGAGTTGGCCAAGTTCGCCACAGCCCTGGCAGCTTCTAAGTTTCTCGGAAGCGTAAACCTGCGCCACCAGAATTTCAAAGACCAGATGAAACTGGCAGCCATTACCCTGCTGCCGCCCATCATTATCGTGCTGCAGAACGAAACAGGATCTGCGCTTGTATTCGCCGCTTTTGTGCTGGCTTACTTTCGGGAAGGTATGTCGCCCCTGATCCTCATCATCGGTGGTTCTGCCGCTGCTATTTTCATCCTGACCCTCCTCATTCCCAAGTTATACCTGATCATTGCCATTACGGCGTTAATGGCCCTGGCTACCTGGCTGGACTATCGCCTGCTGCGCCGCTTCAAAACCATGATTCTGTTGTGGATGACGGTCGTCAGTATGATCTTCAGCGTGGACTACTTTGTAAACGATATCCTGCAGCCCCACCAGCAAAACCGCATTAAGGCGCTCATTAACCCCGAGGCCGACCCATTAGGCTTTGGCTGGAACGTGACGCAGTCGAAGATCGCGATTGGCTCCGGTGGCTTCTGGGGCAAGGGCTTCCTGGACGGCACACAAACCAAGTTTGACTTCGTGCCCGAGCAAAGCACCGACTTTATCTTCTGTACCATTGGCGAAGAGCAGGGATGGATCGGCAGCACCATACTGATAGCATTGTTCATGCTGCTGCTGGTACGCATCGTGTTTATTGCAGAGCGTCAGAAGTCCGTTTTCGGGCGAACCTATGGTTATTGCGTCGCCTCCATCATCTTCTTTCACTTTCTGGTAAACGTGGGTATGACGATTGGCTTAGCACCCGTAGTGGGAATTCCGCTGCCTTTCTTCAGCTACGGAGGCTCCTCGCTGTGGTCGTTCACCATTCTGCTGTTCATCCTCATTGCTATTGACGCCAACCGTACCCAGGAACTGGTGCGGTAATGTTGCTGGGATAAGTGATTCTTCTTGTAAAACCGGCAGTAAGAGGACAAAGCTGCTTTAGCAGATGTATTTAAGCATACTCTTTTGTATCACCTGATCGCCCTTATCAGCTACAGGAAGATAAGCAGAGTTGACCTTTACTTCGGGAGGTTTAACGAGGAGGCAGGAGCCAGGTTCTATGGCTTTGCTAGGTCTGCTTCTTGCTTTGCTTTGAGCCAACTCAAGGCTTCTTCCACCTTGTTAAATAGCTTTACTTGTATACTGGTCCCGATCTTTCCTTTCAGCAGTCTTTCTCCGGCTGACTCCCCAAAAGAATCAGGGCGTGCTACATGTGCCAGATACCTGATTCCGGCAGCATAAGCACGGGGCAGCCACTCTTTTTCAAGCCAAGGCACCGCATCCGCCCAGGGGCCAAAAAAGTTGGTATTGTCATTTAAACGGTAAGCACAGTGGCTTTCTTCATGCACCTGTAACCCGATAACTAAAGCATTTTTCAAGTCATGCAGCGAAGCAGTGCCTTCCCACACAGCCTCCACCACATTCAAATCCTTTTTGTATTCTATTTTATAAAAGGTTTTACCAAAAGCATTTTTACCTATTTTCAGCATGTACGAAGATGTGCTAAACAGACTTTTTTTGTTATTTATCAAAGGTAAAAATTAAAACGTACCCTGAAAATAAAATCCGTTCAGGATGTGTTAAAAATGTGAATCAGGAAAAACGCATAAGACAGCCGGTCATCTTGTGATTGGACTTAATCCCAAGTACTTTTCTTTATATTTGTAGTTTATCACTAAGCAAATGCAGCTAGATTCTACACCAAACAGCCATCGCTGTTACGTACCTATAATTTTATTAGGCATTTATGCAGTTCTGCCGTTTGTTATTCTTAGCATCTATAATCAACCTTCTGTGGATGACTTTGTTTACGCTATTAGGGACAATCGCAATAGCTTTATAGCTTCACTGCTTTATACCTATAATAATTGGTCAGGCCGATACTTTGCAACTGAAGTTTCCAGAATTAATCCCATCAGATTTCAATCGTGGTTCTGGTATAAAGCCTGCTCATTGCTATTTATAGTAGCTTTTATAGTAGTACTTCACGCTCTGTTAGCAAATATTTTCGGTAAGCATAAATTAAAACAACGAGTGGCACTAACAGGATTATGCACAATCGTGTTTTTCTCTCAGATGCCTAACATTTCACGGGGACTTTATTATATGAGTGCCTACCTGGCATATCAACTCCCGTGCATCCTTACTCTAGTACTACTGCTACTACTACTAAAATTTTTTAATGCAACTGGTAGAACAGCAAAAATTGGCTATCAGGTGAGTATTATGATTATCTGCATCGCTATAATTGGCTCAAACGTGTTATCTCTAATTTCTGTAATGACACTGTTATCTCTACTCCTGTTTCAATTATGGCGACGTCGGCACATGCAATACAAATATGTTTTGATACTATTCCTGTGCAGCTTGGCTGCCAGTTTAATCATGATTTTAGCCCCTGGCAACTATGTCAGAATGGGGCTTCACCCTAATGATTCCCAAAATTTTGTATGGTCTGCCTTGGCCTCCATTATACTTATTCCTACCTACTTCTATAAGTGGAGCATTCTGTTGATTGTTGTCTCCATATTATACATACTTCTATGGCAAAATGTGGTGGCTGATGGAAAACCTCACCGAAAGTTCTTTAGCGTACCTCTCCAACTCTCCTTAACATGCTTCTTAACAACACTTTTTCTTATGAATTTTGCCTATACATGGTCTGTAGGGGCAGTTCTTGAAACCAAAGTAGAAAATGTACTATATTTTTATTTTGTACTCGGATGGTTCTATAACCTACAAGTGGCTATGGAGAGGTTTGCCAACCAGGTACAACTAATACAGCAAAACTTTGTCGTTACCGCAGCTATCATGTTGCTCTTTATCCGGATGGTCTTCAATCTGGACAACAACATCAGCACAGCCTATCTTGACCTCTTATCTGGTAAAGCCGCACAGTTTAATGATGAGCTTAATACGCGTTATGCTTACTTGAGAGACTCTGAATGTGATGTTTGTATTGTCAAACCCTTATCCAAGATGCCGAAAAGCCTTTATATATTTGACCTTACCAATAAGCCAGAGGAAAAAGACTTGCTTGTAAATAACGCCACAATACAGTACTGGGGCAAGAAAAAAGTTTATCTATCAACTCCGGGTCCCTCTGGACCACCTCTGGAAATGAACAACCTAGCCACGCTACACGATATTGGAAGGTTAATTAAGCATAAGCTTCTTGGCACGAATTGATTATGCTTACTTTCAAATTTCAGAGATCTATTCTACGCCAGAAATCAAAGAAGCACTTCAATGGAAAAGCCCTGCTTGAAATCCAAGCGGGGCTTTTCCATTGATTGATTTAATATCGCTAAAGTTCATTAGTACCAGGAGCGGGAATCGAACCCGCACGGACTTGCGTCCACAAGATTTTAAGTCTTGCGTGTCTACCAATTCCACCATCCCGGCAAGCTTCAGGCACGTTTCCTGAGGCAATAGCTGCAAAAAACAAAGACGTTGTTTATCACAACGTCTTCTTGTTAAGCTTTTCGCGGAGCGGGAGACGGGATTCGAACCCGCGGCCTCGACCTTGGCAAGGTCGCGCTCTACCAACTGAGCTACTCCCGCTTTTTTGTTTTACCAAACCGCCGTAGTGATTTAGTGATGCAAAGATAGAGACAAAAACTGACTTGTCAATAGGTGACCTAAAAAAAATCTGCCACTCCGCTCGTTTAAGCTGATAATCAGTCAGAAAATTTACAGCACTACATTACTTCACCGCCTCGCGTTGCTTGTTCTCCAGCAGCAGTTTTAATTCGTTCAGCTTCAGCAGCGCTTCTACAGGCGTAATAGTGTTGATGTCCAGCTTGTCGAACGCTTCTTTGATGCGCTCCAGCTGCGGGTCGTGCAGCTCAAACATGCTGAGCTGGTAATTACTCTTCGGAGCCGATTTCATCTTCTGCTCCGGCGCCTGCTCGGTTACCTTCTCCTGCTCCAGGTGGTGCATGATCTCGTTGGCACGCAGTACCACACTGTTGGGCATACCGGCCATCTGCGCCACATGTATCCCGAAGCTGTGCTCGCTGCCGCCTTCCACCAGCTTGCGCATGAACAGAATCTTGCCCCCCGCCTCACGCACCGACACGTTGAAATTCTTCACGCGCGGCAGGTCCTCGGCCAGCTGGTTGAGCTCGTGGTAGTGCGTGGCGAACAGCGTTTTGCCTTTATACTTGGGGTGGTTGTGCAGGTGCTCCACAATGGCCCAGGCAATCGAAATGCCGTCGTAGGTGCTGGTGCCACGCCCAATCTCGTCCATCAGCACCAGGCTTCGGTCTGAGAGGTTGTTGAGGATGCTGGCGGTCTCCGTCATCTCCACCATAAAGGTTGATTCGCCTTTGGAGAGATTATCCGACGCACCCACGCGGGTAAAGATTTTATCGATGATGCCGATGCTGGAAGCCTCTGCCGGCACAAAAGAGCCGATCTGGGCCATCAGCACGATCAGGGCCGTTTGGCGGAGCAGAGCACTTTTACCGGCCATGTTCGGCCCGGTGATGATGATGATCTGCTGCGTTTCGTTGTCCAGAAAGATGTCGTTCGGCACGTATTTTTCACCCAACGGCAGCTGCTTCTCAATCACCGGGTGACGGCCTTTTTTGATGTCGAGCACATGGCTGTCGCTCACCTCCGGCTTCACATACTTATTGGTTAGGGCAATGCAGGCAAAGGAGCTCAGGCAGTCGATCACGCCGATCACTTTGGCATTTTGCTGCACCTGCGCCACATAATCCAGCGCCTGAAGTACCAGCTCGTTAAACAGGTTATATTCTATTGTATAGATGCGATCCTCGGCGTTCAGAATCTTCTCCTCGTAAGTCTTCAGCTCTTCGGTAATATAACGCTCCGCATTTACCAGCGTCTGTTTCCGGATCCAGGAGGTGGGCACTTTGTCTTTGTGCGCATTGCTTACCTCCAGGTAATAGCCGAATACTTTGTTATAGGCAATTTTAAGAGAGCTGATACCGGTGTTCTTCACCTCGCGCTGCTGCAGCTGCGCCAGGTAATCTTTGCCGGAGAAGGCGATGCTGCGCAGCTCGTCCAGCTCGGCATCCACCCCGTCGTTGATCATGTTGCCCTGGTTGGCAAGCAGGGGCACTTCTGGCTTCAGCGTGTTCTTGATCTCTTCGCGCAGGCCGTCGCAGGGAGCCAGCTGTGCCGCCAGCTTTTGCAGCGCCGGAATATCGCTTAGCGCCAACGAGGTCTGGATCGGCACGATAGCATCCAGTGCCTTGGCCAGCTGCACCAGCTCGCGCGGGTTTACGCGACGCACTGCCACTTTAGAAATGAGGCGCTCCAGGTCGTTTATACTTTTGAGGTGCTGCGTCAGCTCGTCCAGCAGCTCGCGGTGCTGCATGAGCGCCTCCACCGTGTCGAGGCGGCGGCGAATCTGTGCCACATCCTTCAGCGGCAGCACTACCCACTTTTTAAGCAGGCGCGCGCCCATAGGCGTCACCGTCTGGTCGAGTACCTGGATCAGGGGCACTCCCTCCTGGTGCTGCGGAAACAGCAATTCGAGGTTACGCACCGTAAAGCGGTCGAGCCATACATACTTGTCCTCCTCCAGGCGGGAGATAGTGGCAATATGGCTGATTTCGTGGTGCTGCGTTTCGGAGAGGTAATGCAGAATAGCACCCGCCGAAATGATGCCCTCATGCATCCCCTCAATACCAAACCCTTTAAGCGAGGTGGTCTTAAACTGGCGCGTCAGCGACTCATAGGCGAAATCATACTTAAACACCCACTCCTCCAGCGCATAGTAGCGGAAGTCAGGGCCATAGCGGTCGTTAAACATCTCTTTCTCGCGCTTGCAAAAAAGCACCTCGGCCGGCGCCAGGCTCTGCAGTAGCTTGCCAATATAATTTTTATCGCCCTGCGCGGTGATAAACTCACCGGTGGAAATATCCAGAAAGGAAATGCCTGTTTCGGTTTTGCCAAAGTGTACGGCGGCCAGGTAATTGTTGCTGCGCTTCTCCAGCACCTGATCGTTGAAGGAAACGCCCGGTGTTACCAGCTCCGTCACACCGCGCTTCACAATGCCTTTCACCGATTTAGGATCTTCGAGCTGGTCGCAGATAGCCACGCGCTCGCCCGCCCGTACCAGTTTGGGCAGGTACGTATCGAGGGAATGATGCGGAAAACCTGCAAGCGCTACTTCAGAAGGCGAACCCGCACCGCGCTTGGTCAAAACGATGTCCAGTATCTTACTCGCCTTAACGGCATCCTCGCCAAAGGTTTCGTAAAAGTCTCCTACCCTGAACAGCAGCAGCGCCCCCGGGTGCCTCGCCTTAATGGCGTTGTACTGCTTCATCAGTGGGGTAACGGTGCCTTTATCTTCTCCTTTCATACCTGGTTATACTTTGACGGATGCTGTTGCATCTTCGTAATGAATGCTGAATTATAAATAACGGATGGTTACCCACCCCTATCCCTCCGCCAAGGAGGAATTTATACTTGCTGCACCGGAGCAACTTAGTAGCCATGCGGTCCTTTTACTTTCGCAAGAGTTTGATTTCTGCTTTTGCTGCCGGACCTTTGTAACAACACAGGCTTCCATAAAAATCCGTTATACTTTGCCTGTGTCATTTATCTCAAAGAAATGCGCAAACTTTCGATGGACGACCTGAACCGCGACTCGGTTGAGGCATTCAAAAATAAGAAAAAAATACCGTTAGTCTTGGTGCTCGACAATGTTCGGAGCCTGAATAATGTAGGTTCTGTGTTTCGCACGGCCGATGCCTTTATGGCCGAAAAAGTATACCTTTGCGGCATTACCGGCAAGCCGCCCCACCGCGACATCGAGAAAACAGCCCTGGGCGCAACGGAGTCAGTAGACTGGGAGCATGTGCCCGACACGCTGGAACTGGTAAAGCAGCTAAAGGCCGATGGCTACAAAGTATGTTCGGTGGAGCAGGCCGAGCGCAGCACCATGCTCCATAACTTTCAGCCGGAGCAGGGGCAAAAGTATGCCTTTGTGCTGGGCAACGAGGTATTCGGCGTGGAGCAGGAGGTGGTGAGCCTGTCGGATGTGGTGCTGGAAATTCCGCAGTTCGGCACCAAGCACTCGCTCAACATCTCGGTAGCTACCGGGGTGGTAGTCTGGGACTTCCTGAGCAAAACGCTGGCACAACAAGTATAAAGGTATACTTTAAGTCCGCTCTCCTGGCACACCCTGTTCGCTCCTACAGCTTGCCACATACCCTTAAAACACGGGGGCTCGCCATAAAAATTACCATCGCATTAAACCTATGCCGGCTTCCTCTGTCCTACTTCTTTAGTAAGTGCAACAGCTTCGCGGTGATTTTCCTGTTTATTCAGGCTGCATTTTAACTCCGCCGTGGCATTTGCATGGCTTCTGTAAACCGCAATTTCAAATAGTTAGATGATGCGCGGGCTATGGCTTTTACTGCTAAAAGCTCCTGGCCCGGCAGGCATCTTATTTCGATGTACCCGCAAAACCTACAAACTATGAATACAAAACTTTATCCGTTCTTACTTTTCCTGTTTCTTACACCGCACCTGCTTCCGGCCCAAAATCAACCTCCGGCCAGTGGTAGTGTAGCAGGCACAGTGGTACAGGGAACCTCTAATGCTCCTGTAGGCTTTGCTAACGTGGTGCTGCTCACTACGCAGGACTCCAGCCTTGTAACCGGTGCTACTTCTGACATAGAAGGCAGGTTTGTGCTGGAGCGTGTGCCCTATGGCCGGTTTATACTTCGCGTATCGCTGGTGGGCTACCCCAGCCGCTTTGTGCCGAACATCAACGTGACGGCAGCTAATCCGCAGATAAACCTGAGCCAGGTAGTGATGAAAGCATCGGCTACCAAGCTCAGCGAAGTACAGGTTACTACAGAGCGCCAGTTGGTGGAGTATAACCTCGACAAAAAAGTGGTGAACGTGAGCAAAGACATTGCAGCGCAGAGCGGCTCAGTGGCAGAGGTAATGCAGAATATTCCTTCTGTTACGGTAGATATCGACGGCAACGTGAGCATGCGCGGCAGCTCCAATGTGACTATTCTGGTAGATGGCAAACGCACGGCGCTATCAAACCTGAGCCTCGACCAGATACCGGCGAATCAGATAGAAAGTATAGAGCTCATCACCAACCCTTCCTCCAAGTATGACCCCGAAGGCACCTCGGGCATTATCAACCTGGTACTGAAAAAGGAGAAGAAACCAGGCATCAATGGATCTGCCTCTGTGACGGCGGGCACCTTCGACAACTATAACGCTTCGCTTTTCCTGAACTACCGCTACGATAAATGGTCCCTGACCGGGGGCTATGACTTTCGGCAACGCAAGCGGCCAGGCTCCCGCAACAGCTTTACCACCAACTATTATCGGGACGAGAGCGGGCTGCAGGTAGACAGCATCAGCTACCGCCGGCAGGAAAGCGACCGCAACAGCTCGGATGTTTCTCACAACTTCCGTTTCGGCGCCGACTACTATCTCACCCCCAGGCATACCTTGTCGGCCTCAGCACTGTACCGTCCGGGCACCGATAAAGACACGGAAAGTATTCTGTACCGCTTTCTGAACGAGCAGGAGCAGCTGACCAGTACGCGCTACCGCTATACTTCCGAAAGAGAAGACGAGAAGGCCATGGACCTGACGCTGGGCTACCGCCAGACCTTTGACCGGAAAGGGCAGGAACTGACAGCAGACCTGGTGTACACAACCAACGTAGACGACGAGGAAAGCAACTACCGGCAGGAGTACGGGGTTTCGGATGATCTCCCTTTGCTGCAGAACACACTAACTGACGACGCGAACAGACGGTTTACGGCACGGGCTGATTTTGTGCGGCCTATCTCTGAAGACAGTCGCCTGGAGGCCGGCTACCGCAGCACCTTTGAGCGCCTGGATGAAGATTCCCGGTTCTTTGACTACAACTATGACATTGGGAACTATGTATACAACACCGACCAGAGCAACCACTTTGTATACGACGAGCAGGTGCACGCCCTCTATGCCAATTACAGCAACAAGTTTAAAAGTATAAGCTACCAGTTTGGTGTGCGGGCCGAGCAAACGCTTACCACATCAGACCAGCGCACGCAGGACCAGGTATACCATAACAACTACTTCAGCCTGTTCCCGACCCTGTTCATCACCAACGATTTTGATAAGGACAATAAACTGCAGTTCAGCTATAGCCGCCGCATCAACAGGCCCCGAAGCCGCTTTCTGAATCCTTTTGTAGACCTTTCCGACCCATATGATGTGGATTATGGTAATCCGCGCCTCAACCCGGAGTTCATCAACTCGCTGGAGCTGGGCTACCTGCACTACTGGGGCAACTCCTCCTTTAACTTCACCACCTTCTTCCGCCGCACCAACGACCAGATCCAGCGCTACCGCGTGTCGAACACCGTGCTGGACGCCGAGGGGCAGCCGGTTACCCGGACAGAAACCACATTCATTAACCTTTCCAGCAACGCTTCTTACGGCGTGGAGCTGGCCCTAACGCAGGCTTTTACTAAATGGTGGCGCATGAACGCCAGTGCCTCAGGCTTTAAAACCGACCTGAACGACATTCAAGGGGGCACCGAGCTCAGCCGCAGCCAGTTTAGCTGGGATGCGAAATTAACTACCACCGCCACCATCTGGAAGAACATGGACATTCAGCTGTCTGCCTTTTACCGCGCGCCGATGGCTACCATACAAGGCCGCATGGAGCAGATGTTCAGCACTGATCTGGGCGTAAAAAAGGACGTGCTCAACAAAAAAGCGACCGTATCGCTTCGCGTGTCAGACATCTTTAACACCCGCCAGTTCAGGTTTGTCAGTTCCAGCCCGGATTTCCGAAGCGAAAACGAGTTCAGGCGCCAGAGCCGCATCATTTACCTCGGCTTCACCTACCGCATCAACAGCGATAATAATCCACGTAACAAGAAGCAGCAAGATGCGCAGCAGGAAGGACCGGATGAGGAGATGGGGTATTAACAAAGTAGTAAAAATTGTCTAACCTGGCGTTTTATAGCTTACCCTCGGCTTCATAGCCTGCCTTTTCCATCGCTGGCTTTTTGCGCTCCAAGCCTGCGAGGGCTTGTTTTCCCACTCGGCGCTGCTTTCGTTTCCTGCCCTCGTGCCTCGGGCTGCCTCGCTGAAGCTCGTCACCGGAAACTCTCGAGGCGCCTCACGGAAAAACTGGGAAAGCTTTTTCTCCGATCACTAAGAGGGGGAGATAGATATGCATCATACTTATCTGAATTGTTAAACATCTTTTGTAGAAAGCTACAGAGCTGAACAGCTTGCCAGGTGCACTTTATGCCACTCCACTGTTCGAGCGTTCAGCGAGTAGAGGTAGGGGGCCTCGATTTGGAGAGTCTTGATTCTTTTGCACTCCCTTCCTTCTTGTAAGGAGGGGTGCCGCAGGCGGGGTGATTCATCTCATCAAGGAGAAAAATAAGGCTCTGCCGGCGAGGCGAAAGCTGGCAGAATGCTTTGCAACTTAAGTATAGCGATGTACTTAAAGCAAGAGCTAAACTCCATATCCCAGTCCTTCTCTAAACCACTTTCTGCCCTTTCTCCGTATCTTCAGCTAACCAAAACAAGCACCATGAACCAACCCCTCCCCATCATCGACCTGCACTGCGACTTACTAGTATACTTAACGGATGTGCCGAACGCAGACATGAACAAGGTAGAGGAGATTGGCTGCGCACTGCCTGCCTTAACAGAGGGCAACGTGAAGCTGCAGGTAATGGCTATTTACTCTGCCACGGAGATCGGCAGCACCCGCTATGCTGCGCTGCAAAGCGAAATGTTTAAGCAATTGGCTGAAAGAGACAACTGCCTGACAGCGGTAACAGATGTGGAGAGCCTGCACCAGGCACTAAAAAACAAAGAAGGCGTGGGAATGGTGGCCGCCATCGAAAATGCTGCCGGCTTTTGCGAGGAAAATGAACCGCTGGAGGATGGCTTTAAGCGCCTCGAAAAGATCATTCAGGATTGTGGCCGTTTGCTCTACATCAGCTTTACCCACCACACCGCCAACCGCTTTGGTGGCGGCAACAACACGGCACAGGGCATTACGTCCGATGGCCGCATGCTGCTCGACTACCTGCACGGCCGCCGCATCTGCGTGGACCTCTCCCATACTTCCGACGCGCTGGCGCACGACATCCTCACGCACATTGATGTGGAAAAGCTGGACATCCCGCTCATTGCCAGCCACTCCAATTTCAGGCCGGTATGGCAGCACAACCGCAACCTGCCCGACGAGCTGACACAGGAGATCATCCGCCGCAAAGGCCTGATCGGCATGAACTTTCTGCGGGCTTTCCTACATGAAGAAGACCCGGAGGCACTGCTGCACCATATCCTGTACGGTCTAGACAAAGGGGCACAGGACAACATTTGCTTCGGGGCAGATTACTTCTACTTCCTCGACTCACCGGATAAAGACCGTTTCCCTTACTATTTTCAAGAGCATAGCCAGGCTGGTACCAGCTATACCCATATTCTGCAGCAACTAAAAGCGCAACTGCCACAAGAGCAATTAGAGAAGCTGGCTTATCGTAATGCAGCAGCCTTTATTCAGCGCATCTGGTCCTGAAATAACCTGCTGGGTAATACAAAGCTGCTGTGACAGATAACCGGAGCGTAGCTTTGCATAAATAATTAGTGTGCAATAAACTATTTTTTGTATATTTATTATACACTATACATAAAGCGCGCATTCTCACCCTAACATTTTATATATGAAATTTCTGGGACTCCTGTTGTTTCTCGCCGGCCTCGTATCACTTTTTCTTCAGTTCACGGGCGCTAATCTGCTTGTATTAAATTGGTTAGGCCAATGGGGCGAAACCACAAGCTGGATTATACGTATTGCTGTAACTATACTTGGAGCTATCATTTATTACCTTTTCCGCAACGATGATTAAATCTGGCAGCAAACTTTATATATAGAAAGTCTGCCATACGCCCGAAATATGCGTATATAACTACTAGCACCTGTACTGCGCCGTTCAGGAAGCTATTATCACTTGTAAATACATAACCGGAACAGCTCATGGATGCTCAGGAATATTCGCCGCACTACATACAGATAAACGAGCTATACATCGATACTGTCGTAATAGATGACACAGAGTTCATAACGCTGTGGTGCTTTACGGTGCTGGACGATGAGTATAAATTTGTGTACCTGGGCTGTGATTTCACACAGTTCAACCAAATCCTGATTGCGGCCGGCGATAAGGGCAAAGAGATTGCCCTGCACATGGCCAACATCCTGAACGAGCCTTACGATGCCCCCACGCTTATTCCGGTAAAAGAGCAATTTGACGAGTACCTGGAACTGACCGGCCACGACATTGTGGTGTATGAGCCGCTCGCAGTAGAAGATGATTTCGAGGAGTATGATGATGAAGACGATGACCTGCCGATAGAGCAGCTTTTTGGCGGCAAGCCAAACAAAACGCAGCAGAAATACATCATATACCAGCTCGATAAGCTTTATCCCTCCAAAATTTTTGAGCCCGAGAAACTTGTAAAGGAAGACCTGGCCGAATGCTTCGAAGACGATTCGCTGGAACTGGCGCAGCTATACTATGATTACTTAAATGCTGTAGAAAACGGGTACAACGAAGTGGAAGCTCGCCAGGTAGCCGGCCTGGAAAAAGAGCTCTTCTTCCGGATGGCCCGCAAAGCCTCCGAACTCTGGAAATAGTAACAGGCGCTATCCCACACTTTATACTTGCCATGTAGCAACGGCTTTAAGTATAATCCTAAACCTGGATGTATACTTTACTTATACCCGCTGCATACCATACTCCTATTGCTTTTAAACGCCAATACCTACAGTACGCAACCAACGTTTGACATCACATCCACATTCCGGTAGATATATCATACTTTCAGCGATTGGACAATAAGTATGTAGGCACAATGTGCTACGAAAGCAGGATCTCTCCCCTTTAAAATGTAGTTGTCAGAGCACAAGATAAGGCTGTGCAGAACAGTTATTGCGCTGCTTTTTACCCTCTAAACAACAGCCGTTACCGGCCAAGCTGTTAAACTAACTTGCTGTTGCAGCGCAGATTGAACTTCCTGATACTTTCTTATCTTTATACTTCATACTAACCCATACTATCTAACCTACATTTACTTTATGAACAAGCAACTGCTTTTCTTGCTGTCTGCTGCTTTGGCCTGCGGTTCGGCAAAAGCACAAAAACAACCGATGACAACCGACGCCAGCCTGGATATGGTACAAGCAGGCAGCGCGATCATATCACCGGACGGCAAAACCGTTATTTATGGAAAATCAGACCTGAACTGGGAAAAGAATAAACGCGAAACCACTTATCAGCATGTGTCGGCCAACGGTGGCGCCAATTACCAGTACCTGGGCGAAGAGGGTGGCACTGACCTTTCCTACTCTCCGGATGGCAAGTATGTGGTACTGAAGCGTAAAGTAGACGAAAAGCAGCAACTGTTCTTGCTACCTACTACTGGCGGAGAGGCCGTACAGCTAACCAAGCACGAGAGCAGCGTAGGCAAATATGTATGGAGCAAAGACAGTAAAAGCTTATACTTTGTTGCCGAGGTGCCACGTAGCAAAACGGAACAAAAGCTCTACAAAGATGGCAACGATGCTGTATTTATAGATGAAGGCGCCAATGGCCAGACTGAAGGTGCCTGGGAGAACCTCTGGGTGTTTGATATCAGCACTAAGAAAGAGAAGAAATTAACAAAGGGTGAACTCCTGATCAGCGATTTTGATGTAGCGCCAGACGGAACGCGCATCGTGTATGCCGGCCGCCGCGAAAACCGCCGCAACCAGCGCAACTTCTCCGAGTTATACTTACTGCAACTCACCGGGGACACGACCACCGTGCAGCTAACCAGTAACAAAGCCCCCGAAAGTGACCTGAGCTGGGCGCCGGATGGCAAGCGCTTTGCCTATAAAGCCGCCGACGATAAGAACTGGGAGCTCCGCAACGACAAGTTGTGGGTGATGGAACCGGTTACCAAACAGTACCGACAGGTATCAGGTAAGTTTGACGGCAGCATTGGCAATTACTATTGGGCACCCGATGGCCGATCTATCCTTTTTTCGGGGCAGCAGCGCACCAATTCGAATCTGTACCGCCTAGATGTGGCCAAAGGCGACTATAAAAATCTGAGTAATAAGTCCGGCACCTGGCGCATGCTTGATATAACACCTGACCGCAGCAAAGCTGTTCTCAGTTTCAGCGACTATAAAACACCTACAGACCTGTATGTAACGGCTATAGATAAATTCAAGCCAACCAAGCTAACGGATCTGAACCCACGCTTTGCAGACTCACTTCAGTTGGCACAAGCCGAAGTAGTCCGATGGAAGAGCAAGGATGGACTGGAGGTAGAAGGTATGCTATACTTGCCACCCAATTACCAGAAGGGCAAAAAGTATCCGCTCCTGCTCCACATTCACGGTGGTCCGGCGGGCTCATTTACCAATTCATTTAACCCGGCGTACCATGTATGGGCAGGATTGGGCTATGTGCAGCTAACCCCTAATGTGCGCGGCAGCAGCGGCTACACCGATGAACTGTTGCGTGGCAACATGGAGGACATCGGCAACGGCGACTACGAAGACCTGATGAGCGGCGTAGACAAACTGATTGCAGATGGGCTAGTAGATGAGAACAAGATGGCCGTTCGGGGGTGGAGCTATGGCGGCATTCTGGGAGGCACTACCATCACCAAAACAAACCGTTTTAAGGCAGCTTCGTTGGGAGCGATGGTGTCAGACTGGGCTTCGGAGTATGGCGTAGGCTTTAACCATGACGTGCGCTTGTGGTACATTAAGGGTGCCCCTTGGGAGAATCCGGAAGGCTATCGTCAGAAATCGGCGCTGACCAATGCTAAAAACGTGCAGACGCCAACCATTCTTTTCCATGGCACCAGCGATGTGACGGATACTGAGATGCAAAGTATGATGTTCTTTACGGCGCTGAAAGATATGGGCAAAACGGTGCGCTACGTGCAGTTTCCGCGGGAGCCGCATGGCTTCAAAGAGCCGCGCCACCAGCGCATCCGCGACCTGGAAGAGATCAAATGGATACAGAAGTATACGTTAGGGCAGGACTGGAAGGCGCCGGAGCGCAAAGAAGACAAAAAGAAAGAAGAGGAGAAAGCGACAGCGCAGGCAGCTTTGAAACACTAATATACTTTATGAACAGCAAGAGGAAGCCCCGGTGGCTTCCTCTTGCTGTTTAGGTACTTTATAAAGCTGTAGTAGTATCCGGTGGTGTAGCCAGTTGCTGAAGTTGCTTGCGCAGGTGGTTTTCCATATCTAGCAGCCAGGCCTGTGTTCGCTGGTCATCAGCTTTGCCCACTGCTTCCTGGTAGCGCTCCAGTTGTGTTGTGTGGGAGGTAATTAAAAAAGTGCGATACTGTTCATCAAAGGCAGTGCCCTCTAGCGCCTGAAACTCTTTTACAAGCCCTTGGTCAGCGCCTCCCAGGCTATCGGGCAGCTGTATCCGTTTTTGCTTACGCATTAGTGCTCTCAACCTTTTCAATGCCCTGACGTGGAATTTAACTGACTGCTCTCCTAATTGTCTTACCTGTTCTGTAGTTCCTTTCTCTATTGCCAGCTGGCCAAGCGCTGTTTGCAGCATGTTGCTGCTGGCAGCATAATCCCAGAAGGCAGGATCATCTTTCAAGGTCCTCGTTTCAGAGATCACGGTTGCTTCCGCCTCATAGTCCGTCGCCTCATGGCAGGAAAACAGGCATAGCAGCAGGACTCCGCAGGTATAAGTCAGTAATTTATTGCCAGGCATAACAAAGTGCATCGGTTACAAGTGTATTAGTAATACGCACCAAAGCGCTTTGGTTTGACAAACTTTGCCATTTCAGATCAAAAGTACACTCTTCCGCCGCCAGTCAGCTGCACATCAAAAGGTATAACTTTTCCGGACTACTGTCAGGTTGCTATCGCGGCCCTGCTCAGGCACTACACTGGCGGGCCGGGGACGCGTAACCAGCTGTTGCGGCAAGCCTATAGACTGATCGTACAGCAGCAGTCGCACATGCCGCCCTGCCCGTAGCCGCAGCACCAGTGTGGCATCTTTAATAGGCGGCAATCCGTGCAGCCGCACATAGTATACCGGTGCCGTATCTGTTTGAATTGGCTGCAAAGCCAGCGCTTCGCCATTTAGTTCGGCTACTACCAGGTCTGTTGTGTCTTCGGGTTGCAGCACCAGCTCCAGGTGAGCAGCCCTGCGCTCCGAAGAAAGGCGCAGCCGCAACATCCGCTCATCTCCTACTTCAGACTCCTGTATCACCTCTGCTTGGGGAGCGGGCAATGGCAACGCTTCCGCGTTGTTTTTCAGGTATGGGTACGAGGCCATCGGGTAGAGCTCCTTTAACGGCCCCACAATAGGATTTGGGAAGAATTGCTGGTTCCAGTCATCCGTCTGCCGGAAGGCTGTTATCCAGTACGCCTCATTGGTATCCGCATTTAAGTAATAGCTTACATGGCTGTGCAGCGGGTGCTCCGGAGTTGGCCGTTGCTCTGCCACTGCCCAAGCTACTGTTATACTGCCAAGCAGCAGCAGTAGGAATGCCAGCGCAGGCAGGCGCCGCCAGCTAAAAGCGCGCTCTATGATTTGAAGCAAGGGTAGCAGCAGACCTAACAGCAACACAAACAGCGCCACCATCCCCCAAGGCAGTTGTAGCGAGAATACGGCAAATACGACCTGTATAACCGGCATCAGCATGAAGATAGCAGGCATCACAGAAAGCAGCAGGACCACACAATAGCGTAGGCTGCGCACGCGGGTAGTATGGAGGTTTCGCAGGAAAACAGCTAATGTACCCGCCGTGGCAAATAGCAAAGGAAACAGGAGCAGGTACGCGGCCATGGGCGCTGCCAGGTAAAGCACCAGCAGAAGTATAAACCAGAGAACATATGCCCCCAGTAATAATGCAAAAAGCGGCACCCGCCGCAGGGCGAGCCAACTCAGCAGCAGAAACAGGCCCAGCGCCAGCAGTAAGTAAGCACTAAAAAACAGGTTGGCGCTATACACGCCATTAAACGTGTGTGAATAGGGCAGCAGCGCCAGCACAAGTTTATTAAGAGGCACAAATAACCCGACCACCACCAGCACTAACAGCAAGTATACCCCAAAGCCCAGCAACAACTGCCGGCCTGTTATGACGCGCCGCCGCAAGCCTACGAGAACCGTTGCTGCCAGTAGCAGCGTTGTCAGCAGCAGCCACAGCGCGTTCTTCACCTTGCCATAATGAATTACCCAGCCATCAATAAAATTAAAGAAAACAGTATCGGGCGCTTTAGTATGTGCCAGCGAGATGTTGCCGAAGTGCTGCGTAAGGGCCAGCAGGTTGCTGCCGTGCTGTTGCAGGCTGTTCTGGTTCAGGTTTTTGGGCGAGTCGGTGAGCTTATGATAGTGCACAAAGCCTTCGATAAAGGCAGCGTTCAGGCCGCTGTAACCGGCCTCTTTAAACACCGTGAAGTCCGTATCGTTGGGCATGCGGCTGTAGATCTCATAGGCCAGTGAACTCACGAACGGATAGGGCGCTGCTTTGATATACTGGCGCGCCAGCCAACCATTTTCCGGGCTCAGTTCAAATGTCATGCTGGGGCCGCTGTTCCCGCGGGCCTCCAGGTTCAGCACCAAAGCCACTTTGCTGGCCCAGGGGTGCTCCAGAAAAGCTTTGGCGCCATACAACCCATACTCTTCGCCATCGGTCAGCAGCAGGATCACGTCGTGTTGCAGGGGCTTGCCCTGTTTCAGGGCGCGGACAGTTTCAAGTATGGCCGCCACGCCGGCTCCGTCATCTCCCGCCCCGCGGGCATTGGGTTGCGAATCGTAGTGTGCCACCAGCAGTATGGCCTGTCCGTCGCTAGCCTGCCCCTGTAGCCGGCCAATGATGTTGTATACGTGTCCTACTACGGCAGCGCCACCGAGATGATTGACCACATCAGCTTCCTGTACCTGCGGGTTCAGCCCAAGCTTGCGCAGCTCCGCTACCAGGTACCGGCGTACTTCGGCGTGGGCAGCTGTGCCCATGGCATGCGGCGTCCGGGCTATTTGCCGCACGTATTGCATGGCTCTGCCTGCCGAGAACACCTGCGCCGGTGCATTGGCAGGTCGGGCGGCGGGCGGCTGTAGCAGGTAGATGCTCAGCAGCGCCAGTCCCGTAAGTGCCAGTAGCAGGAAAGCAGCAATTTTTTGGTTCTTCGGAGGCATAGAATTTAGCTTAAAAGCAGGCATACGCCATCTGTAATTTAGGAGTTATTTTTTATTTTTTATAAACTATCAGCGTATACTCAGACAAACAAAAGGGGCTCTACCTGCAGCAGTAGGGCCCCTTTTGTTTATACTTTACCGGCCGGCTGGGATGCTATATCTGGCGTTGCTGTGGTGCCTCATCTGGCTCCAGCACCTCGTTCTGGCGCAAATGCACCGGCGTTGTTTTTTTACGCAGCTTCATATTCAGCATCTCCACTACCAGCGAAAAGAACATGGCAAAATAAATATAGCCTTTGGGAATATGCACGTGCACAGCTTCCAGCGCAAGCATAAAGCCAATCAGGATCAGGAAAGACAAGGCCAGCATCTTGACAGTGGGGTGCTCATTCACAAAATCACTGACATACTTGGAAAAAGCCAGCATAATGCCCATCGCCAGGATCACCGCGGCAATCATGATGATAACCTCCTGCGCCAGCCCTACAGCTGTCAGGATCGAGTCGAATGAGAAAACAATATCGATTAGCACGATCTGCACGATAATGCGGCTCATACTACTGTATACTTTGGTTTCGCTGTGCTCCTCCTCTCCTTCCAGTTTGTTGTGGATCTCGGTGGTACTCTTCGCCAGCAGAAACAAGCCCCCGCCTAAAAGAATTATGTCGCGCCACGACACGGGGAAGTCTTCGGCTGTGAGAGGCAGGTTAAGGGTAAACAACGGCGTATTGGCGCTCACGATCCAGGAGATGCCCAGCAGCAGCAGCACCCGGAACACCAGGGCCAGCATCAGGCCAATGGTACGGCCGCGGCCCTGCTCCGCTCGTGGTAGCCGCCCTACTACAATGGAGATGAACACAATGTTATCGATGCCGAGAACGACCTCCATAAACGTCAGCGTCAGCAGGCTGATCCAGGTGTCCACACTAAAGAATATTTCCATATAATCAGTTGCTAATTAGCGGATGCTTTACGTGTTGAATACTAAACAAAGCGGGTACCCATAGTTAGGGTAACCTCTACCAGAACCAGCGGAGCCTACAGCCAACTATTTAACAGTGTAGCAATGTAGCCATTAAGATTTCATATTCACAAACTGTAGCGGCATACCAATCTCCTCAGAGCCGGCGCGTAACGCAGCGATGACCCCCTGCAGGTCGTCAATTTTCTTTCCGGTCACGCGGATCATCTCATCCATAACTGCAGCAGACACCTTCGCTTTGCTGTCTTTGATGATCTTCATGATCTTTTTGGATGTTTCCTTATCGATACCGGCTTTCACCTTCAGGTCACGCTTTACCATAGCACCCGACTGGTATATGTCTTTGGAGTAATCCAGTGCGGTGGCATCCAGGCCCTGCTTTACCATTTTGCTCATCAGCACATCCTCGCTATGCTGCACACGCATTTCGTTTTCCATCGTAATATGTACTTCACTGGCTTTTCTGTCGTACTCCAGGCTGCCTTTCGTATCACGAAAATCATAGCGGTTCATTATTTCTTTGCGGGCGACATTTACTGCGTTGTCCATTACCTGCGGATCAACCTTGCTTACAATATCGAAAGATGCCATAGTTTTAGGTTTTTAATTTAGATGTACACGATTTCAAAAGACACAAAGTTATTTATTTATTGGAGGGTTAAATTGTTTAATAGCTAAATTGTTACTTTTGAACTGCTGAATAGCTTGATTGCTAAATAGTTGGTGGTGGATTGACCTCAGCATAAAGCGAAGTAAAGTCTTATGCCCCTCCTGCGCTGCTTTCTTATACTTCGGAAAGCCAAGAAGGCGCCCTGGCAATAGCAATGCACCACTAATAACGCAGCAATTTAACAATCAACAAGTAAAAGATGACAATCATTGAACCTGCCTCACCGGAGGAATTTGAAACCTATTACCTGCTCCGCCACCAGACACTGCGCGAACCTTGGGGGCAGCCCCAGGGCAGTGAGCGCGTGGAAGATGACGCCACTGCCGTCCATGCCCTGTTGCTGAACGACAAAGAGACGCCCGTGGGTGTTTGCCGCCTGCACCTGAATACGCCTACGGAAGGACAACTGCGCTTTATGGGCATCCGGCAAGACCAGCAGGGCAAAGCGCTTGGTAACCTGCTACTGGACTACATGCACAACCGCGCCCGTCAGTTGGGCGCCACCACCATGGTGCTGCATGCCCGCGACTATGCCGTAAACTTTTACCGCCGCAACGGGTATGAGGTTATAGAAGAATCATACTTGCTGTTTGGCACCATCCAACATTATAAAATGGCCAGACAGCTTTAAGCCTGTTTGACATGAATAAAAATACCAAAATCATAATTGGCGCCGGAACGGCCCTGGCAGCGGCCCTGGTACTAACCGGCGACACGCGCCGCAAGTATGCGCCCCTCGACGCCGCTGTAGAAGTAGACCTTGACCGCTACCAAGGCCGGTGGTATGAAATTGCCAAGCTGCCGCAACGCTTTGAGAAAGGCTGCCATTGTGTATACGCCGAGTATACTAAGAACCCGAAAGGCTACGTGGAAGTACTTAACTCCTGCCGCAAAGGCGGCTCGACCGGCAAAGTAAAAGAAATCCGCGGCAAAGGCTTTCCTGTGGAAGGCAGCAACAACAGCAAACTGAAAGTGCAGTTCTTCTGGCCCTTCAAAGGCGATTACTGGATCCTGGAGCTCGACCCCGAATACCAGCATGCACTGGTAGGCTCCCCCGACCGTGAGAGCCTCTGGATCTTATCGCGCAAACCTACGCTGAGCCGGGGTATTTTTGAGCGCCTGGTGCAGCTGGCCGCTGAGCTAAATTTCCCCGTAGAGCAACTGACCATGACAGATCAGAGCTGCTTTACCTGAAAGCGCGCTGCACAGCGACGACTTGGCAGGAAAGGAGCCGCGCTAATGCCGCTTTTCCTGTATCTTTTTCACCATTTTACGAAGTATGCTGCGGGGCACCAGGCGTGTTGAGAAAGCGGTGAGCTTGTTCTGGATTCCGGGGATGACAACCACTTCACCGGCCATCAGCCCCTCGTAACCTGCCTGCGCCACGCTGGCGGCATCTGCTACCAACTGCTTGCTGAACAGCCCGGAGCCACCCAAGTCTGCATTTTCTTTAAAGTCAGTATCGGTTGGGCCGGGGCAGAGCGCTGTTACGTGTACATGATCTTCCTCCAGTTCTGCAGCCAGCGCTTCTGTAAACGACTGCACGTACGCCTTGCTGGCATAGTATACCGCCATCAGGGGCCCAGCCGGCGGAAAAGCTGCTGTAGATGACACATTTAATATTTTACCGGCCCTGCCCTGTGGCAGCTGCTTCAGGAAAAGCTTGCAGAGATAGGTGAGCGCAACCATGTTCAACTGCATCATGTCCAGTTCTTTTTGCAGGTCGGTATCTTTAAAGTAGCCATAGTTGCCAAAGCCGGCATTGTTCACCAGCACATCCACCACAATGCCCTTCCGCTGCAGTTCATCAAACACGTGTTGCGGCGCATCAGGCTTTGTCAGGTCCATGGGGATGACGCTGGTGTATACTTTATACTTCACGGCAAACTGCAGTGCCAGCTGCTCAAGCTTATCGGCAGAGCGGGCTACCAGCACCAGGTTGTGCCCGTGCTGCGCAAATGTTCTCGCCAGTTCCAGGCCAATGCCGCCGGAAGCGCCTGTTATCAAAACTGTATAGTGTGCTGTAGCGGTAGAGTCTTTCATAAGTATGAAATGTGATAAATATGAATGTATTTAGTGGATGATGTTTGGCGCCGGCCATCTGCTCCTGCAGAATCGCACAGGTGCTTTATGGATGCCGCAAAAGCGATGCAGCCGATGTTTATACTTGTGTATAGCATACGTATACTTACAATCGTCCGGTTTTAAAGTATGGCACGCACCAACCAGGCAGCTATATCTGTATTTTAGCGTATCCGTTATAGAAGCACTCAAACAGCACCTCCTATGAAACTAATCTGCTATACGTTTTTCTGCCTTCTAACGACTTGCCTGGCAGCCTGCGGCAGTGATCAGGTCACCCAGGAGGACTCTGCTGCAACTCCCATGGCCGCCACAGATAGTATACCGGCAGAGCTCCCGCAGAAGTCAGAAGTAGATGCCGTCAGCTATGAAAAAAAGCTGGATGCCGGCAGCATGCACTTCCTGGTTACTACTTTGGGAGAGGGCAGCATGCGCAGCCTGGCGGTGCAGGTTACGCGCGATGGGCAGCAGCCCTCCCGTATTGACGAGGCAATAGAGGGCATTGTAACGAACAGCGTGGTGACAGACCTGAATGGCAACAAAAAGCCGGAGTTGCTGATCTTTGTAACCGGCGAGGGCACCGGCAGCTACGGCAAAATTTACGGGTATGAGTTCGACAGCAAGTATTGGGGACAGCTCCACATGCCTGCTTTACCACAGGAGCAGCAGCAGGGTTATATGGGCCACGACGAGTATCAGGTAGTAGATGGCCGCCTTGCCCGTTCTTTCCCGGTATACCTGGCCACCGATGCCAACTGCTGCCCAAGCGGCGGCACCCGCACCATTTTTTATACGCTCAACAACGCCCTGAACTTTGTTGTCACCAAGGTGCAGTAGCGCTGCCTTTACAGGTTGATCAGAAATATAAATAGCAGTTAAACAAGTGCTCCCTTAAATGCGACGCCTATGCAAGCTGACCTCCGTTACCCAATTGGCAACTTTGATATCGATAACCCTGTCTCTGAAGAGCTCCTAAACCAATACATACTTTCCATCGCGCAGTTGCCGGGCAAATTGCGTGCTGTATTGCAGGGGCTAAATGCCGCGCAGCTGGATACCCCTTACCGCCCCGGCGGCTGGACAATGCGCCAGGTAGTACACCACCTCCCCGACAGCCACCTGAATGGCTACACCCGCCAGAAGCTTGCCCTCACCGAAGACAGACCTATTATAAAACCCTATGACGAGGCGGCTTGGGCCAAGCTGCCAGACAGCACCCAAGGCGATCCGCAGTTATCTGTTATATTGCTGGAAGCCCTGCACCAGCGTTGGGTGTTGCTGCTCCAGGGGCTTACGCCGCAGCAACTGGACCGCACTTTTGTCCACCCTGTGAACGGCGCGCAACGTATTCGGCAACACATTGGCCTGTATGCCTGGCATGGAGAGCACCACCTGGCGCAGCTTGTCGCCCTGAAGCAAAGCCGTGGCTGGTAGTTTAAAGTTGTGCGTTGCGGGGCGTAGGGGCTTTCTCTATTTCCTGCTCCTGATACACTAAGCTTGCCAGCGCTTTGTCGTAGTTCGGATGGGTAGTCTGCAACAGCTCATCCCAGAACCTGCAGTATAAACCGTAGTTTCCCCTGAAATACTTGTGGTGCATGTTGTGGTTTGTGGAAGTGTTGAGCCATTTGCCGAGCCGGCTATTTACCAGCCACGCGGGGTAGATCTCGTAGCCTAAGTGTCCATACACGTTATACACCGTCATGAACAGCAGGAAAAGCAGGATGGCAACCGAGTGGATCGGGATCAGCACGGCGATTACAAAAATTATACTTCCCTCTACCACGGCCTCCAACGGACTGAAGGCAAAAGCAGCCCATGGTGAGGGATTGGTTGACCGGTGGTGTGTGAGGTGAAATAGCTTAAACAGGCGCGGGTGGTGCATCAGGCGGTGCGTCCAGTAAAAATAGGTATCATGTATAAGCAAGGCCAGCACCACGCTCAGCAGCAGATACCCCCAGCCGTAATCCGATATGTTGCTGTAGATGCGGGTATAAGGCCGGGTGGCCGGTGAAGCCAGCAGCACCCCTATCAACGCAAACACGAAGAAGGTGAAGAACGAGTAACCCACCTCCCGCACATAATCCCGCCGCGTTGGGAAGAGGGCCTGGATTTTAAATCGGGCAAACCTGGAAGTGAAAAGCTTATAAAAAACGACAAATGCCACCCCGGCAATGATCACGTAACGGGCAGCCAGTAAACTATAAAACAGAAGAAACTGCTCTTTCATTTTAAATATTTGCTACGCTATACTTCTTCTCAGCCGCTGGTATGCACCAGCCAGCTATCCGGAAAACGTTTGAAGGGACCAATAAAGTTTTATGTTTTACAGAAATTTGCCGGCCGCTACAGTGTTGCCATCCTGCTCAGCAGCTGAAACAGCAGGTCTTTGTGCCACTCAGCTTGAGGCAGGTCTGCCAGTATTTTTGCGGCCGGATGTATAAACGGCGCCTCAACCAGTTCATGCCCGTCGTGTTGCACCATGCTGCGGATAATGCCTGGTGTCGCCTCCCAGTGGAATTGCAGCCCGATACTTTTCCCCAACCGGAAAGCCTGATTCTGGCAAACTTCAGAGGTCGCGATGGCTGTAGCACCAGCAGGTATGTCGAATGTGTCGCCGTGCCACTGGAACACGGTTAACTTAGCCGGTAGTCCTGCAAACAGTTCATCCTGCTGCGCCGCCGCTGTCCACGTGATCTCCCGGAAACCGATCTCCTGGTGCGTGTGCGGGTATACCCTGGCTCCCAGGCAATTTGCCAGCAGCTGTGCCCCAAGGCAGATGCCCAGCACCACTTTACCTGCTGCCACCGCCTCCCGGATAAACGCTTTCTCCTGTGCCAGCCACGGAAACTGCTCTTCGTCGTCACAGCCCATTGCTCCGCCAAGTATAACCAGCCAGTCCATCCCGGCTAATTCGGGAAGTATAACCTGCTTATCAAAGCGGGTATAAGCTACCTGGTGCCCCTGCTGTTGTGCCCATTCGGCTATATAGCCCAGGTTTTCAAACGAAATATGCTGAAAGCAGTGGATACGCAAAGGTTGCATGGCCAGGTAGGTGGTGTTTAAAGCTATTTCTTCTGTTGCGACAGGAAAGTGATCAGGGACGCGAATTCTTCATAAGACAGCGCATTGGCCAGGCCGGTCGGCATCATAGAGGTTTCCAGTTCTTTTCGCGAACCTATATCGCTGGTTTTGATGGTGAACACCTGCCCCGCAATATTCCGCATCACAATTTTATCCGCGGATTCTTTTGTGATAAATCCCATGTAGCTCTCATCATCTTTCGTGGTGATTAACACGGTTGCAAAACCTTGTGAAATAGAAGCATTAGGCTTTAAGATGGACTCCGCTATTTGCTCCCGGTTCATAATAGAGCCGATCTGCCCCATAAAAGGCCCTTTCATTGTCTCGCTCTTACTTATGCTGTGGCAGGCAACACAGCCTTGCCGGGTAAAAAGAGCTTTGCCCTGAATCGGGTCTCCTTTTATTTTGGCCATGGCCAGCAGCACGTCTTCTATGGAGGCTTTGCCCACCTGCCCCTTCTGATTTTTGATTTTCTCCAGATCTACGTCTACTTCTTCGCTGGAGGCCAGGACTTCTTTCGTGCCAAACTCACTGATTCCCATCCGGTGCCGGTCATTGAGATCAGTAAGAAAATCTTTACCGGCAGCATCTGCTTTGTTCCACTCGGCCTTCAGAAACTTTTCTATTTCAGGCGACGATTCCCACACCACGTCTTTGTAGTAAGGGCCATGTGAATCGGGCCGGGTGCTCCACCACCAGGAGCCATCGTAAGGCGCTTCTTTTTTGTAAAGGCGCGAAAGAGTAGTTAAGATTTGTTTCCTGAACGCTTCATCGTTCGTGTGCTGGTAAGCAGCCATCAACCCGTCGACCGCCTTTGGATCATGCATGTAGCGCAACGCCCAAAGAGCAAGCGTGGAGTTTTCAGTTCCGATGGCATTGACGCATGCCTCCACAGCATGCAGCTTTACTAACGCCTGCACTGCCAGGTGCGCCGGAATAACAGGCGCATTTGGGGTGGCATGCGGCCCTTCTGTTCCCCTGACCGGTGCGGCAAAAGAAGCAGGAACGTTTACCTGCAACAAGGCGGGCACCGCTTCCATCCGGCCCAGGCGCCCTAATCCTACAATTGCTGCTGCCTGCACCCGCTCTGACGGATCTTTCACCCCCTGGAGGAAAGGCTCAATCGGCACACTGGCAAGATGCGTTGTCCGATCGGTGAGGGCGCGCAAGGCAAACTCTCTTACTTCCTGCTCCTGCGTTAAGGCCACCAAATTTTTGATACCACTTTCGCCAGCGGCCTGCGCATACGTATAAATGCCGGCTACGCGGGCATAAAGTGGCTCCCGTTTGTCGACAGCAATTTTCCAGGCAATTTTGGCGGCCTTGTTGCTCTTGCGGCTTAAAAGCGCCTGCTGGGCATGCAGCCTTGCCACCGCGCTACCCGATTTGAGGAGAGCTGCAAGTTCTTTCTCAGAAGCTTTCTGCAGGTCAGGAAACGCTTTGTAAGACCAGTTAGCAGGCACAGCCCGCACCACGAAACCCTTGCCCGGATTACCAGAATACCCCGCTCCGTCCCAGGCTGATAAGTATAACCTGCCGGACCCATCCACATCCAGGTCGGTAATCTGCGGTAACTCTATAAAGGGCTCTTCCTGCTGCTTAAAGCTGGCTCCATCGGGCGTAACCCGGTGCATGTAAAGCTGGCTTCTTCCCCAATCTGCCATCATCGGCACCTGGTTATACTTCGCCGGCCAGGTGGCTTCATCCATAAACAAGGAACCGGTACCAGAGCCTCCGCCCAGGTCTGCCAGGGCGGGGATGATCTCATCTGTAAAATTCTGAAACAGCACCGGGTAGCCATACTCACCGGATTGGATCTGATGACTGAAGCGGATATTCCAGCCACCGCCATCATTGGTGTTTCCCCGCGTGAAAATATTCATGTAAGGATCAATTGCCACATCATAGATGTTGCGCATGCCGTGCGTGTATACTTCCATCTCAGTGCCATCCGGGCGCACGCGCACAATGCCACCGCCCAGCATGGTTAACTTTTTTCCGGAGCGGTCTACGGCATCATGAAAACCGAAATCGCCAACGGCAATGTATATCCAACCATCAATGCCCATCCGGATACCATTGGTCGCATGGTCGGTACCCCGGCTTTGTAAAAAGTTAGGGGAGCTGATGTGCTCGATGAGGGGTTTGGAAGGGCCATCGGCAATGCCATTCTGGTCCTTATCCTCAAACACCACCAGGTCCATGCCAGTTGCTTTCCCGGTTTCTTTGGAGAAGATAGTATGCAGCACAAAAAGCTGGTCGCCGAGCGATAGAATGCCGCGGGGGTTATCGACCATGGCAAACACGGTATGCTGGTCTGCTTTGCCATCGTGGTCACGATCTACCAGCCTGATGATGCTCCCTTTGCCCGGGTCTTTCCCCAGCGACCCAATCATATCGACCCCGACAAAAACTTCCCCGGTGGGTGCGACGGCAAGGCAGGCCGGGCTGGGCGTCAGGTCGGGACCAGCGAATGTAGTGATCTGCAGATCCTTCGGCCATTTCAGTTTCTGCGTGAGCGAATCATACTTGGCTGATGCAAAGGCAGCAGAAGCGATATTTTTCGGAAGTTTGTGGCTGCTGATCTGCGTTTCAGAAATACGATGGTTCTCAAAACACCCGATCAGGATCATAAAAACATAAAGCACACTCAGGTAAATTTTCAGCATCTTCGATCTGTTAGTTTATTCCACGAATGCTCGCATCGGAGCCATCGCCTTTTTAAAATAAAAGGTATACTGTTTTTGCCCTACAACAGAGCCAGCCAACAACACCAAGTAGTATTGGTTGAGCTTGATAGCATTTTAAATTTAGAAGTAGCGGGTACTATGATGGGATAAGATAGTGAATACGCAGCAAAAACAAAAAAGCCCCTTGCTAAAAGATTAACCCATCATCTGTTACCTGTAAATAATTTGAGGATGCTTTTCAAGAGCCGTTTTATACTTAGCTGCCTTGGTGGCCAAGGCAAAAACGACAACCTGCTACACCAGAGCCCCCACACGCCGTATTTGTTCCGTATAGAAAGAAGATTACCAGCCCGACACCAAGCGATTAACAGAAACGATGTAAACAATGCCATACAACAGGAGAAAGATCAGCAGGACACGAACAACGCAGGCAAATACCCAAAACCGCAGCAGTGTAACCCCGCAAAGAGCAGGCGAACGAGGGTACCGCGCACCTGCAGCAGCGCGGCGCCGTCGTAATATCCGGAAGCAGAAACCAACCTCCGGCTCGGCTGTGAAGGGGGCCGAAAACAGGTTGAAGAATTTCAAGCAGGCTTCTATTCTGGCGGTGGCTATTACAGGCTTTATGATGCTGATATTTGCGCCAAGCGAAGCAGGTCTGGCGCCGCAGGATATGGCCGGGCAGGAGGTCTCCAGTTCCATCGATACCACCACTATCCTCGAAGATACAACTGCACTTACCACAGCATCTGACACCCTGACAACGCAATCAAGTACAGAATCCGCACACGAAGCAATCGGCGCTTTGCAGAACCTGTGGAACGGTTTCCTCTACAACCTGCCTAAAATACTGATTGCTTTTGCAACACTGGCACTTGCCTGGGGCGTGGTGCGGCTCCTTAAAACCGTGCTGCAACGTACCTTAGGGCACTGGAGCAGTGCTAATGCTACCATCTCGCTGGTGTCTATTGCCGTGTGGCTGCTCGCCATTGGGGTGGCACTAAGCGTAGTAGCCGGCGATATCCGCGCGCTGTTAGGATCCCTTGGCTTGATAGGTCTGGCCTTATCCTGGTCGCTGCAAACACCTATTGAGAGCTTTACGGGCTGGCTGCTCAACTCTTTCCAGGGTTACTACCGCGTTGGCGACCGGGTGCAGGTGGGAGATGTTTTTGGGGATGTATATGAAATAGATTTTCTCACCACTACTGTCTGGGAGATCGGCTCCCCGTACCAACCCGGCTTTGTACAGGCCGAGCAACCGACCGGACGCATGGTTACTTTCCCCAATAATGAAATTTTAACCGGTACAGTTATTAACCTGACCGGCGATTTTCCTTTTGTTTGGGACGAGTTAGTGATTGCTGTTGCCAATGAATCAGACCTGAAACTGTCGATGGACGTACTGGAACGCGTGTCAGATAGCATACTGGGAAGCTACATGGCCGAACCCACGCGAAAGTATGCCGCCTTGCTGAAGCGAGCCGGTCTCGACGATCACGTACCGGCAAAGCCTCAGGCCTTTCTATCGCTCCAGGACTCCTGGACCAACATTACGATCCGGTACCTCGTGAATGCCCGGGAACGCCGCAAATGGAAAAGCGCGTTAACATTACAGATCACGCAGGAGCTGAGCAAGCCTGCCTATCTTAACAGGATTATACCTGTCTATCCGCGGCAGCAGGTGCAGTTTATCAATACGGCCGGCATTCCGGTAGATACAGCATCTTACAACAGCAACGGGCAGAGCTGAATGTAAGACCTGTTCCGCTTTCCAGAGCAGATAGCAATAAAGATTTATGTGCAGAGAAGAAGCGCCCTGTTTATACTTGCAAAAAGTAATTGTCAGCAACTAGTTGAATACGCCTCCTAAACTCAGAACCCGCCTTGCTCCTACCCCGAGCGGCTACCTGCACCTTGGCAATGTGCTGTCGTTTGCATTCACGTGGGCGCTGGCGCGGAAGCAAGGCGGCACCGTGGTGCTGCGCATCGACGATCTGGACAATACCCGCTTCCGGCAGGAGTACCTGCAGGACATTTTTGATACGCTGCATTTTCTGGGCATCGACTACGACGAAGGGCCACAGGATGCCCGCGATTTTACCCAAAGCTATTCCCAACTGCTCCGGCTTCCGCAGTACCATGCGCTGCTGCAGCAATTAGCCGAAGCGGGGCTGCTGTATGCCTGCAGTTGCTCCCGCAGCCAGATAGCTGCTTTAGCGGCAGATGGCCGTTACCCCCTCACCTGCCGCCCGAAACAACTGCCGCTGCATACGCCTGCTGCGGCGTGGCGCATCGTGGTTCCGGAGGATACGGTCATCTCTTTTCAGGACCTGCTGCTGGGCAGTTGCCACGTACCTTTAGCGCAGCAGATGCCCGACTTTGTTGTGCGCCGTAAAGACTGTTTCCCCGCTTACCAAGTCGCTTCAGTTTGCGATGACCTGCAGATGGGCATTACCCAGGTGGTGCGGGGCGAGGACCTGCTGGCTTCTACGGCGGCACAGCTATACCTTAGCGAGTGCGCCGGTGCAACTGCTTTTTCAAGTATAAACTTCCTGCACCATCCTATCCTGCACGAGCCAGATGGCAGCAAGCTTTCCAAATCGCACGACTCCCTTTCTATTTACGAGATGCGGAAGCAGGGCATCAAAGCCGGGGCAGTATGGCAGCAACTGGCGCAGGTGCTGGGTTGGCAGCCGGAGGGCATCACGACGGCCGCCAGCTTCCTGGCCCGGTTCCAACTCGACGAAATGTCGCTTCAATTAAAGCAACCGGTTATCATACCCTGAACTGCAACTGCTACTTGGATTCGTTTCATACTAGTCTTCCCGCAGCCACAAAAGATCACACTGCTTTTATATTGCTCCTAGCACAGCATTCAGGATAATAAACCGAGCAGATTAATGCCATTTTTGATAGTATGAACAGCTCTTTATTACCTATAATAAAAATTATCATTTATTTTGTTGATAAATTTGCAAACAAATAAATGATTTCGTACGTTTGTCATATCAGAAGCACACATTGTAGGGTGTTGAAACTGGCAGACAAGCCCTCCTCTCTCGGGGGTGGAGATTTTGGGATAAAGCCGCTAAATTGACTTGCATAAAAAGATATTTGGCCTAACTACTCCGTGAAGGTTCGATTCCTTCCCCTACAGCAAAAACGCCTCCTCAGAAGTACTTCTGAGGAGGCGTTTATTTTATACCCAACGACATGCACATTGCCTGCAACGCTTGCCTCCGGACCTTGGCTGCACAGCAGTAGAGTAGCGACGTAATTTTAAGTATAAGTATGAAGCCTTAGGTGCTTTTATTGGCCTGGCTTTGTTGCTGTAAGGCTGCATACAGCCGTGCGTAGGTAGGCACTGGCACCTGCAATCGTTGTCCTTCGCGCACCACGTAACCTGTTAGAGACTCTAGTTCTGTTTTACCCCCTTTTTGAAAATCGCTGTGCATCGAAGACGTGGCCTCGTAGGGCAGGCTGGCCATACGGCTGAGCATCGTTGGCAGCAGGTCGTTGGGCAGCAGAATACCTTTGGCGCGAGCTACGGCCTGCAGCTCCTCCAGCAATGCCTGCAGCAGTTGCTTTTGCTCCGGCTGTGCCACAATCGCACCCATACTCGTGTCGAGGTAGGACGTAGCGGTGGCAACGGCAGAAATAAATAGGAACTTAGTCCAGATAGTTTGCTGGATGTCCAGAGCTATTTCAGCCTGAAAGTCTGCCGCCTGGAAAATGTGCTCCACCTGCCGCAGCTTCGCTTCCGCTGCATCGGCAGCCCCAAAGTATAACCGGCCAATGCCACCGCTTTCTTTTACCACACCGGGCGCTGCCAGGCGGGCCACCACATATACGCATCCCTCCCATATCTGCGCTTCGGGGAACAGCTGTGCGATGCGGGCTGGCGCATCTACCCCGTTCAGCAGCGGCAGAATGATGGTGCTTTTGCCGATGGCAGGCTGTACGCGCTGCAGGCTTTCTTCCAGATCATAGCTTTTCACGCAGCAGATCAGCAGGTCTACAGGCTGAAGTGCTGTGGGATCATAGGTGACGTAAGCCGGATGCGCCACCAGGTCGCCTTGTGTGGTTTGCAGTTGCAGGCCGCCTTCCGCAATGCGGGCAGCATGGGCGCCACGGGCAAAAAAACCTACTTCTACCGCTGCATCACCGGCATAACGGGCTGCCAGTTTGCCCCCGAAGTATCCCCCCACACCACCTATACCCAGAACCAGAATCCGAAAAGTTTCTTTTTGTTTGTTTTCCATTATGTGTTCTCTACTATACCTGCTAAGTATCGTACTTTGCTATGCATCGTGCAGGTATACTTATACTGTTCAACCGGAAAGATGGCTATTTTAAGGTTGGAGCGCAAGCGGCTGCTTCTACAGGCAACTCGGTCTTCACTGCAAAAACAGTACAGAGTTCCTGGTTCACAAGCCGTATGGCATCTCGTGACTCCTGCAGAAAACGGGGCATCATCAACACAAAATCATGTATCATGCCAGCGTACTCTCTGTGCACCACCCGGATGCCGGCTTCCTGGAGTTTTGCTGCGTAAAAATTCCCCTCGTCCCGCAAGGGGTCGTGCTCGGCGGTAATGATCACAGCTGGTGGCAAACCTTGCGGATCCGCATACACCGGAGAACAGTAGGGATCTTTGCGGTCGTGACCTGGTGGCAGGTAGGCCCGGCCAAACGCCATCATCAACTCGGGGGTAAGCAGGTAGCCTTTGTTCTCCTGGCTCATAGAGCTGGTACCGCCAGTAAAATCCAGCGACGGGTACAGCAGCGTCTGGTGCAGAATTGCGGGGCTTCCTTTGTCACGAGCCATCAGCGACACGACTGCTGCCAGGTTACCACCGGCACTTTCGCCACCAACAGCCAGTTTGCTGCCATCACCGCCAAGTGTATGTGCATTTGCCGCCAGCCAACTAGTCGCTTCGTAACAATCGTTGAGACCGCGCGGAAAAGGATATTCCGGTGCCAGCCGGTATTGCACCGACACGACCAAACAGTGCGACTGTTCCGATATCTTCTTACAAAAATTGTCGCGCACATCAAAGCTGCCGACCATAAAGCCGCCACCATGAAAGTATACCCACACTGGAAGCGGCGCGGTAACACCTGCAGGCGTAAAAACCCGGAGTGCGACCTGATGGCCATCTGTTGCCGTAAAGCTTGTATTGTAAGGCTCCTGCACCGAAGGCGACTTCAGCCCGGCAAAAGCATCCATAAACTTCATAAACCTATTGGCTGAGGCGCGCCGCTCCTTTAAAGTATAATTGGTCCTGTTCGCGTTTAGTTTGGTAACTCCGATGATCAGTTTTAAAGGAAAGGGGATATTCGACATGTTTGTTTTCAGCTTGGTTGTAGCAAAAGATGCTACACTAGTTTACGCTGGCAGTTGCCGTAATGATACCATCCTAAAAAAACACTGAAATTCCTGCTGCAAGCCCTTTCTACAGCTCATGTTCCGTGGCTGGCACGTTGTCGGCCGCTGCTCCTGCTTCTGCGTAGACAATAGCGTAGCAGCTTTAAAGCAGTTGTTGAACAATTTGTAACAGTTGATGAACAGCAGTATGGCTTCAGGAAGGAGTAAAGCACCGTATACCTGGTTAGCTGGCTTTTTTATACTTCTGGCCGTCGCATCCAGCAGCTATGGGCAGCAGCAAAAGCAAATCAATCACCAGATCGTAAAGCAGATGCTGCAGGAGGTGCCGCCCATCAGCATTTATGACGACAACTACTTTGTGACAGGAGCTGCTATTGGCCAAAAGCCCACCACAGAAAATGCGGACGTAAAGTACCAGGTAAGTGTAAAATACCGGTTCACAAACGCTGTCCTTCCGCTGCAGACCTACTTGTTTCTTGCGTATACCCAAAAAGCGTTCTGGAACATCTATCGCTTCTCCAGCCCTTTTAAAGAGATAAATTTCCATCCGGCGCTCGGTCTTGGCAAGCTTCTGCTCCACGACGGGGAACTGGTGGGCGCACTGGCGCTGCAGGTAGAGCATGAGTCGAACGGGCAGGATACGATAGGCTCCCGAAGCTGGAACTTTGTGTCCTTCAGCTACTCCGGTGTGCTGTCGCCGCGCTCCATCATTACGCTGAAAGCCTGGTATCCTTTTTTGTACAAAGGCGATAATCCGGATCTGATCAGTTACATTGGGTATGGCGAGGCAAAGTATACGTATGCGATCAAAAAAGACAAGCTGCTGCTGGAGGTATCGGGGCGAAAAGGTGCCACCCGGGACTGGAAAGGTAACCTGCAGGCGCAGCTAAGTTATAATCCTTTCAAAAAGCCTAACCTGTTTCTGATGCTCCAATGGTACCAGGGCTATGCTGAAAGCCTGAGCGACTATCGGCAGAAAACCAGCATAATCCGTGCGGGCGTCGGGATAAAACCTATCCATTATATCTACTAGCTCGTTCGCTGTTACCGCAATAAACAGCACCTTGCCGTTGCCAGCTATACTTGTACTTGCCCCTCCTCGGATTCTACAAGCCAGCAACTACAGGAGCAAGTATCTATACTTTTGCAGGATGTATACTGCCCACACTTCTATATTGAATCAAACACAAACAAATGCATCTTTACTTATAAATAATAAAATAATAAATTTATTTTATTGATAAATTTGCAAACAAATAAATGATTCCGTACGTTTGTCATATCAGAAGCACACATTGTAGGGTGTTGAAACTGGCAGACAAGCCCTCCTCTCTCGGGGGTGGAGATTTTGGGATAAAGCCGCTAAATTGACTTGCATAAAAAGACATTTTGCCTAACTACTCCGTGGAGGTTCGATTCCTTCCCCTACAGCAAAAAGCGGCCGCAGAAGTACTTCTGGGGCCGCTTTCATTTTAGCTGCCTGGTTAAAGTATAAACTCATACTTCGCTAGCGCTTTATTCTTCAGTCTGGCAGTGATCTTATACTTTGCAGCCAGCAACACCTCATACCCGTCTTGTACTGCTATTGCCGGATCTGCTTTACATCTTTACGGGCAATTTGTGGCATTTCTCACAGCTGCCTTCCAGAAGTAGCCGAATAGCCTTAACTGCCACTCTGTTCACCAGCATAAGAATACAGCAGCAGGCAATTCACAGTGTAGTGGTAACGCGGCACGACCAGTTTATACTAGCTGCTTCGTGGTATGATTTCTTCAAATAAAATTTCAGGATGGCCAGGGATGCGGTAAATTAGCGCCTCATTCCGCACACATGCTTTCTGATAGAAAAACTTTTTCACCCATCACCATCCTGATGCTTGTCACGCTGCTGGCGGCCGTAGCTACCTGGCTGCTGCCCGCCGGCAAGTATAACACGCTCTCCTACGAGCATGGCGACACCTTTACCGTAACGCAGCCCACCGGCGAGGTGCAGCTGCCATTTACGCAGCATACCCTCGATAGCCTCCATATCCGAATCCCACTTAATAAATTCTCAGAGGGAGCTATCCGCAAGCCGGTTTCTGTACCGGGTACTTACCACCAACTGCCGGAAAAGGCGCAGGGGCCGGTAGATGTGCTGCAGGCGCCACTCCGCGGCATTACCGACACAATTGACATCGTTCTCTTTTTGCTGGTGATCGGCGGGTTTATGAATGTTTTTCATGAAACAGGCGCTATGGTGAAGGGGCTGGCATATCTCTCCCGCTACATGAAAGGGCAGGAAGCATGGCTCATCATTATCCTGACCTTTCTGTTTTCCTTTGGCGGCTCTTCCTTTGGGATGGCGGAGGAGGCGCTGGTGTTTTACCCCATCATGGTGCCGCTTTTCCTGGCAGCCGGTTACGACCTGCTGGTGCCGGTGGCGGTGATCTTTGGTGGCACCCAACTGGGCGTGCTCTCCTCCTTTACTAATCCGTTTTCCACCATTATTGCCTCTAATGCCGCCGGCGTGAACTGGACTGACGGGCTAAACGGCCGTTTGCTGCTCTTTGTGCTGTCTACTGGCCTTACGATCTGGTACATTGTGCGCTATGCTAAAAAGGTGAAGCGCAACCCGGCAGCCTCGCTGGTAAACGTGTATGATGGAAAAGCAGCGCCGCTGCACGATGCCCTTGCCGCCGAAGAAACAACCGATCTGAAGCTGGAGCGCAGCACCCGCTGGCTGCTGTTGCTTTTCCTGAGCACGTTTCTGGTTATGATCGCGGGCGTGGTGTTTCTGGACTGGTGGCTTCTGGAAATGTCTACCCTCTTTCTGGCTTCGGCGCTGCTGCTGGCCTTGCTGCTGCGCATGAATGAGAGCGTGTTTATTGCCCGCTTTATAAAAGGAGCGGAAGACATGCTGGGCGTGGCTTTCATCATTGGCGTGGCCCGCGGCGTCACCATCATGCTCGACGAAGGGCAGATCAGCGATACTATCCTCTACCACTCTGCTCAACTGGTGGGCCACATGCCACCCACGCTGTTTGTAGTCGTGCTATTGCTTTTATTTATGGTTTTCACGCTGTTCATCTCCTCCTCGTCTGGTATGGCGGTATTAACCATGCCCATTATGGGTGCGCTGGCTGTGATGGTGAATGTGCCTGGCCGGGAGATCGTAAATGCTTACCTCTTCGGTATGGGTATCATGGGCTTTGTGACGCCTACGGGGCTGCTGCTGCCCTCACTCGCGCTGGTAAATGTAAGCTTTAGAGCTTGGTGGCGGTTTATTTACCCGCTGTTGCTGCTGTTATTTATACTTTGCAGTATGTTTCTGATAGCAGGCGTACAGCTATAGTGCCTCCTTTATTTTTGTGGGGATCAGCTTCCTGCCAGGTTTGGGCCTGCTGTAGCTTGTTACATTTCGGTCAGGTCACGCAGCTCTACTTGCAGGTCCTGAGCGATAGAAGTCAGTTGCTGCAGTGCCGGCTCTTTATTACTTTTCTGCAGCAGATGCAGTTTTTCGCCATTGGCAAGTTTCACAAAGCCGTCATACTTAACTGAGCGTGTTTGTGTCATAGAGGCCCTGGACTCTATCAGTTTGCTATAGTTGTTCCTCCTCAGAAAAAGAAACTCAAACCCAGGCAGCGGCTGCTTTTTGCCGAACTTGAGCCCCAGCAACAATACGCCTTCCCGATAGGTCTGCTGCTGCAGGTCAAACTCTACCATGTCGTACGTTAACAGAAAGCCAACTGCCACCGGTATTATCAGCCAGCCTGCCATGGAGCCTTCCAGAGTATAGATCAGCCCGACTAACAGCATAATCCAACTCAGCACACGGACACCGCCTGAGAAGTAGGTACCTGTTTTGTAGAGATAAGTGCGTTGTGTCATACGCTAGATTCCGGGCTTTTATACATCATCTCAACCTGTGTTTTGCGGTACTTACAAAACAAAGGTGAAGTACTGCCGGCAAAGCTAAAGAATATTGGCTGATGCACTAGTGTAAAAATCTATTTATGTGATTTACCTGCCACTTCTTAATCTTCTGTCGAGCATGAAAGAATGTAGGCAAACCATATGACGCTCTATGCAGCCCCTAAACAACAGATAATAATGGCAGTACCCGCTCACCAAGAACGCAGAGCGGGTACTAAAGACCGTTTACCTATAATAGAAACTCGATGCCAGAAAAGAAACAGGCTCTTTTTGCTAAATATGCTAAGAGATAAAAATAATCTGCTTGCAGGGGCTTATCGAAATTTAACATCAACTATGATGCAGTAAGAGCCCTGCCTCTTAAAACATGACGTTGGTTATTCTTGCCTAAAACCCCGGCTGAAAAGCAGAAGCATGAATACATTAATTCCTATTCTGCCCATAACTTACTAACACGCCAAACTGCCCTTCTGGGCTACAACACTGCCATTCCTGCACCAATCGCGTACAATGCTTTACGTACCAATTCCCGCTGCTATGCCTGCTAAACTTAACACCCAAACCCGACCCGCCGCACTGGTTTTTGATGTAAACGAGACCCTGCTGGACCTCTCAGAAATGCAAGAAGCTGTGAACAGCGCCTATGGCAATGAACTGGCTTTTAAGCTGTGGTTTTCGCACCTGCTTGAATACGCCTTAGTGGAGAATAGCACCAATAGCTACCACAATTTCAGCGCGGTAGGGAAGGCCGCCATGCAAATGATAACCGCAGTTACTGGGAAAGACGTGCCGGAGGCAACTCAAAAAGAGTTGCTCCAAATGATTAAAGAAACAAAGCCACACCCCGATGTTGCGGAGGGGCTCCAAAAGCTGCAGGACGCAGGTTTCTTAATGGCAACACTTACCAACTCTCCGGGCAAGTCAAGTTTTCCGCACCTGGAGCAGGTGAAGCTAAAGCAATATTTTAAGCAAATGCTGAGTGTAGATAGTGTGGAGAAATTTAAGCCCGCTGGCAGCACCTACCAATTTGCCGCTCAGCAGCTGGATGTGCCGCTCACTAACCTGATGCTGGTGGCTGCCCATGGCTGGGACATAGCGGGCGCCCTGCGCGCCGGGGCCCGGGCCGCTTTCATTGAGCGACCAGGAAAGGTACTTTATCCGCTAGCCCCAACGCCCGAGATAAAAGCCCCCACCATACTGGAACTGGCCGAAAAGTTAATCCAGCTTCCAAAAGCCTGAAAATTAAGCCGCAGACGTTACAGGTTTTACTTCCCTTTTATTTTAAAACACAAAGGGCCAGTCGGTTGAAGTCAACAACGATAGCTAAGGCTTTACTTTGCTCCCTTGCGGACACTATTCTCCCTCCAACACGTTATGTGCGCTGCCGCTGTAAAACATTTAAGTAAATGTACGTACACCATATAAGTATAAGTGCGGCAGCCACTATAGGTGCTGCACTACATGCCAGTACTTAAAACAAAAGAAATGAGCAAGCAGGATAATATCCAGACACAAAAGCAGTTTGGGGAAGCCGCCAACAACGGCAACCTACAGAAGTTCCATGAATTAATGTCGCCCGGTGTGGTAGACCATGACCCCGCACCAGACCAGGGCCCGGGCCCGGAGGGATTCATACACTTTTTCACCACGCTACGCAGCGCCTTCCCTGACTTAGAGATAAACGTGGACCACATGGTAGCCGACGAAGACAATGTAGCCATTGCCTACACCGTTACCGGCACGCACCAAGGCGACTTTATGGGCATACCGGCCACAGGAAAATCCATCAAAGCACGCGGCGTACAGATCGCCCGCTTCGAAAACGGAAAAATCGTAGAACGCTGGGGCAGCTCGGACGAGCTTGGCATGCTCAAGCAGATTGGTGCCAGCATAAAAGCGTAAGCTACTGTAGATAAATACATACCAGCGGCTGCCTTACTTAGAGTAAGGCAGCCGCTGGTATTTTCTGAAAAAACTAACTTAGACGAGAAATTCTGCTTTAGCTTTAAATTATGGTATTACTGATTTATATTACCACTGATATGGCTTATGCAGACACACTCCCAAGTTCAGTCATCAGGCTTTGCAGGGCCTTTAATGCTTGTAGTTTAGTATTTGTGATGATAGTGTGCCTGGATGTTTTTGTTTTACCAAGATCCAGCCACACTGAAAAGATACTTGCCAGGGAAGTGCACTATGTGATGGCCCGGACAAGATATAGTAACACGCCACATAAAACGTATTTAGACAATGTGATTCTCATCACAGAAAATTTCCGATACCCTTACCTATTTGATCCGAACGAAGGGGACTCGGCTCGGCTTGTCACCACCCGCATTTTTGGGATTGTGGAAACAGGCTATCTACGACCTGGCGGGATAGAGGAGGAGCTGAAACATGGCGCAGGAATATTCGGCTCACTTAAGTTTATACCTATTGCTTTCGGCCTAATCGCTGCTTTCGGGGTGGCTATGAGGCGTAACAAAGAGCAACTATTAAATGCAGCCGTGGTAAACGCACTCATCATTATTGTACAGCTTTTTATGGAAGGCTATATTCCAGACTTGTTAGCAATGATTTAAAAGACCTCATCCGCGAATCTCTCAACTCGCTTTAAAGCATGCTTGACATCAATCCAACTAAGACTTGCTTGCAAAATATAGCTCCAACTCCTAGCAAAATACCGCAACCTTCTCTCCCTCCTGTATGTTCTGATAAGACATGAAGTTATAGTATCTTTGTAATGGAAGGACTATAAACGACTAAACACCGTAGTTCAAAATAGCTTTAAGCAATAGCTATGTATATAGTTATTGCTTAAAGCTATTTTGCGTGTTTTGTCCAAATACTTTTGTTTTAAAACAGAATACTCTTGAAAGTTAAAGATTTTTTAGAGCTGTACCGCCTCGACAGCGTGGTGCAGACCATTGCCGAACGCCTGAAAGCCAACAAAGCTTACCGCCTGCAGCTCAAGGGTATGGCAGGCAGCCTGGATGCCGTGCTGGCCTCGGCCGTTTATACTATAAACCAGCAGCACCAGCTCTTTGTGATGCACGACCGGGAGGAAGCAGCTTATTTTTATACCGACCTCAAAAACCTGCTCGGCGAGGAGAAGGAGATCCTGCTGTTCCCGACCTCCTACAAGCGCCCCTATAGTTTCGATGATACCGAAAACGCCAACATCCTGATGCGGGCCGAGGTGCTCAACCGCCTCAACCAGAAAACCGGCAAAGGCGAGCTGATTGTGACCTACCCGGAGGCGCTGACGGAGAAGGTGATAAACAAGCAGTCGCTGGTGGAGAACACGCTGGGCGCCAAGATAGGCGAGAAGCTGGACACCACGTTCCTGAGCGAGATGCTGGCCGAATATGGCTTTGAGCGCACCGAGTTTGTGTACGAGGCGGGCCAGTACGCCGTGCGCGGCGGCATCGTGGACGTGTTTTCTTACGCCAACGACCTGCCCTATCGCATCGAGCTCTTCGGCGACGAAATTGAAAGTATACGCACCTTTGACCCGGACACGCAGCTGAGCGTGGAGACGAAGAAGGCGATCTCTATCATCCCGAACGTGCAGACGAAGCTGCTGCAGGAAACACGCGAGGCTTTTCTGGACTACCTGCCCGACAACACCAACATCTGGTTTAAGGATATCCGGCTAACGCTGGATGTGATTGAAGAGTATTTTGAGAAGGCTTCGCAAGCCTTTGAGAAGATGCTGGCGGGCAGCGCGGGCATGCAAATCGTGTCGGACCCGGAGCAGCTGTTCCAGACGCAGAAGCAGTTTAAAAAGCTGCTCGACAACTATAACATCATCGAAATCGGCAAACGCTTTCACTTCAAAAGCGCCGAGGTGCTGCAGCTGCAGGCTAAGCCGCAGCCGTCGTTCAACAAAGACTTTAAGCGGCTGGTGAAAGACCTGCACGAGCAGCAGGGAGATGGCTTTGCAAACATCATAGCCACGGATTCGCCACGCCAGATCAACCGCCTGACCATGATCTTTGACGAGCTGGACCACGACGTACGGTTCCAGCACCTGCCCATCTCGCTGCGCGAGGGCTTCATCGACCAGACCCTTAAGATCACTTGCTATACTGATCACCAGCTGTTCGACCGCTTTTACCAGCACAAGGCAAAAGAAGGCCATTCCAAGTCGAAGGCCATGACGCTGAAGGAGCTGCGTTCGCTGCAGCCCGGCGACTACGTAACGCACGTAGACTACGGCATCGGCCGCTTTGCAGGGCTGGAAAAAGTGGAAGTAGGCGGCCGGTTGCAGGAGGCCATTCGGCTGGTGTACCGCGACGACGATTTGCTGTACGTCAGCATCCACGCGCTGCACAAAATCAGCAAGTATAGCGGCAAAGAGGGCGGCCCGCCAAGTATGAGCAAGCTGGGCTCGCCGGAGTGGGAGAACAAAAAGAAGAAGGTCAAGAGCAAGGTAAAAGACATTGCCCACGAGCTAATCAGCCTCTACGCCAAGCGCAAGGCCGCGCCGGGCTACGCCTACTCCAAAGACGGTTTTCTGCAGGCCGAGCTGGAGTCGTCGTTCATCTATGAGGACACGCCGGACCAGGCAAAATCCACCGAGGACGTGAAAGCTGACATGGAGCAGCCCCACCCCATGGACCGGCTGGTGTGCGGCGATGTGGGCTTCGGCAAAACCGAGGTGGCCATTCGCGCCGCCTTCAAAGCCGCCTGCGACGGCAAGCAGGTGGCCATACTCGTGCCGACGACTATCCTGGCCATGCAGCACTACCGCACCTTCCGCGACCGGCTGGAGCAGTTCCCGGTGACGGTGGACTACATCAACCGCTTTAAAACCGCTAAGGATACCAAGGACACACTCAAGCGCGTGGCCGAGGGCAAGGTGGATATTCTCATTGGCACGCACCGCATCGTGAGCAAGGACGTCAAGTTCAAGGATTTGGGCCTGATGATCATTGACGAGGAGCAGAAGTTCGGGGTGAAGACGAAGGACAAGCTGAAGGAGATGAAAATCAATGTGGACACCCTCACCCTCACTGCCACGCCCATTCCGCGCACGCTGCACTTCTCGCTCATGGGCGCCCGCGACCTGAGCGTGATCGGCACGCCGCCGCCCAACCGCCAGCCCGTGAAAACGGAGCTGCACGTGTTCGACGAGGCGCTGATCCGCGACGCGATCGTGTATGAGATGAAGCGCGGCGGGCAGGTGTTTTTCGTGCACAACCGCATCAAGGACATCGAGGAAATCGCGGCGCTCATACTTCGCCTCGTGCCCGACTGCAAAGTGACGTATGCGCACGGCCAGATGGAGCCGGAGAAGCTGGAGAAGCGCATGATGAAGTTCGTGAACGGCGAGTACGACGTGCTGGTATCGACCAACATCATCGAATCAGGGCTGGACATTGAGAATGCTAATACCATCATCATCAACCGGGCGCATATGTTCGGGCTGTCGGACCTGCACCAGATGCGGGGCCGCGTAGGGCGCTCCAACAAAAAGGCTTTCTGCTATCTGCTCACGCCGCCGGTGGCCGGCCTGCCGAGCGACGCCCGCAAGCGCCTGAGCACGCTGGAAGAGTTCTCGGACCTGGGCGAGGGCTTTAAGATTGCCATGCGCGACCTTGACATTCGCGGAGCGGGCAACCTGCTGGGCGGCGAGCAGAGCGGCTTTATCACCGATCTGGGCTTTGAGATGTACCACCAGGTGCTTGACGACGCGATCAAAGAATTGAAAGAAACGGAATTCCGCGACTTGTTTCTGGGCGATAACCTGGAGCAGTTCATCGAGCCGGTGCGCGAGTGTACGATCGAAACAGACATGGAGGTGCTGATCCCCGACTGGTACGTGAGCAACATCTCTGAGCGCCTGAGCCTCTACAGCAAGCTCGACAGCACCAAAGACTTAGCAGAACTGGAGAAGCTGCGCGACAGCATCGTGGACCGCTTCGGCCCACTGCCCGAGCAGGTGCAGCAGCTCGTAGACATTGTGAAGCTGCGCTGGCAGGCCCAGCAACTTGGCTTCGAGAAGCTCACGATTAAAAAAGAGGTGCTGAAGGGCTACATCCCCTCCGAGAACAACGACGCCTACTTTCAGTCCGACATGTTTGGCCATATCCTCAAGTATGTGCAGCAGCACTCGCGCCGCTCCCGCCTGAAGGACTCCAAGCACAAGCTGATCGTGACCGTGGAGGACATCCGGAGTATAAAAGACGCCAAACAAGTGTTTGAGGGCTTCGGGATAAAAGAACTGGTGCCCTCCTGAATTGAACGGATTTCCTGTTCTGAGCAGGCATAAAGGCCGAACTGCAACATCAAGTAGAGGATACCGCCAGCCGGTGTATCCTCTACCTTTAATTTTTGCACTGATGCATACAATAAATAGTGCTAATGAATTGTTTTACATTGTCTTTTGTACTTTAATTACATCTTTAAAAATCTAGCCGGCACCAGCCATACATGCTTACTTATACCACCTCTCAGCCACCATGTTATGATAAGCTTTTTCAGGTAACACCTGGGCTGTACCTGGTACTGACGGCAGATTTTATAGTGGTGGATGCCACAGACAAGTATCTGCTGACAACCCTGACAACGCGGGAGCAGATCGTAGGGAAATGCATCTTCGATGTTTTTCCGGACAATCCGGACAATCCGGCCCATCCTGCGCTCCATTCGGCGCAGGCCCTGGAAGCATCGCTCAGGTATGTACTCCAGCACAAGCAGCCGCATAGTATGCCGGCTATTCAGTACGATATCATCGATAGAACCAGCCCTAATCACCCTTTTGTAGAACGGTATTGGAGCTTCACCAACTTCCCGGTACTGGATGAAAACCAGCAAGTATGTTACATCATGCATGAGAAGTATGATATAACAGCGCTGACTCAGTTGCAGGAAGGGCAGCACAGTATAAAAGAGCATCTCTCGCTGCTGCAAGATGCTGTTAGTGCTGTACACTGGGAGCATGACCTGGTGCACGATACGATAAACTGGGGCAATGGCGTTGCAGCCATACTTGGCTACACGCCCGAAGAAATGGGAACTAGCCTGGAGTCCTGGACAGCCCGCATACACCCGGATGATCTGCAGAAAACAGTCACAAGCCTGCTCAAAGCTATTGGCAACAAGATGTGGTCGGAAGAGTATCGGTTTAGGAAAGCCTCTGGTGCTTATGCTTATATGCTGGACCAGGGCTTCTTTGTCTATAAGCATGGGAAAGCTGTTAAGCTCGTCGGTTCGATGGTGGATGTGACAGCAAACAGACAGGTGGAGCAGGCGCTTAAAGAGAGCGACACGCGTTTTCTGACGCTCCTGGAATCTTTACCGCTGATGGCCTGGACAGCGGATACCCGTGGCAAGGTCCTATACTTCAATCAGAGCTGGTACAACTATACCGGCATGAAGCCCGGCCAGACAGATGGCTGGATAAATGTCGTGCATCCGGAAGACTCGCCCCAGGTGCTATCGGAATGGGCAGAAGCCATGAATACAGGCTTTTACCAGGTAGAATACCGCGTCAGAAGCTACCTGGATGGAACCTTCAGATGGTTTCTGGAGCAGGGGGTGCCTCTACGCGACGAGACAGGAAAGATCTTGCTCTGGATGGGCACCTACACGGACATAGACGACCAGAAGCAGCCGCTTGTAAAAATATAGCAAGCCTTTTTCCTTCGCGCCTTCTTTAAAAACGCCTCCGCCTGGCTGTAGTGCAGCCCTTAAGCTCTGGCAGACACAGCATACTGCAAGCCAGCATTGCCACTATTTTGCGCGACATGCTGTTCGCTGCTGCCAGTGTGTTATATTTACGTCTTTCCGGTAACGGAATTTTATACTTGTTCGCCATGCTTTTTTATGATAAACGCCACCGCAATGAAATCTGAACTTGATTTCAAGCAGCTTTTTCAGGCTTTGCCGGGGCTGTACCTGGTGCTCTCACCAGAGCTGCACGTATTGGCTGTTAGTGAGGCTTACCTGCAGGCCACCCACAGCAGCCGCGAAGCAATGGAGGGCAAGTATCTGCTTGACATGTTCCCCGAAAACCCGGAAACTACGCAAGTCAGATCGCAGGCAGCCGTAGAAGCCTCATTACGGCATGTGCTCAATCATAAAGAGCCCCACTATATAGCGGAGCAGCGCTATGATGTGCGTAACAAAAACGGCACCTTTGAGAGCCGCTACTGGCACCTGAGCAGCATTCCGGTGCTGCAGGCAACAGGTGAGATCAACTACATTATACATGAGGTGCGCGATATTACCAGCCACATAATGGCCGCACGCGAAATGAAAGCCTCGCGGGATAGTATTCACCTGCTGGCCAATGCTGCCGGCGGCACCACGTGGGAGTGCGACCTGGCTAACAACAAATTTACTTGGGGCAGCTCCTATAAAATGTTATTCGGCTACTCAGACGCAGACCTGGAAATAGCACCACAGCAATGGGAGGCACTGACGCACCCGGATGATTATGCTCACGTGCGCCAGACATTCCAGGAGGTGCTGCTGGCGCAGAGCCGTATCTTTTCGCTACAGTACCGCTTCCGCAAAGCAGACCATACGTATGCCAACGTGCTCAGTTGTGGCTATGTCCTCTATTCAGAGGCTGGCTCTCCCCTGCGCCTGGTGGGTTCTGTTATGGACCTGAGCCGGACGAAGGAATACGAGCAGAAGGTAAACGAAAGTAACGAGCGATTTGAGCGCATTGCCATGGCCACCAACGATGTGATCTGGGACTGGAACCTGCGCAGCAACGACATCTGGTGGAACGAAGGCTTTAAGACCGTTTTCGGGTATAAAGACGAAGAAATAGAGCCCACCATTATATCCTGGGAGCACCGGATTCACCCGGAAGACTACCTGCCTGTTAAGACCAGTATTGAGGCTGCGATCAGCACAGGCCAGAATATCTGGGAGTCAGAGTATAGGTTCCGCTGTGCCGATGGCACTTACAAGCTAATACATGACAAAGGCTACGTACTGCACGATCATGACGGAACACCTATCCGGATGGTGGGTGCGATGGAAGATATCACCGAAAAGCGCCAGCACGAGCAACGCCTTTTTGACAGCCTTGCCTGGGCAAAGGTTATCATGGAATCACTGCCGCTCATGACCTGGACTGCCCGGCCTGATGGCGCCACCGACTATTACAACCAGCGGTGGTACGATTATACCGGCACCACCTTTGATGAGCTGAAAGAATGGGGCTGGTCCACGATCATACACCCGGAAGATGCAGCAGCTACCACCAAAGCCTGGCAGCATGCCATCCGAACCGGCGAACCCCTGCTGGTGGAAAACCGCTGGAAAGCAGTGAGCAACGGGCAGTACCGCTGGTTTCTGGTGCGCGCCGTGCCGATAAAAGATGCGGAAGGAAATGTGACCATGTGGATCGGCACGCACACGGATATTGAAGAGCAAAAGCAGATACAGCTTGCCCTGGAAGAAAGCAATCAGAAGTTCCGGTTTCTGGCAGAGTCGATACCACAGATAATCTGGAGCGCGGAAGCGGACGGGCAGCATGATTACTTTAACAAGCGCTGGACAGACTACACAGGCAAAACAACAGAGGAAAGCACCAGAATGGAATGGCTGGAACTGGTATACCCCGATGATCAGCAGGGCATGCTGGAGCGCTGGCAATACTCGCTGCGCACCGGCGCTTTTTATGAAACGGAATTCCGGCTCATGAATGGCTTTACGGGTACTTACCGTTGGTTTCTGGGCCAGGCCATGCCCATGCGCAATGATAGCGGCGAAATAGTGAAATGGTTTGGCTCCAGCACCGACATAGAGGACCATAAGCGGGCCGAAGAAGAACTGGTGGAAAAAAACCTGGAGCTGCAGCGTATCAACCAGGACCTGGACAGCTTTGTATACACCGCCTCCCACGATTTAAAACTGCCGATCATCAACATGGGCGGCATTTTTGAAGAGTTGATGCGCACAGCCAGCTTTGCAGATCCGGAGGCAACCGGCATGATCCGCATGTTCAACAAATCGCTGCAGCAGCTTCACATCACGATCAATGAGCTATCGGAGGTCGTAAAAGTGCAGAAGACAAGCGGGCGCGCCATAGAGCAACTTAGCCTGCAGGAAATTACCGATGATGTACTGCTTAGCGTGCAGGACAGCATCCATAACGCGGGAGCCCGCATCTCTATTGATTTTTCGGAAGCTCCTGCGGTTCCTTTTACCCGCGCCAGCCTCAAAAGTGTGCTCTATAACCTGATCTGCAACGCCATCAAGTATAAATCGCCCGACCGCACACCGGAGATACACCTGAGCAGCGTGCAGAAGGGAGAGTACATAGAGCTGAAAGTGACTGACAATGGCTTAGGCATCGATATGAGCAAACACCAGAACAAGCTGTTCCAGATGTTCAAACGTTTTCATAACCATGTCAACGGTTCCGGGTTAGGATTGTACATTGTGAACAGGTTGCTCACCAACCACAACGGATATATTAACATAGAAAGCACCCTTAACGAGGGAACAACGTTTTACTTATACTTTAAGCAAAAGAAGGCCGAGCCTGCCAAACGAACATGAAGACACTGAATACGATCCTGCTGATCGACGATGACGAAACAACCAATTACCTCAATCACCGGTTGCTGTCGCGCATGAACGTTGCCCCGGACATCCGGGTGGTAACCAACGGAGAGGAGGCGATCGAGTACCTCAACAAAGCATTTGCCGCCGTAGAGGACTACCCGCTTCCCGAACTCATTTTTGTAGACATCAAAATGTCGGTGATGGATGGCTTTGAGTTTCTGGAAGAGTACCAGCAGTTTCCGGAGGAGCAAAAACGGCAGATCGTGATGCTGATGCTCACCTCCTCTGCCAGTTTCTATGACCTTGAGAAGCTGAAGGCTTTCCCGGATGTGCGCCAGCATTTTTCCAAGCCGCTCGCCGAGGGCGACGTGCGCGAACTCCTGCAGACTTATTTCGGCTAAATTCGCAGGCGCCGGGCTGCGCCTTTGCGGGCCGTACAAACTATAGCTACCGAACAACGTACAAATAAATCTGCAGCAGCGGAATTATTGTATTGAGATTCACTTTATTAAACACCTTAGCTATGGAAAACACACCAGGAATAACAAATGGAACGGGCGGCGAAAACCAACGCATTGGCCGGGAATTATATAACAAAGATCAGGAAAAGCAGCAGACAAATCAGCGCTACGGTTACCGTGGCGACCAGAACCGGGAATGGGATGCCGGCAACTATTTTCACACCGGACCCAGCAACCGCGGCGCACAGGATGACCGCAATTATACCCGGGGTGGTGCCAGCAATACATCTTACAACCAAGGCCAAAATGCTCACCTGGACGACCATTATGGCAGCACCAACAGTCCTTACCGTAACGAACAGCGCTTTATTAACCACGGCAACCACGACGACTATAACAACAACTATAACCGCCAGGGAGGCTTTGTAAGTGGTGAGCGCCCAGGCAATTACAACGATATAAACAACGATACCCGCAACGATGTATGGCGGGACGGCCCCGGCACCCGCAGCCGCTACAAAGAGGATGATTACCGCTACGGCAGTGGCTCACATAACTGGTACCGCGAAGGCCGTTATACACCAGACCAGGAGCATACGTCGCATGACAAGCGCGGCTTCTTTGAGCGGGTAAAGGACGGATGGAATGACATCATGCATTCCGACGACCCGAACTATACCTCGCACGACCATACCCAGCACAACCGCTTCGACCGCGAACGCCGCGGCTCCGAGGTATTCCGCGACCGTCATTTTGACCGCGGCTATGAGAACGGACCGCGTTGGGCCGATAGATCTGATTCGGGCAACGACGATCGGTATAACGACACGGACCGGAACCAACGCTACCGCAGATAGCACCGTATAAACGCCAGATTAAGTAAATTTGGTAATAGCTTAGTTTTAGCACAGAAAGCCAGCCCCGGGGTTGGCTTTCTTTTTTGGTCGAAATTACTTATATTGCCATACAGGCGGTTCGAACATCCTCTCCATCAGCGCGTACATGTTAATACAAATCGCCAAATTCATTGTTCCATCAAATCAGATAGTTATGCAGTACGAGGAAAACGATCCACGGCACCCCCGATACCAGGAGCACCCGCACCAGCGACGACCGGAACGACCACAAAGGCACCAGGAAGAATACTTCAATGACTTCAGGAGCCGCTGGGGCGATCCGACTCCCATCTTCTCTCCACCGGGGGCAGAGTGGTACCTTAACCAAGGAAACCGATACCCGGGCGAAGGCCGCCTGCACAACCGTGAGGAATGGCTGCCCAACCAGCGCCGCCCGGAGCCAGCTAACCGGCAAAGGCAGCAGGAGCAGAACGAACGTCCTCCTGTATGGCGCCAGCGCGATGTACATTTTGACAGAAGCAACCAGCACGCCAACGATCGCTGGCAAAATGATAACACCATGCCGCACCCCAACGAAGACCGGCCATGGCGCCGCGACGAGTACCGCGATGACCGCCAGAGGCGATAACATATAGTATAAGAACGCCCCGCTACCCACACTGGTAGCGGGGCGTTCTTGAGTCAGGCCGGTTTGCTGCAAGTATAGTATGTGGCGCGGCGCCATACTCATGCAACCATTCAGAATAGTTTGTAGCATGTATAAAATATCCTCCTCTCGCGTATAAAGGTTCTGCCGCTTATAGTATGGATAGTATGGCTGCTTCTTTTTCAAGCACAAGGATAGGTGGTATCTTTGCCATACATTATACTTGATGGAATCACTCGAAACTTTACTGCAACAGGTGCGGGCCTGCCGCCTTTGTGAGGAACACCTACCCCTGGGACCGCGCCCTGTGCTGCAGGCCAGCGCCACCGCAAAGATACTGGTAGTGGGGCAGGCACCCGGCACAAAGGTGCACGCCAGCGGCATTCCCTGGGACGACCAGAGTGGCAAACGCCTGCGCCAGTGGCTGAACCTGGAACCGGAAGTATTCTACGACACGACGCAGGTCGCCATTATTCCAATGGGCTTCTGCTATCCGGGCAAAGGCAAAAGCGGCGATCTGCCGCCCCGCTCGGAGTGTGCTCAGCACTGGCACCAGCAACTGCTGGTGCTGCTGCCTAACATCCAGCTCACGCTGCTCATCGGCAAGTATGCCCAGGACCATTTTCTGCAAAAGTCTGCCAAAGCTACGCTCACCGAAACCGTGGCGCAGTGGCACGAATACCTGCCGCAGTACATGCCGCTGCCGCACCCCTCACCGCGCAATCAGTTTTGGCTCCGCCGCAATCCTTGGTTTGAGGCCGATGCCGTGCCTGCCCTGCAGCAGTTGGTGCAGGGGCTGCTGGGCTAAACTTAAACGTTGCGATTTCGTTGCAGCATAAACTTTTGCATTCAACCTGATCTCTGATGATAAACTACCCCAGCAGCAAACTCCCTGACGTAGGCACGAGTATCTTCACGGTTATGTCGGCTATGGCCAATGAGCACCAGGCCATCAACCTGTCGCAGGGATTTCCCGATTTTAACTGCCCGGAGCCGCTGATGGAACTGGTGACCCGGTATATGCACGAAGGCTTCAACCAGTATGCACCCATGGCCGGCATGCCGCAACTGCGCGAAAAGATCAGCCTGAAAACACAGAAAATATACGGGTACCTGCCTGACGCCAACACAGAGGTGACGGTAACCAGTGGCGCTACCGAAGCATTGTTTGCTGCGATTACGGCCGTGGTTAAGCCCGGCGATGAGGTGGTGGTGCTGGAGCCCTGTTACGACTCCTATGCGCCCGCCATCCGCCTGAGCGGCGGCTCTCCGATCTATGTGCCACTCGCGCTGCCAGGCTTTTATGTGGATTGGGACCTGGTGCGAAAGCGGATCTCCTCGCGCACCCGCCTGATCATCATCAACACGCCGCACAACCCTACCGGCGCCGTAATGACGAAAGAAGACATGCAAAAGCTGGCTAGTTTAACTGATGGTACCGACATTCTGGTGCTGAGCGACGAAGTATACGAGCACATGGTGTTTGACGGGCAGCAGCATACCAGCGCAGGGCAGATCCCGTCCTTGCGCGAGCGCAGCATGGTGGTTTCTTCCTTTGGCAAAACTTACCATACTACCGGCTGGAAGATCGGCTATGCGATTGCGCCTGCCCCGCTTACGGCCGAGTTGCGGCGGATGCACCAGTTCATCACCTTTAGCTCGCCGACACCACTGCAACTGGCTATTGCCGCTTTCATGGACGAGGAAGACCACTATCGTACGCTGCCGGCTTTTTACCAGCAAAAGCGCGATTATTTCAATGAGCAACTGAAAGATTCCCGCTTCGAAATGATCCCTTCGGCCGGCACCTATTTCCAGCTGGCCAAGTATGACCGGCTATCCGATGCCTACGATGTGGATTTTGCCAGACACCTGGTGCAGGAAGCAGGCGTAGCGGCTATCCCCGTTTCCGCCTTCTACCACGACAAAACAGACCACAAATACCTGCGCTTCTGCTTCGCTAAGAGCGAGGAAACGTTAAAAGCTGCCGCAGAAAAGCTGGTAAAACTTTAAATTTACCTGTTGATGGAGTGTTAAATGACTAATTTGCTAGGTTTATATGTTTAGCGGAGATGGGTAAAATAGAGCCCTCTGCACCATGTATGTCACACCAGATAACGAGCATCGAATAACGCACAACAAAGCAAAATGGATTTACGCGTAACGATCGTGCAGACAGCGCTGCACTGGCAGGATGCGGAAGCAAACCGCCGGATGTTTTCTGCTAAACTGGCAGCAGCGGCTCCTGCTACAGACCTGCTGGTGCTGCCCGAAATGTTTACCACGGGGTTTAGCATGAATGCCCCGGAACTGGCTGAAGAAGCCGAAGGCGCCACGCTGGCCTGGATGCAGCAGCAGGCGCAACAGCACCAAGCCGTGGTGACGGGTAGTGTGATCGTGCAGGAGAACGGCCACTACTATAACCGCCTGCTGTGGGTGCGCCCCGATGGCAGCTACGAAAAGTACGACAAGCGGCACCTGTTCCGGATGGCCAGGGAGCATCATACGTATGCGCCGGGCCGGGAGCGGCTGGTGGTGGAGTTGAAAGGCTGGAACATTTGTCCGCTGGTATGTTACGACCTGCGCTTCCCGGTGTGGAGCCGCAATGCCGGCAGTAGCTACGATTTGTTGCTATATGTGGCCAACTGGCCCAAAGCCCGCAACCTGGCCTGGCGCACGCTGCTGCAGGCACGTGCTATCGAAAACCTGGCCTATGTGGTGGGGGTGAACCGTGTGGGTACCGATGGCAACGGCCATCCCTATTCCGGTGATTCTGCCATCATCCATCCCAAAGGAACTACATTGCTGGAAACGGCCGAAGCAGAAGGCATCCATACGTTGCTGTTGCACAAACAAGAACTGGATGATTTCCGGGCAGCATTCCCGGCGCACCTGGATGCGGATACCTTTTCGTTGTAGCGATTGCAGCCGGAGCTGCCAGATTATTCCAGCGCCTGAAAGTATAAATTATTCTTTTTGAATGGCTTTCATACTTTAGATGCTGCTACGGCTTTATACCTGAAAGGCTTCTGTATACAAGTTTATACTTACTAATAGCGTGGTTAAGCTAAATATGACTTTATAGCTAGCAGTAGTGCTTCCGCCTCGTCTTTTACCTGCTTATACTTTAGCTGTGGCCGCGCCTGTAGCATGCGTTGGAGGCGATGGTGCTCTCCCAACAGAAGGACAAGCCGTCCCTCCTGCTCCTGCAACAACTCCTCTAGCAGCGGCATAACATTTCCAAAGCCTTGCGCCTGCCCTATGGCTTTTACCAGTACAACAGCCTTGCTTGCTTCGCGGAGCAGCTTCAGGGCATAGTGCAGCAGCAACTCGTTTGAGCCGGCATCTATGTCCAGCACAGCTACAGCAGGGCAGGCTTGTTGTACCGCAGCCACTAACGGCTGTTGGTAGGCAAATGGGGCAGGCGCCAGATCCAGCAGCAGGAAAACGGGCATCACCTTACCACCAGTTTACTTACGGCATGCTCCCCCGACTGTGCCCGCGCCCGCGCCACATACAAGCCGGCTTTCAGGTGTTGTAGCGGAATGGTATGGGTACGGCTGTAAGTGGCCGAGCTGTACACACACCGCCCAATCGCATCGTATACTTGCAGCGATACAGGGGCAGCGGCACGCACACTCACTTCATCGCGGATGGTTCTGTCAGCAGGATTGGGATAGACCTGCAGGGTAAGCTTTTCCTCCGGCTTTTCCAGCGTAGCCTTGTTGCCACCTGTTTGCTCCAGCAAGTATAAACCGCCGCCTTGCGTACCAATGGTGAGGTACAGCTTATTTTCGCCTCCCAACGGCGCGACGGCTATACTTAGGCCTTTGCCCAGCCGGGTAGTATGAAGCTGTTCTGTCAGCGGGTTCTCAAGTAATTTGGTTTCGGCGGTAAGGTTTGCGGTTGTGCTTAGCTGTGCGCTAATATTGCGGTAGATGCTTACCACGCCCCTGTCATCCACCGTCAGCAGGTCCGGTTGCCCATCACCATCTACGTCTGCTACGGCAGGCCTTAAGTTACGCAATGTTCCGTTCTGCCCGATGCCGCCGATGCTGTTGATCTCAAGGGCAAACGTGGGCTGGTTGCGACTGCCGGTGTTACGGTAAAACTGCAAAATGCCGGCTGCTTTGCCTAGTACCATGTCCGGATCGCCATCTTCATCTGCATCAAAAAAAGCAGGCACATCGCCTTCGTCTATCGTCATCATATCTTTTATACCAGCCAGATCAAACTGCATGGCGGCTCCCTTCGCTGCCGTATTTATAATGTACCGGATGCTGGTCTTTCCTGCTTCTGCATCGCGGTAAGTAAGAACCAGGTCAGGCACCCCGTCGCCGTTTATATCGGTAAAAGCGGGCTTGATGCCCAGCAGTGAGTTGGCGGAAAGGTGAAGGTAATCGTCTGTTACCAACTCAAAAGCCGGGGCTGTGGCGGTGCCGGTATTTTTATAGTAACTAAGAGAGGCACTGTAGCTGCCATGGTTCATAGAGGCATAATTCCCCACCAGCATGTCCAGGTCGCCATCGCCATCCAGGTCGGCAAAGGCCGGAAAGGCTCCTTCGCTCAGGTCTATCATCTGCTGCTGCAGAAAGTTGTCCTGCACAAAGTTAAAGTCGGGTTTAGCTGCTGCGCCTTTGTTCCGGTACAGCCATACTGATTGCGCCAGGTTGATATCCTGCAGTTCATGTGTGGATTGTGGCGCTACCAGCAGATCGGGGACACCATCAAAAGTCACATCCTCATAATATGCGGCCGGGAAAATATTGAAGCTGGCGGGTTTGGCAGCCGGCCAGTTGGCATCAAAGCCTTGCATCCGGGCATTATCGCGGGTGCCCTGGTTAGGCAGCAGCAACAGATCGTTGCACATCAGAGCGCCCATCAGCAGGTCCTGGTCGCCGTCAGCATCCAGGTCGAGCAGCAGCAGCGAAGAACCGCTATGGCCGTTGTGCAGTGGCGCTGCCAACCGGCAAGAAGCGTTAAAAACAAAACTGTTGCAGCCTTCACACTCCGAAATGCCACCCCACCAGTTGGTTTGTTGTACAAACTTCAGGGTGCCACAGGATAGCCCCTCCTCTGCCTGCATGTTGCGGTAATGCTCCAGCGTCAGCCCCTGCGAAAACTCAGTCACCAGTATATCCAGGTCGCCATCGCCGTCCATGTCGGTAATAGCGGGGATATCGGCGCTGTTCATCTGCAGGTTCACGTTGCGGCTTCCGTAGCGGATCGCCTCTTCGGCCAGGCTAAACTGCAGCTGTCCGTTCTCTGCTACTTCCTGCCTGAATACCCGGATCCCCAGCGGGCTACTCGTAAAAATATCTTTTAGTCCGTCGCAATTATAGTCCCGCAGCAGTACCCAGTCGTGCAGATCAGCCGGAAAAAAAATTTCATACGCCGGTGCATACCGGTAGCGCCATGTACCATTTTCCTGCACTGCCAGCCATGTAAATACCTTTTGCTGTATGCGGTCGAAAATAAAAAGATCCGGCTGCCCGTCCTTGTTCAGGTCGATGGTCGAGAATTCGGGCGTGCTGAGGCCGCCGCTCCAGGGGTCGGACAGGAGGCCGGCAGTGTTGGCAACAGGCACATCCTGGCGCAGCTGAAATTGCAGCGAGTCCTGGGCCAGGGCCGCTGTAGCCGACCAGAGTACAAGGAGCAAGGTATAGGCGATCTTCATGGTGTGTTTGCGGCTGCTTTGCTTAAAGGTAGGAGGAATTTTACGCCGGGGCAACAGGCCATACTATCGCTTTTCGGGATTTGCATGTATATTGCCACAGCGGCAGAAGTTCTAGCATTAACGTGTTTTGCCGCCTTATCATATGCATTTAATTCAGCTTAAATAACTTATTTATGCCGCTTAGCATCGAAAACCTGTATCAGAAATACCTGGAGTGCCGCCATGTGAGCACCGACTCGCGTGCCGCGCAGGACCAAAGCCTGTTTTTTGCCCTGAACGGTCCTAACTTTAAAGGAGCGAAGTTTGCCGCCGCCGCACTGGAAAAAGGCGCAAAGTATGCGGTGGTAGACGACCCAAGTATGGCCTCCGACAATGTGCTGGTGGTGGAGGATACGCTGCAGGGGCTGCAGGACCTTGCCCGCTACCATCGCCGCCAGTTAAGTATACCGGTGATTGGCATTACGGGCAGCAATGGCAAAACCACCACCAAAGAGCTGATCTATGCCGTGCTCAGCCAAAAGTATAATACGCTCTACACGCAGGGCAACCTCAACAACCACATTGGCGTGCCGCTTACACTGCTGCGCATTAAGCCGGAACATGAAATAGCGATTATCGAAATGGGCGCTAACCACATCGGGGAAATCGCATTTCTTTGTACCATTGCCCAGCCCTCACATGGCATGATCACCAACATCGGCAAAGCCCACTTGGAAGGCTTTGGCAGCCTGGAAGGCGTGGCGCGGGGAAAAAGCGAGCTATACCTGCACCTGGACGCACACGACGGCACCGTGTTTGTGAACACCGCCAACGAGCACCTCATGCGCATGAGCCGCCGCATCGAAGAAAAGATTACCTATCCGGCGGTGGGTGATTATTACCATAGCGAACTGCTGGAGGCTTCGCCTTACGTGGTGTATAGAGATGAGGCGCACAACGAAGTGCACACGCAGCTAGTAGGCAGCTATAACTATGAGAACATGGCTGCTGCTGCCTGTATTGGCAAGTTCTTTGGTGTGCCGCTGGCAAAAGCGAATGACGCGATCGCACACTATAGCCCGGTAAACAACCGCTCGCAGGTACTGCAGAAAGGCAGTAACACCATTATTCTGGATGCCTATAATGCCAACCCCACCTCAATGGCTGCCGCTGTGCGCAACTTCGGAAGTATGAAGGCGCCGCGGAAGGTAGTAATACTAGGTGATATGTTTGAAATGGGAACTGAGAGCGAAGCCGAGCACCGCGGTTTAGGCAAAGTAGTAGCCGCACAGGATTTTGACACCGTGATACTTTGCGGCCAGGATATGCAGTATGCCGCCGCAGTCAAGGATTCGTTTTTATACTTCGAGACAAAGCAGGAACTTGCCACCTGGCTGCAGAAAAACCCGGTGCAGGAGAGTTACGTGCTGGTAAAAGGCTCCCGCGGCATGGGCCTGGAAACACTCGAGGAACTACTGTAGCATTGTGACAAATTTGGCTGGTCTTCAAAAGAGGCTCGCAAGTATAAAAGTAGAAGCCGGAGTTTATAGCTCCGGCTTCTACTTTTATACTTGTATACTTTGCTCCAACTAAAACGGCGAATTGAAATCCTGTAGCAGGGGCAGTACTTCGTCTTTGGACGACACCAGTGGCGCGGCAATTCCCCAGTCTATACCCAGCGCCGGGTCGTTCCAGAGAATACCTCCTTCTGTAGCAGGCGCATAAAAGTCGGTGCACTTATACAGGAAGGTGGTGTTATCTTCCAGCGCTACAAAGCCGTGTGCGAAGCCTGCCGGAATGTAGAATTGGTTGTGCTGCACCGCATCCAACAGGCAGGTAACGTGCTGCCCATACGTAGGCGAACCTTTCCGCAGGTCCACAGCTACATCCAGCGCTTTGCCAGCGGTAACGCGAACGAGCTTGGCCTGCGCCTGTGGCGGTCTCTGGAAGTGCAACCCGCGCAACACGCCTTTGCTGGAAACGGATTGATTATCCTGCACAAAAACAGGGCTTACACCAAACGGCTCAAACCACCACTGGCTAAAAGTTTCTAAAAAGTAGCCCCGGTCGTCCCGGAAAACACGCGGTATAAATTCTATCAGTCCCTCAATATGAAAAAGCTTGTGCTCCATTCCTGTCTTATAATTTTAGTGTCAAATTTTTACTTGTGCGGTTACCTGCTCCACTGCTTGCAGGTACTTTTGAATAACAAAGCGGTCATCATATTTAGTGACGGCAAGCTGGCGGCTGGCCTGGCCCATCCGTTCCAACTCCGCTTCAGGTAGCTGCAGCAACTGCTGCATTTTGGCGGCTAGGTCTTCGGCGTCCCGCACGCGGCAAAGGTAGCCGTTGAGACCGTGCTGCACCACGTCGCGGCAGCCGGGCACGTCGGTGGCAATGAGCGGTTTAGCCATGGCTGCAGCTTCCAATAGTGTATGCGGCGTTCCCTCGCGGTAAGAAGGCAGCACCACGCAGTCGGCTGTAGCAATGACGGCGGCCACATCGTCCGTCGCACCCAGATATTCTACCTTTCCTGTAGCCAGTAACGCATCTAACTTACTCCGCCTGATGCCGGAGCGGCTCATCTCATCTACCTTCCCCAACAGTTGACATTTTACTTGCGGTTGCTGCGCCTGCACTCGTTTGCAGGCCTCTACAAACTCTATCACGCCTTTATCATACAGTACCCGCGCCACCATCAGAAACACAAAAGGCTGGTTGCGCCGGAATGTGCCGGCTGGCATAAACGCCTGCAGATCGATACCGGAACCTGGCAGCACCTCGGTGATGCCAGGCTGCACCAGTTTATTGCGCAGAAAGAGCCGAAGATCATCTTTGTTCTGGAAAAATACTTTGGCCGGGTAGCGGAAGGCCAGTCTATACAAGGCTTTGGCAATGGCAGACACATAGTCGCGGGTAATAAAGACAGTGCCCAACCCCGACACATTATTGATCGCCGGAACACCAGCCCAGTGCGCTGCAAGTGAGCCGTAGATGTTTGGCTTGATGGTATAGTGCAGCACCACATCGGGCTGCAGGTGCTTGTACGTCTGGTAGAGCCGCCAGGCAAGCAGCATATCGGTAAAAGGGTTGGTACCTTTCTCCATCTGCACCGGCACAAACTGGCACCCGGCCGCTGTCAGCCGGTCAGAATAAGCATCCTGTGGCGCTACTGCCACCACTTCGTGCCCTTCGGCTAGTAGCGCCTGCACCAGGCTCATGCGGAAGTTATAGATGTTCCAGGATGTATTAATGACAATAGCTATGCGCATACTCGCTCAATCGGGCTCGCAAAGATAGGGTTCTCCAGACTAAAAGCCGTAAGTTAGCCATTTTAGCCGTAGCATCAGAAATTTAAAGTAAATTGCAAGCATCCTGCGCATACGTTTATACATCAAAACAACAGGCCGATGCCCATCACTGCATTTCTGCATACACATGTACTGGTTGTGGCACTCTTTCTGCTGCTGTTTGCCGCCAAAGCACTTCTGCTGCTCCTAAACAAGCGCGATATGCTTACGCGGGTGAGGAAAAGCACCAGAATACTGGACCTGGTTTTCGGCACGCTTATACTTGTAACAGGGGCATACCTGGTGTTTCAGTACAACGGCGGCCTGCCGACCTGGCTTATCATCAAAATGGTGCTGGTGTTGATTGCTATACCGGCAGGCATTGTAGGGATTAGGCTGGAGAACAAGGCGCTGACGGTACTGGCACTGCTCCTTTTCGGATACGTATACGGCGTAGCTCAAACCAAAAGCCTTACCTTATACAAAGCTCACCTGACAGAAACGGCTATTGTAGCAGAAACGCCGGAAACGGATGTTGCTGAAACGGGCGATGCAGGCTTAAGTGAATCTGCTGCCATACAGGAAGGAATTGTTGCGGCGATGAGTGAAACCCAGTTGGCCAACGCCAAAGCTATCTATACGCAGGCCTGCGCCAACTGCCATGGCGCCACTGGGGCCAAAGGAGTAGGTGGCGCTACCAATTTAACTAAAAGCAAGCTTAGCCTGAATGACCGGAAAAACGTTATTGCAAATGGCCGTGGCCTGATGCCTGCTTTTAACAGCCAGCTCAGCGAACCGGAAGTGGAAATGCTGGCAGCTTATACTTTAACGCTTAAAAATTTATAAATGGGGAAACAACAATTCTATGATACCGCCAAACCGCAGGAAACAGCAGTGCTGGTGGCTGTCCCGAATTACCGCCAGACGGATGAGCAAACCAAAGAGTATCTCGATGAGCTAGCTTTTTTAGCGGAAACGGCTGGAGCCAATACCTTGAAACGCTTCGTCCAGAAACTTGACAAGCCGGATACGCGCACTTTTGTGGGCAGCGGCAAACTGGACGAGATCAATGCCTATGTAAAAGAACACGACATCGATATGGTCATTTTTGATGATGACCTGAGCCCCTCGCAGGTGCGTAACATTGAGCGCGAACTGCAGGTGAAGATCGTGGACCGCAGCCTGCTTATACTTGATATCTTCGCGTTGCGCGCCAAAACGGCCCAGGCACATGCCCAGGTGGAAATGGCCCAGTACCAGTACCTGCTGCCCCGCCTCACCAACCTCTGGACGCACCTTTCCAAGCAAAAGGGTGGTATTGGCATGAAAGGACCTGGTGAGACGGAAATTGAAACGGACCGCCGTATTGTGCGCGACAAGATTGCCTTGCTGCGCGAGCGCCTGAACAAACTGGAGAAGCAAAATTTTGAACAGCGGAAATCGCGTGCAGCTGTTGTGCGCGTAGCCTTGGTGGGATACACGAACGTAGGCAAGTCTACGCTGATGAACCTGCTGTCCAAGTCGGATGTGTTTGCGGAGAACAAGCTGTTTGCCACCGTGGATGCTACCGTGCGTAAGGTGGTGTTGAACAGTGTGCCTTTCCTTCTCTCCGACACGGTAGGTTTTATCCGTAAGCTGCCCACTAAGCTCATCCAGGCATTTAAGTCTACGCTGGATGAGATTCGTGAAGCGGACCTGCTGGTGCATGTGGTCGATATTTCGCACCCGTCGTTTGAGGAGCATATCGACATTGTAAACGATACGCTAAAAGACATTCATGCTGCCGACAAGCCGGTGCTGCTAGTCTTCAACAAAATAGACCAGTACCTGGCACAACGCGAGCAGGAGCTGCAGGAAGACGGCCACGAAGTGCGTCCGTCTATCGAGGACCTGAAAGCCACCTACATGGCCAAGGAACACGCCCCGGCTCTGTTTATCTCTGCAACCAACAAGATTAACATAGAGCAGCTGCGGGAGGAGTTGGAACGCCGTGTCGCAGAAATCCATTACGAGCGCTATCCGAATAATGTATAGGTAAATTTTTATAGTATAAACAAAAGAGGCGGGCGCTAAGTAGTGTTCGCCTTTTTTGTTTAGGTGCCATTTACTTCACTTCACCTTCCAAGGCAGAGCTAGATTAACTGGTTTTTGTAGTTCCGGGTCAAACCACCCCTGCCCCTCCTTAACTAAGGAGGGGAGTTCTGTCGATGCTTTGGAAAAGTATACGTGTTATAGTATAAGTTTCGCTCAAGTATAGGCTTGAGCTAGTAGAAAGATTCCAGTCCTTGGGTGGAGCGCCTCGAGAGTTTCCGGTGCCGAACTTTTGGGCGAGGCAGCCCGAGGCACGAGGGCAGGAAACGAAAGCAGCGCGATGCCCTTGTCGGGGGCCCCTGCACCCCCAGGACGTGCCCTCGCGGGCTTAGAGCGCACCAAAGCCAGAGATGCAACAGGACAAGTATAAAACTGCGCATCAAACAGAAGCTAGTAAGTATAGCCTGGCAGATAAAGCAGCAAACAGTTGCTACCAAGCATAGCCGGAAGTATAAAATTGAATATCAAACTACAGCTATAAAGTATAGCAGGAAGAAGGCAATAGGCTATACTTAGTATAACAGCAACAGACACCACCTTCCATACTTCCCAACACCCCCTTCTCCTCCCAGCCTCCACCCGCCACAACCATTTCCGGGTAGGAACAGTAAGTAGCAATGCCGCAGCCAACCCTTACAACATGGCTTGTGGCCGCTATTTTAACGAACTTGTATGAAGAAGCTATATATCCTGCGACATGCCAAATCGAGCTGGAAGTTTGAGGGACTCAGCGACCATGACCGGCCTCTGAACAAGCGCGGCCGGTCAGACGCACAACTGATGGGCCAGGAACTGGCTTCCAGAGGCATCAAACCTGCACTCGTTATTGCGAGCCCTGCCGTACGAACACTGACTACCGCAACGCTGGTGTGCAAAGAACTGGACTTTGCGCCAGCTGATATTGTAGCAGACGAACGGGTGTATGCCGCCAGCAAAGACGATCTGCTGGAAGTAGTACGCGAGGCTCCTGCCGAAGTGGATACCGTATTGCTGGTTGGCCACAACGAGGCGCTTTCGGAATTCGCGAATATGCTTTCGCCGGAAAGCCTCGCCAGCCTGCCCACGGCCGGTATTGTTGCCCTGCAGTTTAACTGCGACAGCTGGTACGACGTTAACCCGGACAATGCCGAATTCCTGTTTTTCGATTTCCCGAAGAACTATAAATAACAAACCGCCCACGTTACGGGCAGCTTTTTTTCGCACCACAGCTTCGCCAGCACAGTTTTACCAGAATGAACAAAAAAGAACAAGCACAGGAAAAGCCACAGCGGGATGTTCCTTTTATCAACCGGGAACTAAGCTGGCTCGCTTTTAACTACAGAGTATTACAGGAAGCGGGCGATCAGCGCGTACCGTTGCTGGAGCGCATTAAGTTTATGGCCATCTTCTCCTCTAACCTGGATGAGTACTTCAAAGTGCGTGTGGCTACCCTGAAACGCCTGATCAACCTCAAAAAGAAGACACGGGCCAAACTAAAATCAGATCCTGCGGCCATTTTCGACCAGGTAATGCAGGAGGTACACCGCCAGCAGGAAGAATTCGGGAAGGTTTTCAGGGAAGGCATCCTAACGGGCCTGCGCCAGGAAAACATTCACCTGCTGACGGAAAATGAACTGAACCCGGAGCAGGAAGAATGGGTAAAAACATACTTTGAGGAAAACCTCGAGCCGCTGCTTCTGCCTATCATTCTGGATGATACCGAAACGCATCTTTTCCTGAAAGATCAAACCGTATACTTAAGTATAAAGATGGATGCGCCGGTGGAAGCAGGCGCGAAGCCGGAGCGTTTTGGCATGCTGGAGATCCCGACCAAGAAGCACGGCAGCCGCTTTGTAAAATTGCCTACCGAGGGTGAGCAGCGCTACGTGATGTTTCTGGATGATGTGATCCGGTATTGCCTGCCCCAGCTGTTCCCGAGGTATACGCACTTTGAAGCGCACGCCGTGAAAGTGTCCCGTGATGCGGAGCTGGACATTGAGGAGGAAGTATCGGGTGACCTGATGGCCAAGATTCGCCGGAGCCTGAAGAAGCGCGAAACAGGTTACCCGGCCCGCCTGCTTTACGACCCTGAAACACCCCAGGAGCTGTTGGATATGATGATGGCCCACACCGGCATTTCGGACCAGGAGCTGGTGGAGGGCAGCAAGTACCACAACTTCCGCGACTTTTTTCAGTTCCCGGACTTTAACCTGCCCGATCTGAAATATAAACCGCAGCCTACGCTTATACATCCGCAACTGGAGCAGGAGCCGAGTCTGCTGGCTGCCATGCAAAAACAGGATTACTTGGTACATTACCCATACCAGTCGTTCGATTACGTGCTGCGCTTGTTCAACGAAGCGGCTACCGACCCTAAAGTGACAGCTATCAGCGCTACGCTGTACCGCGTTGCCGGCAAGTCGGCAATTGCCCGGGCGCTGGCAAAGGCTGCCAAAAATGGCAAGTTGGTTACCGTGATTGTGGAGCTGAAAGCCCGCTTTGATGAGGAGTCTAACATTTACTGGGCCGGTAAACTGCAGAAAGCCGGTGCCAACGTTATCTTCGGCGTACCAGACCTGAAGGTGCATTCCAAGTTAGGCCTGATCACCCGCAATGAGCAGGGCAAGCTAGTTAACTACGCGTATCTCAGCACGGGCAACTACAACGAGGACACCTCTACCATTTACGCGGATCATGCCCTTTTTACTTCGGATGAGCGCCTTACCAAAGATGTGGAGCAGGTCTTCAACTTTCTCATCGACCGCCATCCGGATAAAAAATTCGGGCAGTTGCTGGTGGCACCTATCAACATGCGGGAGAGCTTTCTAAAGTTTATTGATCGTGAGATCAGAAATGCACACAAAGGATTGCCAGCCGCCATGATCCTGAAGATGAATGCGCTGCAGGACGAACGGATGATCCGGAAACTCTATGCTGCCAGCCAGGCGGGTGTAAAGATAAAACTGCTGGTGCGGGGCATTTGCTGCCTGGTGCCCGGCGTAGAAGGCTTAAGCGAGAATATTGAAGTGCGCAGCATAGTGGACCGCTACCTGGAGCATGCGCGGGTATACATCTTCCACAACAATGGCAAAGAACAATACTACATCGCTTCTGCCGATTGGATGACGCGCAACCTGGACCGCCGCGTAGAAGTAGCTTTCCCGTTGCTGCAGCAAGACCTGGTGGAGCAGGTACGCACCATCATCGGCTTTCAGCTAACCGACGACACCAAATCGCGCACCGTAGATAATACCTATTTACAGCCGCTTACTCCTACCAATATCCGGGCACAATATGCCACCTACCAGTACCTCCGCAGCCTGGTACCGCCAGGGGTGCAATCGGAACGAAAGCAGCGCCAGCACAAGTAGCACCGGCGTTGCTTTTCCTATCCTACAGAGCCTCAGGCGTGGCCCCGGCAAGCAAGATTAGAAAAAGAAGCCGAACCTGAGCGCCCACAGGTTTTCGTAATCGCCAACAGCGTAGGTGAGTGAGAGCAGGTTGTTGCCGAGCAGTTCGGTCCAGACGCCGCCACCATAACTGGTGTGCAGGGCAGGGAAAAAGTGCTGGTTACTGTCGTTCTCATTATACACGCGGCCGGCATCATAAAAAGCAAGTATACCAAGCTTAGCCGGCGAAGGATAAAGCTTAAAGTTGAGCAGCGCGATCCGTGCCTCAGCATTGCCGAAAAGGACAGAGCGCCCCGAGAGCTGCGTACGCCGGTAGCCGCGCAGATTATCGGTACCACCCAACGTATTTGCCTGGTAAAAGCGGAAATCGCCTATGTTGTGAGCCGCACCAATGCGGCCGGCCCAGGTGAGTTGAAAGGGAAAGTTTGGCGTAATGTAAAAGCTAAAATCGGAGCTGAGGTTCGTGTAGCGCAGGTGGGCGCCGCCCACTTGGTGGTTGTAGCTGATGCTGTTGTGCCAGCGCATCCCGATGCGCGGGTTTACTTCGTCCTTGTCACCCAGGATGTTCATGTTCAGGAAAGCGGTTGCCCCGAGGTAGTGCTGAACCCCAAAGTGATTTTCGCCGGCAGCATAGGTGTCCTGTGGCAGGTGTCCCGCCAAAGCCTCGTCCAGCAGAAAATTTTCTCCGTCCGGCGTTGCCACCTTAAAGCGGTCGTACGTCGGCCCAAGCCCTGCTTTAAAAAAGGAGGTCACATCTTTGTAGAAGAGAGCACTGAAATTCTGCCGCTGGTAGCGCACCTGGTAATAGGCATCGCTCCTACCCGCTATCAGTGCCGGTTCGTTGGTAATGCCGTAGAAATTGCGCTGATACTGCGGCCCCTGCACCCTGCCATCTGCCAGCATACTCCAGCGCCCCAGCACCTGCCGGAAATCGCCGTTGTAGTGCACGTTGTAGGATTTAGTGCGGAAGGCATAACTTGCCTCCAGCAATTGCTGCGAGGCATAAGGAGCTTTCCGGAAGGCCTGGGTACGGGCCAGCAGTCCCGCCGTGAGCAACAGCCCGTCGTCCACATTATACTCTGCCGCAAAGCGCGGCCCCAGGTAAGGAATCTGGTCATTTGTCCGATCATAGATGTTTACCTCCTCGGCCAGAGTCGTTTCGTCTTTTGTTTCCGGTCCGAAATCAAACTTGTTCCCGGTGCTAATATCGTACACGACCGTATACTTGCCCGGCCCGCGGACGCTGGAGCTGTCCACGATCAGGTCTTCGTCGCCGCCGCCAATAATGCGCACCACAATGCCTTTGGCAACTTTGCCGCGCACGTGAAACTCGTCCTCCCCACCCAGGCCATACAGCCGCAGCTCCTTGGTTTCATCAGTATAAAAAGTACGCCGGTAAAGTGTATCGAGCACCTGTCCTTCTTTCGATAACTTGTATACTGTTAGCCGGGTTTCAGCATCATTCAACCGGTCAATCATAAACCGCTCGTGTTTGTCGCTGCCCGTAACATCGACACTCTTCGCCAGAAATTTATAGTACTTCAGCGCTGCCTGAGGTAGCTTGTCTCGCCTGGATTGCAGCTTTGCCACCAGCTCCGGGCCAGAGATGCGGCGTATGTTTTCGGGCAGCTGCTGCACGGCCTCCTCGATCACAGCATCAGTTATACTATCTTTCATGAGCTGCGCCAGCCGCTCCCAGTCCTGGCGTGTGAGGCTGGACGAGAAAGTTCGGTCCAGGCTGAGCGCATTCAGGTTCAGGCCAACCACATCGGGGTAATCGTAGCCGAAGTTCTGCACATTGCGCACACCCCATTTGCGTGTGGCCAGCCAGGTTAAAAAACCACCTGCTTTAAAAAAAGCCTGGTCACGGTCTTCCGGCACCGGAATGTACAGATTACCCTTTCCGTCCTTCTTCCGTTCCACCCAACGCCACTGCCCTTCATGGCGGTCCCAGTCGCCGAGGAGCATGTCAAGCAGGCGTGCCCGCGCAAATTCCTCTTGCGCTACTTCGTTATCGTTGTCTTCCTTTAGCTCGCTCAGCACTTTGTCGGTGCCCACCAGGTTAGTGGCATAGCCCAGGCTGGCGACATCCTCGTGGTTTTCATCGGCATCTTCCTCCAACAGGGCCAGCGTATTGCCAAACTCGTCCTGGTATTGCCGCAGGTAAGGTGTATCCGGCACATACACCAGCTTCGGATTGGTATGGTATACACCGGCTGCATCGGCCAGCTTCGGCACCACCAGCGCGCCATACGGCTGCTGCGCCGATACCTGGTCCTGCAACAGGCGGTGGGTAGTTTTTTCTGTCAGGTAGCCGGGCAGTGCGGAACGTCGGCTCTTGTTAATACTCCTAAGCGTATACTCCCGGGCATCCGGGTTGCGCAGCTTCAGGGTAACGGTTTCTCTGCCGCCGCCTTTCTGGTAAGGAGTGAGACCGCCGAACGTATGTGCCATATCCAGAAGCGGCACTGTTACGGGCGTGGCCCACTCAGAGCGGTAGTGCGGCCCCAGCAAGGTGCGGCCAAGTGCGCCCGTAGTATAATCTGCATTGGCGGTAACCGTAATGGTGCTGTCGCTGTAGTTGGTATTATCCTCCACCAGCACCTTTTCTTTTGAAGGCTTGCGGGTATAAAGCTGCGTCCTAAAGGTGACTTCTCCTGTACTGCCATCTCCTACGGGTGCCCAGTACTCTGCCCACGCCTCTCCGTTATCATAGTATAGCAGTTGCGTGAAACCCTGCACCCGCTGTGCATACAGGGCGTCTCCTCCGGGTTTTACATACTGGTTCTTACTGCCAGACCCGCTTACGATCAGCGGCACACTGTCCTGCTTAAAATACTCCAGCGCATGTTCGTGGCCTGCCGCATACGTAACATTGTCATACTTCTCAAAAATGTTCAGCAGCCCCTGAATGTAGGCTTGATAACGTGGGTGGGGAATATCTTCGAGGATGCCGCCATACTTGCGGGCAAAGGGATAAATAGAGCCAATGACCGGCAGGGGCAGGTACATCCAGTCGCGCAGCATAGTAAGCGGAAAGAAATGGTCTTTGAGCGTGAAAAACCCGCCATGTGCCCCCCGGCTCTTCAGCGGGTGATGCGCTACGACTATGATGTCACTGCCCTTATTCTTTTCGATGATGTCTTCCAGCTTCACCAGCAGATCGGCTTCGGTAGTGGCGCCGCAGCCGCTGTTGTTGCCATAAGGCCGGTTAAACGGAAACATCCACCACTCTGAGTCTATCGCGATCAGCACCAGGTTATCGCTCAGCCTTACCTCATAGGGGCCGGGGCAGCCATTAGCGGGCACATAGTAATCGTTGCCCACTACAATGTTCTTGTTCGTCAGGTATTCGTTTACATAATTCTGCTCCCGCATCACGGCCTCCAGGCCACCTCGGCCGCTGTGGTTCCAGTCGTGGTTGCCGGGTATCATGTAAGTTTCGCCTGCGTAATCCCGCAGAATATTCAGCTGCTGGTTCATCCGCTCTTCGGATATCTGGCGGTCCATGGCATCAGACTCGGGCAGGCCGTTGTAGTATACATTATCGCCCAGGTAAATGGTGGCGCTCTGCTCCCCGGCTTTGTGCATCATCTGCTGCAGCAGCTTAAGTGTGGGCTCCTGCGGCCCTTCTATGTTTGGCTCCCCGGCATCGCCGATCAGGAAAACAGTGTAAAGCAGCTTGCGCTCCGGCGCTGGTTTCTGCTGCTGCCAATGCGCTACCTGCGGGCTGTAATACGGTTTTGTGTTTACACAGGCGCTCAGGAGCAGTATTAGCAGCACCTGCCACACAAGGTGTTTCGGAAAAGGCTTGAGGATGTGCATCTTTTTATAAAAAGTAAAACGGCTTTTCCTGCTATACCATTGTAGCTGAAAACAACAACTTTGGAACCCGGAAAGTAGGGCCTTATTGCGCAGGAACACCATACATGCTTACGCTGTAGCAGCTCGGGTGCTCCACGGAACCTGCGCCGCCACGATCTGGCAAGGCGACAAGCCGGCTTTGCTAACGAAGGGCGCTGGCGTTTGGTTGTAGCGGCAACACTGCATCTATCGCTCTTATAGTATAGCCCTTTACTAACTAAAAAGTAGCATTTACCGTAACCGCAAAATACCGCATGCCGCGCATGCCACCTTATTACCTGCCGTCAGCACTGCACACGCATAAGAAGAACAGCAGCGTATACTCAGCACTATGGAAGAATCAAAAATTATACAAGAAGCCCGTGAGTATGTTTTGCAGCTGCTAAAGGAGCGGCTCTCGAAAAAACTGGTTTACCATAACCACAGACATACCCAGGAAACAGCGGCAGAAGCACTGAGCCTGGGCCAAAGCAGCCATCTGCCCCCCGACGAACTGCAGGACCTGGTACTAGCAGCATGGTTTCATGACACCGGCTATATCAATACTTACCAGGGGCACGAAGAAGAAAGTCAGCGGCTGGCAACAGAGTGGCTGCAGCAACAAGCATACCCGCAGGAGCGGATAGACCGTATCATGGGCTGCATAGCGGCTACCCAAGCCAACGTGGCTCCGAAAGGCCTGCTACAGGAGCTGATGGTGGATGCGGATATGGCAAACATCGGAAAGCCCATTTTTCCGGCTACAGCCGAGCTGCTGCGGGTTGAGTGGGAGATCTTCCTGGATAAGTTCTTTACTGAACGCGAGTGGGCCAAGTTCCAGATGGACTTTCTATTTTCAACCAGCTTTAACTCCAGCCAGGCGCAGCAGAAGTTTGCTGCACAGTTGGGGCTAAACATACAGAAACAACGCGAACACCTGCGCACCGAGGAAAAGAAAAAGAAGAAAGCGGATAAAAAGCACCGCAAAACGCTGGCTCAACCCAAGCGGGGCATCGAAACCATGTTCCGCAACACCTATAAAACACACCTCGATCTCAGCGGCATTGCCGACAACAAAGCCAACATGATGATCAGCTTGAACGCTATTATTCTATCGGTCATCATTACGTATCTCAGTGCCAAAACCTCTGTGATCGGCACGGACTATACGCACCACCGCTCGCTGATCATACCTGTGGGCACGCTGCTGCTGACCACCCTGGGCTCCGTCATCTTTGCCATCATCTCGGCCCAGCCCGAGATTACCAGTTTCAAGCTCAAGAAAAACCAGCACCGGGTAAATACCAGCAAAGTAAACCTGCTTTTCTTCGGCAACTTCACCAAACTACCCCTGGAGGATTTCCAGAAAGGGATGCACGAGATCATGCGCGATAAAAAGTCGCTGTACAACAACATGATCACCGATATTTATTATTTGGGAGAGGTCCTGAACCGCAAGTATAGAATCCTGCGCGTGTCATACACCATTTTTATGGTTGGGCTGGTGCTTACAGTAGTGGCCTTTGGCATAGCGGTGGCTTTATACTAGCAGGCTGATTATCTGCCAGCGCCGGTACTTGTTTGGCGAGAGGATTTAAGTTAAATTTGCCTGCCGAAAAAGCCGGCCTTGTAGTTCAACGGATAGAATAGAAGTTTCCTAAACTTTAGATCCGCGTTCGATTCGCGGCAAGGCCACCGAGGAGCCCCTATATGCAACGTATAGGGGCTTTTTTTGAGCCTTGGAAACATTTCGGACGCTTGCCACTGCGCCTGTAGTCTCTGGGTTGCCCTGGCTGTTATACTTATACTTTCCAATCACCCGCCTTCTCTGCGCTTTGCCAAAGCACTGTTACCTAATACTTTCGGCGCCTAAATGCATCTTTCCATGTAGAAGGGCAACTTTCTTGCGCCGTCACCATATACATACGACTACACACCCGCTGTTCATGAGAAAGCTCGCCCTACCCCTTGTATTTGCCGCCTTGGTGCTTATCAGTTGTAACCGGAACAAGAATGCCCTGGAGCATGACTCTTCGGAGGCAACTGATGCCAGTGAGGCTGGTGAAGACCCTGTGCCAGCTGATGTGCTGCTCGTAACCAAACCGCTCATTAGCGGCCATCTGTACAGCCGCCCCAGCTTTGAAGGAATGGCGCTGGCGCATTTCGATACGGCCCAACTGATACAGGTACTCGACACTTCAGAGACTATTTTTGTAAAGGCCCGCATCCTGAAAGATACCTCCTCCTTTACCGGCTATGTTTCCAGAGCCATTCTGCCGGAGAAATAAGGCTTGCAAAAGCTTGGCAGCAAGCTCCCTCAAAGGAAAAACCCGCTGCACTAGTGCACAGCGGGTTTTCGTCATCACAAACAATACTAACTTAAAATCTTTCTGGCAGCTTAATGGCTTCCATTACCGCCATACTGCCGGGTACCACGTCGCTGCTGGCGTTCTTGCTGCCGCTGCACAAGGGCTTCATACTGCTGTTGCTGCGCATCAGTCAGCAACGCTTTCACGTCTGCTTCGCGCTGGGTGCGGAGGCTTTTCATCTTCTCTGTCCGCTCCTGCCGGTTCAGGCTGGTGTTAGCACGTAAATCCTGCATAGCCACCATGGATTTTTTCAGGACGTCCTCTAACTTCAAGGTCTGTTCGTCGGTTAGGTTCAGTTGCTTTTTATACTGCTCTACCCTGCGGGCAGTGCGCTCCTGCGGAGAAGTTTGTACTCTCTGGCTGTGCTGCGCCATGGCCCCCAGGCTCAGCAGCAAACCCAGGCTCAGCATAAACAGGCGCGTAACAATGTTCTTTCCTTTCATCTTCTGTTCTTGGTTAAATTAGTTAGCAGTAAGACAGGTTATAAAGCACATGGTTTAATGCAGGGCACAAAAAAATCGTCAGTTCCTGCAGCAGGAACTGACGATTTTCAGGTATAGAACTTATCCTTATTTGATGATTACCCGACGCACTGCGCTAAAATTATCGGCCTCCAGCTTTACATAGTATAGCCCTTTGGCAAGATGGCTTAGGTCGATGGTTTTTGCAAACTGCCCATCGCCTCGCGTTAAGGTTTCATGCAGTATTTCGTTGCCAATTACGTTCATGATCCGTAAGTCTGCAGTATGCGCTTTTAGGTTGGCAACAGATATGGTAAATACTCCTTCGCTGGGGTTCGGGTAAATAGAGATATCCTGGTCTACCCGTTCTACGGTAAGCGTCTTATCGGCTTTTTGATTATCTGTTTGTGTTACCTGCACCACGGCTGGCGTACGCGTCTGTGCGTGTGCCATGAGCACCAGTAAACACATAACGAAAGAAAGTATAGTTCTTTTCATATAAATGAGTCAGTTCAAGTAGATCCTATGCAAAAGTTGTTCCTTTTATCAAACGATTAGCAACATATTTTGTTCTTGCATTATCCCTTATAAATCAGGGGAATTTGACAAAATATCGTGTGCTATTTTGTAATATAACAAGCATGCTTAAACCCTTACGTACAATTGACTGATGTAGCTATAATTGGTGGTGGCCTTGCCGGGCTGATAAGCGCCATAGGCTTGGCGCAACAGGGGCTTGCCGTGGTGCTGGTCGAGAAAAAAGCGTACCCTTTCCACCGGGTATGCGGAGAGTATATTTCCAATGAGGTGCTGCCTTACCTGTGCTCTCTTGGCGCTGACCCTGCCCCGCTGCAACCTGCCGCCATCACCCGCTTTATGCTGACTTCCCCCACGGGCAAGGCACTGCACGCTGACCTGGACCTGGGCGGCTTTGGCCTTAGCCGCTATACCTTAGACCACTACCTGTACCAACTGGCGCAGCAGCACGGGGTGCACTTTATCCTACAGCAGACAGTGCAGGAGGTAGAGTTTGCCGCTGATGTTTTTACTCTTCAGCTGTCGGGGGGGAGCAGCATACAGGCTACTGTGGTGCTGGGAGCCTACGGCAAGCGCGCCAACCTCGACCGGCAGCTTAGCCGCCCCTTCTTTACTGCCCGATCGCCCTACATTGGCATCAAATATCATCTCCGGTACGACATGCCCCGGGACCTGATCGCGCTGCATAATTTTAAAGATGGCTATGCCGGCATCTCTGCCATAGAAGATGATCGCTACTGTTTCTGCTACCTGACTACCCGCCAGAACCTGAAAACGCATGGCAGCATTCCCCGCATGGAGCAGCAGGTGCTGCACCGTAACCCCCATCTGCGCCAAATCTTTGAGGAAGCAGAGTTTCTGTATGAGCAGCCAGAGGTGATCAACGAAGTATCTTTTGCCTCGAAAACCTGTATCGAAAACCACATGCTGATGTGTGGAGATGCCGCAGGAATGATTACTCCGCTTTGTGGCAACGGCATGGCCATGGCCATTCATTCAGGCAAGCTTGCCACGGAACAGGTGCTGCTTTATTTCCGGGAAGGGCACAACCGGCAACTGCTGGAGAAGCGCTACGAACAAGTATGGCGGCAGCAGTTTGAAAACCGACTGCGGGTGGGCCGGGCGGTGCAGCGCCTGTTCGGAAGCCCTATACTTTCAGAAGCGGCAGTGGGTACGCTCCGGTTTCTGCCACCGGCCGTGCGCCTGATCATGCGCCAGACGCATGGCCGGACTTTTTAAGTCCACGAACATTTCTGCCATACCTTTAAAGCAGCTGCTTTCGTAGTTAAGGGCATTCACTGCTGTTGGTTGCCTCTCGTCGGCTCCGCGTCATAACTATCTCTTACAATTCCTGTTCTAAACAGGACCCCTCCTGCTAGTGCAGGCAACAGTGTAACAAGCAACGAAGAACAAACTACATGAAGAGCTACTTATGCGCCATTGGCACCGCCAACCCGCCCCACAAAATACCGCAAATGCAAATCGCAGATTTTATGGCGGAAGCGTTGCAGTTTAACGAACGAGACACCCGCAAATTAAAGGCACTGTACCGCGTGTCTGGCATTGGGCAGCGCTACAGCGTGCTGGAAGATTATACCCGCCAGAATGGAGCGTTTACTTTTTTCCCGAACACGCCCATGCTGGAGCCATTCCCTACTGTGCAGCAGCGCATGGACCTGTATAAACAACATGCCCTGGAATTGTCTGAAACGGCAGTCAGCAATTGTCTGCAAAAAATTTCAGGCACCGGCATAGCGGATCTGACCCACCTGATTACGGTGAGCTGCACCGGCATGTATGCCCCGGGGCTGGATATAGAACTAGTGGAACGGCTCGGGCTAGCCACTACGGTGCAGCGCACAGCTGTAAATTTTATGGGCTGCTATGCCGCCTTCAATGCCATTAAGCTGGCTGATGCCATCTGCAAAGCCGATCCGGCGGCACGGGTAATGCTGGTGTGCACGGAGATCTGCACTATCCATTTTCAGAAGGCTACCGAACAGGACCAGCTGGTGTCTAACGCCCTGTTTGGCGACGGTGCAGCCGCTGTGCTGGTCCAGGGTGAGCCTTGCCAGCAGGTAAGCCTGGAGCTACAGTCATTCCACTGCGACCTGGCACCGGCTGGCAAGCGCGATATGGCCTGGCACATTGGCGACACTGGCTTTGAGATGACACTTTCCTCGTATGTGCCTGACCTCATCAAGAAAGGAATCAAACAACTCACTGACCGGCTGCTGCAAGGGCTGAAAACATCTATTTCTGAAATAAAGCTGTTTGCCATACATCCCGGCGGCCGGCGTATTCTGGAAGTCATCGAGCAGGAACTGGGCATGTCGCGCAACGACAACCGCTTTGCTTACCAGGTGTTGCGGGATTTCGGCAATATGTCGTCGGCCACGGTGCTGTTTGTGCTGAACCAACTGATGGAAGAGCTGACGATAAAAGATAAAGATGAACCGGTATTAAGCTTTGCCTTCGGCCCCGGCCTTACCCTCGAATCAATGTTATTGAAAGTACACTATGCTGGCACATCGAAGTAATGAACCGGAGCTGATGGATGACCTGGCCTATTCGGGCGAGGAAATGCGTAAGACGCTGCAGGAACTGGAGATAATTAACAAGCGGCTGGGCGGCTACAAAGTAGTGCTCGATGCACTGGAAAAGCTGTTGGGCCGGCATGGCAACGGCCCGCTGCACATTGCTGACATTGGCTGCGGTGGTGGCGACACACTGATGCACATGGCGCAATGGGCGCAACGCAAAGGCATAGATGTGCAGCTGACAGGCATTGATGCAAACGACTACATTGTGCAGTATGCCCGGAAGGAATGCAGCGAGTACCCGGCTATTGAAGTAAAGCAGTTTGATGTGTTTTCGGAGGAGTTTGCCCAAGAGCAGTATGACGTAATTGTCTGCAGCCTTTTCTGTCATCACTTCACCGACGCGCAACTTATCCGGATGTTCCGGCAGCTGTACCGCCAGGCGCGGGTGGGGGTGATCATCAACGACCTGCACCGGCACTGGTTTGCCTACTATTCTATTAAGTACATCACGGCTGTGTTTTCCAGGTCCGTTCTGGTCCGCAATGATGCGGCGCTGTCGGTGTGGCGGGCTTTTCGGCGGCAGGAACTGCAGGAGCTGGTACAGCAGGCCGGTGTGAACACGTACAGTCTCCGCTGGATGTGGGCGTTCCGGTGGCAACTGGTGCTGCAGAAACGCTAACCTTTGCCGCACAACCAAGTATAAGGTCTACGGCAGCAGCTACTGGCCAACGGATGCTGCTGCTAACATAGTATGAAACTAGCTGGCAGGTAGCGTGCTTCCGCCACCTATTCTCCCCTACTGCTTATGACCACGAAAGTAAAATTATGGGCGATGGCTATTCTATCGCTTGTGCTGTCGGTGCTGCTGGTATCGATCTTTGTAAAAGTGCTGAAAGCTGTTCTGTTTGCGGTGCTGGTACTGGCACTGGCTCCTGTTATTTACCTGGTGCTGCGCTTGTTGCTATCCAGGTTAACTAAAAGCTCCCGGCATACGCTGCGGAACCAACAACGCATTGACACAGACGAAAGGCTGTAGTGTTGCTTTGATAAAAGCACGTTCAGCAAAAGGCAAAACTAACGTATAACAGCTGGTGCCGCACAACCTGGCTTTTATACTTGCTACTGCTTTCCGCTCTTACATTCTAAGCTTATCCCCTAAAACCAGAGTTGCTGCGCCAGCCGGAAGGTATTGGCGTGCGCCTCCACAATGTGCGCAATCTGCCTGGAGTAGCCGCCACCCATACTTACGGCTATCGGCAATCCCTGCCGGCGGCATAGCTCCAGCACCAAGCGGTCGCGGGTTTTGCATCCGGCAATCGTCATGCCCAGTTTGCCCAGTTTATCCGTTGCCAGCACATCCACACCCGACTGAAAAAAGACGAATTCCGGCTGCACCTCCTCCAAAAGGCGCGGCAGTGTTTCCTGAAGTATACGCAGGTAGGTTTTGTCATCGGTACCCTCCGCCAGCGGAATGTCCAGGTCTGAGTGCTCTTTGTGGAAAGGGTAATTATGGCCGCAGTGCATGCTGAACGTAAACACGCGCGGCTCCTCCGCAAAAATTTGCGCGGTGCCGTTGCCTTGGTGCACATCCAGGTCTACCACCAGTATTTTGCTGAAGCCTTTGTAACGGAGCAGGTAATTGGCAGCGATCGCAATGTCGTTGAGCAGGCAAAACCCTTCTCCTCTGTTAGAAAACGCATGATGTGTGCCGCCTGCTATGTTCATCCCAATGCCATAAGTTAAAGCAAACAGAGCTGCTTGCAGCGTACCGTTCATGATCACGAGCTCGCGTTGCACCAGCTGTTCGGACAATGGAAAACCGGTTTTGCGTATTTCCGCCGGCGTAAGCTGCAAGTCGCGGAGGCGCTGCCAGTAAGCAGCCTCATGTGTATCCAGTATCAGTTGCTCCGGCAGCGGCTCCGGTACAAAGAGGTTGTCGGGGGTAATGGTGCCCTCATATAACAACTGCTCCGGTAGCAAGTCGTACTTGGCCATTGGGAAGCGGTGATTCTCGGGCAGGCTGTGGGCGAAGATCTCAGACCAGGCAATTTTTAACATAGCACAAAACTAACAAAAGCAGGGCCTCACTAGTTTACGGCTGTGCCTCTACATGAGAAAATAAGAACGGACTGCCACAGAAACGGTGCAAAAACTAATGCCTTTAGCAGCCTGTTTTAGCAAAGTGGATAAGTAAAAACCGGTGCCTCCTGCTGCATAATTTTGAACCCTTGGCGTGTGGATAAATGTGGATAACTTTGTTTATTACCTATACTTATCCACCAATTGCTGTTAGCTCCCTGTTAAGAATGACGCTTCTTCTTAACAATTTCATATTATCACCCCATAAATTTGAAGAATTTTAGCATTTTGACCTCTATGCTGTCTAACGGCTTTTTCGCTCCTGTGGGAGTACGATTATACAGCATTCTAGCGCCACTGCCATTAATTCTAGACAGAATCGCCGTTGGTCAGAATAGCGAATACATACTTTGCTGCAACATTTTGTACATCAGCTCTAGTATAACAAAAATGAGAAAAACTATTATCCGGCTGTTTTACAAACAGCGGTCAACTTAATCCTGCCTTATGAGAAAGTTATACTTGTTTTTCATCCTGGTACTTTATGCGGGCACCTGCTTAGGACAGGAGGATGATATTACCGGCCCTTCCACCATCCAACGCAATCATAACCTACTTAGTGGCCTGGATGCGCCAAATGCCGGCATTGGTGTAAAAGCAGGCTTGAATATGGCCAACATTTATGGCAGCGACAAAGACCTGTTTGGCAAAGTGAGCCCCTACACCAGCTTTCATGCAGGCGTTTTCGCGCAGTTTGCGCTGAGTAATTTCTTTTCGCTACAGCCGGAGGTGCTATATTCGCGGCAGGGCTTTGAGCAGGCAGATTCCGTTTTCCGCCAGGACTACATCACCATACCGTTGCTGGCCGTATTCCAGATCACCCGCCATGTTAGCTTACACCTGGGGCCGCAACTCGCCATGATGGTTTCGGCGGAAGAAGATGGCAAAGAGGTGGACCTGAAGACCTATAACACCTCTAATCTGGGCGGCGCAGCAGGCCTGGAGGCGCGCTTTAGCCGCTTTAGAGTGGGCGTGCGCTATAACCTGTTGTTTGATGACTTACACAAACAAGACGATAGAGGGCGCCCGCTCAGCGAAGACATCAAGAATGATGTGTGGCAGGTATACGTGGGCATTGGATTCTGATCGTCAAAGCTCGTTTGCTTGGCAAAACAGACGTTACCATATCATTTTTGCCGTTGCAGCGTATCTGATTTACAAACTTTGTCCTCAATCAGTACGTCACATCAAAAGCTTATACCATGCACCATCGTTCATGGCAGTTCTTTTATCATGTTAGCGCCAGCCTGCTTTTGCTGTTCGCCGTCACCTCCTGCGACACAACCGTTAAAACAGATGAAGCGATAGTAGGCGACGCCATCACCACAAAAGAACCTGTTCCCGATCCTTCCCATACCTTTGTAGTAGATACCGCCAAAAGCGACGTCACCTGGATAGGAGCTAAAATGACGGGCCGCCACAACGGCATTTTTAAAGTAGCAGAAGGCGAATTATACATGCACGAGGGGTTGATCACCGGCGGGCGTATGGTGCTGGACGTCGCGGCCATGCACTCTGAAGACAAAGCCATAGACGCCAAAAATAATGAGAAGTTAACTAACCACCTGCGCTCTGCTGACTTCTTTGACGTAGCGCGTTACCCTACTGCCGTATTCGAGCTAACCGGTATGGCCCCGTTTGATAGCACTGGTAAATCCCCGCAGGCCACCCAGAAGTATAGCGAGTATCGCATCAAAAATCCTACGCACCGCATCACGGGCAACCTGACCATTAAAGACCAGACAAAAAGCATTTCTTTCCCGGCCAAGGTAACGCTGCAGGATGGCACGCTGCAGGCCATAGCCAACTTTAACATAGACCGCACCAAATGGGGCCTGGTGTATCGCTCCGACAATTCGCTGGGTGATAAAACCATCTACCCGGAGGTAAATATCGGGCTCCATATTGTGGCTCATCAGCAAACGCCCTAAGTTCAGCAGCCTTTTATTTTACGCCCGACAGTGCCTTGCTGAACAGGCGTATGCTGCTGGCAGGTATGCGAAACACCTCCTGAATGCGTTCCTTCATAAATCAAAGCAACACTTTATGAGAAAATACCTTTGCCTGTTTTCCTTGCTCTTATGGGGCTTTGCTGCCAACGCACAAAGCCGTACCCTTGCCACTTTTAACCTGTGGCAGATGCAGACGGTACAGCTCGGGATGCTGGTTTTAGGCGGATGGGCCATTTTTAACATTGTCCTGGGCAGCTTCAAACTCACAAAGGCCACACGCAGCAAAAAGTTTTTTTTCCAAATGAACCTCTACTGGAACATTGTCAATTTGTGCATTGCGGCAGTTGTGCTCTACAGCTTGTTTTCTGGTAATGCAGCCAACCCCACGCTGGCACAAAGCCTAAGCCAGCACGAGTGGTATAAGAAAGCTTTATACTTGAATATAGGACTGGATATTGCCTACATGTTTCTGGGAAGCTACCTGAAAGAACGCGCGCGCAATTCTGCTAAAACAGAGCAACTGCTGGGCTGGGGCCAAGCCATTTTGCTGCAAGCCTGGTTCCTATTCCTCCTGGACCTAGTGCTGGTTGTACTGCTGGAGCTCCGGGCAGGCCAGTTGCTACACCTGATTCCGGCAGGCTAAGAGCACGCACTGCGCCAGGTTTATACTTCTGCAACGCTGTCTAATACCTGCATATTGATAAACGGAAGCGAAAGGATAACGTGTGCAGCACCGCAGTAATGGCGCATACTTTTATACATAGCAAAGGCCACCCGGTGTGTACCAGGTGGCCTTTGCTATGTATAAAGAACAATGTTATCTGTTGTGCTTACCTTCGGCAAATTCTTCAATCATTTTCTTGTTAAAGGCCGGTATATCGTCCGGCTTACGGCTGGTCACAAGGCCATTATCCGTCACCACTTCCTCGTCTACCCACTCGGCACCGGCATTTCTCAGGTCTGTTTGCAGGGTGGGGTAGCTCGTCATTTTCTTGCCTTTTACCTTCCCTGTTTCGATCAGCGTCCAGGGACCATGGCAGATCGCAGCCACAGGCTTGCCTGCTTCCATAAACTTGTTCACAAAACTCACGGCGTCTTTGTTAATGCGCAAGTGGTCGGGGTTCATCACACCGCCTGGCAGCAACAGGCCGTTGTAATCTTCTGCTTTTACGTCTTTTAGCTTCTTATCTATTTTAAAGCTATCACCCCAGTCAGTATGGTTCCAGGCTTTTATCTCGTCATTTTTATTGGGAGAAATGATGTGCGCCTCGGCTCCGGCCTCTTTCAGGGCTTTCATCGGTTCCGTTAGCTCTACTTGCTCAAATCCTTCTTCTACTAATACGGCAATTTTCTTACCTTCTAATTTATTCGGCATGTTCGTTTGTTTTGATAGTTATACATCTGTTACTATACTATAACAACGCTTAAGGAGCCGTATTGTTAAAACAATTGCCAGATAACCTGCTGCAAAGGAAAGCCAGCCTGCTGTTCGCTACTCTTTTTTGCTATCAACGGGTAGCGGTAAACCCGACGGATCGATAGTGCTGGCAGCCTTGCTAGCCGGGTCCAGGTGCTGCCGGTGCTTCATGCCAGCCAGCCGCGCTTCTACCTCATACTTGTTGTGGTAGTAGCCCACCCGCTTCGACTCCTGCAGGTATAGCCACAGAAAACGGAAAAAACCATGCTCCTGAAACTGGCGGATATGGCACAACTCGTGCGCCAGCCAACCTTCATCTTTCAGAAACACGTCGCGGCTTACGCCACTCAGATGGATCTGCCGGCCCAGCACCATGGCAACGTTCTTACTTTTAAGCACCATGCGTGCAATTCGGGCAAAAAAGGATCGTTCTACAATTTTATATTCCATCGCTTGATTTACTGAAATTGTACTTTTTGTTATACCTAAAAGCAATTGTGTGGCCCTTTTACCTGCCTATACCACTGTAAAGCAGCCAGATACTTGACAAACCCAGCATCAACAAGAAAAACATTTTGCTTGGCGCTTTAACTTATTGCACTTATCTTTGCCCGCCGCTATCGCATGGCAATACCATGCTTTAAGTAGCACAGCAACCAAATGCTATTTGGCCACTGCTGTAAAGTATAAGGTGAAACTGTTAGTCCGCTTGGGCGGGCTACTAACATGCCAAACCCGATGACGAAAAACATTATCCTGAGCGTGCTTGCGGCCCTATCGCTTGCACTGTCTTACTTTTACGAAATTACGCCTGCAAGGTCGGCCACGCCCGAACAAGCAGCTTCAATGCCGGTTGTTATCACGCCTGCCGCCATCAACTCGCCCGAAGATATGGTGAAGGCAATGGAGCTAAAACCACCGGCACCAGCAGCACCCAAAGCTGCAGTAGCAGAGGGCTTCTATTCCAGGCGGCTCGGCCTCCGCTTCCAAACCGATAAGAACAAGCACCTGATCGAGACGGTAACCAAATGGCTGGGCACACCCTACCGCTACGGCAGCAGCAGCAGAAAAGGCACCGACTGCTCCGGCTTTGTCTCCAGAATTTACCGTGATGTATACGGCATAGACCTGAGCCGGAGTTCCCGCTCCATGTTTCAGGATGTACGCCATGTAAAACGCAGCAAAATGCGCACAGGCGATCTGGTTTTTTTCCGCAGGAGCCCTAAGGAGCCTATCTTTCATGTAGGCATCTACCTGAAGAATAACAAGTTCGTGCACTCGGCCAGTAATGGAGGTGTGCGTGTCAGTTCATTGGACGAATCTTTTTACCGGACTAACTTTTACGCAGCCGGCCGCGTGATGTAGCCTTACGTTCTATATTAAAACAGAAAGCCCTGCAGGAATAAACTGCAGGGCTTTCTGTTTTAAAAAGCACAACAATTTTACTAGCGGCAAGTATAGGAAGGTTACTGTTTGTTTGCGAAAATTGCACCACGGCAAGCGGCCGGCCCTGCAGATGAACTAAACACAACCTGTATAAGCACGTACATAAACAATGGAGAATCAAAGACCAGATGGCAAAAATATTGCCCAGAGCCCGTTATTTAAGAGCATTCTGCTAAAAGCTGAAAAGTACCTGAAGCATCCGTCAAAATTGGCTTCGCTATTGAATGAAGCGTTCAAAAAAGCTACTGCCAAAAAGAGCGTGGGCACGTTGGCTGCCGAAGCCTGGGAAAACCTGCAGGTTCTGTCGCGTATGATAAAGGCAGCTACATCCGGCGAGTATAAAGGCATTCCAACCACCACAGTAGTAGGCGGTATTGCCGTAATCATCTACTTTATTATGCCGATCGATCTTATTCCGGATGTGATCCCTGTAATAGGCCTGCTGGACGATGCCAGCCTGCTGGCCTGGTTTATGGCCAGCATTAAAGCGGAGCTCGACAAGTACAAAGAGTGGGAGCAATCGCAGCCTGTAAGGGAGCCGGAGCAAATTCAGGAAAGTAATAACCGGCACAATGCGGACCCTTCTTTCGGCACGCCCAAGTATAGCGACACGACAGAGGGAACCGTAGAAATTGAAACAAATACTAAATAATTAAACCGATAAACTATGGAAGCAGATAAAGATAAAAAAGCATGGGAAAAGACAGCACAGGACGCAGCAGGTGATTTAAAGACCGGCCGTATTCCTGACAAGCATACCGATGCGCAATACCGTGAACTGCGGGATGAAAACCGCAACGACCCAAATCCTGTGAAAGGAGAACCGGAAGGCAAAGACCAGCAGCAGGACAAAAAAGATCAATCAAAACAGAACGGACCAGATAAGCCACACTCAGCCCCCGGCAATGCCGCTGGCACCAAAGAGGATGGCGCAGCGCCCAGCACTGACAAAACGACGGTGCGGGCGGCAACAACCGACAGCAGCCGGATGCCAAAGAACAGCAACGACGAAGGACCAACTGGCGGCAACGTACGCTAATACCTTTAAAACTTTACCCTTAAAAGGCCTGGTACATTCTACCAGGCCTTTTATTTTGCACTTATTTTAGTCTGTCGCCAGTAAAGCACCTCTATGGAAAGAAAGTCACAATCAGGATATAGCACAATTTAAATACATTAATTTAGCGAATTTCAAATAAAAAGCACTGATAGCTATAGTTTTGTAAGGAAATTATTTTCTATATTTGGCAGGTCAGATTTGTATTATAACTTTTTGCCAGAGTGTATACATCATTTTTACGATTAACGTCCGTCAATCTACATATTGATGGGATAGGAAAGGTACTGATCGAGCGCAGTGAGAAAGCTAAGCGCCTCACTATTAGCGTTCGCCCGCTCAAGGGAGTACGCGTGGCTGTGCCGCCACACATCAGTTTTGAGAAAGCTGAGCAGCTCATTTATACCAAAGCTGATTGGATAAAAGAGCACCAGGCGCGCATGCAACAGCATGAGGAAAAGGTTACCGTGTACGATAACTCTACAGAGTTTAAGACGAAACACCACGCCCTCCGCTTGCTGACACATGCGCAGTATGGGATGCGTTGCGTGATTCAGAACGGCTACATCGATGTGTTTTACCCGGCTCATAAAAAAGCAGGCGACGCGGATGTGCAGAAGTTTATTCGCAAGTCTATTGAGGAGGCTTATCGAAAAGAGGCCAAGCAGCACCTGCCGCAACGGGTAGATTATTTTGCCGATAAGTTCGGGTTTAAGTATGGCAATGTGTTTATTAAAAACGCAAAAAGCCGCTGGGGCAGTTGCTCCCATACCAACAACATCAACCTGAACCTGCACCTGATGCGCCTGCCCGATGCCCTCTGCGATTATGTGATCCTACATGAGCTGGCGCATACGGTGGAGAAAAACCATGGCCCGCATTTCTGGGACCTGCTCGATAAAATTTCCGGTGACGCCAGAGGTTTGGACAAGAAACTGAAAGCGTATCGTATTTCCATTTACTAAGCCTGTTGCTATAGCTCAACTTTACTATTTTAGTTAATTTCTGCATTGCTATACCTGGGTGCGCCGCCTATGCTGCCACGCATGTCACGGCTATACTTGCCGCTGGGTTGCCACCGCTATCCCGCTACACCCTTTTTGCATATACCTGCACCTTCGTGTATTTCGGGCGCATCTGGTAAAAACGTATTGTTCCTCAAAAGAACTTAAAACAGAGCGGGCGGGAAGTTTCCTCCCCGCCCGCTCTGTTCTGTGTACACCTTATTCTCAATTGGCTCTGCGGATGGTATGCGTCGCCACAAAATTGAGGAGGTCTCCCACCGTATCTATCGGAACTTCATCCGGAATGGTGATGTGAAAGTTCTTCTCCAGCTCAAGAATAATATCCACTAAATCCACAGTGTCGAAACCAAAATCCTGAAATAAGTGCTTATGCGCTTTCAGACGGTAGGATTTTATTTCTTTGGTTTTGCTGATGATGCGGATAACCTCCTTCTCAATAGCCTGGTTTGTAGTCGTAAGCATAGGTTTAAAGGGTATATTCTCTAACTTTTTTCTCTACAGGTATAAACTCATCATCATAAGCCGCTATCTCGTCCGCGCTCTTGCGCTTGCCAAACAGCTTATACTTCAGTTTTTCGTTGAGCAGGTACATTACCGGCACAATCAATAAGGTAATAATGGTCGCAAATCCCAGGCCAAAAATAATTGTCCAGGCCAGTGGGCCCCAGAATGTGGCACTGCTACCACCCATAAAGAAATGAGGCTCAAAGGCAGTGAACAAAGTATAAAAATTCAGGTTGATGCCTAGCGCCAGCGGAATAAGGCCGAGCGTAGTAGAAGCAGCTGTCAGCAATACCGGGTTCAGGCGCGTTTTGCCGGCCTCCACAATTGCCTCTTTCAGTTCTTTGCCTTCGGCCAGCAAGATGTCCGTAAATTCTACAATCAGGATACCATTCTTCACCACAATGCCGGCCAGTGCCACAATGCCCACGCCCGTCATTACAATGGAAGCATCCATCTGAAAGATAGAGAAACCCAGCAGCACCCCAGAGATACTGAACAGCACTTCTGAAAGTATAATAAATGGCTTTGAAAGCGAGTTAAACTGCGTTACCAGAATCAGGAAGATAATGCAGAAGGCCGCCACCAATGCCAGCAACAAAAACTGGCCGGTTTCCTGCTGTTCCTCCTGCTGCCCGCCCATTTTCACTTCAAAGCCCTCCGGCGTCTGGAAGTTTTGCAGCGATTTTTCGATCTGCTGCACTACTTCGTTGGCATTATAGCCAGCCAGCACGTTGGACTCCAGGGTAACCATGCGCTTCAGGTTTTTACGCTTGATGCCGCCGTAGGAAGTAGTATAGTCAATGTTGGCCACGGACGAGAGCGGAATCTGGCGTACCTGGCCACTGTTCATGTCGCGATACGTAATGCGCATGTCCAGCAGGGCATCGATGTTGTTGCGGTAAGGCTCGGCATAGCGCACCTGTATCGGGTACTCGTCTTCATCACGCTTAAACTTAGAGGCCTCATAGCCAAAAATAGCTGTCCGGATTTCCTGCCCGATCTGGCCGGTGCTGATGCCTTCACGGTTAGCACGCTCCCGGTTGATATTGATGGTGATATCCGGTTTACTATCTTCCAGGTCTGAGCGCAACTCCTCAATGCCACCAATGTTCTGCTGGTCGATGTACTGCTCCACCTGCTTCGACAGGGCCACAAGGGTTGGGAAGTCCTCCCCGGAGATCTCGATGCTGATTGGTTTGCCTACGGGCGGCCCGTTCTGCTCCTTATCTACCGTAATATTAGTGCCGGGTATACCCTTTACTGCATCCCGTATCTCGCTCAGGTATTCGCTGCTTGATTTAGGACCCACCCGGTCCATGAACTCCACAAAAGCTACCGTAACTTTCCCTTTATGCGACTGCGGCGTTGCACTGCGTTCATTCTGGTCGCCGGCGCCAATGGCCACGTTAGAGATCACAGACTCCACATCCGGGTTGTTTGCACCTATCACTTTGTAGATGCGCCGCTCCACCAGTTTGGTCACCGAGTCTGTTACTACCTGGTCGGTGCCAACGGGCATGTTGATATAGGTATACACAAAGTTTGGATCCGAATCGGGGAAGAACACCACCTTGGGCGGTCGTACTGCTGTCAGGAACAGCGAGAAGATCAGCACCCCGAAAATGCCTACAAAAACCAGGATAGGCCGCTTGCCTACCAGCATCCAGCGCAGCAAACGCTCATAGCCGTTCATAAAGCGAGGCAGCACCTTGTTCTGGAATTTGTTGATCAGGCCCGTAAGCACATACTTGTTTAACGCTACCAGCACTACGCACAGCAGCAAAATATTTGCTGTACCGTACCATCCTGCTATGTAGCAAATGGCGGCCACTGCCAAGGTCAGCAGGTTGATGATAAGCACGTTTCTGCGGGCCTTACCTGAGATCTCCCTGCCATCTTCCTTCTTCATGAAAGACACAGCAAATACAGGGTTGATGATAAAGGCTACCAGCAGCGACGAAAGCAGCGTAATGATAAGCGTGATAGGCAGGTATTGCATGAACTTGCCAACTATACCCGGCCAGAAGAGCAGCGGAAAGAAAGGCGCAATGGTGGTCAGGGTGCCTGCCAGCACCGGCACAAACACTTCTCCTGCCGCTACTTTCGCGGATTTCACAATCTCATGGTTTCCCTGATGGAAGATGCGGTGGGTGTTTTCAATTACCACAATGGCATCGTCCACCACTATACCCAGCGCCAACAAAAAGGCAAAGAGCACAATCATATTCAGCGAGATCCCCAGAAAAGAGAAGGTCACAAAGGCCAGAAACATAGATATTGGCACCGACAACCCCACAAAGATCGCGTTGGTGGTGCCCATAAAGAACATCAGGATAACTGTTACCAGCACAAAACCGATGATGATGGTGTTGATCAGGTCATCTAAAGTATGGCGCGTCATTGTGGACTGGTCACCCGTAATCGTGATCTTCAGATCGTTTGGCAGCACCGTTCCCTGCATCTCCGCTATGGCCGCATTGATCTTGTCAGTCGCTTCGATCAGGTTCTCGCCGCTGCGCTTGATCACGTTGAGGGTGATCACCGGTTTATGGTCCAGGCGCGCGTAGCTTTCCTGTTCCTCAAAACCTTCTTTCACTTCGGCAATATCTTTGAGTTTGATGTTGGCACCAGCTACTGACCGGACCACAATATCGCCTATCCGGTTCGGGTCCGTATACTGCCCTACTACCCGCACAGAGCGTTTCATCTCTCCCACCGTTACGTTGCCTCCTGAAATGGTCATGTTTTCCGAAGCAATGGCCCGCTCAATGTCGCTGAAAGTTACCTTAGAGGCCTGCATTTTATACAGGTCCACATTCACCTGTATTTCCTTGTCCAGGGCACCCACCATGTCTACGCGCGTAATCTCAGGCTCCGCTTCAATGCGGTCCTGCAGTTCTTCGGCATACTTCTTCAGTTGGTCCAGGCTGTAACTGCCCGACACGTTCACGTACATGATCGGAAACTCCGAAAAGTTAATCTCCTGTACATTGGGCTCCTGGTCCATGTCGGTCGGCAGGTCAGGGCGGGCTTTATCCACGGCATCTTTCACCTGCTGTTTAGCCTCGGTCACTTCCACATCCGTGTTAAACTCAACGGTGATCATGGAGAAGTCCTGCACCGAGTTAGAGGTTACTTTTTTAACGCCTGAAATAGCTTTGATCTCCTTCTCCAGCGGGCGCGTCACCAGGTTCTCCATATCGGAAGGCGAGGTGCCGGGATACACCGTACCGACAAATATTGTCGGGATCACGATGTCCGGAAAGTTCTCTTTCTGCAGCGTTACATAAGAGAATACTCCTGCCAGCGTCAGTATCACCGTAATGATGTAAATGCTGGTTTTATTGTTGATGGACCAACTGGTTGGTTGAAACTGTTTCATAGTTTTATACTTAGCAGGATTACTTCTGATCTAAAGCAGCTGTCTGATCAAATACCACGGGCTGGCCATCGTTCAGGCTCAGGTAGCCGGAGGTGATGATCTTGTCGTCTGGCGACAGGCCGTTGAGCACTTCTACCTTTCCGTTGTAAGCCATCCCTGTCTCTACCTGTTTTCTGCGGGCCACATAGCGCTTGCCATCCGGCACAGCCACATACACATAGCCGGCATTGCCATTGTTCTGCACCAGGTTCACCGGTATCACTACTGCATTTTCATTCTTATAATCCTGGATGCGGACCACGGCAACCAGGTTAGGGCGCAGGGCAACCTGCTGCCTGTTCTTCATGCGCAGCTCTACTGTAAAAGTGCGGCTGTTTGGGTTGATGTACTGGCTCACCACGTTCACCGTCGTCTTTACCTCCTTGTCCAGGTCGGGGAAGTATACTGTGGCCTCATCGCCCTTGTTGATCTTAGACAGGTAAGCCTCCGATACTTCAGCCACGATCTTGCCGCCCTGTGTATTTACCACCCGGATAATGCCTACACCCGGCGACACGGCCTCACCCGTATTCGGGATTACCTCGTCCACCACGCCGCTGATAGGCGCTTTCACGTTGTATTGATCACGCTGTTGCCGCAGGGTAGCCAGGCTGCGCTCCAGGGCTTCTTTGTTGTTTTTGGCTGTCAGGTACTGCATTTCGGTCCCGATCTTCTGGTTCCAGAGGTTCTGCTGCTTTTCATAAGCAATGCGGGCCAGGTCTAGGCGGGTTTGCAGTTCGGCTATACTTTGCTCTACCAGCATGGCATCGATGGTGGCCATGGTTTGGCCTTTGCCCACTTTGTCGCCACGCTCCACGCGTACGCTCGTCAGCACGCCGGGCACTTTCGCGCTTACCAGCACATTCTGGTCAAAATCTACTTTGCCCTGCACCTGCAGGTAGTGGCGAAATGTATCCGGGGCTACAGCCGTAACGGACACCGGCACCGTCTTTTTCTCTACCGCCACCGTTTTACCTTCCGATTTTAGTTCTGTTTCCAGCGCCGCGATCTGGCTTTGTATGTCCGCCTGCTCTTCTTTCAGCTGAGCCAGTTGCGCTTCTTTGTCAACGCCTTTGTTGCAGGCAAACAAGCTCAGCACCAGGGCCATGGCCGCGTATGTTGTAAAGTTTTTCATGTTGCTAACAGTCATCATTTTTTCAATCGTTTTATTTTGTCAGTAAGGTGCCGGAGGCTTTGTTCAGGTTTACTTTGGCGATTAGGGCATCGTAAATGGCAGCATAGTAGTTGGTTTGCGCCTCGCGCAGATCGGTTTCGGCGGTTACCACCTCCAGGTTGGAGCCTACACCCTCCTGAAACTTGATCTTGGATACGCGCGCTATTTCCTGCGCCAGTTCCAGGTTCTCGCGCTGCGACTGGAGCAGGTCCAGGGCGTTGGTCAGCTCGGTAGATGCTTGGGTGAGTTGCAGGTCTATACTTTGGCGCAGGTTTTCAAAGCCATACTTGGTGTTCTCTAATGTAAGCCTTGCCTGCTGTATCTGGTAGCGCTTGCGCAACCCGTCAAAAACAGGCAGTTGTAGCTGGCCTCCCACATAGCCATAGTTCAGCCAGTTCGTCACTTTTGCCACTTCACCAAAATCGTTGCTGGCCGCATTAAAGCCGTAGCGGGCATTCAGGTATAGCTTTGGCAGGTAGCCGGAGCGCTTGTTCTTCAGGTCCAGTTCGGCCAGGCTCTGCTGCGTTTCCAGAATGGAATATTCAATGCGGCTGCTATAGTTGAAATTGGCAGGGCTAACGTTTATCACATCAACCGCTACTTCTTTCAGCTCGTCAGTCAGCGCGATGGCCTGGTTTTGCGGCAGCCCCATCTGGAACTTCAGCAAGTTGTTGCTCAGCTCTAGCAGGCGCTCCGTTTTCTGCTTTTCCATTTGCAGGTTGTTGCGCGACACGCGCAGGCGGTCAACGTCGAGCTTTTCGGCTACGCCGTTGGTATACATGGCTTGCGTCTGGCTCAGGAGCGTATCCAGCCGGGCCAGGTTCTGGTTGAGCAGCTCCATGCGCGCCTGGCTTACCAGCACACTGTAGTAGGCTTTGCTTACCTGCTCCGCCACCTCAATCTCTGACTGCTCTGTGCTCTTTCGCGACAGATCGGTGTATACTTTCGCTGCTTTCAACCCGATCAGGAAAGAGCCATCAAACAACAGCTGGCTGCCCGTAATGGTAGCAGTGCCCATGTAAGCCGGCGTAAAGGTTACCGGCACAAAGGTGCCGGGCGCCGGAGCATTCGGGTTGTCCGGGTCCTGGAAGAACTCTGCAGGTAAAAAGCTCTTCTGCTGCACGAAGTTGTCGCCAACATCCAGGGTACCATTTACCTGTGGCAGCCCTGCCGACTTTATCTCGCCTACTTTAGCTTTATCGATCTCCTGCTGGTTGCGGGATATTTTCAGGCTGGTGCGGTTCTGCAGGGCATACGCTATACTTTGCTGCAGGCTAAACGACTGCACCTGCTGTGCATTGGCATGTATAATCCCTAGCCAGGCAAGTGCTGCCAGTATTAGGCTGATTCTTTTTTTCATAATTATACTTTGTAGTAGTAGTTGCAGATAGTTTATTCTTCTTCTACCGTATGCCGGTATTCATTTATCAGCTTATGTCCTTTTAGGGTAGCCATCCCCAGCATAAAGTGCTCCAGGCCCGCCAGCTGCACTTTTTGGACGTTAAACTCGTGTGGCGGAAACACGGCAGGGTTAAAAGGCACCTCTATCATAACCAGGCGAAGGCGGGCGACAATGTCTATGTCCAGGTCGTTCCGAAACAGGCCTTCCTGCATGCCGCGCACCACGTTTTGCCTGATATGTTGCAGAATATAGTTGTTTTTGTGGCTCACCCACAGCTCCCAGGCGGCGTGGTGGTACTTTTGCAGATCATGAAAAATAGAGGGGTGTATCGTTGTAAACACCCTCTTATTAAGTTCCATCACATTCAGGAGCTCCTCTACCGCATTGGCAGATGACTGGGTGATGCGCTCACAACTCCTTTCAACAGAAACCAGGTACTGCTCGCACGCGGCGTATACAACCTGGTCTTTGTTATCGAACCACTTATAAATCGTCTTCTTCGACATAGACAGCTGCTGCGCAATATCATCCATCGACACGCTCTTAATTCCTTTCTGGCAGAAGAGCTTAAAAGCTGCTGCTGCTATCTTCTCTATGGCCTCTGTTTTTACGGCTATATCCATTATGCTCATTTTCGAAGCAAAACTATGGAAACATTCTTCATTACCAAAGTTTCCATTAGAAAAAGCTAATAAACAAAGTCAGGGATTGCTGCAGCTATTGTAACGGCTCTTTTTAGACTGTTAACAGGTGATTGAAAGACTTCTGAACAGGTGATAACCTACTGTTAATCAAAGTGCAAACATGTAATATCAAATACCCAATACTGTTTTAAGCTTTGTGTAACCGCTCTTGCTCAGGGGCACCCGCACGCCACTCCGCAGCAGGGCAATATGGCTTTCTTTTTCAAAAGGCTCAATGCGGGTAAGCTGCGCAAGCGGGATTATGAAAGAGCGGTGCACCCGTACGAACTGTGCCGGATCGAGGCTACTCTCATAGTAACTCATGGTTTTCTTTTTGAGAAAACAGCCCGTGGTCGTATGCACCTTCACGTAATCGTCGCAGGCTTCCAGGTACAGCACGTCACTTACCGCTATAATACGGATGTCGTTGCCGGCTTTTACCACAATGCGCCCCTGCTCCTCCGGCTGCCGGACAAATACATCGGGTGCGGGCATGCTGCCTCCGGATGTACCGGCGCCTGCTCCGCGCTGCGCCAGCCATCTGTTTACGGCCGCATCAAAGCGCGACTGACTAAAGGGCTTGAGCAGGTAATCCACGGCGTTTGCCTCAAAAGCTTTGATGGCATACTCATCAAAAGCAGTGGTGAAGATGACGCCGGGTACCGGGTCAACGAGTTCCAGCATCTCGAAACCACTGATCTTCGGCATCTGTATGTCCAAAAAGATCAGGTCGGGCTGGTGCTGCATGATTGCTTTCACGCCTTCAAAACCGTTGTCGCACTCCTGCATTACCTCCACATCGGGGTGGCGCTGCAGGTACTCGCGCACAATGCTCCGGGCCAGCGGCTCGTCGTCTATAACCAGGCATTTAATCATAAGCTTTGCGGAATTTTGATATTGGTTGTAAACACACCTTCCTGCTGTCTCGTTGTGAGCAGATCGTGGCGGGCGTATAGCAGGTAAAGCCGCCGCCGGATAGAATCAAGCCCGAAGCCGGCACCTTTCCGGGGCCGTAGCGAAGCAGGGTCATACGGGTTTTCGATGCTGATGAGCAGGTTATTCTCTGCTGCTTTTGCCACAAATTTTATAGTGGTATCGCCTACGGTATCATACAGGCCATACTTAATCGCGTTTTCCATGACCGGTTGCAGCAGCAGTGCCGGCAGGTGCAGGCGCATACTTTCCTCATCCGATTCGATCACGGTATTCAGGCGATGACCGAAGCGTACTTTTTCGATCTCGAGGTAAAGCTGCAGGTGCTCTAACTCATCTGCCAGCGCCATTGTCTGCTGGTTATCCTTACACAGCGTGCCCCGCAAAAAGTCTGATAGCTGGTGAACCATCCGGCGTGCCTGCTCCGGCCGGGCAATTACCAGGGCACTAATGGAGTTGAGGCTGTTGAATAGGAAATGAGGCTGTAGTTGCTGCCGCAGGTTAAAGAGCTCGGCTTCACGTGCCATTTTCTCTGTCGCCACTTTACGCTCTTCTGCCTGCTGCTGTGCCTGCATATAAAACCAAAGCCAGCTTAGGAGCATCAGCAACAACAACATCAGCCAGGCAAACACCACCCGCACCGGCAAGGTAGCCGCTACCAGCGCCAGGTAATCCGGCGCATCCTGATACAGCCACTCCGTAACCAGGTAAAACACCCCCGTACACAGTATCGCCAGGCCCAAGCCCCAGCCCAACAGGTATACACTCTGCCGCAGCCCGGGGTGATAGTAGCGCAGCCCTGTACCCACAGCATAACCGCCACCTGCCAGCAGCAGGTTACTCAGCAGTGCGTCGGATGCTGCTGTAGAAAGGCGCAGGCCGGCATGGACGAGCAACGCAAGCTGCACTATCGTCCAGAGCAGGGCCCAGCCCAGGCAGATCCAGGTAATGCGGCGGGGAATCATGGGCAGCTGCGTTAGTAGCTCTTAATACTCAGGCCACCGAACAGGGTGGTACCCTTCAGAATCAGCACTTTGTTCGGCTCATAGCTATGCGGCATAACCGGGCGCTTATCGTCCACACCACCAAGTATGGCTGTTACCTCGGACTTCACCTCCCAGTGCGGCGGTACAATAATGCTGGTGCCACCGAAAACCTGCGTGGTGTCAATTACCACCGGGTGTTGTATATCGGCCTGCATCATGTTCAACTCCGTGCCCCCAAAGACACTTACCACTTCGCCGCCTTTAAAATTTTTAGAGATAACGTTCTTCTTTGTTCCCCCAAATATAGTGGTGCAGTCAATGTAATCTTCTGTTGAGGTAGAGTCTTCGCCACAGAATATGTTCTCGGCCCGGGCCGCAGGCGGTGCTCCTGCTCCTCTTCGGAACCTCCGCGGGTAGCGCCCCTGGCGTGGCCGCAGAATCATCCATAAACCCATTACAATAATCAGGATGGGCCAGAAGTATGCCCGCACAGAGAAACCGGGCATCAGATCATCAAGTAGAAACACGGTGCCGACCAGCACTAACACCAGCCAACCAGGGCGCCGGAAGGAGTGGCGCATACCAACAAACAGGCCCAGCACGATGAGAAATACCGGCCAAGTAAAAAGCCAGTGAGGCAAAAATATAGTATGCAGCTTAGCGGCCAGCAATACCAGCCCCACTACTATCAGCAGCAGGCCTCCCAATACTCTGCCGGAGTTGCTGCTACGTCGGTTCTCCAGGCCACTATAGTCGTAGTTTCCTGAAGGTCTCATTTCGTTTTCTTCCATTGTCTTATTTTTAATTTCTGAATCAAAGATAGGATAGCCCGCGGCCTGCCGCAACGGGAATTAGGCTTGCTCCGGCAACAAATCGGTAAATGGCGGGTTTGCGTCGGTAAACACCACCGCTGTTTTTCCATACTTCGTTTACCGCTCTGCCTTTCGGGCTTTGCTGCTTTGCAGGGCAAGTTGCCAAATACTTCTGAGTCGCTCAAACTAATCTCTATCCGTCAAGCGTTTCTATGGCTGAGTGGTGCGGTGGAGGAAAGTCGGGTTGAAGAAATAGCCCGTGAGGGAGCATTCCGTTAGAACCGCCAAATTATTATCTTTGCATATGATGGTTGAGAAGATACAACAAATAGCACAGGAAATAGAGGCTGCACAGCTGGCTGATGCGGCCGAACTGGAGCAGTTCCGCATAACGTACATAGGCCGTAAAGGCCGCATTGCCGATTTATTTGACGGACTGAAGCAGGTGGCGCCGGAGCAGCGCCGCGAAGTGGGCCAGGAACTGAACAGCCTGAAGAACCGTGCCCAGGAGCGCTTCGACGAGGCACAGGAGCAATTGAGCCATGCAGTGAACACCAGCGAGCACACCTTTGACTATACCTTGCCACCAGTGCCGAATACGTTGGGTACACGCCACCCGCTTTCGCTGGTACGTCGCGAGATCGTGCGTATTTTTGAGCGTATCGGCTTTAACGTGTCCGAAGGGCCGGAGATGGAAGATGACTGGCATAACTTCTCGGCATTAAATTTCCCTGAGAACCACCCTGCCCGCGAAATGCAGGACACTTTCTTTTTGAGCGAAGACAAGCAGCACCTGCTGCGCACACATACATCAACCGTGCAGGTGCGCCTGATGGAAACACAGCAACCGCCGCTGCGCAGCATTATGCCTGGCCGCGTATATCGCAACGAAGCCATCTCGGCCCGTGCCCATATGGTGTTCCACCAGGTCGAAGGCTTGTATGTAGATAAAAACGTGAGCTTTGCCGACCTGAAGCAGACGCTTTATTATTTTGCAAAAGAGATGTTCGGTCAGGATACGCAAGTGCGCTTCCGTCCGTCATTCTTTCCTTTTACGGAGCCTAGCGCCGAAATCGATATTACGTGCCTTATCTGCAAGGGCGAAGGCTGTAACATTTGCAAAGGTACCGGTTGGGTGGAGATTGGCGGCTCCGGCATGGTAGACCCGGCCGTACTGGAGAGCAGCGGCATTGATCCGAAGACCTACTCGGGCTTTGCCTTTGGCATGGGCATTGAACGTATCTCGATGCTCAAGTACCAGATCAAAGACCTGCGCCTGTTTACCGAAAACGACGTACGTTTCCTGCGCCAGTTCGAGAGCGTGCTTTAATTTTTAAGCGCACGAAAGCAGGCAGTAAAGCCTCCTGCTTTCGTGCGCTTAATGGCAGGTTACCAGCGCTTTTATGTTAATGCAGCCGTACTCTTTAGTTCCAGTGCTGCTTTTCCCGGCCGTTTGTATACCAGTATGACCAAGGATTCAAGGCCGGAACAAGCAACCTGCTGAAAGCAATACGGATAAAAGAGGTGGCGGACAAAGGTAGCGATGCGACAGAAGAGACAGAATTTATGGCTAAACGATGGACATCACTGCTTGTGCTATTATTGCTGCTCTGCGGCTGTAAAGACCAGGGCATAGGACCAGGCATACCGGATGTACCGGTAAGTATACAGCTCAATGTAAGCAGTTTGCAGTACCCGCAGTTGCGGCAGGATGGGGGCTATGTATACTTGCAGGGCGGCTATAATGGCATCCTGCTGGTGCGCCAGAATGCGAACCTGTATACAGCTTTTGAACGTGCCTGCACCTACGATCCCACCGCCTCCTGCTCGCAGGTAGAGGTAGATGCCTCTAACCTGTTCTTAATTGATAAGTGCTGCGGCTCCCAGTTCAACTTTCAGGGCAATGTTACCGCCGGGCCTGCCATGTATAGCTTAAAGCAGTATCAAACCTCGCTTATGGGCAATGTGCTGTATATTTCGAACTAATAATTTTAAATTGATTTACAGCAGCTTATACTTTTTCGCAAACATTTTTTGAGAGCATACTTGCGTCGTATTCAAAACTGCCGTAATATTGCACCATCAATCAGCGGGTTATCCCCTGTTGGTTAACCGAATTCCTCCTTAGCTCAGTTGGTTAGAGCACATGACTGTTAATCATGGGGTCCCTGGTTCGAGCCCAGGAGGGGGAGCTTGAAAAAAAGCCACTTACAAGAAATTGTTAAGTGGCTTTTTTATTTTCTGGGCTTTGCTGCAGCAGCTTTTTACTTCACCGAATACGCATACACGCCATTATCGCCTTTATCGGCCCAGTCTTTTAACATGGCTGTCACGCCACCCGATAAAAAAAGGGTATTGCCCTCTACTCTTAACTGCGAGAGAATAGGAGCGGGAACTTTGGTCTGCATCAGCTGCTTGCCATCTGTGGCACGGTAGGCCTGAATGGTACCATCTAAAGAACCTACCAGGTATACATCGTTTGACAGGTAACCCGAGGTAACAGAGGCAGGCTGCGCATGGTTAATAACCCATTGCGGCGCGCCAGTTTGGGCATTGACACCTTTTACTGTGATCGGGTGCTTGCCGGGCGGCATCGATATTGCATACCCGTTATTGCTCCAGGCAAAGACCATTTCCTTTCCGATAGATGCATCGCCGTGCATACCACCGTGTACACCCCCATAGCCAATGTTAGTGTTCCATACTTTTTCGCCAGTTACAGCATTGTATACCAGGTAGGTGCCACTCTTTTGCCCTGCGCCTACCAGCCGCGTAGGCTGCCCATTCACGTTGGCGACAAAAAGTTGCGCTCCCCCTGCAAAGTCATAGTCCGGTCCGTTCTGATCAGCCTTTGTCCACACGTCGTGTGATGTTACCTGGTCAAACCATTTGACCTCCCCTGTCTTAGCGTCTACCGCCACAATAGCATCCGACATCTTTGAGGACTCGCCGGTGTAGTTATTGCCAGTGGTAAAGTATAACATGTTCAGGTCTGGATCCAGAGCGAAGGAAGACCACATCGGCACACCATTCTGCGGCGCCTGTACCAGCTCTCTTCTCCAGGCGATGCTGCCGTCGCTTGCTCGCAGCGCCACCACCTGCCCCCTGAAATCAGGCTTAAAGTCTTTTTTCATGTGGGTCATAGGCTCTTCCACAGATTGCACACCAATGTATACCAAGCCATCGTGGTATAAAAGGGTACCCACGTCACCGGCTTCCGGATCATCGACAAACTTAGTTTTCCAAAGAACGTTCCCCGTGGCGGGGTCAATGCCGAAGGCATTCCCTTCCACGCTGGCCTCATAGAGCTTGCCATCGCCTAAAGTACCCGTGCCGGCAAAGCCATGCCAGGGCCACATGGTTTTCGGTTGCTCCACCTCTTTTTTCCAGAGGAGCTTACCAGTACGATCTAGTTTATAGACCATACCGCCCCAGTCACCGAAGTACACGCCCGTTCCATCCACCAGCGGCGTATGGCTTACAGGGTTAGGCGTATCATACTTCCAGGCCATCTGCATGTTGCCAACATTGCTACTGTTGATGCTGGTGTTCATACTCGCATGTTGATTCCAAAGCATCGCCTCTACTTCCGGGTTCCGGTTAATAGGAGGCGCACTGGAGGCAGCCATGGGAGCTGCTGTGGTGGTAGCTGGCATTACCGCCTCCGGGGCTGATGTAGTGGTAGTGGCCGTTTGCTGGGCAGATGTGCTACAGGAGGTAAGCAGGATTGCACTGAGAAACATAGAAATGGAAAGGCTCCGAAAGAGGACTGTACTCGTAAACGTCTTCATAAACTTGATTTTTTAGAATGTGAGGCATCGCCTGAACCACTCCTTCAATAAATAGTCGACTAGACGAGTACCTATATTATTTACCTATCAGGTCACTATTTGTTTCAAGTGCTCCTAGTAAAAAGACAATTCATCTTTAGCGCGATAGGATTTTTAAAAAGAAGAATCCAAACTTTTTAGATGGCGTCTTGTTCAACCTTGTATAGGACTATTCTCCTCCTTATTAAAAGAAACAGCTTAAAAAACCCTTTCTGTTTCGCTGTAGTAAATAAATAAGAATAACAACGAAAGCGTATGGAAATCAAACACAACACACTTAAAGTAGCCTTGGAAAAGGCGCAGGGGCTTGCTTATGAGGCGGCTCTGAAGCTTATGCAGCACATGGACAACCACGTATCAGTAGAGGTGGATGACTACATTGTGCATGTGGTAAGCGAAAAAGCAGAAGGAACTTATCAGTTAGCCGGCGGCGGGTTGAAATGGCACGTTCCGGAGGCGACATATAATACACACATGGAAGTTGTAGTGCAGGATAAACACGACCTGCGCTTTATTCCTGAGCTGAAAATTAAGGCCAACGTGCTAAAAGACGGACAGCTGGTGGAAGAAAGAGACTTCCCTTTTTTCTGGCACCCCTTCCTAAATCACTATGGCAGTAACTTCCACATAGAAGAGGCCGGCGAGTATGAAGTGGAGGTACACATCCCCGCTCCTTCTTTCCCCCGCCACGATGAGGTGAAGGGCAAACGCTATGTAAAAGATGTAATCGTGAAGGTGGGGCCACTTAAACTGGAAAAGGGAAGAAAGCCCCACGGACCAGAATGAACAACACGCCTGATGTTCGGCATGAGCAATGCACAAAAAGCAGTGCTTTTACCTCTGAAATCTGCTCAACTTTGCAGCAAAATCCGAAGTAAAAGCACTCTTCAATATACTCCCTAGTGTTAATTTTTGCCACTGACATTTAGTTATACATCGGCCGGGTACATCGTATAGAAGGAGCGCGCCATGCTGCAGCATAACTTATACTTATGGCAGCGGTGGCTATTGGGCTGCCGCTGTTTCCATTTCCACCAGTGATGGATCGTAGAGCTTGCTATTGGCTTCCCTGAGCTTTTCGGCCGGTACTTTCATCACCTTCCGGTCATAGGTCATCAGGCCGTTCGTCTCCACCTCCACGTCTGTGGTTTGGGTATATACGGCTGCTGACAAGCCTTTCTTTATTAGAGTTTCCAGCTTCTCAGTGAAGGATTTATACTTGTCAAACAGCTCGTCGGCATTTTTAAAGTTCTGATAGCCCCAGTTGTCCTTCTGCTGCCAGGTATGGCCTGGCACTGGCAGCCCTAGCCCCCCGAACTCCCCTAGCACAATCGCCTGGTCGCGCCCAAACAGATCGGCACGAGGCATGGCTGGGTCCGGGTAATGATGCAGATCGATGATCTGGCCTACTTTATGGAAATTGCCCCCACTGGCGCTGTTAACCAGCCGCGATGAGTCCCGCTGCATGGTCCAGTTCACGATCTCTATTGTCTTAAACTGCCCCCAGGCTTCGTTGAAAGGCACCCATACCACAATACTCGGAAAATTGTACAGGTCGTCCATGATCTCTTTCCATTCGGTGCGGTAAATTTGCTCCGACTCTGCCGTGCGGGTCATGTCTTCGGCCTCGCCCTCTATACCTGGGTGGTTGCCCCAGTGCGCTCCCAGGTCTCCGCTGGGCATGTCCTGCCATACCAACATACCGGTTTTATCGCAGTGGTAGTACCAACGCGCGGGCTCCACCTTCACATGCTTGCGAATCATGTTAAATCCCATCGCTTTGGTTTTATCGATGTCGGAAACCAAAGCTGCTTCGGTGGGCGCGGTATAGAGGCCATCCGGCCACCAACCCTGGTCTAACGGGCCATACTGAAACACAAACTTGTTATTGAGCAACATCCGCTGCACGCCATCTTCATCTGGCCCCACACTGATCTTGCGCATAGCAAAATAGCTTTTCACTTCATCCACCACTTTGCCGTTGCGCATAACTGCCAGGCGCAGATCGTACAGAAAAGGACTTTCGGGCGACCACAGCTTGGGATTTTTTATAGATAGCACCGCAGTTGCAGTTGCTTTTACCAGTTGCTCGCCCACCTTGTTTTTCCCGTCCCAGGCCGAGATGCGCAGTTGGTCGTTGGGCTGCAGGTTTTCAATTGCAGCACTTACCGTAAGGGTCTGCTGGTCGATGTTGGGAGTTTGGCGGGTGTCGGCGATGTAGGTTTTAGGTACCGGCTCCAGCCACACCGTTTGCCAGATGCCGGTCACGGGCGTATACCAGATGCCCTCGGGCTTGTTTACCTGCTTGCCACGTGGCTGCGGGCCTTCGTCCGAAGGGTCCCACACGCGCAGGGCAATTTCCTGCTGGCTTCCTTTTTTCAGGGCTGCCGTAATATCGAAGGTAAAAGGATCATAACCGCCCTGGTGAGCGCCTACTTTCTTACCATTCACGTACACATCCGCCTGCCAGTCCACAGCACCAAAGTGCAGCAGCACGTTTTGTTTCCGCAGCTTAGAGGGCACAGTTATCACTTTTTTATACCACAACACATTGTCGTTACCAACCAATTTACCCACTCCCGACAGGGCAGACTCGATGGGATAAGGCACCAGGATATGCCCCTCGAAAGTGGCAGGTGCTGTTTCTTGCTGGGCTTTGGGCTGCACCGCATACTGCCACAGCCCGTTCAGGCTCTGCCAGTCGTCGCGCACCAACTGTGGGCGCGGGTACTCTGGCAGCGGGTTAGCCGGATCAACTTTATCTGTCCAAGGGGTGGTGATCTTCCTTGCCACAACATGCCAGCCTGACGTTTGCGCCTGCACCATGCCTGCCTGGCATAGCAGTACTAAAAGAAGTATGTAGTATGATTTCTTCATCCAATAGGTATTTTAGTATACTTTGTCTTATTGAACTTCTTTCTAATGCCCTTCTATACCTGCCGGCAGCAGTTCTATAAAGCTGCCGGTTCAGAGAAAGAGTCAACACTTCTGGTGCAGAAGTGTAAGCAGCGCAAATTACTGTTTCACTCCTTTACGGAGCCGCTCATCGAGCAACTTAATAAAGTACCCACCGACTACGCTTCTGGCCTGAAAACCGACATGCTTGCCATTAGTCGTTTCGTGCCAGTCGCTTAAGGGCACCCTGTCCGTAGTTTCAGTAGCGAACTTGTAAACCGGCTGTATCAGCGACTGGAAATCTGCCTTGTTGTCGGCTAAAGTTGCTGACCATAAAATCCAATCAGACTTGGTATAGGTTTTTCTGCTGTCGAGCGGAACGCCGTATGCCTGCTGGTGGGCCAGGTAAAAGTTAACTTCTTTGTCGTATACTTCTTTTGGGAACAAATTCAGATTTAGCACCTTGTCCCACACCAGGTTATACTTCTGGCTCCAGGTGTTCTTGTCGTTAAAGGTAAGGGCATAATGGTCGCCGGCATTTGCCATCACCATCCAGCGCTTTGCCATGTCGCGGGCCATGGCAGTATACTTGTCGGCGGTACTTTGTTCGCCCAGCATCCCGGCCATCATACCATAGCAGCCTAAACCAACAATGGCTTTAACCGAAAGATTTGCGTTGCGGGCCAGGTGCCCGGCAAAATCATCCGTAGACAACTGGTTTGCCGGATCAAAACCTTCTTTACTTAAAAACTCCGCCCAGGTAGTTAAAGTCTTCCAGTGCTTTTTGGCATACTCGGCATTACCCTCTGCTTTGGCAATAGCCGCTGCCAGAATGATCATGTTGCCGGACTCTTCCACCGGCATACCCTCGCCATACGTCTGCCCGTTTGCAATAGGGTATGTTCCCAGGTCGTGGGCCGCAAAGGGCTGGTCCCATTTGCCGCTTTCGCTGAAATAAAAAATACCAGTCAGCATGCCTTTCAGCAGATCAGGATTGTATACCAGGAACAGTGGGGCGGATGGGAAAGTAACATCCACGGTATTAATGGAGCCGTTGCTATAGTTTTCTTTCGACAGGAACAGTAGTTCTCCCTGTGGGCTCTTTACCAGGATGTGCGCTGCTATACTTTGGCGGTAGGCCAGCTCACACAACTCGGCATAAGCTTCGCCGCCTGCTGCTTTCGTATCTGCATACAGCTTTTTGTTGAATGCTGCGCACTGCTGCATCACAGACGGATACTGGGCAGCAGCCTGGTTCAGTTCCTGATCTATTGTTTCCCCGTTTTGCTTCCACCAGGGCAGTAAGTTCTGGTGAAAATACTGGACAGCGTACAACTCATCATAGCCCAGCAAAAGGTACGCTTCTTTGGGTGAAGCTGATACTTTCCCGACCGGCAACACCGTATTCAGCACCAGGTGCTTGCCTTGCGAAGTAGCCTTGGCGCTGGCGCCGGAGACAAAAGTGGCAATTGCCTGATCAGCCGGCGTGATATACTGGATTGGCTTCTGCTTTTTAGGCGCTGCCACATACATATAGCCCCAGTCGATGCGCAGGTCGTCGCCTTTCTTCTCCAGCACCGGCTGCGCAGTGGTGCCCGCCTTCAGCACCGACAACGTATTGGTAGCATACTGCTGGGCTGTTACCTCCTGCGCCGGCGTATTAACAGCGATGTCGGTAGATGCCCCAAAGTATAGCTTCACCTCATGCACCTTTTTGTCGTTTGCCTGCAACTTGCTGGAAATGTAAGACACCGGCCTGGAAAACAACTCCAGGTTATCCATCAGCAAAGGAGAGGTAAACGTAAGCGTCAGGTCAACCGGGCCGCAGGTGAACTGGTAAACGGTTTGCGTGGCGTATACATCCACGCTGGTTTGCAAGGCGGTTAGTACAGTAGCATCATTCTTCCCCGGAACTTCGTCTACAAGGCCAGCATCCAGCACGGCAGCGCCGCCGGTATTGGTACAGTGCAGCGCAAGCACGTTTTCACCTTCCTTTAAATTTGCCCTGATCGCGTCCGACACATCGCTGTAAATGTATTTGCCAGAGGCACCACCAAGTGTAAGAATCTCTTTGCCGTTCAGGTATACTTCCACGTCGTCATCGTGCCGTAATTTCAGCAGTGGCTTGTGCAGGTCTGCCTGGTTCAGCGTAAAGGTTCGGCGCACCCAAATATCTTTGCTTAGCCACCGGGTTTTGTCCTGCTGGGCGTTATCCCCCAACGGTGCCTGGCCCGACTGCCAGCCACTGGCGTCAAAGCCGGGGTTCATCCACGTTGCTGCAGGAGCTGTTTCGGTGTATTTAACCGTGTAGAAATCTTCATCTGCGGCAGGCAGAATGGTTTTGTAAGTTTTCTCCGCATTGCCCAGGAAGCGGTAGGTCTTGCCGTCTACCTTTATCAGGCCTGTTAAGGATTGGTTTGCGCCAGTCCAGTGCCGGGTGGGGGCAGCACTCAAGGTATCGTTAAAAGACCAGATGCTGAAGTATGCATTATGAGTGATTAGGGGATAAGCTGGTGCCTCATGCTGTTGCGCATAGGCCATGCTACTCACAAAAAACGTGAGCAGCAGGATGAGCTTCTTAAAAAACCGAGGTTGTATTCTATTCATAAAGTATAATTTATTAGAATGCGTTTAATATGATAGGTTTATAAAGCGTCACCTACTCGACTGCTGCTATATGTTTAGAGGCTGTAGCACAGTGCATTGGCAAAGAGCGTCATACTTCCGAAAATCCCTGCTTTGGGCTCTTTTTCAAAAACCACTTTTGACGAGATTACCCGTCGTATGCATTTCATTCTTTCTTCATTCCGTATCAACTGGCTTTTCCCGTAGCCGCTTGGCTAAAAGGAAGTATAAATTCCTCTACATCCGGCGTCATGCTATTTGCTGCGCACACACCAAAAACTCAGGTGCTCCATACCACTGTCTTCCGTGCTTTTCATTCTGCGCGCCACCCGGTAGCCGGAACAGTAATTATCGTTGTATAAAAAGGAGCCACCCCGAATTACCGCTTGCTGGCGTAAGGCTCTTGCGGGGCGTCGCTCTTAGCTGGTCCCTGCGGGTTTCTGACGCCTGCCGGGTCGGTGTGCCCGCGTAGCGTACGTGCCTCAAAGCAGCGCGCGAAATAGCGCTTTAAACTTCATTATTTATACTTGTGTAAGTTACTCTTAGCCATTCATCCCATACTTATATTTGCCCATGCCCGAGCTAAGCAGATGCGCCGGCTGCTAACCAGTGCACCGACGACACCTGCGATTTCTCACCTAGAAAAGGCTTTGTACAGCAACGGCAGTCATTGCCTGGTAGCAACCTGCTACAGGCCGGTTATACTTGCGCTTTTCTTTTCAGTGGTGCGCCTTACTTCTTCTCTGTTATTTCCTTTGTAACAGTGGCTACCTCTTTGAGCAGCAATGGAAACGCCGGCTCCGGCATGCCGCCGTGGTCGAACCCTTCGAGCTCGTATAGTGTGGTGCGCTTATGACCTGCCAGCTGCATCATGCGCCACAGGTATGCATTTTCCTCGTAGCGGCCCAGCATTTCCTTTTCGCGGTCGCCCGTAATTAGGAGCATGGGCGGCGCATCAGCCCGTACATGATACAGTGGCGCATAGTCATCAACCAACGGCTGAATATCTTTCATGCCCCGCTCTTTCCGCACCGTAAAGTGGGTGATGGCCTGCCCGCTAAAAGGAATAAGTGCGGCAATGTTGTTGGCGTCGATGTTATACTTGCGCAGGTACTTTTTATCGAGCGTTACCATCATCCCCAGGTAGCCGCCCGCCGAGTGCCCCGATACAAAAATGAGACGTGGACTGCCACCGTAGTCGCTGATGTGCCGGAACGTCCAAGCGACTGCCGCCGCGGCGTCTTCTATGTAAGCAGGTGCTTTTACTTCCGGAGACAGCCGGTAACCGACACCCACCACCGCGTAGCCTTTCTCCATCAGGGCTTTAGGAATTTCCTTGCTTCCACCTGTCATGCCTCCGGCGTGCAGCCATACGATCGTAGGAAAGTTTTTTGCGCCCTTTGGGTAATATATATCCAGCAGGCAATGGGAGGCGATATACGGATTTTTTCTGTTGACGGAATCCGGATAATAAGCGATGTTCTTTTCTGTAACGTACTGTTGTTGGCCCTGCGCCGCGGCGGCACCCAGGAGGAGCAAACAGAAAAGCAGTTGTTTTAAGTAAGCAGATAATCGCATAGTCGTGTTTTAACAGAATGACTGCACTGCCTGCCGGTAGCGCAAAAGATTAAAGTGCAGGTACACTGCTGCAGCAGCTTTGAGGGCAATTACAGCGCTGGATTTCGGCCATACTCCTGCCACAGCTCATCGAGCGTTTTGCCGGTTAAGCTTACCCAGATCTGGGGCGTGTAAGTATGGTTGCGCATGGCTACGTTCAGCTTGTCCGCTATTTGGTTGTCTTTGTGCTTTTCCAGCCAGGCCAGAAAGCGCGCCGTTATCCGGTAGCTGTTGGTATAGCTTTGCTCCGGCTTGTAGTCGGGCAGCGACCAGTTGGCTTTAGCATTGTTCACGCCATACTTGTAGCGCACATAGTCGGTGATGCCTTCGGTCAGCCAGCCGGGTCCGGGGGTGTCGCCGTAGTCCTGCACAATATGGAATGCCTCATGCGTTACCACGTCAATGTCCTCGGGGTGTGCCAGCATCCAGGCGGGGCTAAAGCGGATAATGTCGCCGCTTGTGGCCGCCACACCTTTGTAGCCTGGGTCGATGATGAAGGTGACTTTGGTGGCTGTTTTCGGGTTAAAGCGCTCCGCCTCCTGCGGGTATACTTTGAAGAAAGCCGCTTCCATGGCTTGCTTGATTGCATCTCCACTTTGGGCAAAGGCCGTATCTTTGTTGATGAAGACGAGCGTATACGGCCCGTGTGTTACAGAATCCCTGCTCAGGTAGTTGCCGATGTAGGACCAGTCGTTTTGCCGGCCCTTTCCATCTTTCACCCCCTGCGCCTGCGCTAGTGTCAGCAAGCCAAGTATAAGTAGGCAACCTATCAGTAGTGTTTTCATTTTAGCTTATTTAAGTTATTCCGGAATATTCCGGTTTTGCACGTATACCAGTCGTTGCCGGTAAACAGAAGCCTTACTTGGGTGCACTCGCCAGCACCTGCGCTTTCCAGGCGCTGGCAGCTCCTATCAGGGCTGCCTCCTCGCCCAGCGCTGCCTCCTGCACAGTAATATGCATGGCCTCCTGCTCTAGTGCAGCTTTTAGTTCCGCTGCAAAAAGAACGTATGCCTTGGCAATGTTGCCCCCCAACACGACCACTGAAGGGTTGTAAACACGGGCACAACCGGTGATGAACTTCGCCAGGTTTCGCCCGAATTCCTCAAAAATCAACCGAACCACGGCATTTTCCTGCGCTAAAGCGGCCAATTCTTTCACACCGTTTACCTGAAGGCCTGTTAGTGCAAAATACCTTTTCTCAAACCACCGCGTGGACAGGTAATCTTCGGCTATACCTTCTTTAAACGGGCTGCTCCACAGCGCGGCGTCTTCTGCCTGCCCGTTACGGCAACCAGCAGAGCCGAGCCCTGTGCCCAAGGTAAGCCCCAGCACTTGCGTGCACCCCTGCGCCGCACCACAAAGCAGCTCTCCCAGCAGAAAACACTCGGCATCGTTCAGGAATTTAATGCCGCCGGCGGACATACCTAACCTAACTGCCAGCAGTTCCCGCACATTAAGCTGGTAAAGCACCTCATACTTGTTCTGATCCCTGATCATGGAAATGCCGTTGTCATAATCGAAAGGACCCGGCATGGCAATACCTATTTTCCCGGAGACATTGTCAAAGACCTTAGTGGAAGCTTCAATCACTTCTCCCCAATCATTAATTATTTCGTCGACGCTTCTCTGCGTGTTGATTTCCCTCCTTACATAGCTACCGGGCAGTATAGCGCAGGTTTCCATGTCTACTAATGCCGCTGAAATGTGCGATCCACCAACATCAATACCCATTACTACTTTATTACTCATACTTCTTAAGTTTGATTTTAAAAGCTTTGTTAAAGCGGGCGCACCATATTCCAATATTTAAAGGTGAATCGAAGCTTCTTCCTTTCAAGTCCAAAACTGTTTTCCGAAATTCAGGCAATAAATCATACAGCTAAAACGATTTAGCAAGTATGAAAACTCAAGCTTCCTTCTTCGTTCCTGCAGAGCAATTCTGAAAATTATACCTATAAAGCCTCTACAATTGCTCCAAACAAGGAAGGTAAAACGGTTTAGCAGCAGTATAGAAAGTAACCTTTAACTACTACCTCGCTCTACATAGGTACTTCTGAAAACTTGTGAAAGTATGAGAACTTTATAGAATCCATCTGTTTCAATCCTCATAGAAAATTGCAATTAGTATAAAGAAATAGATACTATTCCTAAAAAGCAAGTACTCACCTTCATTTTTAACAGACAGGTAATAGATTGTAAATACAAGATGGTTCTGTTACCCTCGGGCATAAAGCAAGTATAGCCGCCTATATTTCTGAAAGCACGTTGCGAGACAAGCATCAATAAAAAAGGCTAAAGCCAGGTAGAGATAGATTTCATCTCCCCTGGCTTTAGCCTTTTTAGATTCAACTCCGCTTAGCGGGCTCCCGGTTTATGTCAGTTTACCAGGAGCTTGGTGTGTGAGGAGCCGGTAGCAGAAGTCGCCCGAATGATGTAGACGCCTTTGCTGAGTTGCTTGTTTAGGTCAACATCCAGTGTAGAAGCACCACTATCATCTGTTTCGGTTGTTTTGGCATAGATGATGCGCCCGTCAACCGTGTAGATCGTCACCTTCACTGCTTCCCGTTTGCCGTAGTTGGCAAGCGTCACCCCTACCTTATCACCCGGGTTAGGGTTCGGATACGCTTTGACCCACATACCAGCTTCTCCCATTCCTGCTCCATTCAGGCTAACATCAGAAGAAGCAGCCAGTAAAGAGGCGTTGATGGCACTCGGCAATACTTCTATCGCTGAGATCTTCGGCCTATCGGCGCTGGCGCTGAAGTTGATCGTCAGTACGCCATCCGTAACAGATACTGTAAACTCTTTGATGACAGCCGTGCGCGTACCAACCGAAGCGACAATGTCGTAACGCGGCAGTTCCACGGTTCCTCCCTCCAGATTTACATCAAACACCCGTTTGCCGATGCTGGTAGCACTCCAGTAAATTTCAGCAAAGTGCAGTTTCACCACATACTGGCCATTTGGTACCGGAATGTTATAGGCAAAACTTCCGAGGTTTGTGTTCGAACCTCTTTCCGTTTTGTACAGCTGATCATCCTCTGTACCGGCAATGTCCGCGATCGATGTGTTCTGGTAAGTATAAGTATTCGAGAAGTACCTATCTGCACTAAATACGGTTCCATCTTTCAGCGTAAGCGCCGGGCCACCTGCGTTAATCCTGATCGGCGAGAAGCAACCCAGCCCTGTTACCTGCACATTGCTAAAGTTAGCGGAGGCAGTTGCGCTGTTGTTGTGCGCCGTTACTGCCAGGCCGATCAGCACATTGCTGTTCATGCTGATGGTAGCCTGCCCTACCAACGTCCAGGATTGTCCTGTAGCTGAGATGTAGCCTTTGAACACGTTGCCTTCGCGGGTGATGCGCACCCACTGTGGTGCAACGGCAGCTCTGCTAACGCTATTCATACTTCCGCTCGTGGCTGTGCGGTACTGGAAGCTGGCGCCGTTGCCAGGAGTAAGCACCATCATAGCATGCTTCGATCCGGTAGCATCCGTTTCGCGGATCATTACGCCTGCCTTTGCCCACGGGTCTGTGTTGGTCAGGCTGTTCACGCGGGCTATGATCTCGCCATTACAGCTCAGGTTTTGGTACACGTATCTGAACTGATCGGAAGTGTTCCAGATGTCGGTGCCTGAACCTTGCACCGTATAGCTGCCATTACTGTAGCAAACGTCTCCCGCACTGCCCACAGCCCCGATGTTCTTTGACAACCAGCCACTCGGAAGTGCACAGGCAGTAGCAGGATTAACCGAGATGACCACTTCATCAGAAGCCGTAGCTCCCTTGTTGTCTGTCACAGTCAGGATTATAGTATGCACCCCAGTACTCAGACTAAAGGTAGGCTTCGCTCCTGTTGCGAGCTGGGAGTTGCCTTCTTTCCATACATAGCTGCTGATGGTGCCATCCGGATCAGCGGAGGCTGAACCATCCAGCGATACCAAAGCAGTGCCATCTGCGCCAGCCAGGAGCGCCTGGTCGGCGCCAGCTTTTGCTATAGGCAACTGGTTAGCAGTGCTCTGGGCCGGTACTATTTCGATAGCGCTGATCTTTGCGTTCTCTACCTGGCGGATAAAGTCGATGGTTACGTTTCCGTCTACAATCGTGACAGGGAACTCCCGCATAATTACTTTGCGTATGCCGCCTGCTTCTTTGTAAATATCGAAGCTTACCAACTCTTTGTCTCCCCCTTCCAGGTTCACATCAAACACCCGCAGGCCTGTTCCGTTCTTATTGAGCTCGGTAAAGTACAGGCGCACCATGTAGCTGCCATTCACTACCGGTATGTTGTAAGTAAAGGCTACAGCCCCACGTGGAACCGTTACACCTCCAAATGCGCCACCAGTCCACTCTGTCTGGAAGATATTCTGGGTCATATTTGACGGCACCCCTGAGATGGATGCTAACGGACTCTGGGTATAGGCAAAGCCTCCGCTCACATAATTGTTGCAAGCACCGGCGGCACTACATCCCGACCAGGTTACGCCACCAGCTGTCTGGGTGCTACCTCCGGCATTCACCCGCATCGTAGACAGTGTAGGATTGCTATTCTCCGGTGCAAAGTTGGCCGTCACCGCCTTATCTCCTGTCATCACTATACCAAGCGGATTTGTAACACCTGTTGCATCGCCACTCCAACCTACAAATATGTACCCGGTCAGCGGTGTTGCTGTAAGTGTAACGGTTGTTCCGTAAGTATAAGTTGTTCGTACTGGGTTCACGGAGACAGCGCCCCCGGCTGAGGCTGTAGCATTCAGGCTATACTGCTTCTGCCGGAAGTTAGCCGTTACAGCTACATCAGCGGTTACGGTTACGACCAGGCTACTGCTCTGGCTGCTGCTGCCCGTCCATCCGGTAAACTCATACCCATCGCTGGCTATGGCAGTAATGGTTACTTCTTCGCCTTGCGTATAGGTTGTTTTGGCCGGATTTACAGTTACCGCTCCTCCTGTTCCCGCTGTCGCGCTTACCGTGTAGGTCTTCAGACTGAAGGTCGCGATGATGGCTTTGTTGCCGTTCATCGTAATGGATAGCGGGTTAGCAGAGCCGGAAGCATCGCCGCTCCAGCCAGTAAACATGTAGCCCGGCTCCGGTGTGGCAGTAAGCTTGACCGTTGTTCCGCTGCCGTAAGTGCCGCTGCTCGGAGTTACAACTCCCTGGCCTTGCGTGGTTACTGTTAAAGCATACCCGGCAGATTCTACCACCACTGTAACATCAGCTGAGTTAACAGCACCGGCGTTGTCTTTCACCGTTAAGGTCAGTTTGTGGCTGCCCAATCCGAGCGATACCGTTGGCGAAACCCCTTTGGCCAGCACCGTTCCCCCTTCACTCCAGGTATACGATACCAGGTATCCGTCCTGGTCAGCCGAAGCGGCTCCGTTTAGGGTTACACTTGCCTGCGCGCCTGTAGTTGGTACCGTTCTGTTTTCCCCGGCATTTGCTACCGGCAGTGTGTTCAGTGTCGCTTCGCTCAGCGGTACAACCTCAATGGCACTGATCTTGGCATTTTCAATCTGCCGGATAAAGGCGACAGATACATTGCCGTCCGTTACTGTAACAGGGAACTCGCGGTAGATCGCTTTCAATGCTCCATCTGCTTCTGCAAACACATCAAAGCGTGTCAGCACTTCCTGTCCCTCCAGCTTCACGTCAAATGTTCTGAGATTCACACCGGTCTTGTTCAGCTCTGTAAAGTATAGGCGAACCAGGTACTGGCCGTTTGTAACCGGAATGCTGTAAGCAAAAGCCGTTGCACCTGCCGGCACTACATTGCCTCCGCTCTGGCCTCCTGTCCACTCGGTCTGGTACACGCTCTGGTTCAGGTCGTGGAAAGCAGCTCCTGTAATAGTTGGCAGCGGCGTCTGGGTATAGGCAAAACCACCGGTAACATAATTGTTACAGTCTCCTGTTATACAACCTTGCCAGGTTACCCCGTTCACGGTCTGCGTCGTTCCGCCGGCATTCACCCGAACCATAACAGGCAGCGGTTTATTTACCGTCACTTTTACTGTACTGTTAGCAGCAGCACCTTTCGAGTCTGTCACGGTCAGCTGGAATGTATAAGCACCTTCCACCAGGCCTGTTACGTCTGTCGTTGCCTGGGTAGCCGCAGCAATCACAGCTGTATTCGGGCCGCTAAGCTGGCTCCAGGCAAAGCTTACCTTGGCACCATCTTCCTTATCTGATCCGGTACCTGTCAGGGTTACTTTGCTAGTTGGCAGCGTGATAGTCTGGTCCGTACCCGCATTAGCAACCGGAGGCTCATTTACTGCTTCAGAAACAGTGATCACCTCTATGGCCGATACCTTCGGACGGTTCGCGGTTGCTGCAAATTCCAGGTTCAGGACACCATCCGTTACGGCCACATCATATGATTTAACAACTGCTGTGCGCACACCGACATCTGCAATAATGTCATAGTTGCTGAGAACGGTTTGACCTTCCACTTTCACGTTCATCACCCTTCTGCCAATATCTGCTGTCGAAGTAGAGTAGATCTCTGCGAAGTGCAGTTTTACCGTATGATTGCCATTCTTCACCGGAATACTATAGGTGAAGCTGCCTCTGTCAGTGTTTCCACTGCGTTCAGTTTTATAGAGCAGATCGTCTTCGGTATTGCCGATGTCAGCAATCGACGTGTTGCTGTACGTATTGGAGTTGGTTGTTGAGAAGTACTGATCGGCCATAAAGTTATCGCCGTTCTTGGCCTGGTAGGCAGCACCTCCCGCATTAATTCTGATAGCCGTAACCACACAACCATCTACGCGGGTTATACTTACCTCCTGCGACTTGCTGCAGCCAGTGGTTGCATCGGTTACTGTTACCGTGTATACTCCCGGGCTCAGGTTTGTGGCCGTGCTGCCGGTCTGCACCGGCGCCGTGTTCCAGGCGTAAGTATAATTTCCTGCGCCACCTGATACGTTGCTCACGGTAGCGGTACCAGTTGCCGCATTACAAGCCAGTGCCGGAGCCGACACCTCAAACGCAAGGTTATTATCCCTGTTCGGCACCGTGATCACAGCGGATGTTTCGCAGCCGCCCGCCACATTCTCTCTGGCATAGAAAGTATAGCTGCCGGCAGCCAGGTTAGCAAATACTGCGGATGCCTGGTAAGTGCCTGCAGCACCCATTTTATACTGGAACGAGGTAGCTGTAGAGTTAGAAACCGCCAGTTCCACAGCGCCATCTGGTACGCCGCAAGCTGATCCGGTTATCGTTTTTGTGCCAAGCACCAGCGTACTGGTGCTGTTTGTCACACCAAATATCTCCATACCTGCCAGGGCCAGCCTGTTGGCACTTGGGTTGAACTTCGCGTTCAGGACTCCGTCCGTCACGGTTACTTCAAAGTCCTTCACCAGTGCGGCCTTGTAGCCTACTTCCCGGTAAATATCCAGGTTAGACAGGCGCAGCTCGTTTTCAAGGCTTATGTTAAACACCCTGGATCCTACTGCTGTCCAGAAGTTCTCTACAAAGTGCATGCGCACCATGTAAGTACCATTGGCCATTGGCACGGCATAGCTGATCTCGTTCAGATCACCGGTAGAAGACAGATACGTTTGGTACAGCACGTCGTCATCGGTACCGGCAATTGGCGTGGCAGCAGGTTTGTCGAGCTGTACGTTGCCTTTGCGGTAGCTCTTGTCTGCCTCCCATACATTACCGGCAATCGTTACGCTCGCATCGGCACCGCCTTTGATGCGCTTGAGCACGGCAATAGCAGAGCAGCCATCATCGGCTATACCATAAAGCGGTATGCGCAGCGGCGAAAGTGAGTTGTTGTAATGCACCAGCAGTGCGGCATTTTTAATGCCTCGGCTGCCGGGCCTGAACCCTACCGCAACGGTAGTAGAAGCCTGTGGTGCTATAGTTGCAGCAGCAGGTGTTCCTACCGTAAAGTCACTCAGGTCAGCGCCCGTAATCTCAACACGCTTGATGTCTATAGCAGGGTCGCTGCTGCCATCCGGGTAAGTTTTGCCCAGGTTGTTCAGCGTAATGGTAGCCGTTTTATTCGCGCCAACCATTACATTACCTATACTTACGGCTGATGGTGCAGTAGCCAGTTCTGAGAAGTTGGCCGGACCAGTTTCAGGTTTCACGTTACTGATATAGAAGACGTTGTCCTGATAGTCGTAGTTGGTAACAGTTGGATTGCCGATATAATCATGGCCAATAATATAAGCGTTCGGAATGATGTTGCCGTTCGCATCGATCGCCTTCCAGATTCGCAGGCCTATTTTGCCTTCCGAGTTTCTGGTTCTGTCGGAGTATGAGCTGCTAACTTTAAACCCGAAGGCTGCCGTCGGGTTCGCCGTTGTTGTGGACGGCGAGAATGTTCCCTCTGCCAGCACAGTGGTAGAGCCGTTCTTTCTTGGCAACAGCGACTGCCCGTCGAGCGCATTATGCGTGAAGGCAGTACTATTGGTGGTGCTTCCTTTTGCATACCACTGGAAAGATTCCGTAGCGGAGCAGCAGCCATGGTAAGCACCCATTTGAATCACATACACCGGCTTGCTTGCATCGGCCCGTAGGAAGAAGGACGACAGAATCTCATCTGAGTTCGACACGATGTTGCTACCATCTGAAGTGCCGTCGTTGGAGCTAAATCCTGTTTTGGTCTTGAATCCGAAGGCATTTATGATCTCTTGAGCATACGGCTCATTGCTGCCTTCACCTCTGTTCTGCCACAAGCCATGCAGCTTCACTTTCTTATAAGGCGCCAGATCATCGTTAGATGCTATATACAAGGTGTCGTGCAGCACTTTCACGCGGCCTCCCAGGTCTTTGGCAATAAACTCAATGGTAGCTTCTACCGCGCTTCCGGTGTTTACAGTTACCGGCAGTGCTGTGGTAGCATCAAAGTCTACGCCATTCAACTGGGCAATTTTCCAGCCGCTTGTGTTAGATAGGGTCAGGTTGCTGATCACCAGCGGACCTGCACCCTTGTTGCTGATCTTCAGTTTTACCTTATTATGGTTTTCATTATAAGGCGTAACGGTTGGATCTGTTCTTCGCCACGGCGTCTGAACGTTAGAGAAGGTCAGGTGGTCAGCTGCTGGGAACTTGTCCATATTCTCCACCACCATGTTAGCATAGCTCAGCACTGGTTTTACCACACTGAAGCTGATAGGCTGCGACGTGAACTCGTTGCCATTGCCATCCACCGCTTTCGCCCGGATAGTATAAGTTCCAGGCTCTTTCACCTGGATCGGAGCGAAGTATTCTGTAAACGGACCGTCGTTCAGGCTATAGTGCACAGAAGTCAGACCTGAGCCGCCGGCATCCGAAGCATCAACTGTTGCAATTACTTCGCCCTTGTATACACCAGGAGATTGTACGGTGCCTTTCAGCTTCACCACTGCAACTGGTGCCGTATGATCGCCCTCTGGTGTGGCAGTGTCTATGATTACATAGTTGATCTTGGTGTTTGTACCACCTGATGCATCAATGGTCAGCTTGCCATCGTTCACTTCCACTATCACGGTCACAGCTTTATACTTCAGTTGCGCCGTTGGTATAAAGCCGTTGATGGCTGCTATACCTTCTACATTAAGCTGGTGTCGGCTATCAAAGAAGTCCGGGTCACCGGCACTTACTGATACCTTATACAAGCCATTCGGCACCACATACTCCCAGGTGCCTGGCGTCTGTCCGTTGCTGGTGCCCTGCATAAGCGCCAGTGTACGCAGGCGCACCTCATCGCCGCTGGCTGTGCGGTCGCGCATGCTGGCGGTGTGGTCTTTCGGCTGCTTCGTCACAGGATCTATCCAGCCGTAGCCGCGTACTGCATCAAATGCTAAGCCGGCATCCGGCGCATAGCCTGTAGGGGTAGCGGAAGATGCCATCTGGAAGTTAACCTTCACGGAGTTGGCACTAAAGCCACCTACCTCCAGACTTACCTGCATGGTGGCGCTCACATAGCCTTCAGCCGCCGCTGTAACCGTTGTCTCGTAGGTGCCTGCGGTCAGACCAGTAGCATCTACGCCAATAGAGAGCTTACCTGCAGCTGCTGTTGGTAGCAGCAGCCAGTTGCTGTTGGCTGATTTCGTTAACGTGATGGCTCCCGGAGTGCCGGTGTTAGCACTCAGTGTCACCTCTTTCGCCGAACTGGTTCCGCCTTCTGTTACCGCAAAGTCCAGCGTATTAGGGGTGAAAGCAAGTGTCTGACGGGCACCTGCAGGCACCACATTCGTCAGCACGAACACATAATCCTGGTAGTCACCATTCTCCGCATCTTCAAAGCATACCAGGTAACTGTTTGGCACTGCTTGTCCGTCGCGGCCTTTCATCGGATAGATGCGTACCCGGTGGTCGAAACCAGCATTGGTTTGTGCGTTCAGGTTATCCTCTGTATACGTTTTGCGATTAAAGGTTTTCGAATCTACATAGATACCGAATGTCGCTGTTTGCGGATCAAAGGTACTGCCCCCCGAGGCTAAGCCCGGGAACAGCGTCTGGTGATTGGGAGAACCTCCCAGTAAGACACCTACCTGATTTAAGGAGGTGGCAGCAGCTCCCGTATACCAGCCAAACGGCAGTTCTTCGGCAGGAGAGTAACGGGCAACCGGCGTAATGGTCACATTGCCGTTGCCGGCTTTCTCAAACAGAGGCACTAGGGCCTCCTCGCCTTTTGCGTCAGAATCCATGCTGCTGGACAGCGTTGTCCAGCCTACATTTATACCATAGCCTAAGGTTTTTACCACATTGGCCAGCGGTGGCTCATTGCCTCCCTCAAACCCACTGGTGCTAAGCCCATACAGGCCTACTGTTTTGATTGGAGCAGCTGGGTCATTGGAGGCAATCTCCAGGGCTGCCTCCAGGTTACCCACCGCATTCGGCGCAAAAGTAACGTTTACTGTGGCAGTTTCTCCGGCTTCCAGGGTAGCAGGTGTGCCCGCTACCGTAAACAGTGCCTGGTTAGGTCCTGTCTTTGTAATACTGCTGATGGTGAGCGGGCTTCCGCCTTCATTCTTCAGCATTACAGCCTTTGGCCCGATCGTAGTGCCATTTACTCCATTAAAAATAAGTTCGGCTGGTGTTACAGCGAGTGTCGGTACAGTAGTAGACGGTTGCACAATGATCGAGGTGATCTTGGTGTTGGTACCGCCCGCTGCCGTAATGGTCAGGCGACCATCCGTTACGTTGACAGTTACTGTTTTCTGCTCGAACTCTTTGGCCGGAGTACCCTGGAACTTATCGATAGCGGTCACGCCCTCCACATTAATGGTGTGCTGGCTGTCGTAGATATTGTTCGCTCCTACCTGGTCGCCAACGCCTACTGTTACATCGTAAACGCCATTGGCTAGCTCCGCTTCCCAGATGCCTTCTGTTTTATTACCATTGGCAGGACTGCCGTTTGCAATGTCGGCATACTGCATCAGCACGATGGTGTTCAGCAGCAGGTCGATGCCTACCCGGTTGCGGTTACGTCCGTTCAGGGTCAGGTCCAGCGGCGTCTGTCCGTCTGTTGTCAGCCAGCCATACTTGTTACCATTGCCCCTGTCGCCGAAAGCCTGTCCGTAATCTTTAAGCCAGCCGCTTGGTGCTGCCGTAATCTGATCGGAGAAGTTTACTTTTAAACCGGCTACTGTTGGCGGCGGCGTTTCGGTAACCTTTTCAAACTCTATTGCTGAAATGATGGCATTGTTAGCGATCGACGTGAACGCGATATCGAGTTTGCCATCAGTTATACTTACATTATTGAAGCTCTTCACAACTGCTTTTCCGGCGCCATCCTGGGCGAAGATATCATAGTTGCTTAGCACGCGCTGTCCTTCTAAGTCTACATGGAACACCCTGGCACCTGCTGTGCCCGCTACGCCTCCCGGTGCACCAAAGTATGGCTCCAGGAAGTGAAGTTTAACATTGTACTCTCCCGGTTCGCTAACAGGTATACTATAGCTGAAAGGAGTGCCAGGGCTTCCTGCAGTGGCAGCAGGAGTCGCATACCTGTAGGTCAGGTACAGGGCATCGTCAGTAGTGCCTTGCACATCAAAGGTTTTGGAAGACACAGCGCCGCCTACGAACGCAGCATCTGCGCTCCAGGACTGTGACTGGCTGTCGGTAAACTGCGGGCCGCCGGCGTTGATTCGGTTGCCGGTATTCACCACCACCTGACCAGCAGGGCGCACGTTGCGCACAATCACGACAACATCCTGGAAGTCAAATCCACTGACATGTTCTTCTGTGGCTATCACATAAGCATTTTCCACCAGCACGCCATCTGCATTCTTCAGCGGATACACGCGCACATGGTGCGGTATAGCGCCGGTAAATGTGTTCAGCGCGTCTTCGCTATACAAGTGGCGATCAGCAAAGTATGGCCAGTGTGAGTAGAAGCCAAAGCTACCGATACCCGGGTCAAAAGACAGGTTACCGACGGCATTTACGCGTACGGTCTGGTAGTCGCTGTTTGCTACAGTGAACAACTGGTTCTTTGCATTGGCATCGCCTGAAGTATACCAGCCAAAACCGGTTACAATACCTTGGGCATCCTGCGGACCGAACACGGCGAGTGGCTCAACGGTAACAGGGCCATCCACGGCTCTTTCGAACTTCTGGATAGCAACTTCATCACCCAGCAAAGCGGCCTTTTGTTGTGTGGTGCTGCTGTTGATGATATTCGTATTCACATCGTCATCTCCAACATTGATCTTCAGCCCATACAGGTTCAAAATAGCCTGCAGCGATGGCTCGTTAGTGCCGGAAAGACCGGCAGTTCCTAAACCTTTCAGCTGTACAAGCTTATCTGTTCCGCCGGTGCTGCTGATGCGCAGACTGGCTTCCTTCACGCCGGTAGAAGTTGGTGTAAAGGCAACGTTGAAAGTGGTTGCACTGTTTTGTGCCACGGTGAGCGGCATGCTACCAACACCTGACAGCCGGAACTGACTGGCATTTACCCCCTCCAGCGCAATCCCGCTTATTGTGAGCGTGGCGTTGCCGGTATTGGCAATGGTAACTGTTCTGTTTACGCCAGTTGTATTTACCACCACGTTATCAATCACTTGCCCCGGTGTAACGGTGGCTACAGCAGTTGGAGCAGATGGTGTAGTCGCTTTCAGCAAGGTGATCTGCGTTGCTTTGCCGGCAGTGTTGTTCCAGTTATACTCTATTACATAGATGTTACCTGTTTCCACATCCTCTGTAATATCCAGCGGGTTAGACAGGTTGCTAAAGCCCGGTATACCATTGGTGCCGGAACCGGTACGGGAATCTACAATGTCGTAAACAGCATCGCTTCCCAGATCAGCACCAACCGCCATTGCGCCAGGCTTGAGGGCGATAATGTCGCTGCCGCCGCTGAAACGGCATACCAGCAGCCAGCCTTTCAAAGCACCGCCAAAGGCATTGCTCTTGTACTCAAGTGCTCCGTTTGGCGATTTGTTATATTCAAAATCGAAGGCGGCGCCCCGGTAACTTACATCAGCTACTGTTCCGGCCGGGTATTTAGTGTCATCCGCATACCCTCTGTTGGCTACATACTGTCCGCGAAGCGGGTTAGGATGGCCATAGAATCCTACTGGTTTGGAAGGGTTGATACGGAACAACCAATCCCGCTGTACCTGCACGCTGGTTGTGGCAGGTATAGCCGGTCCGTCGTAGAAAGTTCCGTCCGGACGACGGGTACCCAGTACCGAAACCGGCGTATTGCCGCCCGCTGCAGAGCCGTTGGCAGGCACATACAACTGGCCGTTGCTATGCCACACCAGGTCAAAAGCATTTCGCACACCTGAAGCATAGATCGTCAGTGGCGAGTTGGTGGCATAAGGGTTGTAAGTGCCATCCGCCATGGTGATAGAATTGGCCGGTGCCGCATTGATCAACGACTGATTGGCTGTTGTCTGCACATCCAGTGGCAGCGGCAATCCATTCAGTTTATCTACATCCAGCCGCAGCACTGCTCCGGACAGAAGTGTTTCGTTGCGCTGCCAGGTGCCATCGTAGGCACCCATAGAGCTGCAGCTACCTTGGTTAAAGTATAAGGCGCCATCCGGACCAAAGGCTATACTATTTACCAGGTGGTCTTTCTTAGAGCGTGGCAGTTTGGTCAGTACCAGCTGCTCATTCTCCAGGTTGCTGCCTGTTAACTTCGATATCTTACCGTCAAACTCCGGTGCATTATCCAAACCAGATGAGCAATGCGATACCCAAACAATCAGGTTATCAGCTGTAGCAGCCGGGTCGAATGTTAAGCCTACTGCAGAACGGTTGCCATACGTATTCACCAGTTTCTTCAGCTCCTGCATTCCGCTGAGCTGCCCGGTAACATGGTCTACATTAAAGCGTTCGATAGTACCATCAAGTCGCAGGGCATAGAACTTACCGTCTGGCCCGAAGGTCAGCGAAGTATACTTCTTCCCTTGCGTGCCAGGAATTGCCTCCGGCTTAAACTCCACTGCCAATGGGCCGGTAGGTTCTGTTGAGGCTGATCCGGTGGTAAAGCTAGCTTCGTACGGCATAAACTGAGCGCCACTGTACGATTTCACGCCATCAGTTATTACAAACTTATAAGTAGTATTCGGCTCCAGGGCAAAAGAAGGCGAGAAGCTGATAGCATCGCCGCCACCGGTACCTTGCACCGTACCGATGATAGATGTGGTAGAGCCGCCGCTAACCTTGAACAGTTGCACGGTGCTGGAGGTAATGGTTGCATTATCGACACCACCTTTAAAGCCAGGTACCTCGGGCACATAGATGGAGTTCGCCGCAATAGTCGGGTTAAGCGCCACCCCTGTTGCTCCGTCAGCTGGCGTAGAAGAGATCACGTATGGCCTGGCAGATGGGTCTACCACGGTAACTTTCACAATAAAGCCGGCACTTGTAAATCCGTTTGCCGAAGCTGAAACAGTAGCAGTATAAGTGCCTAATTCCAAGTCCTTCGCTGCAGTATAATCGAAGGTAACATTCGGTTCGCTGGTATTATGTGAGGCATTAAAGCTCAGCCACCCAGACGGACCTTCGCCATAGTTGACGGAAAGCGCTGCCTGTACATCTTCCTGGCTGTTCGACTTGTTCAGCTCCAGCGAGAAAGATTTGTCCGTAGCATCTGTTCCTTTTTCAATTACCAGTGTCTGGCTATTGGCAGACCAATATAAGTATGGATCAGTGGAAACAGGTACGATCAAGGCAGAGTTGATCTTGGTGTTCGTACCGCCGTCGGCATTAATGGTTAGGTAATCATCTGTTACGGTTACTCTTACCTTGGCAGATTGGAACCTTGTCAGGCTGCCGGCAGTGCCGCTTGGCACAAACCCTTTAATGGCACTTACACCTTCTACATTTATACTATGGATCTCCGTATCCTGATTAACAGAGCCGTCGCCAGCTGATACGGTAACATCATAAATACCATTCGGTACTTTAACTTCCCAGTATCCTTCTATCGGAGTACCGTTAAATGTGCCGCTTACCTGGTTTGCCTGCATGTGCATCAGCGTTGCCAGCAGCACATCCGAAGGCACCCCGCGGTTACGGCCGTTGCCAGGCGTACTGCCCCCTACCGACAGATCAAGCAGGCTGCCGTCTGAACGTTTCCTCCAGCCATAGATCAAGCCACTACCTTGATTCTGCCCGGTACGGGAGCCAAAAGCCTGTCCATAATCACGTACCCAGCCCGTAGGCGGCACTGTATTGGGATCCTGGAAGTTTACGCGAATTTCCTGCGCTACTACTTCAGGTGATGTAATGGTCAGGTTAACTGTCAGAGTCGCGTTGGTGTAATCGGGAGCTGCTGCTGTTACCGTAGCCATGTAAGTGCCCGGTGCCAACCCTGTAGTAGAAACAGCAAAGTTGAGCGCGCCCATGCCGCTGGCAGGCAAGGTCAGCCAGTCGCTGTCAGCTGATTTGCTGAGCGTCACGTTTGGCGTACCCTGGTTGGCATTTAGTGTCGCAGTTTGAGCCGCTACCGTGGTGCCCACGCCTGCTGAAAAGCTTAAACTTGACGGAGTAAAGGCCAGCACATTCGAAACTGGTGTAACGGCTTCCACCTTAAAGTTATCAAAACTATAAACCGGTGGGTTTAGCAGTGTTCCAAAGTTGGGGTCGCCGGCGTTGCGATGCGTGGCAAACACACCCGCAAAAGACATATTCGCTACTTCCCCAACAGTTTTACCAGCAATCAATGCCGGAATGTTCATGATGGCAGTAGCACCTCCTACCTGGATTTCAGCGCCACCGTTAATCGCGTAGAAACCAGTAACTGTACCTGCCGCGTTATCAACGAGCAGCTTTAACTTTACTGTGCTTGTACTGATGTTGGCAATAGCAGTAGTGCCGGACGTTACTACGTCTGCGGCCGACTGCCCGGACACAGCGCCCAGTTCTCTGCGCATCTCTATGATTCCGTTGCTAACCACTATCTTCACAAAGTTGTCTTCGTCAAGGCCATACCATAAGCCGGCCTGCTCCGCTTTTGCCCCGACATACGGGTTCACGACATCTGCTTCAATGGTGAACTTCTGCGTTGTGGCATTAAGACCGACACCCAATGCGTTGATCTGGGAGTTGGTGCGGGGGCTGGTAGTTCCTGTTCCGGTAGGTTTCAGGTATGCAATACCGCGGTTCGTCGTTATCTTTAGCTGTCCGTTTACAACTTCCAGCCTGGATGGCTCATAGCCTGGCACTTCTGCCATGTAAACAGGTCCGTCAGCGGCCAAACGGGCCGATGGTTTATCAACCATTCTGAAGCCGGTGCCCACACCAGCTTTATCTGCCAGGCCACCGCCATCCTCTCCAAAGTTCAGGATGTATGGGCTGTTCAGGTTAACCAGAATCTCAGGGCAAGGCAGTGTACTGATTTCAGAGCAGGCTACCACTGGTACCGACTCTTTAACAACAACGGCGAAAGTAGCACCTGTTGCCTCACCTGCAACGTCTGTAGCAGTTACTTTCACAGCCAGCGTGGTGGTCGTTGCCGGAGCTGTGCCGCTAAAAGTCAGGTTGGCAGCATTAAAGGTTAGCCAGGCAGGAAGCGCACTGCCATCCGCCAGCGTAGCTGTAAAAGTCATCTCATCTCCATCGGGATCGGTGAAGCTACCAGCCGAGAAGCTGAAAGCATCACCAACAGCAAGTTGCTGATCTTTTGGTGCTACTGCTACGACAGGTGCCCGGTTGGCAGGCGCCTGTTCTGGTGTAACAGAGAAGTTTTCAAATGTATAAGTTACCGGTGCAGTGGCATTACGATGCGTTGCCTGAATACCTGCGTATGCGCCGTTCACAGTAATATTCATCCCTGCTATACTCACAGCTTTTGCTGTATACCCTTCTCCCACGTTCGTGTAAACAATGCCGTCAACAGAGTAAAAGGCTTCTGCTGTTTGAGCGACAGGATCTACCACCAGGCGCAGGCGCACTATCTGGTTATCAAGTCCGCTGATGACTGGTGTCATGCGTTGATCAGGGTTGTTGGTGGCAACGGTGCTGGATACATCATTCAGTTCCCGGCGCAACTCCACTTTGTTACCTGTTACTACCAGCTTCAAAAATGTCTTATCATTCAGGCCCATCCAAAGTCCTGCCTGCTCCGACTGTGTTCCATTGAACGGATGTATTAGCGTGGTTTCCAACGTAAGCTTCTGCGAAGCATCAAGGGCAACACCCAATGAGTTTAGCTGGTTGTTGTTGTTGACAAAAGCAATGCCTTTGCTGGTAACAAACTGCAGCGTTCCGTTGCTGAAGGAGAGTTTGGAAGGTTCAAAACCTCTGACATCTGATGAAGGCGTTCCGTCTGCAGCATTACGGGTAGCAGCACTGTAGGCATCCACCATGGTAAAGCCAGTATTCGCCAGCTTTCCTTCATCTCCTGTAAAGTTCAGGTTAAACGGAAGACTCACGGCAATCTCAGTGCATGGCAGTGTACTGATTGGGGCACAAGCAGCCGGGGCAGCTTCGCCCGTACCTAACAGATTTATTTCAAATGGCACCTGCTCCGCATTGAGCAGCAGGACAAGCTTGGCCGTTATGGGGCCAACAGCTGCAGGCGTGAAGGTTACATCTACTGTCGTGCTCTCGCCCGGAGCCAGTGTTGTGACTGCTGGTGCGGTGGCAACAAACGCTTCGTTAGTGGCAGACACCTGCCCTAATGTGATTGCTGCACTTCCTGCAGCACCAATGTGCCGTAGTGTTATTGTTTGTTTACCGGAGGTTGTGCCAAGCATCTGCCCTGTAAAGGCGAGTTCTGAAGGCGTGGCTTCCAGGTTTGCTAATACATCTTCTTTCGTAACCGATACTACCCATTCCTGTGTAGTGGTACCGTCCTGCGCCGTTACTGTATAAGTAAGGGCGTTGGTAAAGTCGTTTGCTGTTTCGCCGCTTACCTGTACTACATCACCCACTGTAGCAACAGCACCTGTTGAAAGGCTGAAGGTGGCTTTCAGGTTGGTCAGGTCGGTAGCCGGCGCAACAGATACGGCTATAGTATGATCTGTTGTGTTGATTGTACCAGTGGCATCCGCAAGGGCAAAAGTGGTAATGACCGCTTCTGTATTTTGCGGATCGCTGAGGTTGAGGATAACCGGCAGTTTGGTGAACAGATATCCGACAGCTCTGGCAGTTACCTCTGTATTATAGGTGCCGGACGGCAGCGCACCAGGGATAGCTGTAAAGGAAAGATCGCCAAAGGCCCCTGCCGGAACAGTTAACCAGTCCGGCGCAGTTGCGAATAGCTTCGGCGTAGTGCCTGCTGCGGCTGGCGTACCTGTTAAAGCAACAGTTTTGCTGCTGGCGGCACTGCCTGTAAGGCCGTTAAATTCCAGCGGGTTCGGCGCAAAGGCAAGTGTACCTGCTGCAGGTTCTGTAGTAGGCGTAATAACAACAGAGCTGATCTTGGTATTAAAACCATCGAAGGCATCAATGGTCAGGAGTTCATCGGCCACATCTACAACAACGGTATTGGATTTATGGCGTGTGCCACTGTTGTTGAAAACAGTTCCTGCAGGAACAAACTGTATGATAGCGGCCACGCCTTCTACGTTGATAGAATGCTTCGGCGTATCCGTTATTTTACTATCTACTGAAGGATCACCTACTCCCACGGCAACGCGGTATCTGCCATTCGGAACTTTTATTTCCCATTTACCTTCTGTGGTATTGCCAGTGAAGCCGGCAGGATCGCCGCCCTGCATGTGGAGCAGCGTACCACGTAGTTTCTCTTCCTGGCTGGCGCTGGTGTAGGTCGACGTAATGCGGTTTCTTCCATTAAGCGTTAAATCTAATGGCCCATCATTCAGATCCCCTTTGTCTTTCCAGCCATAGCTTAATCCTGTGCCTTGGTTACTATCTGTGCGCACGCCAAAGCCCTGTCCATAATCTTTCAGGTACTCTGCGGGTGGCACGGTAGCCATATCCTGGAAGTTCACTTTTATACCTGTGGTCACGGTTACAAGTGCAGGCTCTGATACGGTACCTTTATCATCTGCTACCGTGTAGCTGAAAGTATAAGTACCCAAGGTTGCCGGCGTGTACCTGATTTTGCCCGTTGCGTCGACAACTGCTGTGCCTTGCTCCGGCTGCGTTGTAACAGTTACGGTTGTAACATTTAACGTGCCGTCTGTATCAGTATCGTTGGCTAGCACATCTATAAGTACCGGTGTGCCATGATAGGCAGTAGCAGCATCGGCTAAAGCTACCGGTGCTGTATTCTCCTGCGCTACATCCGTTACGTTTATATTAATTGTAGCGGTTGCTGTAGCCTTACCGTCGGTAGCGCTTACGGTTAGCACATGCTGTGCCGCACTCAGGGCAGCTGCAACCGTAATTTTACCATTAGCATCTATGGCAAACAAGTTTTGCTCGTTGCCCGTTGTGAAGGTATAGCTCAGCGCATCCTGGTCAGCATCAGTAGCTGCAATGGTGCCTACTTCTGCTCCTTCTGCTGCTGTAGAAACTACATTGAAGTTGTAGGTCGTTGTGGCAAAAACCGGGGCATTGTTAACCGGCGTAGCTTCTTTTACTGTGAAATAATCGAATAAAGCATTGAAGGTGCTTCCATTGCGGTAAGTGGCATATAACCCGGCATAGCTCACGCCATTTGTGCCGGCAAAGTAGCTATCTGGCAGTGCCAGTGTGCTGATACCAGTTGTTACCAGCAATGTTTCGGCTCCTGTACCTACTGTATAGTATGCTTTGGCAACTTTCGCAATCGGATCAATTTCTAACCGCAGCTTTACGTCTTGTCCTACTGCAAATGCTCCTGCCAGCTGTAACTGATCGGCTGTCGTACTTGATGATCCGTCGTTTACCTCGCGTCTAAGCTCAATATTTCTGACGTTGCTATTACTGTTTACATCAAGCTTTATAAAGTTCTTGTCATCAATACCAAACCAAATACCTTCCTGTGCTGACCCGGTAAAAGCCGGCACATTCAGTAAGGTTGTCTCGATGCTGAACTTCTTTGAAAGATTACGCAGCCCTACGCCAAGCGTATTTACCTGCGCATTATTGTTCAAGTAAGCAATACCTTTGTTGGCACTAACAACCAGGTTGTTGTTCAGCACACTAATTTTAGCAGGCTCATAGCCATTCACGATAGCATTCGAAACAGGCTGATCCTCTGTCAGTCTGCTGCCACTATGTGCCAGTGCCATTGTAAAACCAGTTCCTATACCATTCTTATCCACCAAACCCCCTGCTGCTGCACCAAACTCCAGTTGCACAGGCAAGCTTGCAACTACCTGGTCGCATGGCAGAATGCTATTCGGCGGACAGCCAACACCCACACCTGTGAGCGGGATAGTGAGCGACCCATTCTCCCCATTATGGGTTACTACCAAGCTTCCACTCGTTTCACCTGCAACTGTCGGATTAAAGAAGATATTCACTGTTGCTGTTTGACCGGCAGATAAAGTAACAGGAGTAGTAAACGGCGCTAAATTAAAGGCATTACCAGTAACTGCGACTGAGTTTATCGTTATGTCACCACTGCCCTGCTCCCCAAGATGCGTGAAGGTGATGGTTTTGGCCGTAGATTCTATACCTATAGTTTGCTCAGCGAAGTTTACAGCCTCATTACTCGTTCCTAATGCAGCAACAGTTGTAACTCCAGGCGATACCGTAATTGTAAAAGAGGTGCTCACGCTGGCAGCGGAAGCATCCGTAGCTGTTACTTTCACGGCAACCTCTTCAGCGGCTGCCGGTGCTGTACCACTGAAGGTCAGCTCCTGTGCGTTAAACACCAGCCAGGAAGGCAGTGCGGTTTCATCATCACGGGTAGCCGTGTAGGTGAGCACATCGCCATCCGGGTCTGTAAAGCTGCCAGCCGAAAAGCTGAAAGCCGTTTCTGTAGTCAGGTTCTGATCCTGCGGCGCCACGGCTACTTGCGGTGTCCGGTTTGCTTGCGTCAGCTCTTTAACAGCCAAAGTGAACACATCTGCCACCCTTGCTTTGCCGTCGCTGGCAGTTACCATGATCTGGTAGGTAGCCGCTTCAGTTGGTGTTCCGCTAAATGAGCTGCCATCAAAGGCTAACCACGCTGGCAAGGCATTTCCTGTTTCCAGACTGGCCGTATAAGTCAGCGCGTCCTCCTGGTCTGCATCCGTGAAAGTGCCTTCAGGAAGCGTGAAAGTGAAGGCTTCTCCAACCTCTATAGCCTGGTCTGCCAAGGCTACAGCAACTTCAGGACTATGATTGGCCGGAATGGTTTCTGTTACGCTGATATTTACTTGCGTAAAAGCCGAAGCTTTTCCATCGCTGGCAGTTACACTTAAAGCATAAACGGTCGGCTCAGTCTGCGTAAGAGCGGAGGCGACAGTGATAGCGCCGGTTGCATCTATGGCAAATTTGCCAGCTTCGTTGCCTGAGGTTATCGTATAAGTAAGAGGCTCATTATCTGCATCATTGGCAGCTACTGCTCCTATCGTAGTGCCCGTCTCAGCTGTTTCGGCTACACTAAAATCATAAGAAGCAGCTGCAAATACAGGTGCATTATTTTCTGCTACAGGCTCCGGAATAACTACGTTAGTATAATCAGTGCTGATGCGGCCAGCTGTAATGCTGCCGATGTTTCCTGCGTTGGCAGAGCTGATAAACCACCTGCCAATTACAGGCGCTTTATTTACAGTATGCGTAGAGGCAACCTTCGTCCAGTTTACCTGCTGCTCATTGAATACCGGATTAACGGCTACCCAATAGTCTATTGTGCCATTACCGTTCCAAATGCCTTTTACTACCAGTTGCAGTGCTTCATCCGCAGCAACATTTTGCCTGAAATGCACTTCACTTAGCCCACCCAGGCCTACCTGTGCCTCCAGTTGCCCGTTGGTTTTCCCCACTTGCAGGCGTACCCAGTTGGTTGTGCTAGTATTTGTGTTGCCGTCAATGCGGATTACCGAGCGGATACGGCTGTCGGCCAGGCTCCCGATCTGGCTCACCTTAAAGATAGTACCAAAATAAAATGGCTGATTGGCCTGTATCACCAACGGAGTAGCCGTGATCGCCTTGTTATCATATGTGTAAACAACATTAGAGAAGTCTACAGAATAGGCGGAGGTCAGATTTCCTGCTAAAGAAATTTTTGCCTGCCGCAGTTGAGCTTCACTGCCTGTTGCACTACTTGCCTCTTTTGCCCAGGCACTGCTGGCCATGTCCTTCAAAGCACCCTCTCCGTAGCTATCAAACTCATCCGCTTTCGTAAATGAAGGAGCTTGTGCCGGCGGGTTTACTGTTACAGCAAAAGTTGCAGCAGCGGCAGCCGCTGACGGATCTGTGGCGGTAACTGTCACCCGTAGGTTAGTAGCTATTAATGGTGCTGTACCCGAGAACTGCTGCGTGGCAGTATTATAGGTGAGCCAAACTGGGAGCGCCCCCCCACCTTCGAGCGTTGCCTTGTATGTGAGGGCATCATTGTCAGCATCGGTAAAGCTGCCACCAGAAAAGCTGATAAGGGAACCGCCTGTTAATATCTGGTCAAGAGGGGCTGAAGCTACTACCGGTGCCTGATTTGCAGCTGCGGGTGTGAGGGAGAAACTATTAAATGTGTATTCAACAGCAACTGTCGCCACTTCATTACGCTTGGTAGTAAAAATACCGGCAAATGAAGCCGCTGTTCCATTTACCTGATACTTATTTATCAGCGCATCTGTAATAGCGAGCGAGCCAATGGCTACTTCTGTGCCGTTGTTTAGTTTGTAATATCCCTTAACTGTTTTCTGAACGACATCTACCCGTAAACGGAGCGTAACGACACTGGTGTTTAAATTGGCCACATTTGCCTGCAACCTATTGGTTGCATCCGCAGAAGCTCCTGCGGTTTCAACCCGCATCTCCAATACGCCCCCATTCACGGCAACCAATTTGACATAGTTGTCCTCATTCAGGCCAAACCACACGCCTGCCTGCTCTGAATTGATGGTAGCATCTGAGTATGGGTTAACAATCTCAGTGCTTACATCAAAACTACCTGCTGCGGCAAAGGCTACACCAAGCGTGTTGATTTGTGAGTTGGTGTTTGTGCTGGTGGTGGTCTTCAGAAAAGAAATCCCTTTGGCCGCATTTATCTTAAGTTGGTCATTAGCCAGTACCAGGCGTGCCGGCTCATAGCCGGGAACACTAGGATTATAGATAGTTCCGTCAAGTGCTATACGCGCAGAGGGAGGATCTACCATGGTAAAGCCAAGCCCGGCTCCATTTTTGTCCTGAAGCCCTCCTTCTAAACCCGTAAACTCCAGCCGAACCGGAAGGCTTACAAGTAACTGGTCACAGGGCAGTGTGCTGATAGGAGTACAGGCAACCACCGGAACAGGCGCGCCTTCGCCTGATAGTGCTATCTGCAAGGGGCTGTTTGCACCCGTATGCGTAATAGTTATGATACCAGAAGCCGCACCGGTTGTTTTAGGATTAAAGGATACATTCACCCTTCCAACTGCAGATGGACTAACCACCATATCAGGAAGCGCTGAAACAACAAAATCTCCGTTATCTGATGTAACGGAGGTAATGTTTATAGCTGCACTTCCTGCAGCTCCGGAATGTATAAGTGAGATTGTTTGCGTCGCAGATGAAGTTCCGATAACCTGCGCATTGAAACTTAACGATGCAGGGTCTGCTACCAGGGATGCAACGACCACTTCAGGAGCTTGAACTGTAATTGTAAAAGAGGTGCTCACGCTGGCAGCGGAAGCATCCGTAGCTGTTACTTTCACGGCAACCTCTTCAGCGGCTGCCGGTGCTGTACCACTGAAGGTCAGCTCCTGTGCGTTAAACACCAGCCAGGAAGGCAGTGCGGTTTCATCATCACGGGTAGCCGTGTAGGTGAGCACATCGCCATCCGGATCTGTAAAGCTGCCAGCTGAAAAGCTGAAAGCCGTTTCTGTCGTCAGGTTCTGGTGAAGTGGCGCCACGGCTACTTGCGGGCTCTGATTGGCGGCAAGTTGCCCCTCTCCTGCTACTGTTATCAGTGTTGGACTGTCGGCTCCATCATGGGTAATGGAGATCGTTCCTGTAGCTTCACCAGCCACCGCTGGGTTGAAACTTACCTCAAATGTAAAAGTTTCTCCCGGGGCCAGCACTGCCGTAGCAGGATTTGGCACCACTATATAAGCGCTGTTATCAGAGGCAATATTGCTGATGCTGATCGAAGCACCCCCAACAGCCTCAGTATTGGTTAGCGTAACAGTTTGTGCCGCTGAAGCAGCACCAATTTCCTGAGCACCAAACTGCAGGGCAGATGCGCTTGCAACCAGTGTAGCTCCTGCCACAGGGGCCTCCTCTACCGTAATGGTGACGTCCGTACTGGCTGCAAGAGGCGGATCAGTAGTTGCCTCTGTCGCCGTAACCGTAAGGGTGTATGTAGCTGGACTTAATAAGCCACTAACGCTTATTTCATTCGTCCCGGATTTTATTTCAAAAAGGCCTGCATCATTGCCTGCCGTTATTGTATAGGTTAGCGCGTCGCTATCTGCATCCTGCGCTTCCACCGTTCCTATAAGACTTCCGACAGCGGCATCCGCACTTACAGAAAACACATAAGGTGTTGTTGGAAACACCGGTACCTGGTTAATAACTGCCGATCTGCTCTTTGCTGCTACAGCTCCACTAAAGTCAGCTGTGCTTTCTTTCTTCCAAGTTATGGGAGCATCGCTACGAGTTGCTTCCTCCGAATGCCCCAGAATACTTCCTGTGGTAAAGTAGGTATTTGCTAAAGAGGGCACCACTATGTAGGCAGCACAGATTACTGCTGCTACGAGCTTATAAGGTGCTGATGTTAATAAAGATTTAGGGTAGGTAAATCTTGTTTTCATACTTGGAAATTTGAATGTTACTAGTTTTAATTCTTTAAGCAGCAAATGCAAACACAGCAGTTTCAAGCTCTCTTTGCTATAAGAAAGCTTTCCAGGTGAGCGCAACTCTTTGCATAATTCTATGCATCGAGTTGATTGATATTTAAATTATGAGCGTCAGGCAGTTATAATATTCTAACTGTCTCAAATGTTCTTAAAGCACTAATACACTTGCGGAAAGTATATTGAAACTTTAATAAGGTAGAAGTTTCATCGCTTTGGCTAAAAGCATGCCCTTGCGGTTATCAGCATATTTACTAAGCACCCATACTTATAGGCACTTTTATAATACTAACCACAATGCTTGGGCTTATCTAAATTTCATGTTCAAGTATTTATTCTATTAGTTATAAATCAGAGGTGATGTATTTGGAGCTTTCAAGAAGCTGTATGCCCAAATGTCTTGTTTTAAAATTCTGTGCTATATTTCTGTTCAACTAACTTCATCCTAAAGCGAGAAATATTAAATATTTTTATTTAATAAATCATAAATTTTTTGCTAATATAAAATAACTTCTTTTACAAATAAAAATTAATCAATATTTTTTTATGTTTTTTGTTGTAGAAAGCTCACAACAGCATAGAAATGACATTCATATATAATCTAAGGAAATGCAATATTCTCATTAGAAATTATACTACGGACATTTGCAAAAGGCGGCTGAACTAAATATATATTATTTAAAATTTATTTTAGAAAAATGCCATTAGGCCAGATAAGACCGGAATAGGGTTTATGACAAGATCATATAGCACGTGTTTTCAGGAGGGACGATCCTGTAGCCCAGCTTTTCCTATGTTATAGCCCCACCGGATAGCAGAATTCACAATGTTGCCTAACCTTTTTTGCATTTTGCCAGTACTTACAACATACATGGCAATACCGTCATATGCAGTTAGCTATTGCTTTATCGAAGAAGGAAAGTGCTACCTGCTTAAACTATAAACTATAAAACTATGAAGAATATAAGACCATACTTACTCCCCGTTTTGTTTATCCTGTTTACTTTTTCATTAAGCAGTTGCGAAGCGATTGGCGATATCTTTCAAGCAGGCATGTGGACTGCCGTTATTGTTATTGTTATTGTGGTGCTGATCGTCATCTGGATCTTCAGAAAGATTACCGGACGTTAAGAGCCCGAATCATAAAACTCATCTAAACCAAAAGGGCACCTTAGCAGGTGCCCTTTTGGTTTAGATGAGTTTTTACTTTTGCTTTCAGCACAGCCGCTTACACGGCATCTTCAGAAACGGCACAGGAGAAACGACACAGGGAAGCCCTGAAAGCTTCCCTGTGTCGTTTCAATCGGGGTACATTCTACTTTGAGCGTTTCGGCATAGTGCCTAAAATATAGTCCCATAGCGGAGACGATACGCCAAAGGCAGCATTATGGTCTTTGTAGTGGTGAATGCTATGATGCACCCACAATGTTTTAAGGAAGTTCTTTGGAGGTGCATAAGCATGTACCGCATAATGCACAAACAGGTACAACGCATACCCGAACAACAGACCGGCCACTACACCGAACACAAACTGCCCGAAGATCAGCTTAAAGATAAAGAAGAAGGCGGAGGCATATAGGATGCTGACCACCGGCGGCATCGCCAGGCGCTTCTTATCTTTCGGAAACTCATGATGATTGCCATGGAACAGGTACTGCAGGCGAGCTTTGAAAGGCGTGCTGGTATCCATATGGAAAATATAGCGGTGCGCCAGGTATTCGATCAGGGTAAAAATAAGCCAACCCAAAAAGAAAAACCCTATGGCATTCAGCACATTGATAAAGCTGTAGGAAAGACCATAATAGATTAACCCAGCAGCAATAACGATAAAAATAGTAATTGGCATCGCAATATGCGTCCGGGTCAGCCTTTCAAGGATTGGGTTGTCGAAGAGCTGTGCACTTCCTTTATGATTCGGTTTCATATAATCTACTCTATACTTCTTTCGGCTGCAAAACTACTCAAAAAAAAATCTGTTGCCACTCCTAGCTCCGTCAAGTATAAAAGTATAACGCGAGGGGCTACGCAGAGTTCAGCACAGCCAGTAAATTCGCCACCTGATAGGGTGCCTGCGCCACAGTATACGTAGCCTGCTCGTAAAACTGCCGCCGTGTAGCTAATGTTTTAGCTAAGAAAATTTTAAGCTCTGCTTCGGTTTTGCCTGCCAGCAGCGGCCGCTCCTGCAGGTCCGATTGCAGGAGCCGCTGCGCGAGTTCGTTCACTGGCACATCCAGAAAAATACTTTGGCCGTGCCGGTTGATAAATGCTATGTTGTCGAAGAAACAGGGAGCACCACCGCCTGTCGCGATGACGGCCTGCGCATGCGCTTGTACCAAAGCTTCCAGCGCCTGCCGCTCCAGTACCCGGAACTGCTCCTGCCCTTCCTGTGCAAACAGTTCTGCAATGCGCCGGTCCTCCCGTTGCTCGATGTAAGCGTCCAGGTCAACGAACGGGTAACGAAGCCGCTCGGCCAGTTGCCGCCCCAGGGTAGTTTTGCCGCTGCCCATCATGCCAAGTAAAAAGATCCGCATCTGTTTAAATAGGAATAACGCTAAATGAAAGTATAAGCTTGTGCTGTTACTCCAGCTTTACACGGGGGTCCAGCAAAGCGTAGAGCACATCTACCAGTATATTGATCAGCACAAACAAAAAGGCCACAAACAGTGTAGCGCCCATCACTAGCGGGAAGTCCAGGTTTTGTACTGCTTGCAGGGTTACCGAGCCAAGGCCTTTCCAGTTGAAGATGTATTCTATGAAAAAAGCACCGGCCATCAGCGAAGCCAGCCAACCCGACACGGCTGTCACCACGGGGTTGAGGGCATTTTTGAGGGCATGCCGCACCACTACTTTGTACTTGCTCAAGCCCTTGGCACGGGCCGTGCGAATGTAGTCCTGCGACATGACGTCGAGCATGGAACTGCGGGTGAGTTGCACGACAATGGCCAGCGGCCGCACGCCCAATGCAATAGCCGGAAGCAACAGGTTGCGGAGCATCAGTTGCTTGCCTCTGAACGGATCTATCTCGTAGAGCTGGCCGGTCAGGCTAAGCCCTGTCCAGTTGCTCCAGTAATAGCCAAAGGTGATGGCAATAAGTATGGCTGCCACAAAGGAGGGCACCGAAATGCCGAACACCGAAGTCGTGACCAAAGTATGATCTAAGGCACTGTGCGGGCGCAGCGAGGCCACTACTCCAAACAGAATGCCGAACACAGTCGCAATCAGCATGGCCGCTGCTGCCAGCCACATGGTACCAGAAAAATGATCAGCCAGAATAGCTGTTACGCTCTTATTGCTCTGAAAAGAGCGGCGCAGGTAAGGTGTTTTCCACACCAAAACATCCTGCCCAAAGTCGATCAACGTTGTATAATCATACTTCTGCTGGTTGGCTTCCGTATCTTCATGCACTGAGAGCGGCGACACATCATTGAGGTAATAGAGCAGTTGCACCGGTAGCGGCTTATCGAGACCCAGTTCTTTGGTGATCGCTTCGCGGGTAGAGAGGTCAGAGCGTTGGCCGGCCAGCAGCGCCACCGGATCGCCGGGCAGCACGTTAAACAGGAAGAATACCGCCACCAGCACCCCCAGCATGATCAGCAGGCCATGCCCCAGTCGGCTAAGTATAAATCCTATAAACTTCATAAGGTACTTGCTGTTACGTTCCCGCTAATGTAAGCTGCATATAAACTAAATGGAAAGCTTCCTTAGCTAGTTTTAGGATATAAATAGTTGATGCATCCCTACTATTTTCCAGTGCCCATCCACTTTCTCAAATTCTATAAATTCTCCTTTGCCGCACAAGCCACCACAATAGAACTCATAGTATAACACGCCTCTCGTTTGCTGTTTATTCCAGTAAATTTCAGAAAAGCTTATCTGCCCAATTGCCCTTTGCTTTTGCATAAGCCCTAACTCCTGGTAGGATGTAGCTTTGCCCAAAGAAATTACTTTGAAGGTGCAAGCATGAAAATCTTCAGGCTTATACTTCTGTTGCGGCTCAGATAATGTTGCCACTACTGCAGCACTATCTGTACTAAAATTATTCAGAAAGTAATTGTCTTTGTTTGCGACTGTTGTCCTATACTGATTATGCAGAAACTCCGTCACCTCGCGCTTACGGATTAACTTTTGAGCGAGATACATTATCCGGAACCTGGCAGTATCACCAAACTGCTCATGCTGCAGCTCTATCGCCTTCTGCTCAAACCTCTTTAGTTGAGCAGAGTCTGCAATTCTATTTCTCTCTACCTCCTTCGTAAGTTCCTCACGCCTTTCTCCTAAGTATAAGTTATAAAACCATCCTTCTACCAGTTCAATCAGTAAGTCATTATATACTTGTAATTCTGTATCGCTGGTCTGATAAGCACAGTTCTTATACTCTGCCACTTTAGCTTGACAGGCCATCAATGGCAATAGGGGTAGCAAAAGAAAAGATATTCGGAAGGTCATGATCACTCCCCTAACCGTTCTTTCACCTCTTCTATACTTGGCGTGTCGTTGTGGTGCCATTTGCCTTTTACGGTGCCGTTCTGCAGCAGCACCAAGCCAGGGTTGGCGCGGATGATCGTTTTAAGCACAGTGCCATCGCCAAAGTAGTAGGGCGCCGCCAGGTTTACATCATGGCGGAAGATCTCGAATTCCTGTCCGCTGCTGCTGGTAACTACCATAGGCTGAATCCCATTTTGTTCCGCTGCCTGCACCAGCTTATCTATTTTCTTAAAATCCTCCCGGTCAGCTGTAATGGCGTCCTGCACAATAATGAGTAGCTTATTGCCCGTAAACACCTCCTGTGTATGGTCGCCTTCATCGTTCCATACATTAAAATCGGTGATCTTAGGGCCATCTTCCGGGTTGATGGCTACCATCTCCTTAAACTTAAAAGTTTCATCGGTAGGGTACTCATCAAACTCCTGTTCCTGCCCGTTTTTCACCATCACATATTTGTAGCGCAACGGGGCCGAGGGCTTCATGAGCGCCTGAATGTTATTGCCTATTTTGTAGGAGCGAAAGTCGATGAACGGCAGGTGCTCGTAGGCATACCACCCGATAAAGATGGCAAGTATGGCTGCCATAGCCGTAACAGTTCCCGCAATGCGTGTGTGCACACTGGGCGGCAGATAACGGCGCGTCAAGAGCAGCACCACGATCATCACCAGCAGTACCAGGTCTTTTGTAAACGATTGCCAGGGCGTAAGCTTGATCGCATCGCCGAAGCAGCCGCAATCCGTTACTTTGTTAAAGTATGCCGAGTAAAAGGTGAGAAAGGTGAAAAACACGATCATGGCCAGCAGCGCAATCAAGATGCTTTTCAGGCGCCAGCGCAGCAGCAGCGCCACACCCAGCACAATTTCACCGGCACTCAGAAACACTGACAGGAACAGCGCCAGCGGCCGGAAGGCCAGGAAGAACGAGGCGAAGTCAGTAGCAAATACTTCAAAATATTCATCGAGTTTGATGGCGGTGCCCACCGGGTCGTTGATCTTGATTAGGCCCGAGAAGATGAACAACACCCCCACAAAAATCCAGCAAAACCTGCTTATCAGTTTCATTCTTTTCAGTTAAAAGTTGGAGAGTTAGAAGGTTAAAGTTTTACTGCGCTCCCGCTGCAAAACCCGCCAAAATCAGGGCAAATACGGCATAGTTGATCATGTCGCGGTAATTTGCCTCCACCCCTTCTGATATCAGCGTCTGGCCGGCATTATCTTCTATCTGCTTGGTGCGGTAAAGCTTCATTAGGATGATGTCGGTGATGGAGCTTACGCGCATGTCGCGCCAGGCTTCGTCGTAGTCGTGGTTTTTGGCGTTCAGTAGTTCCAGGTTCTGCCCGATGTGGTACATGTACTGGCGCTCCACCTCGTCGGCTGGCAACGAGAGCGCTGCATCGTCTGGCAAGTGCAGCTGCATCAGTGCAATCACGCAGTAGTTGATAATGCCGACAAACTCACTGTTGACGTCGTCGGCTACCAACTGCCGGCCTTTTTCCTGGATAGAGCGGATGCGCTGGGCTTTGATAAAGATCTGATCTGTAATAGAAGGAAGCCGCAGTACACGCCAGGCAGTGCCATAGTCCCTTGTTTTCTTCACAAATGTATCCTTGCAGTGCTGTACTACCCGATTATATTCCTGGAGTGTTTGACTAATCAACTTTTTAGCTTTAATTTTAAAAACAATTGATGCAGATGCCTACATTGGAAGCGAAAGATACGCTTTTTAGCAAAAAAACCACACTGAACTGTCGCGGAAAAATCCTGCCGCTGGACACTCCGAAGGTCATGGGCATCCTTAACCTGACACCCGACTCGTTTTACGCCGGCAGCCGCCTGTACTCTACAGCTGAAGCCGTAGAAAAAGCCGGTGCCATGCTGGCTGACGGCGCTGACATACTCGATACAGGAGGTTACAGCAGCCGCCCCGGCGCTGCAGATATCACGGTGCAGGAGGAATTAGACCGGGTTGTACCTGCAGTGGAAGCTATCATAAATGCTTTTCCGGAAGCCATACTTTCCGTGGATACATTTCGGGCAGAAGTGGCGGAGGCCGCTGTAGCTGCCGGCGCTGCTATTATCAATGACATTTCGGGTGGCCGCCTGGATGAGGCCATGTTTGAAACTGCGGCACGCCTGCAGGTGCCCTACATTCTGATGCACATGCGCGGCACCCCTCAAACCATGGCCAGCCTGGCGCAGTATGATGATGTAGTTCTGGAGGTGCTGGACGAATTGCAGGCAGCGGTAGCGAACCTGCAGCAAAAAGGCGTAAAAGATATTGTACTGGATCCTGGTTTTGGATTTGCTAAAACCATTCATCACAACTTTGAGTTACTGAACCGGCTAAGTGAACTGCGCCTGCTCGGCCTGCCTGTACTGGCAGGACTTTCGCGCAAATCCATGGCCTATAAATTCCTGGGCATTGACCAGGCGGATGCCCTGCCCGGCACAATAGCCCTCAACACGATGGCGTTGATGAAAGGGGCCGACATTTTGCGGGTACACGACGTAAAAGAGACTAAACAGACCATCGAACTTTACAAGAAAACAACACTTTGATATTTTTATTCAGCATAGGTTTTTTGGAGATCAGCTTCCTCGACATTGTGGATGTGCTGCTTGTTACGGTACTGCTGTACCAGTTGTACAAACTGCTGACGGGTAGTGTGGCGCTTAAGATTTTCCTGGGCCTGTTGTCGGTGTACCTGCTGTACCTGGTCGTGCGGGCAGCCGGCATGGAACTGCTCACCATTATTCTCGGTCAGTTTATGGGCGTGGGCGTGCTGGCGGCCATCATCGTGTTTCAGCCGGAGATACGCCGTTTTCTGCTGCTGATAGGCAAAACGACGGCCTTTAACAACGACCGCCTTTTCCGGAGCTTCCCCTGGCGCCGGGAAACAGCCGAAAAGATCAGCCTGACGCCATTTATTGAAGCCGCCAAATCGCTGGCCGCTAAAAACACGGGTGCGCTGATCGTATTTGCACGAAGCTCCGAGTTAAAATACTATGCCGAATCGGGCGATTTGATTGATGCAATTGTTTCCAAGCGCCTGCTCATCTCCATTTTTAACAAGAACAGCCCGCTGCACGACGGGGCCGTTATCATTGCCAACAACCGTGTGAAAGCGGCACGTTGCATTTTGCCTGTAACAGAGAACAACGATGTTCCGGCCTCTATGGGTTTGCGCCACCGGGCCGCCATCGGCCTGACAGAAGTAACCGATAGTGTGGTGCTGGTCGTGTCGGAAGAAACAGGGCAGGTAGCGCTTGTGCGAAACGGCGAAGTGTTTCGTAATCTTTCTTCTGCCGATCTGCGCATCAAGCTAAATCAGTTCCTGTTTGATACCGACCAGCAACCATCCGTTTCTCCTGCCGAAAAATCGATCAACGCTGCATAGCAGCTTTTCCAAAGTAGCGCGGCAATAGTATAGAAGGGTGGTAATTATCCGGTAAGCGTTGGCTATTGCTGAATTGCTGCGTTCTAGGCTGTATGCAAGTATGGCTTTGCTCCAGTTCCTATACTTCTCTGCCTCTCCTGAGAAAGAAGTAGGCCACCGGCCCCAGCACCGGCACTAACCACAGAGCCACCATCCAGAGCAGGCGCTGATTCAACGTATAATTTGAGCGGAAGATCAGATGGTAGAGGCAGTACACCACCAGCAGATAGTTTAATACAACTACCCAAAAGAGAACAGGGCTGTGGGCGAGTAATTTCATAATGATCCTTATCTTTCCGAAGCTCCTTAGAAAACCATTTCACTGAAAAACCATACCAGGTACGCCAGCGCCGGGGCGCAAAGCAGCAGAATCATTCCCAGGTTCAGGCGTGTCCACTGCGGGTTCAGCAGCATGCTGATGTATGCCTCTACCGACAACAGCAACGAGAAGTAAAACGTGATCTGCAGCAAGGTGTACATTATGTTGGCTTCTCCACGAATACCTGCCGTACTATATGCCAGGAAGGATACCACCAGCCAGGAGAGCACTGTGCCAAGTAGCAGTTGCCCGGCTTTTATTTTGATGTTGTTCATACGTTAAGCTCCGGAATTATAGTAGAACAAGGTATAAAATAAAAGCCACTCCCCTAGCAGAAAGTGGCTTTTCTATCGCTTCGTAAGTATGAATGTTACTTCAGCACGCCTAACTCGCGGCCTACTTCGGTGAATGCGGCAATCGCATGGTCAAGGTGCTCCTTGTCGTGCACTGCAGACAATTGTACCCGGATGCGCGCCTGCCCTTTAGGCACTACCGGGTAGTAGAAACCGATCACGTAAACACCGCGGTCCAGCATGCGGGCGGCAAACTCCTGCGCCAGCGGTGCATCGTATAGCATCACCGGCACAATCGGGTGGTCGCCGGGCTTAATGTCAAAACCAGCTTCGGTGATCTTCTCCCGGAAATACTTTGTGTTCCACTCCAACTTGTCGCGCAACTCGGTGGTAGCACTCAGCAGGTCCAACACAGCAATAGACGCCCCCACGATAGACGGTGCCAGCGAGTTGGAGAACAGGTAAGGGCGCGAGCGCTGGCGCAGCATGTCGATGATCTCTTTGCGCCCGGATGTAAACCCACCCATGGCACCGCCCAGCGCTTTGCCAAGCGTACCGGTAATAATGTCCACTTTCCCCATTACGTGGTGGTACTCGTGCGTGCCGCGGCCGGTCTGCCCCATAAAGCCGGTGGCGTGGGAGTCGTCTACCAGCAACACCGCTTTATACTTGTCGGCCAGTTCCACAATTCTATCCAGCTGTGCCACCGTGCCATCCATCGAGAACGCTCCATCGGTAACGATTACGCGGTGCTTGGCGCCTTGTGCCTCCTGCAGCTTTGCCTCCAGGTCAGCCATGTTGTTGTGCTCATATCGGAAGCGCTGCGCTTTGCACAAGCGAATGCCGTCGATGATAGAGGCATGGTTCAGGGCATCAGAAATAATAGCTGACTCCGCATCAAACAGTGGCTCAAACACACCACCGTTCGCATCGAAAGCCGCTGCATACAGAATAGTATCTTCCGTGCCCAGGAACTCCGATAGTTTACGCTCCAGCTCTTTGTGAATATCCTGCGTGCCGCAGATAAAACGCACTGAACTCATACCATAACCGTGGGTGTCGATTGCTTCTTTCGCCGCCTCAATTACGCGCGGGTGAGCTGACAGGCCCAGGTAGTTGTTGGCGCAGAAGTTGAGCACATGCGGCTGCAGGGTCGTGTCAATATCGGCTCCTTGAGGTGTGGTGATGATGCGTTCCTGTTTATAAAGGCCTGCTTCCTGTATTTCGGCGAGCTGCTGCTCCAGATCTGGTTTTAAAGTTCCGTACATAGTTTTCGTGGTTCGTTATGCGTTTCTCGTTGTTCGATTTCTAAGTATAAAATAAGTATAGCTAAACGCCGGTTGCGTCGCCGCTTTCATCCGACTTTGGCGGTAGCCGGCGCATGATGGGCCGCGGCCGCGGTGGTTTGGCCGCAGGAACATCCTCCGAAGGTTGGTTTTCAGAAGCCGCTGGTGTTTGCTGCTCTATTGCCTTCTCAGCCGCTGCATCCGGAGCAGCCGCGACTTCATTAGCCGTTACTACAGGCGATACTGGCTGCTCCTCTTCTGCCGGAGCGGCAGCTGGCCGCTTCATAATTGGGCGCGGTCGTGGCAGCCGGGGCTTTTCTTCCGCAGATGGTGCAGGCGCTGGAGTAGCCGGGCTTTCAGAACTCGGCTCCGGTTCCGGCGCTGCTGGATTTTGCAGGGCTACCGGTCGTTTCATTACAGGCCGTGGCCGTGGTGGTTTTACTTTTTCCACGGCAGGAGTTTGCTCCGCCGGTTCAGGATTTTTGTTCTCCGCTGCAGCAGCAGCTGGCTCTTGCGGTGGCTTTTGCAAGGCCACCGGCCGCTTCATCACAGGCCGCGGACGCTGCGGCTTCGGCGTATCCGGCGTAGCCGTTTCCGAGGCAGGTGCTGCTGTGGCCGGGGCAGCCGGTGTCTCCTCGGTCTGCTCCGGCGCAGGGCGCTGCAGGGCAGCAGGCCGTTTGATGATTGGCCTTGGCCGCACTGGTTTATCCTCTGCGGCGGCTGGTGCCGTTTCTCCGGCCTGTGCTGGCGCGGCAGACGTATCTGCTGCTGGTGTGTCTGGTTTAGCAATAACAGGGCGCTTGATAACGGGGCGGGGCCGGGCCGCTGGCTGCTGCTGATCTGCTGCTGCTTCTTTTCCGGCAGGCTCACCTTCTGTAGCCGGCTGCTGTAGTGCCGCAGGTCGGCGCACCACTGGCCGCGGCTTTGAAGCAACTGCCTTTTCTTCGGTTGTTTCCTGCGGAACGGCCGGTTTCAGCATTTCTGGTTGGTTTGCCGCTGGTGCAGGCGCTACAGCACGGCGCATGACAGCTGGTCGGGCTGCAGTAGCCGGCGCTGGTTTCGGCACTTCCTCCTCCGCTAGATGGTATTGCAGGCGCACGTTGTTGAGCACCATCTTCACAGAAGTATAGAAGCTGTTCGGATGCATCTGAGCGTACATTTCCTGCCAGGCCATAAACCGTGCAGGCTCTGCCGCCTTAAATGCTGCCGTGTTGATCCGCTTTTTTACCAGGTATTCTTCAAACGTCATGTTACAAGGGCTATACTTGGCTGGTGCCGCAAAGTTAAGCTTCGGACTTAAAAGTGCCCTGCCGCGCTGCACTCTGCCTTGCAAATATAAGAAAATCCATGCCGGGCCGGCGCATGTTACCGGTATCTTACGCGGTATTATCGATTTATTAAGTCTGCTGCTCCCCCTTTTCCGGCGGGTGTCTCCACCTTACCTTTGTTGCCAAGGTGAATAATGGTTAGTTAGTTTAATGAAATGGCCTGCCTGCAGCAGGCCATTTCTATTTTATCTCTCCTTGCCTCCTTTGCAGCACCACGAGCCATCCCCTCAGTTGTTTCTTAGCAGCACTGTTTAGTATTAACCCGAAATCGATTACTTTTGCGCAAAGATTCCTCGGGACTATGGCAAACAAACGTGAAACGGTATTGGTGATTGGCGCCTGCGGGCAGCTTGGTTCTGAGCTTACGCTGGAATTACGGCGCCTGTACGGCAATGCAAATGTAGTAGCAGCAGACATCGCTATGCCAAAACAGTCCGATTTACGCGATTCCGGTCCTTTTGAGAAGGTAGATGTGCTGAATACACAGGTGCTCGCCGACCTGGCTGCCAAGTATAAGTTCAAGCAGATTTATCACCTGGCTGCTGTACTTTCAGCCACAGGCGAGAAGAATCCTAAATTTGCCTGGCGCCTGAACATGGATGGCCTGTTTAACGTGCTGGACCTGGCCCTGGAACACCAGGTAAGCAAAGTATACTGGCCCAGTTCCATTGCTGTTTTTGGCCCCACCACACCGCGCCGTGCTACGCCCCAGCACACCATCATGGACCCTAACACGGTATATGGCATCAGCAAACAGGCTGGTGAGCGCTGGTGCGCCTACTATTTTGAAAAGTATGGCCTTGACGTACGCAGCCTCCGCTACCCCGGCTTGATCGGCTATAAAGCGCTGCCAGGCGGCGGCACCACCGATTACGCAGTAGACATTTACCACAAAGCGCTGCAAGGGGAGCCGTTTGAATGTTTCCTGGACAAGAATACATACCTGCCGATGATGTATATGCCTGATGCCTTAAAGGCGACGCTGGACCTGATGCATGCTCCCGCCGAACAGGTAAAAGTGCGGGATTCCTACAATTTAGGAGCGATGAGCTTCTCTCCCGACGAAATTGCCGCCTCCATCCGGCAGCATATTCCAGATTTTAAAATCATCTACAAGCCAGACGCCCGCCAGCAGATCGCCGACTCGTGGCCACAAAGTATAGACGATAGTGCTGCCCGGCAGGACTGGGGCTGGCAACCGGCCTACGATCTGGACACCATGACAGCTGATATGCTAACTAATTTGAAAAGGTTAAAAGCAGCACACACCTTTTAGGCTTTACTAGAAAGAAAATTGGTGTTATACCGGGCTCCCGCTCCTGGTGTGCAGAATTCGCTTTAGCGTTAAAGGTGCAGCAGGCTACTACACTTGCTTGTATATGAGCTTTGTAGCTCTAGCTAAGCAGAAACACCTTCCTACCCTCCTCAAAGAGGAAATCCGGCTGTAGGAGGAAGTTGATGTTACGTGCTATAGTATAAGAATAAGCTTCACTGTTCATAAGCTTCACTTCGTGGATCTGTATTGTCTCTTAGGCCCAGAGAAGTCAGAGACTTTACCTTCACCCCTTGTCACGAATGTGGAGATTCGCGCCAGTACACTTATTTATACTTGAGCATAAGTATAAGCTTGAGCTATGAGAAAGATTCCAGTCCTTGGGTGGAGCGCCTCGAGAGTTTCCGGTGCCGAGCTTTTGGGCGAGGCAGCCCGAGGCACGAGGGCAGGAAACGAAAGCAGCGCAATGCCCTTGTCGGGGGCCCCTGCCCCCCCCAGGACGTGCCCGCGCGGACTTAGAGCGCACCAAAGCCAAAGATGCAACAAGCCGCTTGTTATTCTACAGGATAAAAAGCGGCGTGCAAGTATAGCCTGCCTGCCAAAGTATAAACTACAGCTATCAAGTATAGCCGGAAGTATAAACAGAATATTAGCCACCGCCGATGCATGCGATGCCTCATTGCTTCCAGCACAACTTGCAAGAGTAAGCCTAAATTTCAAACAGCCACAACCAATAACAGCCGTACAGCGTCAGCAACATCCGCCTAACTTTCCCGGCAAAAAACAGTTATACTTTGCAAAAGAGCGAACATGATCGTAAACGCCATACCGGCAGGATGGGAAGTGATTTACCAGCAGGCGCACGGCATACTGGCAGCGCAGCTGGCCTACCACCTCAAACCTGAGCTGCAGTGCCTCTATTGGGTCGAAACTATGGTAGCCATTGCCAACCACGATAACCGCCAGAAGCCATGGCGCGGGCAGGATGGCCTGACAACCGCCGGTGCTCCCGCCGATTTCACGCTACAACCGAACACATTGGAACAGGCCCGGGCGCTGATGGATGCCGTACGGTTTCAGGGCAATTGGGTAGCGCTGCTCACTTCGCTGCATATGAGCTACCTCTATGAGCCTCGCCGCGGCGAAAGCCCCGCAACCGATGCATTTCTGGATGAACAGCGGCACCTCCAGCAGCATTACCGCAAGCAACTGGGTATTCCGCAGAAGCAGGCCCAGAAGGCATACGCCATCCTGCAATGGTGCGACAGCCTTTCGCTTATACTCTGCCGACGGGAGCTGCCCACGGCTGCGCGCGCCCTGGAAATAGCAAGCGGACCTGATGACCAAACATACTTTGTGAAGCAGCTGCCCGATGACACGCTACACGTGGAACCGTGGCCATTTGCACAAAACCAGATAGAGGTGCAAGCGGAATACCGCGAGCTAACGCAGTTGCAGTTTAAAGACGATGCTGCATTGGCACAGGCGCTACACCAGGCGGATGTCAAGTATAAAACGTGGCTTTTTAAAGCGTAAGCAGCAAATCATAACACATCGTTTTTTATCCTTTTCCGGCTTACGGCTGTACCACTATGGAGAACTCCTGTGGCCTCAAGACTAACCTGAAGTCATATTTCGCGTCTATAGAAGGGCACCTGCAGCTTTTAAAAACAGATAAATGCATGACAATGATAGTGGAATCAAACGATAACGATCTGCGCAAGCTGATCTTTAAAGAAAATAGAGTAATTGTAAAGTTTATAGATGAGAACTGCGCCGTTTGTAAGGCACTTGCCCCCAGCTTCAGCGCCTTTGCCGGTGATCCGGCCTATCAGTCCATTACTTTTGTTCGGATGAACGCCAAAGAGAACCCTGTTTCCAGCAAAGAAGTGCGCATGACGGGCACTCCCTTTATCGCAACCTATAAAAACGGAACGCTGTTAGCCTGTGGTGTTGTTGCTACCGAAGACGGCCTCCGCCAGCTCTTGCAACAACTCCTGTAGTATAAGTATGGTCCTGTTCACAATCTTGTAGCTGATTCGGAATAGTCGTTGTAACTTGCGCCACTTTTTCCTAAATCCGCTTAATAGTGAGAACGTTTGTTTTACCAAAGCACCTGCTGCTTTATGTTATTTGCGCCTGTGGTATTCTGGCCTTTTGGAGCTGCTCCAGCACGGCCAAGCTAGACGCCACGGCACCGGCTACCACTACGGCCGCCCCGGTATATCAGCCCAGGTTATCGTCCATCTCTATCCCGGTGTCGGTCTCTGTCGCCGCCGTGGCACAGCGCCTGAACCAGGAGGTAAAAGGCGTTTTGTATAAAGATGATAAGCTGGATGACGATAATGTAGCTGTAACAGTTACTAAAAACGGGCTGCTGAATATCCGTGCCGAGAAAGATAAAGTATACTTCAGCCTGCCGCTGCACATCTATGCCAAAGGCCGCTGGAAGTGGGACCCTTGCAAGTTGTGCCCCGCGATAGATAAGACGGAGGATACCAGCTTTGATATGGTGATCAAAACGGAAAGCAAAATAAGGCTCACCGAAGATTACAAGATCAGCACGGTAACCAGCGGCGACTTTGAATGGGGCGACACCAAACCGACGCTGCAACTGGGGCCGCTTACCATTGGCCTGGCCCGCTTTGTGGAGCCCGCCATGCGCAGCCAGATGGCCACTTTAACCAAGCAGCTGGACAGAGAACTACAGCAGTACCTGGACCTGCGCCAGTATGTAGTGCAGGCATGGCAGCTGATGCAACAGCCTGTAAAGCTGGATAATGACATGAATGCCTGGTTAACCATAGTACCGAAAGAAGTGCGTGTGGCTCCGCTGCTGGCGAGCAATGGCACGCTGAACACCCGTATCGGCATTACCTCATACGTAGCGGTTACAACCAACGGAAAGCCTGCAAGCCAGTTTAACAAAGAGCTGCCCAAGCTGATCATCGACAACCGCCTACGCGATGAGGTACAGATCGGGCTGACGGCAAACATACCTTATGCGTATGCTAGCCAGGTGTTGCAAACGCAGATAGCCGGACACACCTATTCCTTTGATGATGGCAAGAGCACGCTAACGGTAAATGAAGCAGCCATTACCCCGGCAGGCTCTCAACTGGTGCTGATGCTGGATGTAAATGGCAAAACCAAAACCGGCTTGTTCACCAAAAAAATTGTGGGCAAAGTATACCTGCGTGGCACCCCCTACTATGATGCCGCAACAGCCGCCATCAAAGTGCGCGACGTGGACTATGACCTTGACACAAAGGATAAGCTGCTGCGCACGGCCAGTTGGATGGCTAAAAACAAGTTTGTAGATATGATTGAGCAGCAGGTGAGCTTTCCGGTACAGAAGCAGCTGGATGATGCCAGAAAAATGCTGCAGGCCACCCTCGATCAGCAAGGGCATGTAAACCAGTCGTTGCTGCTGCAGGGCAAAATACAGGAGATTACCCCCGACGATATTTACCTGACGCCGGACGGCATAAAAGCCGTCGTAAACGCTACAGGCAAACTAAGCGCCACGATCGATAAACTTTAAAAGTCTTTACCAACAGAGGCCGCAACTCACTTGTCGGCCTCTGTTGGTTTTAGCCCGCTGCAACCGGTTAGGCAGCAGATCACAAGCGGGCGCAGCCCCTTTGCTGACTTCTTGCTGCTGTCTTTCAGCTAATTAAAGCGTTGGCTAAAGAGCACGGGAGCAACCACTCTTTTTAACAGGGAACCCGCTCGCACAGCCGCTAAAACCAACCCAGGGCCAAAACTGCCGTATCAAACAGCACAACTAATGCTAATTACGACATTATAAGCCTATGTCCGATTTTACTATAAAGGGCGCCTTGCCTATCCTGAAAGCATCTGTTAGCGAGTTTACAGCAAATAACGCGTTAAGCCTGGCAGCCGCTCTCGCCTTCAATGCCATCTTTTCCATTCCGCCGCTGCTCATCATTATTATTCGCGCCGCCGGTTTTTTCTATGGGCAGGAGGCAGTGTCCGGCAGGCTTGCCGACCAGATCTCCACCGCTGTTGGTTCAGGAGCTGCAGAAGGTATTCAATCCATTATTGAGAACGCGCAGGTGAGCGGCTCCGGGGGCCTGGCTCTCTGGATCGGCATCGGCACGCTGATCTTTGCCTCCACCACTTTCTTTGCCACCTTGCAACAGTCGCTTAACACCGTCTGGAACCTGAAAGTAAAGCCAACGAACAACATTTTGTATTTGATTCGGGAGCGTGTCTTCTCCTTCGGCATCATTCTAAGCATTGCGTTGCTTCTGCTGGTATCCTTCGTGATCAGTGCCGCCATTTCTATCCTGAGCGGCTACCTGAACAAACTGCTGCCAGACGTAGGGGTATGGGTAATCAAGTTAGTAGACTTTATCGTATCTGTAGGGCTGATCACTGTGCTGTTCGGGCTTATTTTCAAATACCTGCCCGACGCCATTATCCGCTGGAAAGATACCTTGATTGGGGCAGGTGTTACAGCACTACTCTTCACCATAGGTAAGTTCCTGATCAGCTGGTACATTGGCACCAGTGATCCGGGTTCTGCGTATGGTGCAGCCGGCTCTATCATCATTATTCTTATCTGGATCTATTATTCATCCATGATCGTGCTGTTTGGGGCCGAGTTCACGCAGCAGTATGCAAACCGCTTCGGGCAACACGTACGGCCAAAACGCCATGCCGTGTTTGTAGAGGAGCGCGAGGTGCGAAAAGAACGCCATGATGTGGAAAGTGGCCGGCCACCTGCCGAAGGACGGTTTAATAAAGAATAAACAAAAAGGCCCTGCCGTTTACACAACAGGGCCTTTTTGTTTTATAATCCGGCAGCTTATTTAAGCTGTTTGCTTCTCTTTTACAGCCAACTGGCCACAGGCGGCATCTATATCCTTGCCACGGCTGCGGCGCACGTTTACCTGCACACCCCGATCGGCCAGGTAATAAATAAAGGCTTGCCAGCGGTCCTCATCGGTGTTCTCATAATCTGCGTTCTCAATCGGGTTATACTCGATCAGGTTGATCTTGCAGGGGATAACTTTAGAAAAACGCAGCAGTTCTTCGGCATCCTGCAGGGTATCGTTAAAGTTATTGAATACGATGTACTCATAAGTCACTTTCCGTCCTGTCAGCTGGTGATAATACTTCAGCGCTTCGGTCAGGGCCTCTAGCGAGTTAGTTTCGTTGATCGGCATGATCTGGTTGCGCTTCTCGTCGTTGGCAGCATGCAGCGATAGCGCCAGGTTAGCTTTCACCCCATCATCAGCCATCTTTTTGATCATCTTGGCAATACCAGCAGTACTCACCGTTATGCGGCGGGCTGCCATGCCCAGGCCGTCGTGCGCTGTGATGCGCTCGATGCTCTTCATGACATTGGCATAGTTTAGCAGCGGCTCGCCCATACCCATATACACAATGTTGGTGAGCGGCACGCCATGCTGCTTCATACTTTGTTCGTTGATGCGCACCACCTGGTCGTAGATCTCGGCAGCATCCAGGTTACGGACACGGTCCATGTAGCCGGTAGCGCAGAACTTGCAGGTAAGCGAACAGCCCACCTGGCTCGATACGCAGGCTGTTTTGCGCTCATCATGCGGAATCAGCACGCCCTCTACAATATTGCTGTCGTGTAGTTTAAAGGCTGATTTTATTGTACCGTCGGAGCTTAACTGCTGCGTGGCTACCTGCACGGCATTGATGGCGAAATGCTGTTCCAGCTTTTCGCGCAGTGCCAGACTCACGTTGTTCATCTCCTCAAACGACCGGATAGAATGCTTCCAAAGCCACTCATAGATCTGTTTTGCACGGAACGGTTTCTCGCCCTGCTCTACCAGCCACGCTTTCAGCTCATCCAGAGACAACTTGCGGATGTCTTTCCTATGGAGAATATTTATATCTGCGATCAATGTCATACACAAAATTACAAAAAACCTTCCGCTTTAGTTTCAATCTTTGCCTTTACTTCGTGTGGCAGCGACATGAGCTTACGCGCCTCATAGTTAAAGCATAGCATGCCGGTTTTAGCGCGGGCCACCTCTTTGCCGTTCTGGTTGCTGACGTGGTAGGTAATATCAAAGCCATACTTGCTTAGCTCGTAGAAGGCCATTTTGATGTGGAGCGTATCGCCGTAAAAGCCTTCGCCTTTATACTCGATCGCGACATCAGCCATGATCAGGCTGGCTCCGCCCAGGTTCATTTCGCTGTAGCCAAAGTGGTGCAGCAGTTGCATGCGTGCCTCGTGCAGGATGGTGAGTAGCGCATCATTGCCCAGGTGCCCGCCATAATTCATATCCGTAATGCGCAGCGGGACGGTTGCTTCGTAATGCACATGAGCAGGTAGGGGCACGTGTATTCTGGCCATTATTTTTGGTGCTAAAGAGTTATGTAAGCGTATTTATACTTTATTTTGAAAGCAATGACGTGCTTTGCAGCCTGAAAGATCACGTTTAAAGATGCGCCTATAGCTTATACACTAAAGCAATTAGCAATAAACAACCAACTTGTTGCAGACAGGCTGCCGCAATGCGTACCTTTGTAAAGGTAATACAAAAGAAATGCACCTCGAAATACGCCAGACCAAAGACGGATCTAATACCCTGTTCGTGCCCGAGCTGAACGAACATTATCATTCGGTACATGGGGCTTTGCAGGAGTCGCAACATGTATTTATCAAGTATGGCCTGGAGCATGTGCTGCAGACTAAAAAAGACGTTAAAATACTCGAGGTAGGCTTTGGCACTGGCCTCAATGCGATCCTGACGTTTCCATTTGCACAGGCAAAGCAAGCGTTTATCCAATACGACACGCTGGAGAAATACCCGCTGGCAGCTGATGTGGTTGAACAGCTGCACTACGAAAGAATTATCCTGAACCCAGAGCTTTACGAGGTTTTCCTGCAGATGCACCAGGCCACATGGAACAAACCGGTAGACCTGATTCCATATTTCACGCTTCAGAAGATCCATGAAACGCTGGAAGAATTTATAGCGCCGGACCAGTACTATGACCTGGTTTACTTCGATGCTTTTGCGCCCGACAAGCAGCCGGAATTATGGGCAGCAGCCATATTTGACAAACTTTACAAGGCGCTGCGGCCAGGCGGCGTACTGGTGACGTATTGCGCCAAAGGCTCGTTTAAGCGAAGCCTGAAAGCAGCAGGCTTTACTGTAGAAGCACTGCCTGGCCCTCCGGGCAAACGCGAAATGACACGCGGCCTGAAGCCGGTTGCCACTCTTTAGCATTTGAAAAAAGTGCATCCAGGCAGGCTGCAGAGGCATTTGGCAGCAGCTCACGTATAAAGCGCAACATTATCGGGCTGCTTTGGTTTAAGCGTACGAACATTTATTAAAAACACAGCACTATGGCAGCATTCTATCAGTTATCGGCCAAGTCCCTGCAAGGGAAGGAAATAGCATTTGACCAGTTTCAGGGCAAAGTGGTGCTGGTGGTGAACACGGCCAGTAAGTGCGGCCTTACACCGCAGTATGAAGGCCTGGAGGCGCTCTACCGCAAGTATAAAGAGGCGGGCCTGGTGATCCTGGGTTTCCCCTGCAACCAGTTTGGCAACCAGGAGCCCGGCGGCAAGCAAGAAATAGAGGAAGGCTGTCTGGTGAACTATGGCGTCAGTTTCCCGATGTTTGATAAGGTGGAGGTGAATGGTGCCAATACGCATCCGGTATTCAGATACCTTAAATCGAAGCTTGGCGGCTTTTTTGGACGTCGTATAAAATGGAACTTCACCAAGTTTCTGCTCGATGCCAACGGGAAACCGGTAAAGCGTTTTGCCCCCATCACCAAGCCAGAAAGTATAGAGCCATACATCACGCAATTGCTCACTGAGGCGAAGGTCTAAACGGGTTTTCCTCTCTACGGTCATGCTATGGCTGCTGCGTTAAGCTTTGCACAGCTCCGGTGTTTTTCCTATTCGCTTCCGATTTGATTTGCTGCCATGCTCCTATACTTCAGCGTACTATTGCAGCAAGACGAGCTATGGCTTTCGTCCTATTCACTTTTTATCTTAAAAAGAGCACACTTTCAGCTGTAGTTTAGCGTTTCTTGGTCATCTTAAGCGTTCTTTTATTGGTCCTCATCCTGCTTATATCCAAAATTAAAGCAATACAGCAAAGTATGGCTCTGTAGTTATGTTGGGCTGCAATAAAAAAATAAGTTCTTACCAATGCGGCTATATGTTGTTTATCAAAAATTTAACTACTTTAGAGCGATTGAAGCGCTTCTAAAAACAATCACGCAATAAATGAAAAAATTACTAAAGAAAGTGATCAAGCCTTTTTTGCCTAGCTATGAAGTGGTTTGCACTAATTATCACATTATTCCAGGGCAGCCGGTAAACGGAAACCACTCCAAACACAAATTTGAGAAAGGCGCCAAAGAAGAAGCACGCAACTTTTATGTAAAAGTGGTTAACTCGGATATGACCAAAACCATGGCTCCGGTTGAGGTACACCTGAAGCGTCGTGGCAAGACAATCGAGAAATCTGAGTTTGGCCCCATACACGACCTGAAGAAGTATAAAATCGTTTACAAAGGCTAAGCAGCGCCACAACCGGCACCGCCAGCTTACAGCCCCTGCAGCACTTATGCGTTGCAGGGGCTGTGCTTTTTTGAGTGCTGCTACGATAGCGGCATTTTAACTTTTCCGTTATGCTGGTCGGCAGACTAGCGTTCAGGTAATTTTGTGGCTTTGGGTGAGGTCCTGCTGCGGCAGCGGCTATCGGAAATAAACCAATCTGCCATGTTCACGTTTTTATTTATTCTGAGGCTCTTGGCAAGGGAGCAAAATATAATAAATAAAAACAAACATGGAATATAGAAAATTAGGCACATCAGACCTGAATGTATCTGTTGTAACGTTTGGCGCATGGGCGGCCGGCGGCTGGATGTGGGGCGGAACTGAGCGTAAAGACGCCGTGGAGGCTATCAGAGCGTCTTATGATCTGGGCGTCACCTCTATCGACACCGCACCAATCTATGGCCAGGGCACCAGCGAAGAGATTGTAGGGGAAGCCATCAAAAGTTTGCCGCGCGACAAGGTGCAGATCCTGACCAAGTATGGCATGCGCTGGGACGTAGCCAAAGGCGATTTCGGTTTTAAAAGCAAAGACAACAGCGGCAAGGACATTGACGTGTACAAGTATGCCGGTCGCGAAAGTATCATCAAAGAGTGCGAGGATAGCCTTCGCCGCCTCGGCACCGACTACATCGACCTGTACCAGATTCACTGGCCCGACTCGACCACACCAATCGAGGAGACCATGGAAACAGTGGCGCAGCTCATAAAAGAAGGAAAAGTGCGCCAGGCCGGCGTCTGCAACTATGATGTTGCGCAGATGCGGGAGGCGGAAAAGTATGTGCAGTTGGTATCAAACCAGGTGCCCTATAGTATGGTAAAGCGCGACATTGAGGCTGATGTGGTGCCCTACTGTATCGACAATAACAAATCCATCCTCGCTTACAGTCCGTTGGAGCGCGGCCTGCTGACGGGCAAGATGAAGCCCGGCTATACCTTTAGCGAAGGCGATCACCGCGCCGGTTTATACTTCTTTAAAGACGAAAACCTGAAGCGCACCGATGCTTTCCTGAAAAAGATACAGCCTTTGGCCAACGAGAAGAATGCTACCCTGGCGCAGTTGGTCATCCGCTGGACCGTGGAGCAGCCCGGCATTACCATTGCGCTGGTAGGCGCCCGCAACGCCGACCAGGCTACGCAAAACGCAAAAGCCCTCCATGTAAAGCTAAGCCCGGAAGAGGTAAGCTTCATTACCGAAGAACTGAACAAGCTGGAACTGGTGAAATAGCAACGCCACTTATACATTGCAAAAGGCAGCTGCTATACTTTAGCAGCTGCCTTTCTATATCTACGCGTTTGAAGCTGTGCAATCCAAAGAGACGCCCAGACCATGGCTGCACAGAACCGGTTCTTACACGCAAAGAATCACAGCAACTTTGGTATACTTTATCTTATTCTGGCTATATTACAAAGAGCGTTAACCTGTTGTAAAACCTATTTCTTAGCATGGCTATGGAGCAATATGAAGTACCTGCTGTTTTTGCTTACATCAAGTATGAAGGAGCGCTGGTGCAGGAAGGTTTTCTGGATGCCCGGAAAGCGGGCGAAGCACTCCTGGGAATTGATGAGGCGTTGCGTTTCTTTATACAGCACGAAGACACGTCGCTGGAGCACGTTACTTTTGAAATACCGGTTCGGGTAAGAAAAGGCAGCTGGGAAACGATTTTCCCGGAAGACGTTGATGCCTTGCTGCTCAAAGCCTCTGCCACCTGGGAGGAGAGCAAATACTTTGGAACAGCTTTAAACGAAATTCCTGCAACGGACTTAAAGGAGTTAGGCTTCAAAGCTATATTTAAGAACGCATTTAAAGCCATGACTTGGGTGATGAAGATCGCGAAGCACACAGGCTCCCTCACCCATAAAAAGATCAGTCAAGTGGAGTTTACCGGCGATAACAAAGTCTCCGTTGGCAATGCGGCAGGTGAAGTTCTGGTTGTTCCGGCGCAATACCTGAAAGTGTTTGCCGCCTGCCCAGGCGACCTGTTTAAGCGGCTGGCTAAAGTGATAGCAGAAGAACGAGTATTAGTGGTCGGGTACCAGAATGCGGATGGCGCCAACTATGTCAGCATAGATGCTCAGAAGAAATTTATTTTTCTCCCAAACGAAGATGAGAATGAGATCCTTTTCCCGGACCTGCGACACAACATGTATGTAACGCTGGAAGGCCACATTTCCAGAGGAAACGAGAACTCAAACACACTTGGATTTCTGTATCAGGACCATGTGCTGACATGCTATCCACACGAAGGCAACATCAAACAGTATAAAACAGCCCTGTTTACAAACGCTACTGTGAAAGGATTTGTAGACCGGCTGGATAAAAAGTCAGGAGAGTTGCTGGAGAAAAGGCCCAGGATCCGGTTCATCGAAATAACGTCTGCTGAGTCGGAAAACAGGCAGCTAAAGCTTTTTTAAGCTACTGCCGCCGCCATACTCCTTCCGGCATGACCACAGCATCCAGCGGAATATCGAACGCATTGGCATCAGTTATACTTTCTACGGGCGGCGCTAAAGACAAGCCGATCTTCAGTACATCCGGGCGGCAATCGGCCAGAAAACGGTCGTAGAAACCTTTGCCATACCCTACACGGTGGCCATACTTATCAAACGCCAGCAACGGAACCAGCACGATATCTACTTCGGGAGCAAGTATAAGCTGCGCATTTTGCGGTTCGGGAATACCCCAGGCATTTTCCACGAGTACGGCCTCATCTGTGAGGTGGTGGTGGGTGAGGACATGTTGTGCCACATCCGTAACCGGCACGGCTACGCGTACCTCCGGGTGCTCCAGTCGTAGCCGTTCGATAACAGGCCAGGTGTTTACCTCGTTATTTTTGATGATCGGCAGGAACACATGCACGGTTTGCCCTGCGTGCAGCGGAAAATGCGTAAAAAATTGATCGGCAATACGCGCGCTGCATTGCTGCACTTCTTCTAATGGCAAGGTGCGCCGCTGCTGCAGCATCTGCCGCCGGAGCTCCGCTTTCCGCATTATGCTTCTTCCAGTATCGTAAACTTCAGCTCAAAAGGATCAAATGCTTCTACTAAAGCCTGTATAAAGTCCGGGTTGTTGGTTTTATAGGTGAGCAGGTTATCGTGGCGCTCCTGCAGGCTGCCGTTCGGAAACAGCTTCTCTTTCAGGTTCTCCAGTTGCTTAAAGGTCTGCTCGTGCTTGTTGTCGCGCGCTTTGGATATTTTCTTCTCCAGCATCTGCAGTGCGTTGAGCGCCTTCTGCTCCTCCGCTCCTACGGCTTTTACCAGCGTTGGGTCCACCTCTTTTGCCAGTTGCTCTACCTGGGCAAACGCAGCAGCTACGGCTTTCCGCTGCGCCTCCAGGCTAATCTCCTCCTCGTGTATCTGGCTGGATAGCTGCTTTTTCAGCTCCTGGTAATCCTGGAACAAATCCTGCGGCTGCAGGTCCAGTTTGTGCATGCGGCTGGCGTTGCTTTGCGTAATATACAAGGCCGAGTTGCGCAGCATCAGCACCGGAAAAGCCACCTCGTAAGCGGCAAAAAGCTTCTTTAGCTGGAACCAGTACGCCACCTCTGCGCCGCCGCCGATGTAGGCCAGGTTCGGCAGAATCAGTTCCTCGTAAAGCGGCCGCAAAATCACATTTGGGCTGAAACGCTCCGGGTGCTCCTCTGCCTCCTGCCGTATTGCTTCCAGCGTAAACCGGATCTCTGTATTCAGCACCTGGTACGTGCCGTTCTCTTCCACAATGCGTTCCCGCAAGCTATCCGTCAGGTAAAACAAGTTGATCTCGCGTGAGTATACCTGCGGCTTGTAACCCAGTTCCTCCAGTTGTGCGCTTGCCTCTTCTACCAACTTGTTCGACAGTTGCTCCGTCAGCTCTTTCTCCACAACCGGTAGCAGCGCCTTCTTCAGCGTCGCATCGTCGCCGTCTATACTTACCAGGCCATATTCTCCAAACAGCGCATGCGTGATAGCGCGGGTAGCAGCTGCCAGGTTTTTGCTGTTGCGATAGGCTTCTTCAAAAACCGGATAGGCTTCCGGCAGCACCTCCAGTACTTTCTCCAGGCCATCCGTCGTAAAGCGGCCTACGGCACCAGTTTGGTCCGTTTCCCATGTATAAGTCTTGCCAAAAAGGCTGAAATGGTTGATCTCGGCAAAATCATGATCTTCAGTAGCCATCCAGTATACCGGCACAAAGTTGTAGTCCGGGTACTGCTGCTGCAGTTGCCGGCACATATTAATGGCCGTAATAATTTTATACACGAAGTATAAAGGACCGGTAAAAATATTAAGCTGATGGCCGGTAGTAATGGTGTAGGTATTTGGCTGCTGTAGCAGATCGAGGCTTTGCTGCACCTGCGGGTGAATGTCGGCTACAGAAGTATACTGCTGCTGCAGTGCCTGGCAGAGTGTCTGGCGCTGTTCTGGGCTAAAGCGCTTCTCTTTCAGCTGCGCTTCAAACGCTTCGATGCTCGGAAAGTGATTGTAGAACGGGCGCAGCTGCTCGCTCCGACCGAGGTAATCTGCTATGGTTTGGGAGAATGCGCCAGTCGCTGCATACTCCATTTCGGTGATTTTCATGTTCTGTACTTCCATCCGCTTGGCCTTGGGTATAGCCTCTTTAACAGTTATGCTGGAAATGTGTTGCACCTGGCCTATACTTTGCCAGCTGGTCTGCCGCAAAGTAACGGCTTTATTTTCGGTTTTGCAGCCGATCCGATAGAAAGCAGGTGGAGAGGGATAAGTTGCAAGGGAAAAGAGCTATAGGATGTATTTGCATGAAAGGCATAGGGATGCAGATTACCTGTTGAGTTTAACTTATACTTCTGGCTATACTTGGTAGCGGCTGCTTCATACTTAAGCAGGCTGGTTATACTTGCTAGTTTTGGTTTGATGCGCAGTTTTATACTTGCCTTGTTGCATCTCATACTTTGGTGCGCTCTAAGCCCGCGAGGGCATGTCCTAGGGGGGCAGGTGCCCCCGACAAGGGCACCGCGCGGTGGCGTGAACCTGCGCGGGCGCGCTGCCTTACAGGCACCGCAACCCACCAAGGCGCTCCACCCAATAACTGGAAGCTTTCTTATAGCTACAGTTTATATTGATCTGAAGTATAAAGAAGTATACTGCCACGAATCTCCTGATTTGTGACTTGCAGTAAAACTGAAGTCTCTGACTTCTCTGGTCCAAAGGGACAAAGCAGCACTACGAGTAAAGCCCATACTATCTATACTTCTCCAACAGCCAAAACTACAACGCCTATACTTAAGAACGCCTATACTTAAACTAAAGTAGTAACAGACTCCCCTCCTTAGACAAGTGAGAACGCGAGTTCGAAACTTGCGGGCGTAGCTCTGAGGGGCAGGGGGATTGGACCCGGTCCTACAAAAGACCTCCTAAGTTCCTATATACACCCGCCCATAACCTAATTGCTGACAGACGTAAACAAGAGTATACGATTCAAAACAATACAACAATGGGATTACTAAGCGGCATGATGGGACACGCATCGGAAGTGTCTATCGAAAAAATAACAGACGAATTTCAACCAATCCTCATTACAGACGAAACGATTGAGCGTGCCTACCGGCTGATTCGGGACATGCTCGTGTTTACCAACAAGCGCCTGATCATCGTAAACAAGCAGGGTGTCACCGCCTCTAAAAAAGACTACCAGAGCATTCCTTATGGCAGTATTAAAATGTTCTCAAAAGAAAGCGCCGGCATCGCTGACCTGGATGCGGAACTGAAGATCTGGCTTACCGGCGAACTGGAGCCAACCATCCGGCAGGACTTTAAGAAAGGGGAAAACATTAACGAAGCGTACCGGGTACTGAGCAGGTATGTGCTGAAGTAGCACTGTGCACAAAGCTTAAAAAAGATGAGGCCAGACAGGATTTATACCTAGCTGGCCTCTTCTTAATAATGATTCAAGTACTTAGCTCACGACTTCTCCATATAGGTCGAAGTCGGAAGAATCGGTGATCTTTACGTGGGCAAAATCGCCAAGGCGTATGTAGTTGCTGTCAGCCGGCACCAGTACTTCGTTGTCTACTTCCGGCGAATCATATTGGGTACGACCTACAAAGTAGCCGCTTTCTTTGCGATCGAACAGCACTTTATAGGTTTGGCCGATTTTCTCCTCGTTCAACTCCACCGAAATCCCCTGCTGCAGCTCCATAATCGCATCGGCACGTTCCTGCTTCACCTCGTCCGGCACATTATCTTCTAAGGTATAGGAGTGGGTGTTGTCTTCGTGTGAGTAGGTGAAGATGCCCAAGCGGTCAAATCGCGTCTCCTCTACCCAATCGTACAGCTCTTGGAAATCCTGATCCGTTTCGCCCGGATGCCCGGCAATTAGCGTGGTACGTAGCGCGATGTCTGGTACGCGCTGGCGGATCTGATCTACCAGCTCAATGGTGCGGCGCTTGCTGATACCGCGGCGCATGGTCTTGAGCATGTTATCCGAAATGTGTTGCAGTGGCATGTCTATGTACTTGCAGATGTTCTCACGCTCGTTCATCACATCAAACACCTCCATCGGGAACTGCGACGGGTAGGCATATTGCATCCTGATCCATTCAATGCCCTCTACATCCGACAGGTTGCGAAGCAGATCAGCCAGCTTGCGCTCGCCATAGTGCTGCAGGCCGTAGTAGGTCAGGTCTTGCGCAATTAGCACCAGTTCTTTGGTGCCCATACTTGCCAGGCGCTTCGCCTCCTTCACCAGGTCCTCAATGGGGCGGTCTACGTGCTTGCCGCGCATCAGCGGGATAGCACAGAAAGAGCAGGGGCGGTTACAGCCTTCGGCAATTTTAAAATAGGCGTAGTGTGATGGCGTGGTGAGCAAACGCTCGCCAATTAGCTCGTGCTTGTAGTCGGCCTCTAACGTTTTGAGCAGGCGCGGCAACTCCAGCGTACCAAAGTAGGCATCTACCTGCGGAATCTCCTGCTCCAGCGAATCTTTGTAGCGCTGCGAGAGGCAGCCGGTCACATACAGTTTATCGATCTGGCCCGCTTCTTTGGCATCGGCATAGCGCAGGATTGTATCGATAGACTCCTGCTTGGCATTGTCGATAAAGCCGCAGGTATTCACGATGATGATATTCGAGTCGTCTTTGTCGGACTCATGCGCCACGTCAAACTCATTGGCACGCAGCTGGCCCATCAGCACTTCTGAATCCACCAGGTTTTTGGAACAACCGAGCGTTACGACGTTTACTTTATCTTTTTTGAGTGATCTTACTTTCACTTATATGTAATTAAGAGAGTATGCGATAATAATTTAGAACCCGCCCCGGCTCCGATTGGTTCGTTTCGTAAACCGGCCTGCAAAGGTACGATATGTTTGACAAATAAATAGGGGATAGCGCTTTAGCAGGTTCTCTTGCCGGAATTTAGAGGAGGACGGCGGCTACTTCCGCCTCACGTAACTTGTCTCTTGCAGCTTCAACCCACTATATCCGTATGGGGGCTCGCCAGCGCAGCCTGGGCAAACCACTCCCGACCTGCTTCCGGGCTTTTTACCATTTCAATTGCAATTGGCAAATGGTAGCTGGTAATAAGCAGCGAAAGCACCTGATACAAATTGTTGTCCCAGAGAAAATCCGGCGACTCCAGAAGGGCAATATTTCGTAAAGTGGTATAGGGGATGTGCTGGATAAAATAGTTTATGACTTCCTCTGTCAGCACACCTCCCGCCGGAATGCCGGAGTCTATAATCAGGTTTCTTACTTTGCGTTCCTGAATTATGGCAAACAAGGAAATGATAGTTTGATAAAATAGGGGCGACTCTACACTTAGCGCATCAGACCACTTGACGGTGAATACATTTTGGGCGACCTCGTACGTCACCTCCATGAAATCATTCTTAATTATATACATCAGCAGTATAAGTGTTAAGAGAACAGCTACTTTCCTTTCCCAGCACAAAAAGCGGCGTTATACTTCTCAATATAGCTTACCTCCGAAATGCTGTACAGCTAATTCAGCAAAAGTATGGAGAGGCCGTAAATATAGTATAACCAGGCGCTCGTTGTACTTTGCAGGTAGCTCCTGCCCTTGTAAGTATGGCCTAAAGCTAGGGCAGATATTGCATAGAAGCACTACAAGAAAGCTTTTCCAGCGGAATATGAGCTTGCATTGACGCTGGTAAAACAGACGCTCCGTTCCAGTTGTGCAAGCGCGTGCGGTTACAATTACCTAATAACTAGCCCTATAGTTGATTACCAACTCCACGTTGGTTACTTGTCCTTTCTGCACCTCCACCGGGTTAATGTTCATCTCTCCGTCAAAAATACTGGCAAATAAGCCTTTCTCCTCTTTCGTGAAAAGGCTATAAGTACCGGGCTGCAGGTTAACGGAAAAGCTACCATCCGCATCAGTTTCCACCTGCGCCACAAGATTTGTTTTGAGGTTAGTATAGAAAACACCGTCTACAGCTGTTGCCTGGCTGGCATTTGTAAGTTCGTAGACGTATACAGTGCGCTGCACGCCTCTGCCCTGGCTGGGCGGTGCATCCGGAGAGGGCATTTGGTTGCCCGACTTCCAAAGCACTTTGCCAGCTATACCCTGCGAAACAGGCACTACCTGTTGTGAAGAGGCGCTGGCAGGTGCGCCAATTACCTGCCCTGGCTGCTGCGCAGGTGCTTGAGATTGCTCCATCTGTTGTTCTGATTGATTGGTACCCGTAGAAGCAGGCTTCGTACTGCTGCAGCAAGAGAGCAGCAGTGCCAGCGGTAACAGCAGGAGCTTATCCATTTAATGTGTATTAGCGTGAAAAGAAAGAATCTACAAATTCGTGCTTGTCGAATAATTGTAAGTCTTCAATTTTCTCGCCAACTCCGATATATTTCACCGGAATTTTAAATTCATCTGAAATTCCGATCACGACACCTCCTTTGGCGGTGCCGTCCAGTTTGGTGATGGCTAGGGCCGTTACGTCAGTTGCTTTGGTAAACTCGCGCGCCTGTAGCAGGGCGTTCTGTCCTGTGGAACCATCCAGTACCAGCAGCACTTCATGCGGCGTATCGGGCGTGATCTTCTGCATCACGCGCTTGATTTTGGTGAGCTCATTCATCAGGCCCACTTTGTTGTGCAGGCGGCCTGCCGTATCAATAATCACCACATCAGCATTCAGCTCAACGCCTTTTTTCACGGCATCGTAGGCCACAGAGGCCGGGTCGGTGTTCATGCCATGCGAAATAACCGGCACACCTACACGCTCGCCCCAGATGATCAGCTGGTCTACGGCTGCGGCTCGGAACGTATCGGCAGCACCGAGCACCACCTGCTTGCCTGCTTTATGAAACTGCGCCGCCAGTTTGCCGATCGTAGTGGTTTTGCCAACGCCGTTTACGCCGACCACCATAATCACGTAAGGCTTGATATCTTTGGGTAGGTCGAAGTTGGCGCCATCGCCGGAGTTGTTTTCTTCCAGCAGGGCCGCAATCTCCTCGCGCAGGATCTGGTCCAGTTCGTCGGTGCCTACATACTTGTCACGAGCTACGCGCTTTTCGATGCGGTCAATGATCTTTACGGTCGTTCCAACGCCTACATCGGCGTGCACGAGGATCTCCTCCAGTTCGTCGAGCACCTCTACATCCACTGTAGCTTTACCGACTACGGCTTTACTTAGCTGGCCAAAAAAGCTGGACTTGGTTTTCTCGAGGCCTTTGTCCAGCGATTCTTTCTTCTTCTCTTTACTGAAAAAGTCAAAAATTCCCATACCGGTCTTTATGAAGGGTGACGACTATCTCGGTGATACGGTAATATACTAAAAAAGTCCCGGTAAAGGGACTTCTTCGTGTTATCTATGTATAGTAGAGTAAGCTTGTTTATTTGCCAGAGAGAGCATCCTGTACTTTATCCACAGGCACCATCTCTTCCTTAAAGCTATAGGCACCAGTCTTAGGCGATTTAACAGCTTTGATCACTTTTGCCCAGTCTTTACCTGTGGCAGTCTTTAGGGTTGCAACGGTTTTCTTAGCCATGGTTATTTAATTTCTTTATGTACAGTTACTTTTTTCAAATTCGGGTTATACTTCTTCAGCTCAAGACGCTCCGGAGTATTCTTTCTGTTTTTGGTAGTGATGTACCTTGAAGTTCCAGGTATGTCAGTAGTCTTCTGCTCTGTGCACTCCATAATAACCTGGATTCTATTACCTTTTGCTTTTTTAGCCATCTCTCTATAATGATTTTTTATTTAGGACTGCAAATATAATTGCTTAAATCTCTAATTACAAACAAAGTATAATTTTTATTCCACCGCCTGTTCTAAAGCAAGCGCATGGTTTTACGTGCTTTGCGCACACCTGGCGCATTAACAGGCCGAAGCACACTATAAGCTATCGGCCGCCCGGAAGCGCAAAAAAACAGCAACGGAGCGAGCGGGAAGCTACAAAGCCTTACGTTCTCTCCGTTGCTGAGGAATTTATCTAAAGTAGCAGATGGCACCACAGACCTTGCATAGCCGAAGAAAGCGCAAAGGCTTAATCTAGTGCAATGCGGCAGCCTGGCAGGGCCACTAGTACATGATATAACCTTGCTCTACTGCTTTCTTCAACACAGCTGAGATACCGTTCTTATTGATGGTTCTCAAAGCTGAAGTAGAAACTTTCAGCGTTACCCAAGCATCCTCTTCAGGGATGTAGAAACGCTTCTTTTGCAGGTTTGGATAGAACTTACGCTTGGTTCTGTTATTCGCGTGAGATACGTTATTTCCTACTTGTGGTCTTTTTCCGGTTAAGTCGCAAACTCGTGCCATCTTGTATTTTTATCTAAATTATTTCAATAGGGGTGCAAATATCAGTAAAAAGATACAGAATCTCAAAGGGATAGCGAATATTTTTCCTGTAAACCTGTATAAAGATGGCCAAAGTACCCCGCCAGGGCGCTAGTTTTATACTTACTGGTCCTGTTTCTGTTGCTTTTTCCGGAACCCGTAAGGACAATGTTTGCAACCGTTCCGGCAGCAATAGCCACGCCGCAGCAGGTATTTTGCCGTAAACACCAGCAACCCCTGTTCGTTCAGGTAGTAGTCCTCTCCTTCTTTTAACTCTTCTCCCACCAGGTGTCTTTTGTTTGATGTGCCAGCGGTGCAAAGATATACATATTCTGCAACACGCTGCCGGGCAGCAGGGATATCTCCGGTTTCAAAGTCGGCGCTAATTCATTAGCTTTACAACATATAACTGTTTTTCCCTGTAAAAATCATAACTGCGGTATTCTGGTTGCCGGCAGTTCACCTTTTTACATCAACCTTAAAAATATAACTATGGATACGCTACCAATTACCTCCAGCCAACAAGAAATAGACATAGAGCACCAGTTTGGCGCCCACAATTACCATCCCTTACCCGTTGTGCTGAGCAAAGGCGAAGGCGTACACCTGTGGGATGTGGAAGGCAAGCATTACTACGATTTTCTGTCGGCTTACAGCGCCGTAAACCAGGGCCACTGCCATCCAAAAATCATCAGCGCCTTGGTAGAGCAGGCGCAGCAGCTCACCCTCACCTCGCGCGCATTTTATAACGACAAGCTGGGTGCAGCAGAGAAGTATGTGTGCGAGTACTTTGGCTACGACAAGGCGCTGTACATGAACTCCGGTGCCGAAGCGGTGGAAACAGCCCTGAAGCTGGCCCGCAAGTGGGGGTACCTCAAAAAAGGTATCGCCCCGAATAAGGCAGAGATCATTGTCGTGGAGCACAACTTTCATGGGCGCACCACCGGTATCATCTCCTTTTCTACCGATCCGGACTCTACCAAAGGCTTCGGTCCCTACATGCCAGGCTACAAAGTAATTCCTTATAACGATGCTACTGCTCTGGAAGAGGCTCTACAGGAGAACCCGAATGTGTGCGGCTTTCTGGTAGAGCCTATCCAGGGCGAAGCCGGCGTAATGGTGCCCGACCAGGGCTACCTGGCCAAAGCGCAGGCCTTGTGCAAAGAGTACAACGTGCTGCTGATTACGGATGAGATACAGACGGGTATTGGCCGCACCGGTAAACTGCTGGCCAGCTACTACGACGATGTAAAAGCCGACATACTTATACTTGGCAAAGCCCTGTCGGGTGGTGTACTACCAGTTTCCTGCGTACTGGCCAACGACGAGATCATGCTCTGCATTCAACCGGGCGAGCATGGCTCTACCTTTGGTGGCAATCCGCTGGCAGCCGTGGTGGCCATTGCGGCGCTGGAGGTGATCAAACAGGAGCAACTAACAGAAAATGCGTATCGCTTGGGCGAGAAGTTCCGGGAGCGTATGGAACAACTGAAAGCCAAACGCCCGGAGTTAGTCACACTGGTGCGTGGCCGCGGTCTGCTGAATGCAGTGGTTATCACCCCTACCCCCGATGGCCGCACTGCCTGGGATGTATGCGTTGCTTTGATGGAGAAAGGCCTACTGGCCAAACCCACCCACGGCGACATTATCCGTTTTGCGCCGCCGCTGGTTATTACCGAAGCCCAACTGCAGGAGTGCTGTGATGTAATTGAAGACGTAATTATGGGATTTTAGACGTTAGCACTTTAAGATATGAAAGGCGATACTGCTACCAGCGGTGTCGCCTTTTTGATTTTGGGCACTGTGGATGACGGGATTGGCTGTAGGATTTCAGTACCGGATCCAACCACCCCTACCCCTCAGAGCTGCGCTCGCAAGCTTCGAACTCGCGTTCTCGCTTGTCTAAGGAGGGGAGTTCTGTAGCTGAAGCGAGTTGAAGTGTACGTGCTATAGTACAAGCTTCGCTTCGTAGTACTGCTTTGTCCCTTCAGGCCGATGAAATCAGACTTCATCTCCGCCACGAATCTGGAGATTCGCGCTAGTACACTAGTTTATACTTGAGCTAAAGTGTAAACTGTAGCTATGAGAAAGCTTCCAGTCCTTGGGTGGAGCGCCTTGGTGGGTTGCGGTGCCCGTAAGGGCAGCGCGCCAGCGCAGGTTCACGCCACCGCGCTCAACCCGAGGTGCCCTCGCGGGCCAGAGCGCTCTAAAGCTAAAGATGCAACAAGCCAAGTATAAAACTGAGGAGTAAACCGCATCTAATAAGTATAGCTTGCCTCGTAAAGTATAAACAACAGCTAGCAAGTATAACCGAAAGTATGAGTAGGCTATTAAGTATAGCTTGCTAGCTAAACTATAAAACGGAAGTACAAACGGAAGCAACGCTAGCAACTCCCTGCACAACATCCTACTTTTCCAGCCTCCTTCCTTTTAACAAGCAACTCCTGCTTCAACCAATCCCGCAGCGTCCCGTCAACCTCAAAAAACGACGTCTATCATTCCGATTCCCCGGCTTTCACCGTACCTTTGCAGGAGTATGATTTAGAATAGATTCTGAAAACAAATTACTATGATCAGAAGACCAAGACGTAACCGCCAGACACAGGTGATTCGAGATATGGTGCAGGAGACAACCCTCGGCACGCAAGATTTAATTTACCCGCTTTTTTTAATAGACGGCCAGAACCAGCGCATCGAGGTAAAATCGATGCCGGGCATTAACCGCTTCTCCATTGATACAGTGCTGGAGGAGGTAGCTGCCTGCGTAGAGTTGGGCGTGAAAGCTTTTGCACCGTTCCCAAGTATACCCGAGGCGCAGAAAGACAAGTATGCCACGGAAAGCCACAACCCCGAAGGCCTTTTCCCAAGTGCGATCCGCGCCATCAAGAAGAACTTTCCGGAGGTAGCCCTAATCACCGATGTGGCCATGGACCCTTACAACTCTGATGGGCATGACGGCATTGTGGAGAACGGCGAGATCCTGAACGACGAAACGTTGGAAGTGCTTGGCAAAATGGCCCTGGTGCAGGCGCAGGCCGGTGCCAACATTGTGGCGCCATCGGATATGATGGACGGTCGCATCGGCCACATCCGGCAAGTGCTCGACGAGAACGGCTTCCAGAAAGTGGCGATTATGGCCTATACCGCCAAGTATGCCAGCGCCTTTTACGGCCCCTTCCGCGACGCGCTGGGCTCCGCGCCCAAGGCCGGCGACAAGAAAACCTATCAAATGAATTACGCCAACAGCCGTGAAGCGCTGATAGAGGCCGAACTGGACACGCTGGAGGGTGCCGACTACCTGATGGTGAAGCCCGCCCTCTCGTACCTCGACGTGATCAAGCTGCTGCGCGACAACTCCAACCTGCCGATTGCCGCCTACAACATCAGCGGCGAGTATGCCATGGTGAAAGCGGCTGCCCAAAATGGCTGGATAGACGGTGAAAAGGCGATGGTCGAGATCCTGACAAGTATAAAACGTGCTGGCGCCGACATCATCCTCACTTACTTTGCCAAAGAATATGCGCAGTTGCTGAAGAAATAGACACTTTTCTGCAGGATTTAAAAAGCGCGCTGGCATCAAAATACCGGCGCGCTTTTTAATTGCACTCCTGTACTATACTTGCTTGTCGCTATCCTGATGAAAGCGCCGCATGCTGCGGGTGCGCAACATAGGTTCTACAATTTGCGCCGGAGTTGTGCCCGCTGTTTACAAAGTGTTTACTTCTGAATGTGCTGCCGCTGGGGTAATACCGTACTACCACTGGCCCGGGCGGTTCAAACGCGTAAGGCGCTGCTATTCCGGCTCGGGTGTATACTTTTCAAAAATAAACTTCCTCCTGCGGGAACAACTTTGCCATTATCATCAATTTACACTAAATTGAGATACAATATTTTATCTACTGTTTTTTTTATGAGAAGACTGGGCCTTTGGAGCGTTGCATTATGCCTGGCAACGGCTACCACGGCGTTTGCACAGCAAACTATCACCCCGCATACTACTAATAAGAGTGCCTTACAGCGTATTGCCGGGACCGCAGCAAAAAACTACCAGGAGAGCCACGCCCGTGCAGTGGAACTCGCCCGACAGAACGGCTGGATTATAGAGAAAACCTTTGCTAACGGCCGACATATTGCATTGCAGGGCCTGGATGCGAAAGGCTTGCCAGTATACTACATCACGTATAACAACACCATCTCTGCCGTTACTACCCGAACAAATGAGCTTTGGAAGGGAGGAGCGCTCGGGCTAAACCTAGACGGTTCAAGTGCTGCTGTGGCAAACAAAATGGCCGTATGGGATGGCGGACGTGTGCGGGAAACACACCAGGAACTGATAGGCCGCGTAGTACAAAAAGACAAAGCCTCTGAAATAAACGACCACTCCACGCACGTAGCTGGCACGATGATGGCAACGGGCATAAACCCGGTAGCCAAAGGAATGGCCTACAATTATAAAAACCTGCAGGCGTATGACTTCAACAATGATGTGGCTGAAATGGCAAGTGCAGCCGATAACCTGCTCATCTCGAACCACTCGTACGGCACTATAGCTGGTTGGTACTATAACCCCGACCGCAAAGGCACCGACACAGATCCAGCCTGGGAGTGGTGGGGCGATACCGAGATTAGTGCGACCGAAGATTACAAGTTTGGCTACTATAATGCAGATGCCGCTGAATGGGATAAGATCGCTTATAATGCTCCTTACTATCTGATCGTAAAATCGGTGGGCAACAACCGGGGCGAAACTGGGCCTGAAGTAGGCGCTCCTTATTATCAACGCAATAAGAATGGGAAATTCACGCTGGTAAAAACCCGCCCGGACGGCCTTAGCAGCAACGACAGCTATGACGGGATCGCTACGTATGGCACGGCCAAAAACGTGCTGGCTGTGGGTGCGATTGATGCGATTGAAGAAGGCTATACCCAGCCCTCTGATGCCGCTGTCTCTGCCTTCAGCAGCTATGGCCCGACCGACGATGGCCGTATTAAGCCTGACGTGGTAGGCGATGGCGTTAACGTGCTGTCAACAACGGGCAGCGGAGACCGGGCCTATGAAATTATGAGCGGTACTTCGATGGCTGCTCCCAACGTTTCGGGCAGTTTGCTGCTGCTGCAGGAGCACTACGCCAACCTGCACCAGGGTACTTTTATGCGTGCCGCTACCTTGAAAGCCCTTGCCATTCATACAGCGAGTGAAACCGGCGAAACAGCCGGACCTGATTACAAGTATGGCTGGGGATTGCTCAATTCGGCAAAAGCAGCCAGCATGCTTACCAACGCCAACGGAACAAACCTGATTGAGGAAAATAGCCTAGAGCAGGATAAAACCTATACGCTGCAGGTAAAGGCCTCCGGTGCCGGACCATTAGTTGTCACCATCTCTTGGACAGACCCGGAAGCTACTGCCGTAGCGGAAGGCAGCGGTGCCCTGAATAACCGCACAGCACGCCTGGTAAACGACCTGGATGTACGGGTTACCAAAGGCACCACCACCTATATGCCCTGGACGCTGGATCCTACCCATCCAGAGGGCGCTGCGGTACCCGGCGATAACAAGCTGGATAACGTGGAACAAGTATACCTCGGCAATGCTGTTCCGGGCGAAACGTATACGATTACCGTTAAACACAAAGGCACCTTAGTCAAAGGACCGCAGGCCTATTCTCTGCTGGTGAGCGGTGTTGGAGGCAAAGCGTTCTGCACCAGCGCTGCTGCCACCACCGATGGTACCAGGATCAATAAAGTGACAGTGGGCAGCCAGGTCATCACAATGGCGGCAGGCGGCACCACGTATCAGAACCTCACCAACAATGTGTTCAGCTTTGAGCCAGGCCAGACAAAGCCCTTGACCGTTGAGCTTGGCACAACAGCCAGCGACGCCTCAAAAGTTGTTAAAGTGTTTGTTGACTGGAACGGTGACGGCGACTTTGACGATAATGGCGAACTGGCCGCAACGTCAGGCGTGCTGACTGGCAATGCGACTTATGCCACCTCACTTACGGCTCCGGCCACCCTCGTGACCGGCAACAAGGTACGCATGCGCCTGGTAGCCGAGGAAACGGCCGATGCCGCAGCCGTGAATGCCTGCGGCAGTTATGCCCATGGCGAAACGCAGGATTACCTGCTGCAGTTTAACAGGGCCGGCAAAGACATCGGCGTGTTGAGTGTTTTGCCAACAGGTGTTTCTTCCTGCGCCAGCAGCGCCCAAACCATAGCAGTTACACTGAAAAACTTTGGCACCAACGCGCAAAAGAATATACCGGTTACAATTAGTGTGCGCCAGAATAACCAAGAGATCGGAAAGCTGACGGGCACTTATACAGGAAGCCTAGAGCCAAACACACGGGTAGAATTTATACCGGAAGGCACCTTCGCAACTGAGCCGGGCGGCACTTACCAACTTGTTGCTTTGTCGGGCTTGCAGAACGATGTGGTGGAGAGTAATAACCGCTCCGATCTTTCCTTTACCGTAGGGCAGCCTTCGGCGGCACCTGATGCGGCAGTTTACCGCTGTGGCACGGAGTCGGCCTATACCCTCACCGGCACCGGTGACGGGGCCGTTTTCTGGTATCCCAGCGCAACCGCGACCACTCCAATAGCAGCAGGCAGTAACCTGCGCCTAACGGGCAACACGGCAGACAGCAAGTTTTTCGCCAGCCTCAACGATTTTAGCGCCACCATCGGGCCGGCCACAAAGAGCGTCTTCACCGACGGGGGCTACAACCAGTTTTCGCCGGATGTGGTGTTCAAAACCAATGCGCCGATACAGCTGGAAAGCGCCCGCCTATACATCGGGCACAGTGGCAAAATTAAATTTACAGTTTATAATGAAGATGGCGTTCCGGTATCTACCCGAACGCTTGCCGTAACTGCTACCCGCACTACTCCCGGAGAAGGAGTACAGCCTAACGACCCGAACGATAAAGGGGAAGTATACTACCTGGGCCTGGCGCTGCCAGAGGCCGGCACCTACTCTGTTGCCATCGCCTACCTGGATGGAGCCACCATCTTCCGAAACAACCAGGGCGTTAGTGGTTATCCGTTTGGCATCCCTAACGTGGTTCAAATCATCGGCAACACGGCTACTACAGCTTCTGAGAGCTACTATTATTACTTCTATAACCTGAAAGTAAGCGCCATTGGCTGTAAAAGTGAGCGCGTAGAAGTGCCGGTGCAGGTTGGTGCACCATTAACAACACCGGTAGTAGTGCGCGATGGAACAGCACTGAAATCCAGTGCGGCAGAAGGAAACCAGTGGTTCCTGGATGGCAAGCCAATAAGCGGCGCTACAGGCCAGTTGTATACTCCTACTGAGAGCGGCGATTATTCGGTTATGCAGCAGAAGCAAGGCTGTATATCAGATGTTTCTACCGCTTTCTCATTCAAGTATAACCCTGATCTGGAAGACCTGGGGCCGGTGCTGGTCGTATGGCCTAACCCAAGCGAAGGCATCTTTAATATTAGCCTAGAGACTTCAAAACCAGAGATCATTTCTTATGAAGTATATGATATGCTCGGCAATAAACTATACACCAGCAAAGCCACACAGCGCAACGGCCAGTACGAAAGTTCAGTGGACCTTAGCAAACGGGCATCCGGGGTGTATATGCTGCGCGTAACGCATGGCGACACTGTAGAATCGAAAAAGATGGTGGTGCAGCATTAAGTATACTTGTTGTGACTTAGCAAAAGCGGCCCCGGTTTGTACCGGGGCCGCTTTTGCTTTGATACGGATAGCAGTAGGATGCAGCATTTATACTTGCTACAGCTTCGCTTCAGCCATACAGGAAAGAGCAGGACTCTGACAATATTCCTTCCTGATCGCTTAAGTATGGGTTACAAACTGCTTTATTGTGCTTTCCTGAACAACCTGTTTCGTAGCGTAAGATAATCGAGGTAGTAGAGCACTTTGAGGGAGAGCGTATTATTTTGAGGAGAGGAAATGGTGTGGCTGAAATTATCAAAATAATGGGGTGTCACCTGGTCTTCCTGCTGCAGAATGGCATTCTTCCACACAAGGCTGATCTCACTGCCCGGTGCAAACCACCACGAGTAAACCATATCGACGTTAAAGGCGTTGAAGTTTACATCTTTGTTTTGGTTATAAGTATCAGGCAACAGCTCGCCTTTACTGGTTAGCTGAAAAAACCGGCTGTAAGTTGCTTTAGACCAGTAATGGCGTGCCCGCAGCGTCAGCGACATACGGTTGTTAAAAATGTAGCTGCCCGACAAGGAATTAGAAACAGAATTCACATTGCGCAGTCCAAAAATGATCTTCTGCCGGGGCTGGCCATCTTCTGTTGCAGTAAAATCATCCGCATAACCCATGTCATCCAGGTGGTTTTCAGAACTATAGTTGTACACAAACATCAGCCGGTCGTTTACCTGGTAGCGGGGCGAGAAAGCATAGTTAAAGTTATGCCGCTTGTTCTCCTGAAAGCGCCGGTAATTCATTTCTACGTCAAGGGCCAGTTTCTTCCGGTAGTCTGTAGAGAACCAACCTGCAATGTTATAGTTGGTCGGGAAGTAGTAATACCAACCTGCCACGCGTGGTTCAAAATAGTCGTACGTCTTTACCGGCTCCATATTTACGTGCAATCCGGCGCTAAAGAAATTCTTAAAAGTGCCATTCACCTCGCCATAGATGACAAAATTCTGAAACGCATCCGGCCGGTAACGGCGGGAGTAATTTGCCCCTAGGTGGGTGTACAGGTTCAGTAACTCCCAGAAAGGCTGGTAAATGTTATAGCTTAGGTTTAGCTCCTCCTCCTTGTTATTGTTGGTAAACAGGATGCCCAGATCATTTGGGTTGTAAGTATCCGACTCCACCGAATGCGAAATGCTGTACTGAAAGTTTCCGCTCACCTTCCCAAACTCCAGGGCATACGTGTGGCCCAGCGCGGTACTGTCGGAGAAGTATCGCTGACTAAGAGCGCCCTTGCCTTGCAGCGCATACTTGTTCCCTTTGCTGGCTACTCGGAAAAGAGCCCCGGTTAGATTGGCATCGTAGGTGGTGCCCTGCCGCACAACGCTGGTGTTAACCAAGGTTACGTACGAGTTGTTTTTTAGCGATTGGTCCAGCACGACAATGTTGTAATTGGTCAGCGGCTGTGTTTCCTTTTTAAAGCGCTCTCCGGTAGCATCTTCCAGGGTGGCATACTGCCGGCTCACCACCGCATTAAACACGCCTACTCCCAACCCCGACTTGGTGCGCCCCGACAGCTTGGTGCCGTTTAGCATCTTGGTCTCCAAAGGGTTTTCAATTACTTTATACCCGCGCTCGGCCTCTGCATCAGCATCCAGGTAATTAACGGGCACACCTCCAATGCGGCGCGAGTAAAAGAAATCACCTTTGTTAAACAGCTCAGTTCCCTCCATAAAGAAAGGACGGTTCTCATTAAACTGTGTCTCAAAAGGCCCTAAGTTCAGTATCTGGTTATCCGATTGCACTTGGCTGAAGTCGGGGATCAGTGTCATGTCCAGGGTAAAAGCGTCGCTAATGCCATACTTCACATCCATGCCGCCGCTAAAGTTTACCGCATCTTTATACCCAGTGCCGCCGCTGCCTTCTTTTTGGTAGGGATAGCGTTCCGCCAGAACAGAAACATACGGCGTAAAGGAGAGGCGCAGCGGAGGCTTAATGTTGTGGAGGCCGGTAAGAGTACCATACTGATTCACAAAACCATCCACCGCCGGGTCCTCATAATTCCAGAAGTAGCCTTGCCGCGTCGACTGGCGGTTGCGCATAAAGTTGAGTCCCCATACTTGCTCGGGCTTGCTGCTGAAACGGATAGCGGAATAAGGGATGCGCAGTTCAGCTACCCAATCAGTACCCTGCAGGCTGGCCGCACTTTCCCACACGGCATTCCAGCTGAAATCTTCGCCATTGCTGGAGTAGCGGGCATCGAGCTGCACCCCGGCAGGAGTCACAAAAAAGCCGAACGCATTGGTGCCATCATGATAAGTATCCAGAAAAATACCGAACCAGTCTGTGTTGCCCAGGTCGTCCCGGGTGCCCATCTGCCGGAAGATGGAATCCTGGGCTACATCGTGCATGAGCGCGCCCACGTAAATGGCTTCGTCATCGTACAGGATGCGTACTTCGGTGGGGTGTTTCTCAAGCGGGCCCGGCGTTGGCCGGTTCTGGATAAAACGGGTGGCGATCTCCGCCTTTTGCCATACAGCCTCGTCCAGCAGGCCATCAATTTTTGGCACCTCTGTTACGCGTAGCGCCTGCAAGGTTTTTTGCGGATGCACAACAGCTTTTTTGCCACTGTTCTGTGCCACCAGTATAAAAGGCGCACCTGTAAATACCAGCAGCAGATACAGGGACAAGGGAAAAAGTGGCGGTAAAGCTCTATTCATAAAGCAAAAATAGCAGGCAAAGCGCCAAAGCGCATGGTTAAGTATGGGTAGGCTAAAGAGGGGACTTTAGTGGCAAAGGTTGCCTGAGGCGCAGAAAAAATGTGCTTTGCTTTGATAATAGCAGTCCTCATACACAACGCCATACTTGGTAAGTATGGCGTTGTGTATGAGGACTGAGAAAGTTAACTGCTGCTAGAGGTCTTCTTCGCGCACCAGCATGAGTACGGCCGATTGCGGCACAATAAAGTATTTTTCACTCAGATAATTGATCTCGATGGCATCGCGCTGCAGGTAAATGGCCAGGTCTCCTTCTTTCGACTGAAGCGGAATGTAGCGCACATCCTCTTCCTCGTCTCCCCGCTCCCAAGGCTCATCATCAAAGCCGTAATCAGCCGGAATAGCATACCCGGGCCCTACTTTCATGACATAGCCTTCCTGCACTTTCTCTTTTTCCTGTACGCCGGGTGGCAGGAACAAGCCGCTCTTGGTCTGCTCCCGGGCCGACTTTGGCTTGATCAGCACGCGGTCGCCGACGATGATGATCTTCTCTAATTTATTTTTATCAGATATCCTCATGGGTAATGTATGCATACTTATAATGGATCTGCGGTTACTTTAAAACGCATGCCGGCGTTAATGGCAATATCACTTGCTATCGGTTTCGCCAAAACCGCTTTCGTTCTGATCGTATAGGCATCACCTTTGATATACTCATCCAGCTTGGCATTGGTCAGCTTCAGCTGCAGCGTACGCACATTTTGCGGTACCTCATCCAGGTACGCGATCTTCGTTTCCCCTTGCTGCTCACTGGAGATGTATAGTTCAATACCTTTCAGAAAATTGAAGTTCTCGTTTTGCGGATCTGTAATGGTCAGTTCCAGTTGCTGCAGCGTTACATCCTTTACCAGTTCTGCCCTCGTTTTGTTGTTCTTAAATGTCTCTTCCGAGTTAGTAGTAACAGTAACGGGAGTTAACGGCACGACCTGCCCCAGCGGGAAAGTAGCCTCTACTTTAATTTCTTCGTCCTGGTTGATATAAAAGGTCAGGAGATCATCAATTTTATTACAGGCAATGCCAGCAAGGGCCAGTAGCCACACAACAGGTATAAGGGCTTTTCGCATATAAGTAGTATAAGGGCAATATAAAACGGCAGAAGAAAAGGCTGTCCCATTCTTCTGCCGCAATTTACAAAATAGAGTGCAATTTATGGCACCCTACTATTGCGCCCCTCCTGCATCCTATACTTTCCAAAGCACTATTAGCTGCCGTTCTTTGCCAGTTGCTGTGCCCTGCTAAACTGCTTCAGGGCCTGCTGAAACTCCTCGTCTGTGGCGTGCAGCACTTGGAAGAAGCCGTCGTTGCCATACACACTTCGTGCAATAAAAGCCTTCAGATTGTTCCGGATAAGGTGCTTTGACCGCTTAAACTGTGCCTCGTTATACTCAACACCGGCTTTTCCGGCCATCTGCAGCATCTGTTGCAGCATCGCGTCTGAAACCTCAAAGCTTTGCTTAAACTTCTGCAGCGGCAGCTTCTCCAGTTCCTTCCGGTGGTCGTGGTAATACTCTAAAGTATACTCCCGCAGAATACTCTTGTTATAGAGCTGGCTCAGGTAGGGCGAGAGCTCGGTCGTATCGCGGGCCACAAACACATCGGGCATAATGCCACCGCCGCCATACACGTTGCGGCCATGCAGCGTGTGGTACTTCAGCGAGTCTGCAAACAGGCTGCTATCGGGATGGAAGTACTCCCCGTTCTCATACCGGTGCAGGATGTCTTTCTGGTACTCTTCCGGATCGCCGTTGTAAGGTTTCTGAATGGAGCGGCCACTTGGCGTATAATAGCGCGAAATGGTCAGGCGCAGTTCGGAGCCATCGTTCAGCGGAATCGGCATTTGCACCAGTCCCTTACCAAAAGAGCGGCGGCCCACAATCAGCGCGCGGTCATTGTCCTGCAGAGCACCAGCCAGAATTTCAGAGGCGGAGGCGCTTCCTTCGTCCAGCAGCACGATCAGTGGCCCATTCTCAAAATCACCTTTGGTGCGGGCATAAGTTTTGGAATCATACTTGTCGCCTTTGCCATCGGTATACACAATCATCTTGTCGCCGGAAATAAACTCATCGGCCATGCGGGTAGCGTGGTCCATGTAGCCACCGGGGTTGCCGCGCAGGTCCAGTATAAGCTGCTGCAGCCCTTTTTTCTTTAGCTCCGTAAGCGCCTGTTTAAACTCTTCGAACGTGTTAGCCGAGAAGCGGCTGACCTTGATATAGCCAGTCTTGTTATTTACCATGTAGCTGGCATCAACCGAGGTAGTTGGTATCTTACTGCGTTCGATGGTGAAGCTGAGTGGCTTTTTGCTGTCTTTGCGCACCACGCCGAGGGCTACTTTCGTGCCTTTGGGGCCGCGGAGCCGCTTAAAAACACCTTCGTTGTTGATGCCGATGCCAGCCACATTCTCCCCATCCACTTCCACGATCTTGTCGCCGGCCTGTATGCCAGCTGCCTCAGAGGGGCCACCACTCAGGGGGGTGATCACAAAAATAGTATCCTGAAAAATATTGAACTCTACACCGATGCCTTCGAAATCTCCTTCCAACTGCGAACGGGCCATAGCCAGTTCATCGGCCGGAATATACGCCGTATGCGGGTCCAGCTTCTCCAGCATCTTACTAATGGCGTAATCCGACAATTCCTCCACGTCCACCGAGTCCACGTAATCGCGATCGATGTAGCTGAGAATGTCGCGGAATTTAAGGTAACTGCGGGCAGTACCCTGCGGATCGTTAGTAGAAGGCGAAAAGGTAGTGGCGCCAATCAGCACCCCTACTACCAGTGCCATGGCTATAAAAAGCGGCAGCTTTATTTGAAACGGCGAGTTGCGGATGCTTCCTTGCTCTTCCTCTTTCTCCATTTTGTCCATCATTTAAAATAAGCATGAGGCAGCAGCTACAGCAACGCAACTGCCAACACTAAAGATAACGATATAACCGCAGACTACTATAGTATACCAAGGTAGAATTGCCAAAGTTGCAGCTAAATCTAACAGGTAACCTTATGCTTAGAATGCTTATTTAAAATAATTATAAATAAGGCTTGCCTCTGGAACTTTTCTGTCCTAGCTTTGCTCCCATTATTGATAATAAGTCTAAATAAAGATTACTCAAATTATGCTGCACGTCTTCAAACATAGAACACTTGCTACTATTGCCATCGCCTGCTTCGCTGCATTTACCTCCTGCTCTGACGACAAAGAGGACGTTACCCCCGCTTATGAGGTACCCACGACCTATACGTTTGAGAACGTGAATTACGCCGGGCAGACCACACGCCTGAACATGCTCAACGAGTTGAACGACTACATTAAAACAGGCAACAACGGCGAAGTGCTGAGTGGCCAAAAGATCAAAAACATGTATGCCAACACGGCTGCTCCTTTTGCCGATGCCGCGCTGAACAGCTCCGACAAGCAGCTTAAAGATAAAACAATTGCCACGGCGCAGGCGCAGTACGAAGGTTATTTTGATGCGGTAGCCCTGGCCAGCCAGTCTGCCGGCGCGCCGGCCAGCAACGGCACGGCCGGCCTTTTAACCACAGCTGACGGGTCTAGAACATACCTGGTAGATGCCAAGGGGGTAGAGCTGGCGCAGCTGATCAAAAAAGGGCTGATGGGCGCGATCTTATACTACCAGGCGGTAGACCATTACCTGACAGAAGAAGAAATTGGCGCTGCCGTGGATAACAAGACCGTAACGCCGGGCGAAGGCACGGCCATGCAGCACCACTGGGACGAAGCGTTCGGTTACTTTGGCGCCCCCACCGACTTCCCAGCTAACACCACGAATGCTCTATACTGGGCTGGCTACAGCACGGAGGTAGACGCCGCCCTGGGCAGCAACAAAGCCATGATGGATGCCTTTATCAAAGGCCGCGCCGCCATCAACGCCAACGACATGAAAGCTAAGGACGCCGCTGCCGCCACCCTGCGCCAAGAGTGGGAGCGCCTGGCGGTGGCCTCCGCCATCATGGAGCTGAAAGAAGCCCGTGAGAATATAGCAGACCAGGCCAAGAAAAGCCACTACCTCTCAGAGGGCAAAGGCTTTGTGCTGAGCCTGGCCTACAAAGGCGATCGCGTGATCTCCGAGGCCAAGTATAACGAGGTGCTGGCCAAGCTCGGCGATAACTTCTACACCACTACCGCGGACGACGTTGCCGCCGCCATTGACATCCTGAGCACTGCGTACCAGATGGACAACATCAAGGCGCAGCTGTAGGCCACGAAGCAAAGCAAATAAACCAGAAGCGCAGCTGCTGTGGCCTTGGCCCTGGCAGCTGCCTTTCGCATTAAACCAACTTTATGAAAGCTTACAAAACCTATACCGTTGCAGTGTTTACGTGCTTGGCCACATTAGCTGGCTGCAGCTCCGACAAGGAGGACAACGGCAGTCCGCAAACAGAATACGACCGGCAGGCCATGCTGGCAAACTATTCTCAAAACCTGATCGTGCCAGGCTACCAGGCGCTAAAAACAACGACAGATGAGCTGACGGCGGCGGTCTCGGCATTTACCGCAAGCCCTTCCGCTACGACCCTGGCAACAGCCCGCCAGGCTTATGTAGCCGCCTACAAGGCCTGGCAGGATGTGAGTGTCTACAGCTTTGGCCCCGCTGACGAGCAGTTGCTGCGTAACAACCTCAATATCTATCCAACTTCCACTTCAGAGATCGAGGCTAACATCGCCACGGGCACCTACGACCTGCAGACATCCGCGAACCTGGACGCCAAAGGCTTCCCGGCGCTGGACTACCTGCTGTACGGCTCGCCCACCGAGGCCGACGTAATCACGCTTTATACTTCTGATGCCAAAGCGGAGAGCCGCAAGCAGTACCTGCAGGACGTGGCCGGGCTGATCAAGCAAAGAGCCGAGACGGTATACACCAGCTGGACAAGCGGCAACTATGCCGATACCTTCCAGAAAGCAGCCGGCACAGCTGTTGGCAGCGCTGTAGGTAACCTGGTCAACCAGCTCAACTCCGACATCGATTTGACTAAACGCGCCAAGGTAGGCATCCCGAGCGGCCGCTTTACCGCCGGCAGCGCCTACCCCGAAAAGGTGGAAGCCTACTACAGCCATACTTCCCTGGACCTGCTGAAGCGGGCCATCAGCGCCGAGAAAGCCGTGTTTATGGGCCAGCACGCCAACGGCACCAACGGCCCTGGCCTCGACGATTACCTGGACCACGTGGGCGCCAAGTATAACAACACCCTTTTGTCGGAGGCGATTGAGGCGCAGTTCGATGCCGCCCTGGCCGCGGCCAATGCCGTACAGGGGCCGCTATCGGAGGCGGTTACCACGCAACCGCAGGCCGTGACCAAAGTATACGACGAGCTGCAGAAGCTCATTGTGCTCACTAAAACCGATATGCCGGCCGCCCTGGGTGTAACCATCACCTACACCGACAACGACGGCGATTAAATTGGCCGCAGCAAGTATAAAAATGCGTTTACAATGCCTTCCAAGCTGAAGTCCTACCTCTCTGCTCCCGTGTCTGCCGCGCCGCTGGCGGTATTCCGCGTTATTTTTGGCGGGATGATGCTGGCCAGCGTACTGCGCTTTATGGCCAAAGGCTGGGTGACAGAGCTGTATGTGCTGCCCAAAGTATACTTCCCCTACTATGGCTTTGAATGGGTAAAACCCCTGGGCGAGGCGGGCATGTATGCCGTGTTTAGCCTGATGGCACTGGCGGCGCTGGGCCTGATGCTGGGCTTGTTTTACCGCTTGTCGGCGCTGCTGTTTTTCCTGAGCTTTACGTATGTGGAGCTGCTCGACAAGACCAATTACCTCAACCATTACTACTTTGTGAGCGTGGTGGCTTTCCTGCTGATGCTGGTGCCGGCCAACCGCCATTTCTCAGTAGACGTGCTGCGCAAGCCGCACCTGTGGGCCAGTCAGGTGCCCCGCTGGACCGTGCTCATCTTTCAGGGGCAGTTGGGACTCGTGTACTTCTATGCCGGCGTGGCCAAGCTCAACCCCGACTGGCTGCTGGAGGCCATGCCGCTACGCTACTGGCTGCCGGCGCACACGCACCTGCCCCTCATCGGGCCGCTGCTCGACAAAGTATGGGTGGCCTACCTGTTTAGCTGGTTCGGCGCCCTCTACGACCTCACCATTCCGTTTTTTCTGAGCTGGCGCCGGAGCCGGTGGCTAGCCTACCTCACCGTGATCGTGTTTCATGTGCTCACGGCGGTGCTGTTCCCCATCGGCATGTTCCCCTACATCATGATTGTCAGCACGCTGGTTTTCTTCTCTCCGCAGTTTCATGAAACGCTGTTGCGCTGGGGCAGAGCCATTGCCCAGGTGCCGCAGCCTGTGCTGCAGCGAACCGCGGCGGTTGCAGGTCAGCCGGTGCTTTTATACTTGCTGGCGCTGTACCTGGTGGTGCAGGTGCTGGTGCCCTGGCGCTTTCTGCTCTACCCCGGCAAGCTGTTCTGGACCGAGCAGGGCTACCGCTTCTCGTGGCGGGTGATGCTGATGGAAAAAACCGGCACGGCTTTCTTTTATGTGCGGGACCCGCGCACCGGCTACGAGATCGAGATCAACAACAAAGAATACCTGACCCTGAACCAGGAAAAGCAGATGGCCACGCAGCCCGACATGCTGTTGCAGTTTGCCCACCTGTTGCAGGAGGAATTTGCCCGCCGCGGCATGCCCGGGGCGCAGGTGCGGGCCGAAGTATACGTGAGCATGAACGGCCGGGGCAGCCGCCTGCTGCTCGACCCCACCGTGAACCTGGCAGCCGAGCACGAGAGCTTTTTGCCCAAAACCTGGATCTTACCTTTTGATGACGTTACGCCGCCACAGCAGATGGCCGGCTCAAATTAACACCGAACATGCGTGTAGCGCTTACCTCCTTTCTTGTGCTTTGCAGCTGCCTGACAGCCCTGGCACAGTCTTTTTCAATTTCCGGCAACGTGACCAGCGCCGGCAACGGGCAGCCTTTGGCACAGGCCGAGGTGCTGCTCACCAACACGGGCACCATCGCCAAAACCAACAGCCAGGGTGCCTACCAGTTAAATAACCTCGCCGCCGGCACCTATACCCTCACCGCCTATAGCCCCGGCCTAGGGAGCCAGACGCAGCAGGTCATGATCGGCAGCAGCGATGTGGTCCTTAACTTCATACTGAAGCCCTTGGAGGGAACACTGCGCGAGGTAAACGTGAAAGGGGAACGGGAGAAAACGCTGGGCATCGGCCACCTGAACGCCGTGGAAGGCACCGCCATTTACGAAGCCAAGAAAAGTGAGGTAGTGGTGCTGAGCGAGATCACAGCCAACAAAGCCACCAACAACAGCCGCCAGGTGTTTGCGAAGGTAGCCGGCCTCAACATCTGGGAAAGCGATGGCGCGGGTCTGCAGCTCGGCATTGGCGGCCGCGGCCTCAGCCCCAACCGCACCTCCAACTTTAACACCCGCCAGAACGGCTACGACATCAGCGCCGATGCCCTCGGCTACCCGGAAAGCTACTATACGCCGCCCACCGAAGCCCTCGACCGGATTGAGGTAGTGCGGGGTGCGGCTTCGCTGCAGTATGGCACGCAGTTTGGCGGCATGATCAACTTTGTGATGAAAGAAGGACCAAAAGACAAGCCGTTTGAGCTGACTACCCGCCAGACAGCCGGTTCCTGGGGCCTTTTCAACTCGTTCAACAGTGTAGGTGGCACAGCCGGAAAGCTGAATTACTACGGCTTTTACCAGTACAAGCGCGGCGATGGCTGGCGCGAAAATTCCGGCTTTGATGCGCATACCGCGTTTGGATCACTTAAGTATAGCCCTTCTGAAAACCTCAGGATCAGCTTCGATTATACCTTTATGGACTACCTGGCGCAACAGCCGGGTGGCCTGGACGCAACCGCCTTTGCCCAGAACGCGCGGCAGTCGGTGCGCGACCGCAACTGGTTTAGCGTGAGGTGGAACCTGATGGCCCTGCAGCTGGACTACCGCCTGAGCGAGCGCACCAAGCTGAACGTCCGCAACTTTGGCCTGCTGGCCGAGCGCGACGCCCTGGGCTACATGGGCAAAATCAACCGCCCTGATGACCTGACGGCTCCGCGGACGCTGCTGCAGGACCAGTTCCATAACTTCGGCAACGAAACGCGCCTCATCCACCGTTACGACTTCCTCAACACCTTCTCTACGCTGCTGGTGGGCGCCCGCTACTACCACGGTTTTACAGATCAGAAGCAGGGAAATGGCTCTGCGGCTTCTGGTGCTGATTTTAAGTTTTACTCCGAATCCGGCGGCCCCAGCACCTCCGACTATGATTACCTAAGCCGCAACGTGGCGCTGTTTGCCGAGAACATCTTTAACCTTACGCCCCGGCTAAGTATAACCCCGGGCCTGCGCTACGAGTGGATCAACACCAATGCCGATGGCAGCTACCAGGACCAGGTAACCGACCAGGCCGGCAACGTGATTCGCGATGAAACCGTGCCCGAGGCCCGCAGCAACTCCCGCAATGTGCTGCTGCTGGGCCTGGGCCTGAGCTACAAACCCAGCGAGCAGCTGGAGGTGTACGGCAACTTTTCGCAGAACTACCGGGCCATCAACTTCAACGACATGCGCATCATCAATCCAAACCAGTTCGTAGATCAGCACCTGCAGGACGAAAGCGGCTACAGCGCCGACCTGGGTTTCCGGGGGAATATCAGCGGCATGGTGACGTATGATGCCAGTCTGTTTTACCTGGCCTACCAAAACCGTATCAACTTTAAGAATATACCGGGCACCACCAACCGGATCCGCACCAATGTGGGCGACTCGCGCAACATTGGCCTGGAAACTTTTGTGGAGGCCGACCTGCTGAAGCTATACGATTGCCCGAACCACCCGACCAGCCTCTCCGCCTTCTCCAACATCACACTGGTCAACACTAAGTATAGCAGCCCCGACAAAGCCACCGACGGCAACCAGGTAGAGCTGGCGCCGCCAGTTATTGCCAAATTGGGCCTCTCATTTAAGCGCCGCAACCTGAAACTGGCGTACCAGTATTCGTATACGGCCAGGCAATACACCGATGCCCAGAACAGTGAAGACAATGCCGCTACGTTCGATCCCTCAGCGGTGGTAGGCGAGATACCCGCTTACTGGGTGATGGACCTCTCGGGCAGCTACACGTATAAGCACTTCACTGTGGAAACAGGCATCAGCAACCTGACAGACAACCGCTACTTCACGCGCCGTGCTGTCGGCTACCCCGGTCCCGGCATCATCCCCTCAGACGCCCGCAACTACTATGTAACATTGCAGTTTAAGTTGTAGAGCGGCTAAGGCGCTGTAAACACAGGCCTGCCTGCGCGGTTTTAAGAACAGGCGATGCAACTGTAGGTCCTGTTGGATCGATCGCGCCTATGAACAGGAAGTAGGGGAAACAAGAGCACGCACGCTTTTGTACTATCCACCAGATCACATACAAGCAAAGAACAACTAAAATACATACCTTTGTAGTTTAAAGCTTCGGGCACATGGGTAGAATACTGGCAATGGATTACGGAAACAAGCGTGTAGGCCTTGCTGCCACGGACGTACTTCAGCTCATTGCCTCGCCGCTGGAAACCGTTCATGCCAAAGATGTGTTCTCCTTTCTGAAGGACTATGTGCAGCGCGAACCGGTAGAGGCCTTTGTGGTGGGCATGCCCCGCAACCTGCAAAACGAGGCAACGGATTCTACACAACACGTGGTGGGATTTGTACGCAAGCTGCAGAAAGACTTTCCGCAGATACCGGTGCATACAGTGGACGAGCGCTTTACCTCGAAAATGGCACAACAGGCCATGCTGACAGGTGGCCTGAAAAAGAAAGACCGCCAGGACAAAGGCACCGTGGACCGCGTGAGTGCCGCCATTATTTTACAGTCGTATTTAGAAAGTAGAACGATATGATTTACCCAATTGTCGCTTTTGGCGACCCTGTACTAAAAGAAGTAGCTGATGATATTCCGCAGGACTACCCCAACCTACAGGAGTTGGTGGAGGACATGTTTGCTACCATGTACCATGCCCATGGCGTTGGCCTGGCCGCGCCGCAGATCGGCAAAAGCATCCGCCTATTTGTGATCGACTCGGAGCCCATGATGGATGACGAGGATAAAGGAAAAGGCGTGAAGAAAGCTTTCATCAATCCCGAGATTGTAGAAGAGGATGGAGAAGAGTGGGGCTTTGAGGAAGGCTGCCTGAGCATTCCCGGCGTGCGCGAGGTGGTCTACCGCCCTGAGCGCATTGTGATTCGCTACCTGGATGAGGAGTGGAACGAGCACGAGGACACCTATGACGGCATGACGGCCCGCGTGATCCAGCACGAGTATGACCATGTGGAAGGTATCCTGTTTACCGATCACCTCAATGGCCTAAAGAAGCGCCTGATCAAAAACAAGCTGGCCAAAATTACCAAAGGCGAAGTAGACGCCGACTACAAAATGAAATTCCCGGCGCTGGCCAAAAGACGATAAGCTCATACATCGGCAAGTATGCTTGACTAATGTAAAAACCGCCTGCTACAGCTATTGTGGCAGGCGGTTTAATTTTGCTAAACAGGTATAACGAACTTGTACTTATGTAAACAAAAGGCTATCAGCAAAGCAGAATTACATGCCGTTTCGGTATAAACCTCTTAGTTGCTGACAAGTACTTTTTCCGGTTCCTCGTCTTGCGGCACCAGTTGCTGCACCTTTGCATTTTGCCGTTTTAAAGCACCTGTCAGGTATATCACTGAACGGGAGGATAGCAGGACCCTATGCACAGCTCCTCCAAGCCAGTTGTTAAAAACCTGTATCACTACAAACCGCTGTTCGGCCCATTCAAAGACATTAACAGTGGCCAGGGACAAAATTGCCGTTGCGACCCACGCTAATGCCAGCGAAAGCAGACTGTGGCTGATAGCAGGCGTCAGGAGAACGATTACATTGCCGTAGAAGAAGATGATAAATGTATTACCACCATAGTAGGATATCTTCTGCTTCAGACTGCTTGGAAAGCGAAGCACGGCAAGCCAGCTACAGGCTGCGTACAGCATAAAAGTAACGATGCCATAAGCATAATAGATGTAGCTGTTATGCGCCCTGTAGCCGTTATATCTGGCTAAAGCTATAATAAAGTGAGATAAGCCCGCTCCTTCGATCTCTTGCACAACTGCCCCGACGGAAATTAAGCCCATGCATACCAATACCTGTTTCTGGAGCGGAGCACTTCCGCCGGAAGTATAGCTGGCCACCAGTTCTCCGAATACAATCAGTACAAGCGAATGAATGATACTAGGGCCTACCGTATCGTTAAGACCGAGGAAGAAACTACCTAAGTATTGAAAGGGGGAGGGAATAACATGTATGAAAAACTGGCCTGTCTCGGCCAAGGCTACTAATAGCAGCACCAGGAAAAGCTTATGTCTCCAGCCAAACGTAAACCGCACCCACATCAGAAAAAAAGTAGCCGGCAGCAGCAGCGCGTAGTATTTGAAAATGTCGGCGTGCGGGTGCCCCGGCATTAGCAGGAGAATGTTTCCCAGGAACCTGGTAAAAGGAATGTCTCCGTTCAGGAATACTACCAGCACGATGGCCGCAAATGCCAGGTAACACAGCACCGCCCTGCCCAGCATTCTTTCCAGTATCACACGCGGCCCCTTAACTACCCAGCGCCTGGCATAAACATGCTCCATCATAAAACCAAATATGATCAGCAGTGCTGGTGTTGCCGAGCGTATCACAATAGTTATCAAACCCGGTCTGCTTACATGCTGCGAGAGTAGAAAATGACTCATTAAAGCCAGCAATACTAAAAAAAGCCGCAGCAGGTCGAAGTGGTGCAGCCTCTTATTGGTCGAGGTTGATGTCATGATCAGCGTTATACATCATAATATATATAAATGTTTCTATATTTATGTAAAATATTTTTATTTAACAGCAAGTCCTTTATTTTAATTAATCGCCTGCCTAGATGCAGCTTAGCAGAAGAGATTATGATGCAGGTGAGACCTGTTTTCCTGGCCTCCGGCGAAGGACCTTGAAGCAAACCTGATCACATTGGCAGTGCTTAAGGAGCAGATTGGTTCAGCCATTTACGATCTCACTTTCGTATGCAGCAGGTATGGCCCGAAAGCAATTCGTTTTCCTACTGCTCTTTCTTCTGCTACTGCCCCTCCATGGCTATACCTGGGGCTTTTTTGCACACCAGCGCATCAACCACTTGGCCGTGTTTGCTTTGCCACCTGAGATGGTGGGCTTCTATAAAAAGCACCTCCGCTACATCACTGAAAATGCCGTGAACCCCGACCGCCGCCGCTATGCTGTAGAAGATGAAGCCGCGCGACATTACATCGACCTGGACGTGTATGGCGACAGCGCCCTTTACAAGATGCCGCGTTTCTGGCAAGAGGCGGTGGCGAAGTATAGCGAAGATACCCTGCAGGCCTATGGCATTGTGCCATGGCAGATTAACCGGATGAAGTACCAGCTCACGCAGGCTTTTAAAGACCGCAACCTGGACCGTATTCTGCGCCTCTCCACTGAAATGGGGCATTATGTGGCCGATGCCTGTGTGCCGCTGCATACCACGCAAAACTATAACGGGCAACTAACCGGGCAACTGGGCATCCACGCCTTTTGGGAAACCCGGCTGCCAGAGCTATACTCCGATAACTATGACTTCTTTGTAGGGCAGGCGCAGTACATTGAGCAGCCGCAGTTGAAAGCATGGGAACTGGTAGGTAGCGCTCATACGGCGCTGGACTCCGTTTTATACTTAGAAAAACAGCTGACACAGGAGTTTGATGAAGGGAAGAAGTATAGCTATGAAGTGCGCAACAACATGACCACCCGCGTATATTCCCGCGATTTTGCCCTGGCTTATAGCAGGAAGCTGAACGGACAGGTAGAGCACCAGATGCGGCGCGCCATCCTGGCTGTGGCAAGCTACTGGTACACCGCCTGGGTAGATGCCGGCCAGCCTGACCTGAGCAAGATCACACAGCCGCTATCGGCCGAAGAACTGCAGCGCCTGGAGATGGAGAAAAAGGAGTATGAAACAGGGCCGCACAAAGCGCGGGAAGAAGGAGACAGTTAAGCTTACGGGTGCGGCAGCCCACGCATTTTCCGGATCAGGCGCATGCGTGCAGCACGTAGCCATTTTATACTTCGGGGCAAATGATTGTACTGCAATACAGCCATAGAAGCAGGTTCAGCCCCAAAGCTGCTGTAGAAATGCACAATGTCGGGCTCCCGTTCATCCGGACTCTCAAAGTCAAAGATAAAGTCCCTCCCGGCATACTCCCGAATAACGAAATCCAATAGTAAGGTACGGCCGTTTAGCTTTCGTCCATAGCCGGCTGCTGCATTATAGATGTACACGATCCTGCCCTGCCAGATAATGAACATACAACCAGCATTTTTACGGCCTTCCGCATCTACTGTATAGAACAGCCGCACAAGCCCCCGCTCCTGTAAGGCAGCAAACAACAAACGTAACGTATCATAAGCCTTTTCGGCCACACCGCCATAAATACGATCTGCTGTTTCTGCTTTGAAAAACGTGATTACCGGCTCCGGATCATCACTCTCCTGCAGCTGCAGTAACGCTCTTTGGGCTCTTTTCAGGTTTATTTTGCGGTCGCGGGTATAGCCCTGATAGAGTTGCTCATAGCCCTTCTTCAGCTCCAGGTATAAAGTAAAGGTCTGGCTCAGCACCACATCGGCACGACCGGCTTGCTTAGGCAGTTGGTTTCCGGTGTTAAACTGGTACCCGGCCACATACCTGAACCGGCTGCGCACCTCGGCCAGAAACTGCTCGTAAATGTTTGCTTCGATAGTTTCTGCCGTGCTGTACAGACCTAATTGCTGGCAGAACAGCGGTTGTTGCACGTAGCGCATGCCCAGTTTCTTTCGCCAGGGCACAGGCATCACCACGGCATACTTCCCTTGTGCATCAATGGCTACAATGGCATCCCAGGTAGTCGCTACAATGTCCAGGTACCACGACAGGGCGTATACCTGCCGCTGCGGCGAACGGGTGATCAGGGCATCCCACTCGGACCTGTTGATGTGCTGCTGCGCCAAGTAGAGGACCTGCATGCTTACAGTTGCGAAGCTTCTACGGCCTCTGTTTCATGCAGGCGCTCGAGGTCCAGGATCACTTCTCCCTCAGGATCGGTCTGGTAAGCAGGCCGGAACCGGACGTTCCATTCTACTTCATCAAAGCGATATGAGAAGCGGGAGCGCACCTGCTGCGCAAACGTCTCATCAAATCCTTTGATCATGATAAGCACCTCTGCTTCCTGCGCAGCCAGGCCCTCGGGCGTGGTGTTGTACAAGGGGCTGTCCTCATCAATGGGGTGCACAATGGTCCAGTTCAGGGGAAACAGGTAAATGGATGAGCGCTCCAATTTCAGGTTATAGTACCGCCGGTTAAAGGTATGGGTATCATGCAGGATCAGCATCACCCGCGCCTCCATCTCCATCAGCACATTACGCCGCATGTTGGCGATCCGGAACTGCAAACTCCAGCCACCCTGGTACGGCGCAATAATGGCATTGCGACTGTACAGGATACGGGCTACCGGCTGCGAAAACCGCCTGTACACCAACCCGGTTATGATTGCAAACCCGATCCAGCCGGTCAGCGCCTCTACCGTTACCACCAGGTTGGTCGCCAGCCCGTGCGGTGACAGCACACCATACCCCACGGTTGTGAAGGTTTGAACGCTAAAGAAAAAAGCATGCAGAAAGGGAGGCAAACTCCGATCCGGCTCGCCCAGGTGCGCTATGCCGAACCACAGGTACAGGAGCGCAAAGGCACAGTTCACGAGCAGGTATAAGCCGGTGAGCGTGAGCAACAGCCATCCGATAGGCATGTCGGTGAGCAGCTGATAGGCATCGTTCAGGCCTGCTTTAAACCCATACTTCTGAATGTTAAAAGAGCCGTCTTTGTTGATGAGGCGCTTTGTTTTACCGGTATACTTCTCCCCTAAACCGGGGTCAATGGTCTGCCCTTTCATGAAAGCTGTAGTAAGTATAACAAGATGTGCAAGTATAGCAGAATGTAGCAGGCAGTTTCCCCGACAAGCCAAAATTAAGTACCTTGCTACACCACAAAATAACTAAACTTTACATGATAACCAATCCTATACCTTTCGCCCGGTTGCGGGTGCTGCTCTTGCTGGTGCTGGCGCTACTGGTGCAGCAACAGGCGCATGCACAACAGGCAAAACCCACTGCCGATCTGCAACAGCTGGACGCTTATTACCAGAAAACCTTAAAAGACTGGAATGTACCTGGCATGGCCATCGCCATTGTGAAGGATGACTCCGTTATCTTCGCGAAAGGATACGGCGTAAAGAACAGCAAAATAGGCGGCGCTGTAGATGCCAACACGCTGTTTGGCATCGCCTCCAACACGAAAGCTTATACGGCCGCTGCCTTAGGTATTCTGGTGGATGAGGGCAAGCTGAAGTGGAGCGATCCGGTGCAGAAATACCTGCCCTACCTGCAACTATACAGCCCTTACGTTACAGAAAACCTCACCATCGAAGACCTGCTGTGCCACCGCGTAGGTTTCCGGACGTTTGCCGGCGACCTGCTCTGGTACAACACCACCTACAGCCGCCCTGAAATTATAAAACGCATGCGTTACCTGGAGCCAGTATATGGCTTCCGTGACGGCTTCGGCTACTCTAACCTGATGTTCATCACAGCCGGCGAGGTGATCGAGGCTGTTTCTGGCACCACTTGGGAGAACTTTATCAAGACGCATTTCCTGCAGCCGCTGGGCATGAGCCGCACCTATACTTCCATAAACGATCTGAAGGGTGTAGACAACGTAACCACTCCACACGGCTTCGACGAGAACGGAAATCCGTACCCTACCGTGCTCACCGCCTGGGACAGCTGGAACCCGGCTGCCGGCATCTTCACCAGCGTGAACCAGGATGCCCAATGGCTGCGCCTGCAGCTGAACCGGGGCACGTACAAAGGCAAGCGCATCTTCAGCGAAGACGTAAGCCGGACCATGTGGAACCTGCATAACCCGTTTCCGGTAACAAAGCAGGCCGAGGAAACTATCCCGTCGACGCACTTTAGCGGCACGGGCCTGGGCTGGTTCCTGAGCGACTACCAAGGGCATAAAATGGTGTATCATAGCGGCGGCCACGAAGGCATGAACAGCCGCACCGTACTGCTACCGGAAGAACACCTGGGCATCGTGATCCTGACCAACAGCATGAGCAGCATCATGACACCGGTTGCCAACTATACGGTTGATCAGTTTTTAGGCATTCAGAACGGCCGCGACTGGAGCCAGTTTTACCTGGATGCAGCCGCGGAGAGCAAAAAAGCGGAGGAAGCGGCACTGGCGAAAGCGCCAAAAGAGAAGAAAAAACGAAAAGAACAGCCAACGCACGCTCTTGCCGACTATGCCGGCACTTACCACAGCCAGCTTTACGGCGACGCCACGGTTACACTGAAAGGCAACACCCTGGAACTGCAACTGGTACCGGCCCCTACGCTGGGCGGCACTCTTACTTACTGGCAACACGACATTTTTAACCTGAACTGGAAGAACAAGTATGCCCTGCTGCACCCAACCAATGTGCGTTTTCTGACAGGAGCGGATGGAGGCATTGCCAGTATGCGTCTGGATTCTGACAACCCGGATCTCCATTTTTATGAGCTGCAGTTTGAAAAAGTAGCACAAGAGTAGCCTGCACTTACGCTGCCGCACCGCAAGCCTATTGCAAATAGGAAAGGCTGTACGAGGTAGGTACAGCCTTTTTTATGGTTGAACGAATAAAGAATAGTTAGGCTGCTATTAAAGCAATGGTACCAATTGCTGTCAGGTAGGCAGCAATGATCCAGTAAGCAACCTGATCGCTGTTTGAATAGAATTTTCTCATAGCCAATCCATTTAAGTTAAACATATAATCTACTAGTAATAAGCTTCTTATATGTTATACGAGGCTAATAAAGGTTGGGCCATGAATAAGTAAAGAACTTTTACTATATCAAAAAAGTCCTTTTTTATACAATCCTATTTGCCGGGTTCATGCCCATTCTACTGCGCTTTATAGTATAATTTATACTTATTGATGCAGCTCAGGGCAGGAGAGTACCGAAACGAAAAAAGGCCGCTGCAATAGTATTGCAGCGGCCTTTTTATACTTGCTAGCCGTAAACATACAGCTGCCCTGCGCGGGCACTTCTTATAAAAGTCTAAACCAGCTTTTTATACCGGATGCGCTTCGGCTCGGCATCACCCAGGCGCTTCTTCTTGTTCTCCTCATACTCCGAATAGTTGCCCTCAAACCAGTATACCTGCGAATCGCCCTCAAAGGCGAGGATATGCGTGCAGATACGGTCCAGAAACCAGCGGTCGTGCGAGATGATCACGGCACAACCGGCAAAGTTCTCCAGCGCATCTTCCAGCGCCCGGATGGCGTTCACATCCAGGTCGTTGGTCGGTTCGTCGAGCAGCAGCAGGTTACCACCTTCTTTCAGCGTCATGGCCAGGTGCACACGGTTGCGCTCCCCTCCGGATAGCTTCTCTACTTTCTTCTCCTGGTCGCCACCCGAAAAGTTGAACTTGCTCACGTAAGCCCGCGACACGACCTGGCGGCCTGCCATCATCATGTGCTCGGTGCCGCCCGAGATCACTTCAAAAACCGATTTGTTAGGCTCCAGTTGCGCGTGCTCCTGGTCTACGTAGGAGATCTGCACGGTAGAGCCAACGGTAAAGTCGCCGTTATCCGGTTTCTCCTGGCCAGTGATCAGCTTAAACAAAGTCGTTTTACCGGCGCCGTTCGGACCGATGATGCCTACTATGCCGCCCTGCGGTAAGGCAAAGTTCAAGTCTTCAAACAACAGTTTATCGCCATAGGCTTTGCTTACATGGTTTACCTCAATTACCTGAGCACCCAAGCGCGGGCCATCTGGTATGAACAGCTCCAACTTGGCTTCTTTCTGAGAGGCTTCTTCTCCAGCCAGTTTATCATACTGGCTGATGCGGGCCTTCGATTTGGCGTGGCGGGCTTTGGGGGCCATCTTCACCCACTCCAGTTCGCGCTGCAGGGTTTTCTGGCGCTTGCTCTCTGTCTTCTCCTCTTTGGCCAGGCGATCTGATTTCTGCTCCAGCCAGCTGCTATAGTTGCCTTTCCACGGAATGCCTTCGCCACGGTCCAGTTCCAGAATCCAACCGGCCACATTATCCAGGAAATAACGGTCGTGGGTTACGGCGATCACCGTGCCTTTGTATTGCTGCAGGTGCTGCTCCAGCCAGTCCACCGATTCAGCGTCCAGGTGGTTGGTTGGTTCGTCGAGCAGCAACACATCGGGCTCCTGCAACAGCAGGCGGCACAAGGCCACGCGGCGCTTCTCACCACCCGACAAGTTGCCAACGATGGCGTCCTCCGGCGGCGTGCGCAGCGCATCCATGGCACGCTCCAGGCGGTTGTCCAGTTCCCAGGCATTGTGCTGGTCCAGCTTTTCCTGTACTTCGCCCTGGCGCTCGATGAGCTTATTCATTTCGTCGTCCGTCATCTCTTCGGCGAACTTCATGTTGATCTCGTCGAACTCGCGCAGCAGGGCCACTACTTCGCTTACGCCCTCCTCCACCACTTCGCGCACGGTTTTGGTTGGGTCCAGCTGCGGCTCCTGCTCCAGGTAGCCCACTGTATAGCCCGGCGACCATACTACTTCGCCCAGAAACTCCTTGTCTACACCCGCTATGATCTTGAGCAGGCTGGACTTACCGGAACCGTTTAGGCCCAGCACGCCGATTTTAGCGCCGTAAAAAAACGACAGGTAAATGTTTTTTAGAACTTGCTTTTGTGGCGGGTAGATCTTGCTTACGCCAGCCATTGAAAAGATAATTGTCTCGTTGCTCATGCTATAATTTATCGTGTTCTGTCAACATATCGGGTAGCCGGCAGGCGTGGGCTTGCTACAGCACCTGCTCCCTGAATAGCTATCCTGCTGATTATTATTTTGTAAGGAAATACAAATATCGCAAAAATTCATGCATTTTCGCTTCACAAAATTGCTTTGAAATCATTAAACTTGTAAAAAACTGTAGTAGGGAAAGCCGTTACCAACTGATTGAAGCACCAGCTTACTGCCCTTGCCGTTCAACCTCCTGCCCCTCGCCGGGCATGGCCAACGCGGCAGGTACCACCTGCGTATGCTAACGTTAGTTTAATTTACCGCCATACCTACATTTACGACCCATAACCCATCCAATAAATGGAAAACAACGATCTATTGGAAGAAGCCAGAACCTATGGCTTCATTCAGGACCAGCAGGTGTGGCTAAAACCCTTTATGAATTACCCTGCCCGCCAGGTAGGTGATGTAAAAGAGTCAGAGGAGGATTCGCTGGTTTACTTTGCAAAGCGTTTCGAGATGTTTCAGGACAAGGTTAAAGGCCTGCTGGAGCGCATCGCAACCTCTGAGAACAAGGGCTCCTTTCTGATGAAGGTGCTGCACATGAAAGAGCAGGTAGGCAACTACGACGCCCTTGGAAACTTTGAGCAGGTATATCACACGCTGAGCAAGGCTGAAGAAGAGATCAATGAAACCATCCGGCAGAACCGTGAGAAGAACCTCAGCATTAAAGTTGCCCTGACACAGGAAGCAGAAGCGCTGCAGGACAGCATCGACTGGAAAGAGACCACTGAGAAGCTCAAGGAACTGCGTGCCAACTGGATTAAGACCGGGCCGGTAGAAAAAGAACTTACTGAAGAAGTGGAAGAGCGGTTTAAAGCCGCCGTAGAGCGCTTTTTTGAGCGCAAGAAAAACTTCTTTGAGGATAAAAAGCAGATGCTTAACCGCACTTTCGACAAGTACCGCGACCTGATTGCGCAATCAGTGGCGCTGCAGAACTCGGACGAATGGGAAGTGACCACGGCCAAGCTGAAGCAACTGCAGAACCAATGGAAAGAAGTGGGTGGCAATTTGCCCCGCAAAACCACCAGCCGCCTCTGGACGGAGTTCCGCAAAGCGCACAATCATTTTTTCGAGCGCCTGAAGCAGAAGATCAATAATGAGAAAACCGAATCGCGCGACAAATACTACGAAACTAACTACGAGCGTAAGAAAGAGCTGGTAAGCGAGGCCGAGAAGTTGCTGCAGCACTACAACCTGGGCGATGCCGTGAAACGTGCCAAAGAGCTGCAGGCTGAGTGGAAAAAAGTAGGCCCGGTGAGCCAGAGCGTATCCGACATGATCTGGGAGCGCTTTATCAAAGCCTGCGACAAAGTGTTTGAAACAAGCAGCCTGGAGCACTACATTCGCAAGCGCCAGCAGGTAAATGGTGAAGACCTGAACGAAACAGATGGCCTGCAGGCACGCATTGCGGCCCTGCGCGATTTTATCAAGTCTGATAAAAATGAGTTGGAGGTGCTGGAATCTAACTTAGGCAAGCTGAGTGATGCGCCGGGCAACGAAACTTTCCGTAACATGCTGCAAGGCAAGATCCGCAACTTTAACCGGAAGATAAATACCAAGCAGGAGCTAATTGAGCTCTTCAAAGGGCAATTAAGCGCTATCAGCAAATAGCCGCACGGTTGTAGCTCCCGCTCCGGAAAAAAATTATACTTGCTTTAGCAGGCAACCTACTCCGGCGCGCCAACAAAACAGGAGTACTGTTAACAAAGCTCAAAATACCTTTTATACATAAAAAAGCGCCTGTTACAGCTGTAACAGGCGCTTTTTTATGTATTTGGCACGCTTCCTGTAGCTGTTGTTATAGCCGTAAAATAACTTACCAGCTTTTTGAACATTTCTGAATTGTTTGCGTTGTGTTGTTAAAAACGGACAAAAAAGCAATTATTTTATGCTTTAAATTTTTGTTCTTCTTTTTATTTATACTTTTGCAAACTATTTTTTTAAGCCATCAAATTATTAAAGGAGAAATATTATGTATTGGACACTGGAATTAGCTTCATATCTGGAGGATGCACCTTGGCCAGCCACAAAAGATGAGCTGATTGACTACTCTATCCGCTCTGGCGCACCTATGGAAGTGGTAGAGAACCTGCAAGCGCTGGAAGACGACGGTCAGCCGTATGAGAACATCGAAGAGATCTGGCCGGACTATCCGACCAAAGAAGACTTCATGTTTAACGAAGACGAGTACTAACAGCAATTGTAAATTGTGAAGTACGAAGCATACATGGTATACCCTGCTAGTGTCTGTTATTCATAACTCATAATTTGTAATTCATAATTGAGCAAAGCTTGATTCTTGAGGCAAAGCATTTGGTTGCGGGTTATGGACAGCGCGTCCTGATTCGCAACCTTTCTTTTTCTGTACCTGCTCCGGCCTTTGTGGCTGTAATCGGCCACAACGGTGCAGGGAAAACCACGCTGTTCAAAGCTTTTCAGCAAAAGATAGCTTACCAGGGGCAATTGCTGGTGCAGGGCAAAGACCTCCGGCATTTGTCTCACCCGGCCGAACAGGGGCTATTCGGCTACCTTCCTCAGAAAAATGCGATCAACTTTCCGATCAGTGTGCGGGATCTGGTAGTGATGGGGCTGTTCCGCAAGAAGCGTTTTTTCGAGAACTATGCTACGGCCGATTATGCCTTGGTCGCCCGGATACTGGCACAACTGCAGCTTTCGCACCTGGCAAACCATGACTTTACTACCCTCTCCGGGGGCGAGCAGCAGCTCGTGTGGCTGGCGCAACTGATCCTGCAGGATGCTGGCATCTGCCTGTTGGATGAACCTACCCAACAGCTGGATGTATACTATAAAAACAAGGTATTTCGCCTGCTACAGGACTGGGTACAGCACCTGGGTAAAACGGTATTATGCATCACCCACGACCTGCCAAACCTGATAGACATGCAGGGCTACCTGCTCAACCTCTCCAAACCAAACCCGACGCTGGAAGTCATATCGCCTGAAACTGTGCAGCAGAACCAAGCTTACCTGGAAGCAGGCCGGCAGCCGGTTCTTTAAGTATAAGCATAGGATAAAAGACGAAAGACACGGGAGAATTCAGCAAAACAGAAAGGTCGGAACAGATGCTGACTGGTTACGCACCTTGAGCGACAGACGCTATGAGGGCTTTGCAGTTTGCTTGCGATTACGGTTTATACTTATTTCCTGGCAAAGGCTTCGGCAAGTATAAGGTCCTCTGGTGTGGTGATCTTGATATTGCGGTAGCTGCCTTCCACCAGCACGATCTTTTCCCCAATACTTTCCACTACTGAGGCATCATCGGTAAAGTGGGCCTGCTCCGGCTGTTGATAGGCCTGGCGAAGTATACTTGCGCGAAAGCATTGCGGCGTTTGCACCAGTTTATACTTGTCGCGCGGCACAGCACGGCTTCCCTCCGGCGTCAGCTCCCGGATAGAGTCTTTGGGCAACACCGCCACTACAGCGCTGCCATATGCCGCCGCCGCCGCATACGTTGTTTTTATGATAGTGGTATCGATAAAGGGGCGTACGCCATCGTGCACTGCTACCAACGCCTCACCCTGCACGGCATCAAGGCCATTTTTCACAGAGCCAAAGCGGGTACTACCACCCGGCACCACCATATGAAACAGCCTGAAGTTATACTTGTGGCAGAGTGCGCGCCAAGTGCTCAGCTGCTGTTCGGGCAATACTACTACCAGCCGCACCTGTGGGTTGTAAGTATAAAAGCGCTCAATCGTATGCATCAGGATGGGCTTGCCGGCCACCTCTATAAACTGCTTGGGCAGCAAGTACTGCATGCGGCTGCCGCTGCCACCCGCCACAATAATGGCATATTCCGGGAGTTGATCCATAGCGGCAAAGATAAGCGTTTTGAGTGAGAGCGTGTAGGAGTTAGAAAGTGAAAGCGTTGGGAGCCAGGTAGCGCATAAAAAAGCCCCGGCTTGTCATGGCCGGGGCTTTATACTTTTAGGTAATCTATACTTTACAGGATCAGCATCACGTCGCCGTAACTGAAGAAGCGGTATTTCTCTTTTACGGCCTCTTCGTAAGCTTTCATGATTAGGTCATACCCGCCAAAAGCAGCAGCCATCATCAGCAGCGTGCTCTCCGGCATATGGAAGTTCGTGATCAGGCTGTTGGCAATTTTAAAGTCGTAGGGCGGAAAGATGAAACGGTCTGTCCAGCCTTCGTTTGGCTTCAGGCGGCTGTTAGCCGATACCGACGACTCCAGGGCACGCATAGAGGTTGTGCCAATGGCACACACGCGCTTTTTGTTGTCTAGTGCTTTGTTCACCATTTCGGCAGTAGCACTGGGCACCATAAAGTTCTCAGAGTCCATTTTATGTTTGGTCAGGTCTTCCACATCTACCGGGCGGAAAGTGCCCAGGCCTACGTGCAGCGTCAGCGGGGTTACATCCACTCCTTTAATTTCCAGTCGCTTCAGCACCTCTTTGGTAAAGTGCAGACCGGCGGTAGGAGCAGCTACAGCACCAACGTTCTTCGCATACACGGTCTGGTAACGCTCTCTGTCAGCAGGCTCCGCCTCGCGTTTAATATACTTCGGAAGCGGTGTTTCGCCCAGGTCGTTAATTGTTTTGTAGAACTCCTCGTCCGGACCATCGAACAGGAACTTGATGGTACGACCCCGGGAAGTAGTATTATCGATTACCTCAGCCACCAGGTCGCTCTCACCAAAATATAGCTTGTTGCCTACACGTATTTTACGGGCCGGGTCTACCAGCACATCCCACAAGTGAATGTCTTTGTTAAGCTCGCGCAGCAGAAAAACCTCAATCTTGGCACCAGTTTTCTCTTTGTTGCCATAGAGGCGGGCCGGAAACACTTTGGTATCGTTCACCACCATTACATCGCCATCGTCAAAATACTCCAGTATATCTTTGAAAATGCGGTGCTCGATCTTGCCGCTGTCGCGGTGCACTACCATCATACGCGATTCGTCGCGGTTTTCAGAAGGATGGGTGGCTAAAAGATCTTCAGGGAGGTCAAATTTAAATTCGGATAACTTCATAAATTAAATATTACGGTATTTAATACGTAAGGGGCATGGTAGCAGTGGTGCGATTACCGGTAAAATACGTAGATTACTGTTGGCTCGCACCCGCAAAAACAAGCCGCAAATTTACTTATTTTGCCTGAATTATTCTTACATTTAAGCAAATTACTTTGATGCCGGCTTAATTCCCTACTAAGAGAAACTATGATATACCTGCGACTAATAGCTGAGAGTTTCCGCTTTGCCTGGCAGGCGCTCAGAGCTAATGTTTTCCGTACCATTCTGTCGTTGCTGGGCGTTACGATAGGCATTTTTGCGATCATCTCTGTATTTACGCTCGTCGACTCGCTGGAGCGCAACGTGCGCGACAGCATGAGCTTTATGGGCAACAATGTTATTTATGTGCAGAAGTGGCCGTGGGCCTTTGGCGGCAGCTATCCGTGGTGGAAGTATTTCCAACGGCCGGAGCCTACCATCCGTGAGTTCCGCCAACTGGACCGCCACCTCACCAACGATGCGGGCGTCACCATTATGGCCAGCGAGGGTGGCCTCACATACAAACACCGCAACAACAGCTACTCCGATGCCACGCTTTCCGGCGTAAGCTTTAACTATAACAAAGTAATGGACGTTCCGCTTGCGCAGGGACGTTATTTTTCTCCGCAGGAAACCGATGCCGCCCGCAACGTCATTATCCTGGGTGATGAAATTGCCAAGTCGCTCTTCCCGTTCAGCTCTCCTATCGGGCAGGAGGTAAAAGCAGGCGGCCAGAAATTCCGGGTAATCGGCATTCTGGAGAAGCAAGGCGAAAATATTTTCGGGTTTTCAGACTACGACAAAGAAGGCATTATCCCGTATGGAGCTTTCAGCAAGATCTACGACGTAGGCCCCAATGGCATTGGCTCAACCATTGCCGTGAAAGGGCGCGAAACAGACGTCGGCCTGCTGGAACTGGAGTATGAGGTACGCGGCATTATGCGCAACATCCGGGGCCTGCGTCCACGCGATGAAGATACGTTTGCTATGAACCGGCCGGAAATGGCGACACAGGCAGTATCCGGCTTTTTTGATGTTGTGGGTGTGGCCGGCTGGTGTATTGGCGGACTGGCGCTGCTGGTGGGCGGCTTTGGCATTGCCAACATCATGTTTGTGTCCGTAAAAGAGCGCACCAACATCATTGGTATCCAGAAATCGCTCGGCGCTAAAAATTATTTTATACTTTTCCAGTTTCTGTTTGAAGCGGTGTTCCTGAGCGTTTTAGGCGGTGGCATTGGCATCCTGCTCGTTTTTCTGCTCACCCTGATTCCGCAAGATATGATGAAGGTGGTCCTCTCGATGAGCAACATAATCCTGGGCTTCGGCGTATCGGCCGTGATAGGAATGCTTTCGGGTATCATTCCGGCTGTTTTAGCGTCAAATCTAGATCCGGTTATTGCAATCCGCTCCAAATAGATATATTTACACCCAACAGCTATCGAATACCTGTAGCACCCGTAGGCGCACCTCACGACCTTAGGGTGCTTTTAATTGTATGAGGATGCGCATCAGAAAAACAGGCGCACAGGCGGCACCAAGCCCCTGCAGAAGATGAAGAAGAAGAATTATGACAAAGCTTAGAAAGACAAGCAAAACAAAACTACACGAGGAAACGGTGGACACAGGCAGTGGGCAGACGATCTTAAAGCCTAATGTAAATGAAAACAAAGCCCGTTCTGTAACAGACCTCCGCGAAAGCGGGCAATCGACCGCACCGCCGGCATCAGAAGAAGACCGCAAAATTCGCCAGGCATTTGTAGACAAAGACTGGAACGAGATCAAAATTGCCGACTCATGGCAGATCTTCCGGGTGATGGCCGAGTTTGTGGATGGGTTTGAGAAGCTGGCCAAAATTGGCCCCTGCGTCTCTATTTTTGGTTCAGCTCGCACCAAATCCGACAACAAGTATTTTATCATGGCCGAGGAAATTGCCGCCAAGCTGGTGCGCCATGGCTATGGGGTGATTACCGGGGGTGGACCGGGCATTATGGAGGCCGGTAACAAAGGTGCTCACTCCGAAGGGGGTAAATCGGTAGGCCTGAACATCCAACTGCCGTTTGAGCAGTTCAACAACATTTACATCGACTCTGACAAACTCATCAACTTCGACTACTTTTTTGTGCGCAAGGTGATGTTTGTGAAATACTCGCAGGGCTTCATCGGCATGCCCGGTGGCTTTGGCACGCTCGATGAGCTGTTTGAGGCCATTACCCTTATCCAGACCAAAAAGATCGGTGCTTTCCCGATCGTGCTGGTGGGTCGCTCTTACTGGGAAGGCCTGTTTAAGTGGATCGAGGAGGTAATGCTGCACACTGAAAACAACATCAGCCCCGAAGACCTGGACCTGGTGCACATCGTAGACGACGCCACTGAAGCCGTGAAGATCATCGACGACTTCTACAGCAAATACCTGCTGTCGCCAAACTTCTAAGGCTATACTTCAGCCAATCTTATACTTTAAAAAAGCAGGCTCCAACAGGGCCTGCTTTTTTATTACTCTCCGGCCATACTTATATTTATACTTATATGGTAGCTGCACCCCCTGCTTTTTCACTCCGTATACCTTAGCTAAAAGCCTGAGATAATGCTGGACAAAAAGGCAAAGAAAGCGATAAAGACAGATCTCAAAGCCAAGGAAAAGCGCAACCTGGAAATCCGGGATACGCTAGCCCTGGAGCGTACCAACCTGGCTAACGAGCGCACACTGCTGGCTTACTCCCGCACGGCCATGGCCCTGATCCTGGCTGGCCTTACCTTTATGAAGCTCTTCGACGACCCGCTATACTTTGGTATCGGCATGATCTTTATTCCGCTGGGGCTGGCGTTTGGGTGGTACGGCTACCGCCGCTATACCAAAAAGCAGGTGCAGATCGACAGCCACACCGAATCGTATACACCTACCAGCCATGTGCACGCGCAGGTGGCCGAGCAGGAAAAGGCAAAGGCCAACCTGCCTTAAAGCAATCCTCTGTACCTCTTCGATAAAAGCTGCTACAGCTAAACCAATTGCCGCTTCCTGCTGTTAAGAAAGGATGGCGTTTTGCAGCTGCAGAACGCCGGCAATTTTGTACCTTTGCTATTTAAAATCAACCCATCCTGCATGGCTTTTAACCAAGAGCAATCCTCACTATCCGGCACAGCAACTGAAGCCGCTATCGCGCCAGCACTGGACAGCGATGCGCAGCAAATAGAAGTATACGGTGCCCGTGAACATAACCTTAAGAATATTTCCATTAAACTGCCGCGCTATAAGCTAGTGGTATTTACCGGCATCAGCGGCTCGGGCAAGTCCTCGCTAGCCTTTGATACCATTTATGCCGAAGGGCAGCGCCGCTACATGGAAACCTTCTCGGCCTATGCCCGCTCGTTTATGGGTGGCCTGGAGCGACCGGATGTAGATAAGATCGAGGGCCTTTCGCCGGTGATCTCGATTGAGCAAAAAACGACCAGTCGCAATCCCCGCTCCACGGTGGGCACTATCACCGAGATCTACGACTTTATGCGCCTGCTGTGGGCGCGTACTTCTGAAGCGTTTAGCTATGTGACCGGCGAGAAAATGGTGCGCCAAAGTGATGACCAGATCGTGAGCCATGTCCTCGAAAACTTCGATGGCAAACGCCTGGTTATACTTGCCCCAGTGGTAAAAGGCCGCAAAGGACATTACCGCGAGCTGTTTCAGCAGATCCGCAAGATGGGCTTTATCCGCGCGCGCGTAGACGGCGAGTTGGTGGAGATCACACCCAAAATGCAGGTAGACAGGTATAAAATTCACGACATCGAGATCGTGATTGACAAGATTGTGGTGAAGGAAGAAGACCGCTATCGCCTCTCCAGCTCTATCCAGAATGCGCTGACGCACGGCAAGGGCATGGTGTTAGTGCTGGATGCGGATACAGATAAAACACACTTCTTCTCGCGGCATCTCATGGACCCGGCCACCGGCATCGCCTATGATGATCCGGCGCCAAACTCTTTCTCATTTAACTCGCCGTATGGCGCCTGCCCGGTGTGTAATGGCTTGGGCGAAGTGCAGGAAATCACGGAGGAGTCCGTTATACCTGATAAAGATTTAAGTATACGCCGCGGCGGCATTGCGCCCCTTGGCGAGTACCGCGATATCTGGATCTTTAAGCAGATCGAAGCGCTGTTCAAGCACTTTAAGGTATCGGTGTCTACACCGATCAAAGACCTGCCAGCCGATGTGCTGAAAGTGCTGCTCTATGGCCTGGAAGAAGACCTGGAGGTAAACACCAGGAAGGGCAACTATACCGTGGAGTTTGAGGGCATTATTAACTTCCTGAAAGGCCAGATGGAGTCGGATTCCGATAACATCCGCGCCTGGATCGAAGATTTTACCCAAACCACCACCTGCCCCGAGTGCAACGGCTACCGCCTCAAAAAAGAATCGCTGCACTTTAAGCTGGATAACAAAAACATCGGCGAAGTTTCGGTACTGGACATCACGAAACTGGCCGCTTGGTTTGAGGGGCTGGAAGAGCGGCTAAGTGAGCGCCAGAACGTAATTGCGCGCGAGCTGCTCAAAGAGATCCGCAAGCGCATCGGCTTTTTGCTGGATGTGGGCCTGGATTACCTGAGTCTCCACCGCCCCGTGCGCACGCTGTCGGGCGGCGAGAGCCAGCGCATCCGCCTGGCCACGCAAATTGGTACGCAGTTGGTGGGCGTACTCTATATCATGGATGAGCCTAGCATTGGCCTGCACCAGCGCGACAACGAGCGCCTCATCAACGCGCTCAAAGACCTGCGCGACCTGGGCAACTCTATCATCGTGGTAGAGCACGACAAAGACATGATCCTGCAGGCGGACTATGTGGTGGATATTGGCCCCGGCGCCGGCATACACGGTGGCCAGGTGGTAACGGCCGGTACGCCGGAAGAAATGGTGAACGCCGGCACGACAACGGCCAACTTCCTGAGCAACCGCCGCGGCATTGCCGTGCCCCGCGAGAAGCGCCCTGGCACAGGGGAGGTGCTGAAGCTAATTGGCGCCACCGGCCATAACCTGAAGAACGTGACGCTGGAGCTGCCGCTGGGCAAAATGATCTGTGTAACGGGCGTGTCGGGCAGTGGCAAGTCGTCCCTCATTCATGACACGCTTTATCCTATACTTAACACGCACTTCTTTCGAGCCAAGCGCGACCCGCTGCCTTACAAAAGTATAGAAGGGTTGGAGAAGATAGACAAGGTGATTGAGGTGGACCAGTCGCCGATTGGCCGCACGCCGCGCTCCAACCCCGCCACGTATACGGGTGTGTTCACGGAGATTCGCACCTTGTTTGCGCAGCTGCCGGAAGCTAAAATAAGAGGCTATTCGCCGGGCCGCTTCTCATTTAACGTGAAAGGCGGGCGCTGCGAAGCCTGCGAGGGCGCAGGCATGCGCACGATTGAGATGAACTTTTTGCCGGACGTATACGTGCCCTGCGAAGTATGCAAAGGCAAGCGCTACAACCGCGAAACGCTGGAAGTGCGCTACAAAGGCAAGAGCATTACCGACGTGCTGGACATGACGGTGGAGAATGCCGTAGAGTTTTTTGAGAACCAGCCCCGTATTCTGCGCAAGATTCAGACGCTGAACGAGGTGGGCCTGGGCTACATCACACTCGGCCAGCAGGCCACTACCCTTTCCGGTGGCGAGGCGCAGCGCGTGAAGCTGGCCACGGAGCTATCCAAAAAAGACACGGGCCAGACGCTCTACATCTTGGATGAGCCGACGACCGGCCTGCACTTCCAGGACATTGAGCACCTGTCGGACGTGCTGCACAAGCTCACCGACAAGGGCAACACGGTGCTCATCATCGAGCACAACCTCGACCTGATCAAAGTAGCCGACTGGATCATCGACATCGGGCCGGAAGGTGGCGAAGGGGGCGGCATGATTGTGGCGAAGGGCACGCCGGAGAAAGTAGCCGCTTCGGGCAAAGGCTATACCTCCCGGTTCCTGAAAGAAGAGCTCAAGACCAGCCATTACCGCGAGAACGGGGAAGCATAGTTGCACTAGAAAGTATAAAAAGCCGCCTTATCCTGGGGCGGCTTTTTATACTTAGCTGGCGTCGTTTACCACGTTTTCCAGATCGGTTGCTTTTTGCAGGTGCAGCCTGAGCAGTGGCAGCTGTTTAGAAGCATACTGCTTCACCTCCATACTTACGCCGTTCTCGCCCATGTCTTCATACCGCTGCACCAGATCTTCGTGCTGGTCTTCCATAGCCCGGATGTAAGCCAGGTCAAATGCAATACCATCTTTGCCGGTTATCTCATCGTATACTTTCTGATGTGCTGTCCCAAGTTTATCGGGCAGCACCAGTTTGGTCTGACTGGCTAGCGTTTCCAGGTCATCCTGCATCTGGCGATGGTCGTTGGCTAATTTCTCTGCCAGCTGTTTTACTTCCGGGCTCACGGCTTTTTCAAGCGCCACCTGCCCTAACTGTATCTGCAGCAGGTTAGCGCTGGCTGCCTCGGCAGCAAAAAGGGCATCATTCTCCATGTTGGTAACACCGGCAGCTTCAAACTGCTGTACGCTCTGTTCCTTTGCTTGCCTGATGCTGTCGTCTGAGTTGCAGCCGGTAAGCATACTTGCAGCAATTAGACCTATCAGTATAGTTTTTTTCATAAGTATAAGCTACGGAAAATATAAAGCATCTGCAAGTAGAAAACCTGCAGATGCTTTGATTCAAATTGCCCGGAGCGGCTTTAACCGCGCTACATTGGCTTCTTATTTGTTTACAGTATTGTTCACTTCTTTCGCACGGTCTAGGTGTTTCTGCAGTACAGGTACTGTGCTGGACGCAAAAGCTTTTACATCCGGGTCTTCCAGGTTCTGGGCTGCATTCTGGAACAGGTCAATGTCTTCCTGGTGGTCATCTACCATTAACGACATATAAGCCTTGTCGAACTCAGCACCTGTTTTATCGCGCAGCTCTTTCACATGGTCCATTTGCTCCGGGGCCATGCTGTCAGGTAATGTAATGTTCTTCTGTGCGGCCAGGTCTTTCAGTTTCTGGTTTGCTTTGGTATGATCATCTACCATCATTTGTCCGAAGTCCTTCACGTCCTGCGACTGGGCTTTTTGCTGTGCCAGTTGGCCTAACTGTACTTCCATCATGCCACCGCTAGCCGCCTTGGTCATAAAGTCCGACAAGTTATCTTTGGTATCTTCTACAGCAGTATCGTCAAACTTCTGTTCGTTTGTCTCCTGCGCTTCCTCTACAGCTCCTTTGTTCTGATTACAGGATACAGTGCCCAATAATAAAGCGCTTAAAAGTAGTCCTGTCGATGCAAATTTTTTCATAATTTTACGTTCTGTTAGTTCTAAGTTCTTTCATCAAACAACACTAGTATACGCCCTATTCGTGAAGGAGTTATTCTAAACGCATAAAAGGATGCCGCTGGTGTTCTCCTTCAAAATGTTATAGCTATAGTACAAAATAAAGAACATCCGCTGCATAGCATGCATGCCCCACAATACCAATGCTCCTGTTACACACAAAAGTTAAATTACCTTTCGCCCTTATTTAATGCTCATGACAAAAAAACTACATCTCGACAAGCTCCTCTGGCTCCTGGCTTTACTCCTGCTGCCGCCGGCAGGTGCAAAAGCCCAGCAGCAAGGCCCCGATGAAGACCTGCAGGAAGTGGAAGTACGGAACATAAACCCTGCCTACGACCATGTGCTGAAGTTACATCCCTTGCAACTGAACGAGCTATACTTGTCTTACGAGAAGCTGCGCACCAACCACGTATCGAATGAGTTAGGGCTAAGTTACCTGTACAAAGCCTATTTAGACGGAGGCGATAACCTGCTGGACAACGGGAAAAAGGTGCAGGGCTTTGCCGTGCGTATGAGCCAGCGCCATTATACATCTAAAAAACGGTCCGGCACGCCTTTCGGTTTCTTCCATGGGCCTATGTTTGGTTATCGCTTTATGGTGTTTGAGGAAAATGCATTAGACCAGCCGCAGCTGTCTCCGGAAGATCCTGACTACCGTTTTATCGGGCGCCTTTACCAGAACTCGCTGGAGCTGAACTATGAGCTCGGCTGGCAGTTTAAACTGGGTACGCACCTGAACCTGGCCGTTTCAGGCGCGCTGGGAGCACGCGTAAAGTATGCGTATGCCAAAGGAGCCGGCGCCCTGCTGGAAAACTACATTGTAGGCCGTACACTAACTTCAGATGGTAACTCCGCCGTCGTTGTCACACCATCGCCGCAGCTAAACTTGTCGCTGGGCTACGCTTTTTAACATAAGCCGTTTGCCTATAACGTATAAAGGGAGCAAGTGCTTTGCTGCCTTTATACGTTATATACTTATACTTCAGACCTGCTCTGTATTCCGGCACCCGGCATGCTTTGCGTTGGCTGCCATCTATAAGCTAGCCGTAAGCGCTGCCACCAGCGCCAGCAACATTCCGCTGGCAAAGCCGCTGTAGACCTGTGCGGGCGTATGTTTGTGCAGCGCCAGCCGCGCCGATAACACCGCGCCGGACAGAAACAGCACCACGACAATCGGTGGCAGCAGCCCGGCATCCGGCATGAGCCTGTTCATTGCCAGCAACAGCCCAAAGCCACCACCCATGCCAATGGCATGCGCACTTATTTTCCAGAACAGCGACACCAAGTATGTGAGGAAAACGGAGGCTGCCATGATGGTCATCACAAAATAAAAGATCGCATCGAACGCCTGCTCGTGGTGCAGTAGGTAGGCTGTTACAGCATAACACATCCCGGTGAAAAGGAGTGGCAGCCCTCGCTGCTCGCGCCGGTCCATTTCCATCGAATCCAGCTGCCCGGCACGCACCATAGTATAAGCGCCGAGCCCCGGAATAATGAAAGTAGTAAAGAACAACATGCCCAGGATAATCCAGCGGCCCTGGTACGAGAGTCCGAGCAGCGGCTCCGGCAGGTAAAAGAGGATGACTGCAAAAAGGTACGTTGGTAAAAGCAGCGGATGAAACACCACCGACAGCACCTGTGCAAAAGAACGGTTCACTTGAAAGAAGTATGAATGTAACTTATATATTGGAAGCTGCGCCTGCCGCCTGGTGCTGTGGGCACCAGCCATACTGGCACCGCTCTACTTAGTGCTGGCAAACTGTTCCTAATATACCAACAAAATCTTTACTTAGAGTGCCAGCACCTGCTGCCAGATCATTTCATTTACCGGGATGCCTTCCTGCTCGTTTCGGCGGCGGGTAAGTAGCGTTCTTTCTCCCGGGTACAGCACCTTTCCTCCCCCTTCTACCGGCTGGCTGCTACGGGTATAGGCAAGAATGTTTTCTATGATCGATTCCTCCAAATGTTCTGCATTGATGCACAGGAAGAGCTGCGACACACCGGCTTCCATTCCGTCAGCCGTAATGTTGGCAACTGAGCGACCGCCGCTTAACGAGGCCACCAGCACATCCAGCATCAGCGACAGGCCAGAGCCTTTCCAGAAGCCGATCGGCAAGGCCCGCTCCGACGCCCTGATACTGGCCGGGTCCATACTTAAGCGGCCGTCTTTATCATAACCACCCGCTACGGGCAACTGTTCTCCTTTCAGTTCATACTCCTGCAGCTTGCCATATGAGAACTGCGACATCGCCATATCCAGCACCAGATGGCCTCTTCCTTTGCGCGGTACAGCAATTACCAGCGGGTTGTTGCCCAGGCGTGGCTCTGCCCCTCCGTGAGGCGGCATGTTGGCAATAGCGTTGGTGGCGCAAATGCCAATGCAGCCCGCATCGGCAGCCTGCCAGCCATAAGTGCCGCCGCGCATCCAGTGGTTCGTGTCTTTCACAGCTACACCGCCAATTCCGTTTTCCTTCGCCAGCGCTATAGCCCGTTGCATGGCCAGGGTAGCCGTATACATACCCGGCGCCCGGTGGCCGTCCCACGTTTCCAGCACACCATTCCGGCCGATGCACTCAGGTTCAGCCTGTACAGCAACCATACCTTTCGCGACCAGTTGCACAAATACCGGAAAACGGTTCAGCCCATGCGAGTAGACGCCGTCGCGGCTGTTCTCAGCAAAGATCCTGGCGCAAAGCTCCGCCCGCTCCTCCGAAAATCCATGTTTAACAAGTACTTTCTCAAACTGCGCTTTCAGCTCCTGGAATGTTACGTTCATGTTCGCTTGGCTAAGGTGTAAGCTTTGGTGTACGCAAATGCAGGCAAAAGTATAAATCCGCCCTTCAGCCCTACAAAGTATGGTTTACTTCGCTAAAGACAAATCTTATAAAACCAGAACTGGTTTGCTTGAGCGGCAAAATCCTCCTTTTCAGAATGGAACTATCTCCTTCTATACTATAGCTTGGAGATGTACTGCTATCCTGTTAAGAACGTAGTTAAAGAAAGACGAAGCAGTATTCCCGTTGCCTACGAAATCATTCAGAAGGATAAGTATAAAATTGCGTGCAGGAAAGTATAGTGCACCAGTCTGATGCTCAGATGATCTACAGTTCTTTGCGCAGGCGGGCAACGGGTATGTTGAGCTGCTCGCGGTATTTGGCTACTGTCCGGCGGGCGATGTTGTACCCTTTCTCGTTGAGTATCTGCTCTATCTTTTCGTCCGAAAGGGGCTTCCGTTTGCTTTCACCGTCAATGATCTCTTTGAGGATGTGCTTCACTTCGCGGCTGCTGGCGTCCTCGCCTGAGTCAGTGGCGATGCCTTCGGAGAAGAAGTACTTGAGCGGGTAAATACCGAACTCTGTTTGTACGGCTTTGCTGTTGGCCACACGGCTCACGGTGCTGATATCCATCCCGATCTCCTCGGCAATATCCTTCAGGATCATCGGGCGCAGTTCACTTTCATCGCCTTCCTGAAAAAAGTCGTGCTGGTATTTGATGATGGCCTCCATCGTGCGCAGCAGTGTGTTCTGGCGCTGGCGGATGGCGTCGATAAACCATTTGGCCGCATCGAGCTTCTGCTTTACAAATGTTACCGTCTCCTTCAGCTTCTTGTCCTTCTTGTCCGACTTATCATAGGCATCGAACATATCGGCATAGGAACGGCTGATGCGCAGGTCCGGGGCATTGCGCGAGTTAAGCGACAGCTGCAACTCGCCGTTGGTATTGGTAAGTATAAAATCCGGGATGATGTACTGGATGCGCGTCATGCCGGCCCCGGCGCCTCCTGGTTTGGGGTTCAGGCGGATGATCACATCTACCGCTTTCTTCAGTTCCTCTTCCGAAATATTAAACTTCGACTGAATCTTCTGGTAGTGCTTCTTGGTAAACTCGTCAAAGCTCTCCTCCAGAATGCGTTCGGCTAGCACAGTGGTGGCATCCTGGTCGCGGCGGTGCAACTGCAGCAGCAAACACTCAGGCAGGTCACGGGCAGCAATGCCGGCGGGGTCAAAGGTCTGCACCATGTGCAATACCATTTCTACCTCCTCTTCGGTGGTTTCGATGTTCTGAGAAAAAGCCAGGTCGTTGACAATCGCACTCAGGTCGCGACGAATATAGCCGTCGCTGTCGATACTGCCGATCAGCTGCATGCCGATGCTATACTGCTTGTCGTCGAGGTTCAGAAAGCCCAACTGATCCAGCAGCGCGTCGGTAAGGCTGGTCGCCATGGCAATCGGCATCTCACGGTCTTCTTCATCGCCGCCGCGGTCGCCCTGCATTTTATAGCCGCTGATCTCGTCGTCGTTCAGGTAATCGTTGATGTCAACGTCCTCGTTGTTGCCGTAGTCATCCTCGCCGCTGTCGTAGTCGTCCGAGTCGTTGTATTCGTCGGCTGTTTCCTCGCGGCCCTCTTCCAAGGCCGGGTTTATTTCCATTTCTTCCTTTATGCGCATCTCCAGCTCGGCCGTAGGTATCTGGAGCAGCTTGATAAATTGTATCTGCTGCGGCGATAACTTCTGGGATAAAAGCTGTCTTAAATCGAGTCGCTGCATATAGGTTTATACGAGAAATTGCGCTAAAATCTGCACCTTCAAATTTAGGATAATTTTACTCGCATTTACAAAAAAGGTTAAAATATCGTTACTTTGAGGGATTTTAAACGCCAGGAAGCAAATGTCAGCTTACTAACGTGGCCTTAAGCTGCACCGAAAGTTTAATCCTGCCCGCAAAGTCGGAAAGCAACAGGCTTGCTGTTGCTGCAGGCGCTGGCTCCCTAACGTACGGGCTGCAGGCTACGAAAAGGTTTGGGCGGATAGCGGCCGCCTCAGTTTTAATTTATACATTTAAAGTCATCTGCCTTTTCCTGAAGCGGGAGGCGATAACAACCATTATACATGCAACGCACAAAAGTAAAAGATCTGCTACAAGGGGCCGAAGTAGGCAACACAGTATTGCTGAAAGGCTGGGTGCGCACCAAGCGCGGCAACAAGTATGTGAACTTTATCGCCGTAAACGACGGCTCCACGATACACAGTCTGCAGGTAGTAGCTGACGCTGAGAAGTTCAGCGAAGAGGCCCTGAAGGACGTGACCACGGGCGCTGCCATTGCCGTAACCGGCGAACTGGTAGCTTCGCAGGGCAAGGGACAGGCCTTTGAGGTGCAGGCCACGAGCATTGAGGTGCTGGGCAAAGCCGACCCGGAAGCATATCCGCTACAGAAAAAGGCACACTCGCTGGAGTTCCTGCGCGAGATCGCCCACCTGCGCTTCCGCACCAATACTTTCGGCGCGGTGTTCCGGGTGCGCAACACGCTGGCCTTTGCCGTGCACAAGTTCTTCAACGAGAAAGGCTTTGTGTACATGCACACGCCGATCGTAACGGCTTCGGATGCAGAAGGTGCCGGCGAGATGTTCCGCGTCACCACTTTAGACCCGATCAACCCGCCGCGCAACGAGGATGGCAGCGTAAACTATGCCCAGGACTTCTTCGGCAAAGCCACGAACCTGACGGTATCCGGACAGCTGGAGGGCGAACTGGCCGCCATGGCTTTCAGCGACATCTATACTTTCGGACCGACTTTTAGAGCTGAGAACTCCAACACCACGCGCCACCTGGCTGAGTTCTGGATGATTGAGCCGGAGATGGCTTTCTACGACCTAAAAATGAATGCTGACCTGGCCGAAGAATTTATCAGGTACATCATCCGCTACGCGCTGGAGCAGAACCGCGCCGACATCGAGTTCCTGGGCCTGCGCCTGGCCGAAGAGGACAAGAGCAAGCCGCAGCAGGAGCGCCAGGAAATGACGCTACTCGAGAAGCTGGAGTTTGTAGTGAACAACAGCTTTGAGCGCGTGACTTATACCGAGGCCATTGACATTCTGGTGAACTCTAATCACTACAAAAAGAAGAAATTTCAGTACGACGTTAGCTGGGGCATCGACCTGCAGAGCGAGCACGAGCGCTACCTGGTAGAAAAGCACTTCAAAAAGCCGGTGATCGTAACCGACTATCCGAAAGACATTAAAGCTTTTTACATGCGCCTCAACGACGACGGCAAAACCGTTGCTGCCATGGACATCCTAGCCCCGGGCATCGGCGAAATTGTGGGTGGCTCGCAGCGGGAGGAGCGTCTGGATATTCTGGTAGAGCGTATGAAAGGCGTAGGTATTCATGAGGAAGACCTGTGGTGGTACCTGGATACCCGCCGCTTCGGCAGTTGTCCGCACGCCGGCTTTGGCTTGGGCTTTGAGCGCATGGTGCAGTTCGTGACGGGCATGGGCAACATCCGCGATGTGATCCCTTTCCCAAGAACGCCGCAGAACGCAGAGTTTTAAGACTCATTTATACTTACAGAAGAGCCCGGCTATACTTTAGCCGGGCTCTTCTATTTAGCTTCCTTTATCCTTGCAATGATTTCTATACTTCCGAACACGGCAGATCATCAGCATAGCTGCACCAGGCAACAATGGCTACTGCGTATCAGCGAAGCAGTAGCGCGGAGAAGGTGAAGTTCAGGTAAAAGTGGTCGGGCTTTACAGCTGGCATGTCCCTGACCATGGTTTTACTTTGCGGCTCCTGCCAGGTCACGTCATCAAAACAATAACTGTAACCGGAGTCGATGCCCAGGCGGTATTCCCTTGCTTTCAGGTTCTCTTTCTTTCCGAGGCGGTATTGAAACCTCGCCCCGAAAGTGGCTGATTCGGCACCTGTACTGGTTTGCAGCACAACAGCCCGGCTGTTTGCAGCAGGGTTTGTGAAGAGGTCGTTAAAAGCAGGCGCCCCTCCGGTGTTGGAATTATAGGTAAACCGCATATCATTTATGCGCAGGCCGGCCAGCGCCATCAGCTGCACGCGGTTAGTGGTCAGGAGAGAGTAGTAGAGCGTGGAGCCAGCGGAAAAGGTATTCAGCTTGAGCATGGTATTGGTATTGTATACGCTCCCCCAGATGATGTCCCCAGGTTAACATCTGCTGACAAGCCAAAGCCACCATTAAATCCAGCATACACGCTCAGGTTAATAACCGACAAGGTACCGTCCAGTTGCCCGATCTCCAGCACCTGCAAACGGCTATTCAGCGCTTTTAAATTCATATCGGCAACGCCGGCACCAATGGTAGCCCCAAGGCTGCGCAAGACAAGCTTGCCGGGAGCAGCAGGGTATACGTCCTTTGTTTGAGCCTGCAATGGCGAATAGCCAATAAACAGCACACTGCATAACAGCCATAAACGGTGCGTTGTTTTCATCATAGATAGGTTGGTTACAGAGTTGATTTGGCCGAAAACAGGCACGTTACCTGCCGGTTGGCAAGTATAGTTTATTTTATACTTGCTACAGCTAAACACCTGGTATTATACTGATCTCGATTGTAGATAGCCGAAATAACACGGCATGTAGCACGCCCACAATCCGGCTCGTGCAGCAAACTGGATGCGTTCTGATATGGGGCATCCTAGCATTGGGGTACGCTCATTTCAAAATCATCCCTTAGAGCATGACAACACTTAATTCTGTGAGCTACACTGCTGATTTATATACTTTGGCCAAATATTTGTACGTTATAAAGGTATACATTTCAAGCCTTTAACTTATGCGTAAATCAATTCTAACCTTGCTCTTTTTAGGCTTGTTTGCCACCATGGCGAGCGCCCAGAAAGAGTTTGCGAACCTTGACCTGCCGCTGCGCCACCCTGAAGATCTGGTGACGGTAGCAGATGGTGACGGCAACGTATGCATATATTTCTTCCAGAATGGCAAGCTGAACTTTAGCTTGCTGGGCCCCAACGGGCAGCAGTTGGCACAACACGAGATTCCCTACCGCTTTTCGCAGGACCCACAGGTCCTGGGCACCCGCGTAACTGATGATGAGTTTGTTTTTTACAGCCGCTACACCAATGGCCGGCATGAGTACGTACGCCCGTTTGCCATCAACCGGAACACGGGTGCTTTCCGCAGTTTGCAGGACCAGGAACTGGACATAAAGCGCGGTGAAACGTTTGTGGGTGGCTTCGGCAACGACAACCACTTTTACATGCTGTACACGGATAAAAAGGATAACCTGTACCTGTACCGCGATGCCGAAGACGATATGGCGCACCTGGACCTGCAGGTGTTTAAACCAGATATGCCGAAAGTGCGCGACCGCTACGGCCGCCTGGCAGACCTGATCTATGTGCACCCCGACTTGGAGCGCACCGTGTACACCGGCTATCACCGCAGTAAGATCTATACCCACGGCGATCAGGTATACCTGGTGTTCGACGGCTACGATCTAAAAGGGAAAGGCAACAAAGCCACCACCGAGATCCTGACGCTGGACTGGAACACCGGTAAAACAAGCTACCGCACGTTGCCGGAGATCGTGCAGAAAAAAGGGCCCAGCTTCAACTCGTTCCTGAACGATAACATCCTGTTTCGGGTACACCTGGAGCGCGACCAACTGAACCTGACTGCTTACGATTTCAACACGCTGCAGCCGCTCAAGGAGTATAACTATAGTGGTGACGAGGAGATTACGATCAAATCAACGCCGGTGCGCCAGCGTGGTACCAAAGGGCTGTTCTCTTCTGATAATACCGTGATCGAGAAAACTTCGAAGGTGATGAAAAATCTGGCCAGCGGCGTACCAGCCATTACGGTTGATAAGTTCAGCGACAACAGCATTCAGCTGACGATCGGCTCTTATCAGCCACCATCGGATGGCCGCAACGGCGACCAAGACTATAGCCGCCTGGTGCGCACCCCTGACCGCTATTACCAGACACGCCGTGGCTTGGTGATGATCCCGGGCCGCTGGACGCCGGCTTATACCATCCCGAGCTATTACCTGAACTCGCCTTACTACAGCCGCTACTTCTACGATCCGATGGGCCAGAAAAGCAATTTCCCGACAGGCCCGGGCGTAAGCACCTACTTCCGGTCTATCCTGGACAGCAACAGCCTGGCCAAGGTAGAGAGCGAGAAAGCGCCCGTTCTGCTGCAGGACAAACTCGAAAAGTATGAGGACGACCTGAAGCAGGAGCCGGAATACCAGACGGTGTACCGCTACGGCGATAAGCTACACTATGGCTATTACGACAGGAAATCAAAGACTTTCCGCATTGTGGAGTTCTCTCAGAACCAGGAGGAGCCGCAGCCGAGCCAGCAGTAACTGCCGGTAAGTATAAATAAAAACAGCCCTGCCGGATATCCGGCAGGGCTGTTTTTATTTATACTTGATGCTGCGGATTTATTCTTTCACCATCATCTTGTTCACTTTTTCCTGCAGCGCTGGGTCTTGCTGGTAAGCCATCATCATTTGCTTATACTTGTCCAGCGCCAGGCCATCTTTTTGGATCGCTACTTCAGCTGCTTTCTGCAAGTCAGGTTGCATGTCCATGATGCGCTGGGCTATTTTATTGAAAGCAGCCATTTCTTCCGGGCTCGCCTTGAGTTCGGCCAGCTTCTGCTGCTGGTGCGCATTGGCCATTTCGTTGAAACGGTCTACGCTGAGCTTCTCTTCCTGCAGCATGCCCATCATCTTCGTTTCACTCTCCTGCTGCAAGCTCATCAGGCGTGTATTCGCCTCGGCAAACTGCTTCAACTCGGCATCGGTAAAGCTCTGCGTCTGCTGCTGCGTTGCAGGGGCAGGAGTGGGCGTGGTTTGCGCCTGGGCCACTTGGCCGAAAGAAGCGCATATAACCGTCAGTGCAGCGAGTGCCGCTGCTTTCAATTTATGTTGCATGTTCATGGGATTCTAAATTAGAAGGTAGGTAAATTAAAAAATATCTGCAGGAGTCCTGCTCCGCATAGCAGTAACTGTTGTATACCTGTTTTCTTTAAAATAGTTATTCCTCCGCCCAAAAGCGCGCTACGAAAAGATGCGTGTCACTGCAGACGCTTCTGTTTATACTTCAACTCAAGTATAAATTCACCTGAAACAAGTATAGCCGCTATCTTGTGCCCCGTTTGTTCCGCACAACTATCCGGTACAGCTATGAATCAGCAACAGGATAGCAGAAGATATGAACGTGTGCACCGTTATAGCAAGCGCCCGGAAAGGAAGAAGGGCAGAAAGCTGTTCTGCTTCCTGCCCTTCTATACTTGTATCATCCTTTAAAACTACTCTGCATCTTCATCCGGCAGAATCTCCACGTCCTGCACCAGCACAAAGTTTTCTATTTCTCTGGCTCTGGGGGTGTTTGCCAGGCCGCCTTCGGCTGTCTCTTTATACTTGCGCTCCATACTTTCGCCTACTTCGCCAAGCGCTGCCACACATTGGTCCACCGGTATAACTGCGTTTACGCCGGCTATGGCTAATTGGGCCGAGGAGAAAGCAATAGCGGCCGCACTGGCATTGCGCACAATGCAGGGCACTTCTACCAGGCCCGCTACCGGATCGCACACCAGGCCCAGCATACATTGTATGGTAATCGCAACTGCCGTAAACACCTGCTCGATGCTGCCACCCAGGCAGTACACTATAGCGCCTGCTGCCATGGCCGCCGCACTACCTGTCTCGGCCTGGCACCCGCCTACAGCACCAGCCAGCGAGGCATTCTGCTCAATGATCAGGGCTATGCCGGCCGCCACCAGCAGGCCCTCGTGTATCTTTCTGTCGTCGAGGTGGTGAAGTTCCTGCAGCGTGGTGAGGGTGCCGGGCAAAATACCCGAGGCACCAGCCGTGGGAGCAGCCACTACACGGCCCATGCACGAGTTTACCTCCTTGGCCCCGAGCGCCCGCGACACCAGCATCTGAAACTCCGGCGACAGCACCGTTACCGGCGACTTAGCCACCTTTTTGGCCCCGTTGTTCACCATACCTGAGCGCGAACGCATGTCTTCGGTCAGGCCAGTGTGCACGGCGTCTTTCATCACCTCATAGGCTTTGGCAATGTTTTCCCAGATAAAGGCTTCGGTGCGATCCTTCTGCTCTATTTCGTACTCCAGCACAGGCTTGTACAGCGGCTCGCCTGCCGTAAGGCAGTGGCTTTCCCAGCTTTTAAAATCGTTGAATAACAATGACATCGCTTTACTTTGTTTTGATTCCGCTGCCTCTCTGTCAGCTCCAGGGGCCAAAGATAGCTAATTTAACCCGGCTCCCTGTTGCTGCTATAAGAACAAACTTCGCGCCCGGAAACGTTCTAAAACAACCTGCTTGTGCCGCTTAAAGCAGCAGAATGAGAACGTGCCAGGCCAATCCCTCCGAATTTACCTGAACGGAGATTCGTCCAATTGCCTGTCGGGAGCAGCAGGCGCGAAATGCCTGGTATACGCATCAACCTGTGCTCGCCTGCCACGTTTAAAATGGGAAAACAAACTTACTATATTTTGAATATAAAGAAGAAACTGTACGAAGCCGTCATACAACTGGAGCAGGAGCTGGATGCAGGCAGAGAACAGCTGAAAGAAAATCTGCACCTGCTGCGGCCGGTCATGATTTTGCCCTTTTACGGTTACAACTCCGATACCTATGTATACCTGAAAGGCCGGGTAATAGAGAAAGACAAGAAACAGGACGATGCAGATGAAGAAAATTCCGGCGAGCAAAGCCTTCGTATGCTGCGCCGTTTTGCTTTAAGTGCTATTCCGCATGCCCGGCTCACGGCCTCTTTTGCCGGCATGCACCTGGAAGTGGAAACGAATAAAGAAGGTTACTTTGAGGCGGAGTTCACTTCCGATACGCCGATAAATTACCAGGAAAACGGCTTCTCAGTGAAGCTCCGGCTGCTGGAGCGCAGGACAGAGGAGGATGAAATAGAGACAGAAGGGCGCCTGTTTGTGCCGGAGAAGGATGCCTGCTTCGGCATCATCTCTGATATGAACGACACTGTGCTAGTGGCTGATGCCGCTAATTTTCTGAGCCAGCTCAAGCGTTGAGCAGGAACACCAAAGGGACAGCAAAAGCAGAAAGAAGATGAGTAGCAGCCACCTATACCCAACAGCATGAGCAACACCAAACGTATCGCCATCCGCGTGTATGGCAAAGTACAAGGCGTCTTTTTCCGGGCCAGCACCCAGGAAAAAGCGGAAGAACTGGGCCTCACCGGCTTCGTTCAGAACGAGCCCGACGGCAGCGTATACTTAGAAGCCGAAGGAAACGACGAAGCCCTGCAACAACTGCAGCAGTGGGTACACCAAGGACCCAGGCGCGCCCGCGTAGAAAAGGTAGAGGTGGAGGAGCAGGAGGATATAGCCAACTTTAAGGAGTTTGAGCAACGGCGGTGAGGGGAAGCATTAGGAACATGTATACCTATACATTAACTTTATACTATACTGACAACTCTTTCTTACAACTTAATGAGCACTAGAATCCTTCACTGTTCAACTTCTGTTGAAAACTATACTATTTGTATTGAACAAAGAGTCGCAGGATTCTCCAATAGAGGGCCACAGCCTGGTAATATAATTTATCTGGCTGTAAAAGTGGGGAAGAGAACCTTCTGTGGTGCTCGGTTTAAGTTGGATGCTATAACAGATTACAAGCCTTGGCCTGATGGGGAGCGATATGCTCAAGCCCTCACGATCAAAGAATTAGAATTTTGCCAGCCATTTGATATAGCTATTTTATCTGAACCCGGCGGGAAGCATTGGGCCATAAAATACCTGCAAGGCTCCAAGCCAATCCAGGATAGGGCGGCACTCCAACTGCTAGATCAGGAATTCAGAAGAAACAAAACAGCGCATTTTATACCATTTGAAACAGGTGGCGAAAGCACTGAAGGAGGGAGTCCTGCAGTAACACCTGAAAGCTCAGTACATGAGCCCACTCCAACCCGCGATTCCATTAAAATTCAGGCACTGCTCGCACAAATTGGTGAGCGCATGAAGTATAAGGTATGGATTCCGAAAAATGATAGAAGTAGAGTACTGGAAGTTTGGCAGCCAAAAAGAGATTCTATGCTGCAGGACCTGCCCTTAAACTATGACAACGACACCTTAAAAACAATTGAGAATATTGACGTGCTCTGGATAAAAGGTCACTCAATCGTGCGCGCTTTCGAGGTAGAGCATACAACCTCTATTTATTCTGGTATTCTACGCATGGCAGACCTGATGGCGTTACAACCTAATCTTAATATCAAAGCACACATTGTTGCTCCTCTTGAGAGACAAGATAAAGTAATGCGAGAATTATCAAGACCAGTTTTCAAGCATATACTTGCCCCTTTATGTTCGTTCATTTCCTACGATTCTGTTGAAGAATTGGCAAAAGAGAAACGGTTAGAATACATGTCAGATGCTGTTTTGAATGAACTCTCTGAACATGTAGATAATTTAATAATTTAACGCTCCCATGCTCCGCAGCCTCTTTCAGCAAGCCCCCTTCCTCACCCCGGAGGATATTGATGCTTTTGAGCCGCTCTGGCAAAAGCGGGTGCAGCTGAGCCGGTATGATTTCCTGATCCGGCAGGGGCAGGTGGAGCAGGGTTTATACTTTGTGACCAGTGGGGCGCTGCGCATTTACTTCCCTCTTCCAGACGAAGACATCTGCGTGGGCTTTGGCTACCCGAATACGTTGCTGGTGTCTTTCCCTTCCTTTGTCGATGCGAAACCTTCGGCATACTATATCCAGGCGCTGAAAAAGAGTGAGCTGCGGGGCATCAGCAAAGCTGACTTTGTGCAACTGATGGAGCACCGGCCCAACATCAAACGGTTTTGGTACGAGCAATTAGAGAAGGCGCTGGTGGGCAAGATAGAGCGGGAGGTAGACCTGCTGCTGCCCGAACCGGAGCAGCGCCTGCAACGCATGATGCAGCGGAGCCCGCACCTGTTTCAGCACATCCCTAAAAAGTATATCGCCTCTTACCTGCGCATGTCGCCCGAAACGCTGAGCCGCCTGAGAGTATAAATCTTGATCTGCATCAAGGATTCAGATAGCTAAGGTGCTGTATCTTTGCAGTGTATCCTCTAAAACTATGAATTGTATGAACACACTTGCGCAGCTTTCCCAAACCACCAACAGCCTCTACCAGACCGTAGCTACCGAACTCGCCCCGCTCGATCTGAGCAGCCTCAACTTCAAACCCAGCCCCGATAGCTGGAGCATACTGGAGTGCCTGGAGCACCTGAACCGCTACAGCCGCTACTACAACCCCACCCTGGCCACCGCCATCAGCCGAAACACAAACGGGCAGGTTGCAGCAAGTATAAGCTATAGCTGGCTCGGCAAAAAGTCACTGGACATGGTGCGCCCGCAAAACATGAAAAAGCACAAGACGGTGAAGCACATGAACCCCAACAACAGCGCCCTGACCCGCGCCACCCTCGAAGAGTTCCTGCAGCACCAGACCGAACTGCTGCACCTGCTGGAGGAAGCGAAAGCCGCCAACCTGCACAAAAAAGCAGTACCTGTGGAGTTCTTTAAGCTACTGAAGATGCGCATTGGCGAAACGCTGGAGTTTGTGGTGCTGCACCAGGAGCGCCATGTGCAGCAGGCCCTGCGCGTAAAGCAGCAGTTGGCAAAGCAGGCGGCCGCCTAGCCAGCACCAGGCAGCCTGCTTCTGCTAAGCCAGTTGGCTATTGCCGGCGCAAGCGACAACAGGCAAAAGATGCCGGCGCTTTCGCGTATTTTCGCTTTCTTGCGCCCTCATCCGGCAAAACAGAAACAAGGCATGCGCGAGCGGGTCATTCAGTATATTTTCTTCTTTTCAGGACTGCTGTTGTTCGGCTTCGGCAACGCTATTGCCGTGAAGGTGAAGTACCTGGGGCTGCACCCATGGGAGGTGCTGCACGTGGCACTGTATCAGAAGCTGGGCTTATCCATCGGTACCTGGAGCGCCATTGTCGGTTTGCTGCTGACAGCTGTTTCCTGGTTTATAGACCGCAAATACGTCAACATCGGTACTTTCCTGAACGCACTGCTCATTGGCCCGATCATGGACTTTTTCCTGTGGCTGCAGGTGCTGCCGGAGGCAAGCCATACTTACCGCGACTTTCTGCAGCTGGCCTGTGCCATTGTGGTGGTGGGTATTGCCGGCGGTCTGTATGTTGCAGCGGGCATTGGTGCGGGGCCGCGCGATGGCTTTATGCTGTCGATGGCCGAGCGCACCGGGCTCTCTGTTGCCAAGGCGCGCATTGCCGTAGAGTTTGTGGTGATGGTAATCGGCTTTCTACTGGGCGGCCCTATTTTTGTTGCTACTTTCTTCTACTCACTTATCCAAAGTCCTATTTTCCAGGTGATGTTGCGCTACTTTAAACGACTACGCGCCACCCTCACCGGCCAGCAGGTGCCGGCTTAACCCGCCGCCTCCTGCTGGTGGTACTGCACGGCTACTTCCTGCTTCTCGCCAGTGCTGATATCAACTGTAAAGAGTTGGTGACTGTTAGTGCTGGTCACCCACAAGCGGCCATTCAGAAAGAGGATGTCGTTCGGCTCGTGCAGCCCCTCTGCCAGGGTGCGTACACGCTGCCGCTGCACATCCAGCACCTTGATCTTGCCGTTGTAAGTATCGGCTATGTATACATCACTGTCGATAACCTCCAGACCTACGCAGTGCTGTAGCAGGGCATCATCCGCATCGCCATCCACATCCCCGAAATCAAACAGGCCCCTGCCAAGCAACGTGAGCACCATACCTGTTTCCGTGTTTACGGTACGAATGGCACTGGCCTCGGCATCAGCTACATACAACACGGGGCCGTTGTGGGCGAGGCCACTGGGCTGGTTAAAAGCGGCTTCCTGCAGGAGGCCATCTGTTAACGCTTCGCGGCCACTGCCGGCAAAGCGGTATACCTGCTCCGTAGCCAGGTCCATGCGCAGAATCTGGTGGTTGCCGGCATTGGCTATGTATAAGTAGCCGCCAAGTATAAGCAGGTCCCAGGGGCTGTTGGGGTTTACGGGCTCATTCAGTTTGTCGTCCCGGAAATAATAGCCCAGTTCGCCAGTGCCAGCTGCGGTGCCGACGCGCTTCTGGCCCAGGTCTACTTTCCGGATAGCATTGTTTTTGACGTCTGCCACATAGAGTATAGCGCCGTGCAGCGCCAGGCCATGCGGCTCGTAAAAAGTTGCTTCTTCGTAGCCGCCATCGTCGAAGCCCTGGAGCCCACTGCCGATTACCTCCAGCACCTGCCCCTGCTGGTTGAGCTTCAGAATGCGGTCATGGCCGCTGTCGGAGAGATAGATGTTGCCTTCGCTGTCGCTGATGAGCTTGGAAGGGAAGTATAACGAAGTCGCCTTGGGTGGTGTTTCCATGTGGAACGGCAGCGGTTCATGGTTCAGTTCACCGTCAAACTCCTCCTTCATCTTCTGGATATACGGCTGTACTGTCTTGTACACGCCTTCGCCTGCATGCTGGCCCACCACTTTCCCGTTCGGATCGATGAGCACCACCGTTGGCCAGGCACGTATGCCATACTGGTTCCAGAGTTTAAACTCAGCATCGTTTACCACCGGGTGCTCCACGCCAAATTTATGAATTGCCTGCCGGATGGTCTCCTGCTGCTTCTCCGCATCAAACTTGGCAGAATGAATGCCAATCACCACCAGCACATCCGCATACTCTTCCTCCAGTCGCTTCAGGTCCGGCACAATGTGCTGGCAATTAATGCAGCCGAGGGTCCAGAAGTCCAGCAGCACAATTTTGCCTCTGAATTCCTTGATAGACCAGTTTCTGTCGGTATTGAGCCAGCCTTGTTTGGTGTTGATCTCTGGTGCGTTTACGCGTCCGGTGAGCATAGTATAAGTTTGTTTTAGCGTGAGGTGTTTGCTCTATCTGTTACAGGTTTCTAGTAAGATTGGTTTTATCACCTGAAAACGAGTCACTAATCTAATTGTACCAGGCATGCACCGCTACTCAAGCTGCTTTAGGCAGTACCAGCTGATCCCGGCCAACCACCCCTACCCCTCCTTATCTAAGGAGGGGTAGGGGTGGTTGGATAAGGTAGCCCACAATAAACTACCAGTGCCCGCAACATGCACACCTTCTGCAAGCGCTGCCCCTCTCGCACCAACAATCCCGCAATTTTGTTGTAAATTTGTATAAACAGCTGCAACAGCATGGCAGAAACCTATACATCAGACTTCGGCACGATCCTGCTTTTCTTGATCGGGGGGGCTATTTTTGTGGTGATTGGCCTGTTTACAGCCCGACTGATCCGCCCGAACAACCCAAACCCGGAGAAGCTGGCCACCTACGAAAGCGGCGAGGAACCGATTGGCAACGCCTGGATACAGTTTAACCCGCGCTTTTATGTGGTGGCGCTCATCTTCATCATTTTTGATGTGGAACTGGCCTTTTTGTTTCCATGGGCTACGGTGTTTGGCCGCCGCGAACTGATAGAAGCAACAGACGGTGCCTGGGGTTGGTTTTCGCTGGCAGAAATGTTCTTTTTTATAGGGGTGCTGGTGCTGGGCCTGGCCTATGCCTGGGCCAAAGGCCACCTTGACTGGATAAAGCCAAAACCCATATTGCCGCAGAGCCGCTCAAAAATACCGCTAAGCGTGTACGAGCAAGTGAACGCCCGGCAAGCGCCACGCGTTTATAATACAGCTGCATCAAACCAGGAGCAGGTATAAAGGGCATCTGGCCAATTCGAAACTTATAATTTGCAAAGAACTTGAATTTACCGCAGGAGAAGACAGGAGAAGGCGGCGTAGCTATTACTAAGCTGGACGATCTGCTCAATTGGGCGCGACTCACCTCGCTGTTCCCGATGGGCTTTGGCCTGGCTTGCTGCGCTATTGAGATGATGGGAGCCTATGCTTCGGGCTACGACCTGGACCGCTTCGGCATTATACCAAGAGCCTCGCCGCGGCAATCGGATGTGATGATTGTGGCGGGTACCGTTACCTTTAAAATGGCCGACCGCGTGCGCCGCCTCTACGAGCAAATGCCGGAGCCGCGCTACGTGATCTCGATGGGCAGCTGCTCTAACTGCGGCGGCCCTTATTGGGAGCACGGCTACCATGTGGTAAAAGGTGTGGATAGGATTATACCTGTGGATGTGTATGTGCCCGGTTGCCCACCCCGGCCGGAAGCGCTGATTGGCGGTTTTCTGCAGCTGCAGGAGATCATCCGCAAAGAAACCATACGTGCGCCACGAGCGGTGCAGCAGATCATGGCCAAACGCGCGCAGCAGGGCCAACCTGTGGCTGATGCTGATAAAAAGCCAGAAAGCCCTGTAGAAGCATAAAGCCCGGCCATACTTGCTGCCAGGCTTTACAAAAACTGCCTTTTTCCTCCGGATATTCCTTTCCGTGCTACGCTTCGTTGTCTTGCCGGGGCGCTGTGCGGCTATACTCTTTCAGGTAGATGTTGAAGGTGGTGCCCATGCCGGACTTGCTTTCTACTGCTAAGCTGCCGCCGTTTCGTTCTACCATGTTTTTCACCAGGTATAGTCCCAGGCCGTTGCCTTCGGCCACATCCGTAAAGCGCTTAAAGGGCTTAAACAGGTCATGGCCGTAGCGCTCCAGGTCGATGCCGATGCCATTGTCCGATACCCGCAGTAGCACCGTATGCTGTTCACGCTCGGTGTGCAGGTGAATGACGGGCGGGCGGTGCGGCGATCTATACTTGAGCGCGTTCTGCACAATATTCCGGATAATGCTGACCAGGTATGCCTCCACATACACGATGGTGGCTGCTTCCTGAAATTCGCCGGTAAGCTGTCCGTGCTGCGCTTGCAACTCCCCGGCAAACTCCTCCTGCAGGGCAGACAGCACTTCTGCAAACCGTATTTCCTGCGTTCCGCGGTCGCCTTTTGCCTGGAACTTCACAATGCTCAGCAAACCTGTTACTGTCAGGTCCAGCTTCTTCACAGAAGTATGAATCCGTGAAAAGCTTTCCTGTTGCAAAACAGGGTTGTGCTGCTCCTGCTGGTGAAGCTGCAGCAAGGCTTTCAGGTTATTGATCGGCGATTTGAGGTCGTGGGCGGCGAGGCGCACAAAGCTGTCCAGCGTCTCGTTTACTTTAATCAGAGCCGTGTTGCGGCTGGCAGTTTCTTCGAGGGTATGCTGCAGGCTGCTTTTTGAATTTTTACGGAAAGTAATATCGGTCAGCAGGAATGCGGTGCCTTCTGCCAGCGGATGGATGCGCACCTCCAGCCAGCGGCCTTTTGCCTGGAACTCATACGTGCGGGCCAGTTCGTCTTTCTGCGAGAGGGCAATGCGCGATTGGAGCGCCTTAAAAGCAGCGGCAGGCAGGGCCTCCTGCAACAGCTTGCCATTCACCTGCTTGCTTATCAGCCCCAGGATCTGCAGTGCACGGGCATTTACAAAGGTGAAACGCAGGTGGTGGTCCAGCACAGCAAAGCCCTCGGCCATACTACTAACCACAGCCGTTAACTGGCCGCGCAAACGCGCGAGCTCCACATTGGCTTTCACCCGCGCCTTCAGCTCCCGCGCATAAAAAGGTTTGATCAGGTAATCATCGGCGCCGGCCTCCATCCCTTCAGCACGGGCCTCTTCGCCGGCCCTGGCCGACAACAGCATCACCGGCAGCAAGCGCGTATGCTCATCGCTGCGGATCTGCTGCAGCAACTGAAAGCCATCTACGTGGGGCATCATCACATCTGAGATCACAAGCGCCGGATGATGCTTTTGGATCGCCTCCCAGGCGGCAACACCATCGGCAGCGGTCTGTATCTGGTAGTCCTGCCGGAGCTCGCGCTGGAGGTAGTGCAGCATGTCATCGTTATCGTCTACGAGCAGCACCAGCGGCTTTTCTGCAGCGTCCGACTGCCATTCCGGTTCGGGCACAGACCGTTTATACTTATAGGTTGAATTTACATCTGCGACCCAGTTGCGGTAGGTTTCGGAGCTTGTGGTAGGCATCTCCGCTGCTGGCACAGGTGCTAGCTGATCAGCAGGCAGGTGGGCTTTGCCCAGTGGTAGGGCTACCGTAAACGTGGTGCCTTCTCCCGCTGTGCTGGCAACGCTAACTGTGCCGCCATGCAATTTAATGAGCTCCTGCACCAGTGCCAGGCCAATGCCAGAGCCTTCGTGCGTGCGGCCCGTTACCCCCTCTATGCGGTAAAAGCGCGAGAAGAGCTGTGGTATTTCCCCGGCAGCTATTCCTATACCTGTATCAGCCACCGTCAAAACCGCCTGCTCTCCATCCTGCCGCAGCCGAATACTAATCTGGCCTTCAAATGTAAACTTAAGGGCGTTCGACAGCAGGTTGAACAGGATCGTTTCCCACATCTCTACATCCACGTATACCTGCTCCGTTAACCGGGGGCAATCTACGGTAAAGGCCAACCCGGCCGCTTGTGTGGCCGCACGGAATGAAGCCGCCAGGTCGGTAGTCAGCTCAGCAATATTTACAGGCTGAAAGTTTGCCTTCAGCCGCCCGGCCTCGGCCCGGGCATAGTGCATCAGGTTATTAACCAGCTTTAGCAGGCGCTGCCCGTTGCGCTCTACCAGGGCCAGCTCTTCCAGCGCCTCTGCCGGCAGGTCTGTTTGCTGCAGCGCCCGAAGCGGACCCAGCATTAGGGTGAGGGGTGTCCGGAACTCGTGACTGATGTTGTGGAAAAAGTGTGTTTTGGCTTTGTCGAGGGCGGCCAGGGCCTCGGCTCTTTTCTGCTCCGCCTCATAGGCCAGCGCATTGGCAATGGCCCGCCCGGCATGGTCTGCAACCAACGTGTAAAAGGATGTATACCCCTCATCTACAGACCTGCGTGGGCTAAAGCCCGTTACAAGCACAGCATACGGCAGTTGGCTGGCATCCTGCCCAACCCGTGCCACCGGCAACACCAAAGCCTGCGCCGGAGACTCCGGCCAGGCTCCACCCGGCAGCTCGCCAAAGCGCTCCTGCAGGTCTGCTACAAGGATCGGTTTGCCGGTTGTCGCTACTTGTGCCAGCGGCCACGGCCAGGCGGCGGCGTCCTTTTTCAGGCTGACCGTGGCAGGACTTGCCACTCCTCCCGCCTCTAAACCTGTTATGCCGGCCAGTGTGGCAGTTTCTCCCGAGGCATTCAGCAGGTAGAGGAGGGCAAAGGGCACGTCGCGCGGGTTGGTAGCTAAAGAGGTCGCCACTGCCTGACAGGCTAGTGCTGGTGTATGCGCCTGCGCGGTACTTGCGGCCAGGTGGCTCAGCATCGCCAGCCGCCGATGGTTTACCACATCCGTCGTGGTTTCGATGGCAGTGGCGTAAATGCCGCCTACTTCGCCGGCTTCGTTGTAAATGGGGCTGTGGGAGAATGTAAAGTATGCTTCCTCAATAAAGCCGCGCCGGTTCGGCAGCACCAGCTGGTCTTTAAAATAAGTAGTTTCGCCGGCTCTCACCTGGTCGAAAATAGGCGTCAGGAAGTCCCACATCTCAGCCCACCACGGATACGCCGGCTCACCCAGGGCGCCCGGGTGCTTGGTTTGCATGATGGCGGCGTAGCCGTCGTTGTAGAAGTGGATCAGCTCCGGCCCCCAGTGGATCATCATCGGAATTTTGGAGGAAAGCATGATGCTAACAGCGGTGCGCAGGCTCTGCGGCCACTTTTCTACAGGGCCGAGCGGTGTTTGGGCCCAGTCTAACAGCCGGATGCGCTCACCCATTTCGCCGCCGCCTCTGAAAAAAGTTTGGGTAGGTATACTCTTTGATTGCATCTTGCCTTCAGCTGTTAAGCTGCTCTTCCTGATAGGGTCGCTATCCTCCTTGATGTTTAACTAACGTTTGTTAGTTACGCGAGAGGTACTAACCTGATTTAAAATTAACATTTTTTCCCAAACAAAGAAAAGGTGGCCGCCATCAATCTATTGGCAGCCTGCTGTTAGTGCTGCATAAAGATGGTTTGCACTAGGCCTTTGCCAAACTAATGTGTATTTTTGAAGGAGTACCGGAAAGGCTTTTGCGGCGCAGGATTTTGTTGCAGGAGCTATACCACCAAGAAGCGATAAACCGTGACGTTCGAGGAGTTAAGAGATTTTATAGTGGTGCAGTTTGGGCCGGAAGTTATACTTGCCGAAAAAGCAGATAACCTGCAGCCGTACCTGGTGCTATCGCCCGGGCGCCTGCCCGACGTGTGCCTGGCCCTGCACGACAACGAACAGACCTACTTCGATTACCTCTCCTGCCTCACAGGTCTGGACAATGGCCCTGAGGCGGGTACCATGGAGGTGGCGTATACGTTATACTCTATCCCTTACGACCACCACCTGACGCTGAAAGTACAGGTGCCGCGTAACACACCGGAGCAGCCCATGCCGGAAGTACCCACCGTAAGCCATATCTGGCGCACCGCCGACTGGCACGAGCGCGAGATATTTGATCTGCTGGGAATTGCATTTACAGGCCACCCTGACCTGCGTCGCATCCTCTGCGCCACCGACTGGGAAGGCCACCCGCTCCGAAAGGATTATGAGTTGCAGGATTACTACCACGGCATTAAAGTCCCTTTCGACCAGCACAACGAGTTCAACGGCTTTAAAGGCGAGCCGCAATGGCTGATTACAAAACCAACACCTTTTTCGGATAAGCGGGAAAAGCCGGAGTAGGGTATAGTGACTATACTTGCTGCTGATGCTAAACTTTATACTTCCGGCTATACTTGGCGTATGCTTTTTTACACTTGATAGCTGTGGTCTATACTTTGGCAGGCAAGCTATCCTTACTAGTTGCTGTTTGATACTTTACGAGACAGGCTATACTTGCTAGTTGCCGTTCTTCCTCAGTTTTATACGTGTCCCGTTTCATCTTTGGCTTTGGTGCGCTCTAAGCCCGCGAGGGCACGTCCTGGGGGTGCAGGGGCCCCCGACAAGGGCATTGCGCGGTGGCGTGTACCTGCGCTGGCGCGCTGCCCTGCGGGCACCGGAACCCGCCAAGGCGCTCCACCCAAGGACTGGAAGCTTTCTCATAGCTGCTGCTTATACTTAAGCTCAAGTATAAATCTCATACTTCTACTTCTTTGCTTTTTTCTCCTGTTATCCTGGAAAGGTCTTGGTAGAAGGGAAATCCTGATTAGCCAGAACTACAACGCTTATACTTAAGCCAAAGCGACTACAGGCTCCCCTCCTTAGACAAGCGAAAACGCGAGTTCGAAACTTGCGGGCGCAGCTCTGAGGGGCAGGGGTGGTTGGACCCGGCATGAAAAAAAAGGCTGTCGGTTATACTTCTCACAAGCTCTACTTTATACTCTACTGCACGTTCTTGAAAAACGTAGGAGAGTTACCGTAAAGCGGCGTACGGCCATCCCACTTCTCTATGAACTGTTGCTGAATGAGCAGGGGCGTGAGCGTACGCTGGCGTAATTCATTGGCTTTAGCTTCGGCCTCGGCTTCTACGATCTTTTTACGGGCTTGCGCCTCAGCCACTTTCAGTTCATTCTCTACCTGCATGGCCTGCTGCACAGCCTGGTTTTTCAGATTCACAGCCTGCACGATCACTTCCGGGTATTGCAGGCCGCTGGTCATCTGCTCCAGGGCAAAGCCTTCTTTGTGCAGGGCATCGCCGAGGGCCTGCTGCACCTTGTCTTCAAAGCTCTGGCGGTTCGAGATGATGCTGTCGGTGCTGTACTGGTTAAACTGTATCCGGAAAGCATCGCGGGTGTAGTTGTAGAGCGTCGTCTCGGTGATTTGGCCGATTTCTTTGCGGTACTTGCTGAAGATCTGCGGACTGTGGCCGGGCAGCACCTGGAACGAGATGGTTGGGTCGACGGTAAAAACAGAGCCATCCTTCGCATTTACAGTAAAGGGCGCATAGTCCACGGTCTGCACAAAGGTCGGAAACTGGTATACTTCTTCGGTAAATGGGTTATACCACACGCGCCCTGTTACCAGGCTCACGTCCTGTACGCCTTTGTCGGTGCCATACAGTTTTACTAAAATGCCCTCGTGGCCAGCGTCAATGCGGGTACAGGATTGGGTCATAGTGATGGTAAGGGCGAGCAGGAGCACAAAAGAGAGGCTCCAGGTAAAGATCTGTCGGTTCATTTAAGCGTTGAGTTTAGAGAAAGCATAGCGGATCACAAAGAAATTGGCTGCAGCCAGCACGCCCAGCAGGAGCAGTCCTCCGGCCACGGCCAGATCAGATGGCTGCCGCACCAGCGAGGCGATCTGCGTAAAGGTCAGGATATCAACCAGGAGCAGCAGGGCAATCAAGAGGAGATATTGGAATTTCATAAGGAAGTAAATTGCAAAGGCAATATACTTAAAACCTTTAATTTATGTACTTTTTTAAAGGCTATCACCAACTATAAAGGCCAGGCTTCAAAAGCCTTTCGGTGGAGCGAGCTTTTAGCTTGTGCTTTTGCCTGTTTCTTAAAGATTGAAAGTACGAGCTGCAAGCTCGCACTAGCGGAGATGAAAGAGGATCGGTTCTTGCGGCGTTACAATGGACTATGGCTAAGCATTCTTTTCGCTGGCACGGGTTTGCAGCCTTCTCCTATCTCATAACCTTTTAGAAAAAGCACGCCATAACCTTCCATTCAAAAACATACCGCCAGTTTAAGCGCAGTGGTAAAGTATGGCAGCCAGTTTGTGATTGGCATAAGTATAGTAAAAGCCTAAGTATAGTTTACAAATTACACACCTTTACAAACCGGCTTCATGCCCTTGCCACAAGTTGCACCGGCGCTAAACTTGTAGCAAGGGCATGACAACTGCCAAGTTATATTGAACCTGATTTTCTAAAACAGGCATTTTACATGTAAAACATGCTCGCTCCCAACAGTTTACCAAACGGCTATCCTATCCTGCTTCGGCACATACATTTTATCTCCCGGCTGTATATTGAATGCTGAATAGAAAGCGGGGGTATTCATCAGAGGACCGTTAACACGCCACATAGGAGGTGAATGCGGGTTGTTGTTTATCCACAAACGCAGAAACTCATCTTTCATTTTTACTCTCCAGATCTTGGCCACAGATATAAAAAACCGTTGGTCTGGAGTAAAGCCACCAATTCTTGTCGTATCCTGTCCTTCAGGGGTCATTTTAAATGCATCATAGGCAACCGCCACTCCGCTGACATCCGCGGTATTTTCGCCTACTGTCATTGCACCTTTGATATGCAGGGTATCTAATACGGTAAATGAACTGTACAGATCGATGACCTGTTGGGTCTTCGCTTTAAACTTTTCATAATCTTCTTTGGTCCACCAGTTTTTCACGTTTCCATTCTTATCAAACTGAGCGCCCTGGTCGTCAAAAGTATGGGTCATCTCGTGTCCTATAACCATTCCGATGCCTCCGTAGTTGAGGGCATCATCAGCATCATTATCGAAATAGGGAGGCTGTAAAATACCCGCTGGGAAAACCATTTCATTCGCCGAAGGGTTATTATAAGCCGTAACGGTGGAAGGAGTGGTGAACCATTCCTGCTTATCCACCGGCTGCCCTAATTTGGCCAATTCATATTGATATTGGCCTCCCGAGGCGGAAACTACATTGGCAAAATAGTTATCCCGTACAATAGGTACCGTACTGTAGTCCTTCCATGTATCGGGATAGCCGATTTTCTTTGTGATGGCAAACAGTTTTTCTTTGGCTTTTTGTTTTGTGCTGTCGCTCATCCAGTCAAGCTTGTCAATTCTTGCTGCATATGCTTTTTGCACATTGTTCACCAAGTCCAGCATCCGTTTCTTGGCAGATTCAGGAAAATATTTCTTCACATACAACTGCCCCAAAGCCTCACCCAGCAAATTATCCACCGCACTGGTCAACATCTCACCGCGTGATTTTTGCACCGCTTGCCCTGACAGCACTTTGGTAAGCTCAAACTGCGCATCCACAAAGGGCTTGCTCAGGTCATCCGCATAGTTACTCATTGATCGGGCTTTCAAATAAACCTTCCAGTCTTCAACAGGTATGGATTGGAGGAGTTTGTTCAATTGCTCATAATAGGCAGGCTGCATCACATCGATAGAATCAGTTTTTGCCCCTAAACCACGGAGCACCTGTTGCCACCCGATAGCAGGTTGTCTCTTTGCAAGATCGGAAACGGCCAGCTTATTGTAATTCGCTTTAACATCCCGAAGTTCAACTCTTGTTCTATGTGAGGCGGCAATTTGCTTTTCGATGTTGTAAACCAAATTCGCCTCTTTTACTGCCGCTACGGCATCCTTACCGGTAAGCTCAAATAAGGTGGCCAGGTATTTTTTGTACGCTTCCTGGATGCCGAGCGTGGATGGATCTGTTTTAAAATAATAATCCCTGTCTGGAAGCCCGATTCCTGTTTGGTAAACCTGGGCAATATTCATACTGCTGTTTTTGTCATCAGGGCCTACGCCAAAACCCACAATAGAAGTATTGTAAACTTTCGATTCATCAGCCACAAACTTCATTAAGGACGGAATATCGCTGATGGCATCTATGCGTGACAGTATGGGCTTGATAGGGTCATAGCCCCGCCGGTTTATAGTTAGGGTATCCATCCCTGACGCATAAAAGTCCCCTACTTTTTGCCCAATGCTACCCGCCGGGTTGTTACCGAGAGAGACACTATCCAATATGCCTTGCAGACGAATCCTTTGCGGGTAATTCATAAACATATAAGCACCTACGCCTGCCTGCGTAGAAGGTATTTGGGCAGAATCGTACCAGATGCCATTCACATACCGGAAAAAATCGTCTCCGGGTTGGAGCGTAGCGTCTATACCCTGTATCGCGACACTTTTGCCCTCTGGCTGCGTTGTGCAGGCCTGTATGGTGAGCAGCGCACCAAAAAGGATCACAAGATTTTTCGTAGTGAACATATTCCTGTTAAGAAAGAGTGAATGAATTTACTAAGATAAGAATTTTAGAATGATAGGCTGTTTAAAGTATGTTCTTTCCATTCGGAAACATCCCAAATCAGAAACAAAATGTGTTTAGAAGGTAGGCTAACGTACTTGGCCATAAGGCGGCGCAGCTGGCTTATGGGTGTGGTTATGCTTCGTTTTTATTTTGCTTTAGTGCTTCAAACTTTTCAGACATCTCTTTCAATTTGTTGTTCTTCTCTTCGAGCCTTTTAAGTGTCCTTTCTGAGGGTTTAATAATCTCTTCAAAAAAATTAAATAGTTTTTTAAATCCTGTATTTAGCTCAGAGAAGTGAATAATTGCTATTGCTGAGGGACAATAATTTTTTGCAAACACAGAACATACAAATTCTATATCTTTATTGAAGGACTTAAGTTTTTTATTAAGATTTTCCCTGCCATACTTGCTAATAAAATCATCAAATATCTTGAGGTTAAAATCTTCTAAGCTCTTTCCTGTATTATTATTTAAAATAAGGCAATCTTCTTTAGTACTTATCTCATCTATAGACTTTGATTTTTTGATATCTTCTATACTCACATTTTCCTTCAAGCGAAATAAGTTCGCAGTAGTTACTATGATTGGTGTAGGATAAAAAACCATATCAATATTACCTAAAAGTTTTTCGTATTGATGTTCCATCCCAATGACAACTTTTTCTGCCATTGCGTAGCTTAACTGATATATTGCTTGGCTAATTGTTTTGGGATTTTGTCCATCCGATGTTATTTCTATCCCTTTCCCGCAGAGAGGTGCTAAAGGCTCATACTCTAAATCTCGAAACTTATGAAAATCCGTAAACGCATCAACGGGATTTATAAAGGAATAAGGTTTTACTTCTTGAAAGCCTTCATAATTTTCAGGAGTGAAAATCCAATTTGTGGAAGGGTCTCGATATTTACACTCTATCATTAACTCAAAGAAGTGTGAACCTTTGATGAAAGACGCATCTATATCATATGAGAATTCATTAAGAATTTGATTCTCATCCTTTCTCAAGTAAGTGTATTCAAACGTGCTTAAACAACCATAATTATCGAGAAGCCTTTTTACTTCATACTCAAGTGGGACGCTTGATTTCAACAAAAAATCCTTCCATTTGCTTGAGCTATCCTTCATAGATTCATTATTTGAAATTGAGCATAACTTGTTCCTAAACGTAACCCACTACGTTTAGCCTACCAAATATAACCAATAACCGTAACTGAACTAACGGTTATACTATATAAATTAGCTACAATATAATAGGCCGGAACCAACTTCGAGCGACGCAGGAAGCGGCAGTAGTTTCTATCTTAAATGCCTCAAGCCGCACACAGGAAAGGCACAGGCAACAAACCCCTTCCTAATTCCCTCATTTTTCCGATCTTGCAGCTACTTTCTAAATTTAACTTTTTACTTTTCTAACTCCCCGTGTCCACCTACACCAACTACCTGCTGCAGTCAGAGCCGAACAAGTTTAGCCTGGATAACCTGAAGGCGGGTGAGATGATCGTGAACATGGGGCCGCAGCACCCCAGCACCCATGGCGTGCTGCGCCTGGAGGTGGTCACCGATGGCGAGATCATTCAGGAGGTAGTGCCGCACATTGGTTACCTGCACCGCTGCTTTGAAAAGCATGCCGAGAACATGGCCTATAACCAGACCATTCCCTACGTAGATCGCATGGACTACCTGGCCGCCATGAACTCGGAGCATGTATGGTGCATGGGCGTGGAGAAACTGCTGGGCATTACGGACCAGATTCCGAAGCGGGTGGAGTACATCCGGGTGCTGGTAACGGAGCTCAACCGCATCGCCTCACACTTTGTCGCCATCGGCACCTATGCCATCGATATTGGTGCTTTTACGCCGTTTCTGTGGCTGCTGCGCGACCGCGAGCACATCCAGCGCCTGCTGGAGTGGGTGTGCGGCGCGCGCATGCTCTACAACTACATCTGGGTGGGCGGTTTATACTATGATCTGCCCATTGGCTTTGAAGAGCGCTGCCGCGAGTTTATCAGTTACCTGCTGCCTAAGCTTGATGAGTTGGACACCATTCTGCTCAGCAACAAGATCTTTATCGACCGCACTGCCAACGTAGGCGTACTGCCGCTGGATGTGGCCATCAACTACGCCTGCTCCGGCCCCATGCTGCGCGGCTCCGGGCTGAAGTATGATCTGCGCCGCATCGATGGCTACAGCGTGTACCCGGAGCTGGACTTTGACGTGCCCATCGGGCAGGGGCTGGCCGGCACCACCGGCGACTGCTGGGACCGCAACTATGTGCGGGCGCTGGAGTGCCGCCAATCGGTGAAGCTGATCCAGCAGTGTCTCGACCGCCTCACCACCGACTACAAACGCACACCCGACTTTGACCCGCAGGCCGCCTGCCCCAAAAAGATGCGTATGACGGGCACACAGGAATTATACTTTCGGGGCGAAACACCACGCGGCGAGCTGGGCTACTACTTTCGCACCACCGACCGCAGCGATGTACCTTTCCGTGTCAAAGGCCGGGCGCCGAGCTTCGTCAACCTGTCGGTGCTGCCCGAAATTAGCCGCGGCTGTATGATAGCGGATATGATTGCCATTGTAGGCTCCGTAGATATTGTGCTGGGTGAAGTAGACCGCTGAGAGCTACTGCCCCACCGTTACAGAGCAAAATGGCACCACCAGTTGCCGGGCATGCCGCTGCGTTTTGTTGAGATGTTATAAAACCTAAGTATAAGTGGCTTCGTTCCCATTTATACTTGTTAATATTTTGATAACATCTCACAAATAACAACCTTGAAACGACAGAACCTGATACTTGTCCAACTGCTGTGGCTTAGCATCTGGCTGGCCCCTGCCCCTGTGCAGGCACAGGTACAGCAGAATACCGCCGCTGATACAGCCAGTGTTATACCTGCCGACTCGGTGCTGCCCGGGCAAAAGCACCCTTTTACAGATGCGCAACGCCTGGAAGGAAGCGACGGCCATTTCTTGAAAAGAGCCGTAATACCCGCTGCGGCTTTAGTAGCAGCCGGGCTCTACACCATCCATGGGCATGGTATCATCAGCAGCTTCGATGCCCGCGACCTACGCAACAGGAAGTATGCAAACTTCAGCACCAAGATTGATAATTACCTGTTCTTTACCCCGATGGTCGGGCTGTTTGCATTTGACCTGCTATCTTCCCAAAACCGCCACGACCTGGGGCGGCAGGCGGCCCTGCTGGCTGCTTCCGGCGTACTGACCACCCTCATCGTATTCCCAACCAAAGAGATCACCAATGTAGACCGGCCCAACGGGGATCCTACAGCTTTTCCGTCGGGGCACACGGCTTTTGCCTTTACCGTAGCGACAATGGTAGATAAAGAATTCCGGCATAAGAGCCCCTGGATCAGCATTGGCAGCTATACAGTGGCCAGTGCCACCGGCGTGATGCGCATCCTGAACAACAAACACTGGCTGGCCGATGTGTTGGCAGGTGCGGGTGTGGGCATCCTGTCGGTGAACACGGTTTACTGGCTGAACGCGAAGATGGCGCTCAAGAAACAAGGCTACAATACGGCCGTTTTACCTACTGTTCTACCCACCGGGCAACCCGGAATGGCCATACTAGTGCAGTTTTAGGCAGCGGCACTACAGTATAAAGTATAAGAAAGGCGCTGGCTCCCGAGGTTGAGTTAGCGCCTTTTATTTATCTTTACCAGATGTCTTTACAACGCCTCCTGCTGTTCCTGTCCTTTTGCCTGCTCACCATGGCCGCTGCCGCGCAGGGGCACATTTTGCAGGGCACTGTGCGCGATGCCCGCACCCACGAAAAGCTGGCGTTTGTAAGTATTGTGGCCAACAGCGGCGAAACAGGTACCACCACCAACCTCGATGGCGAGTACCGGCTCCGGCACCGAAAGCCGGTTACCAGCCTGCGTTTTAGCTATGTCGGGTATGAGACGCAGGTACTTTACCCTGACTCGGCAGCTACCCTCGACGTATACCTGCAACCGGCGCTGGCGCAGCTGCAGGAAGTGATCGTACGGGGCTCTGCCGAAAACCCGGCGCACCGTATCATTCGGTTGGCTACTAAAAACCGGGACCGCAACGACATCAAAAACCTGCCCCAATATACTTACCGCACCTACAACAAATTTATACTTACCGCCACCGACGCCCGCCACCTGGATTTGCGCGACACGCTGCAGCTCTCGCCCCAGGATTCGGCCTATCTTAAAATGCATGCCCTGCTGGCGAAGCAGCACCTGTTCCTGTCAGAAAGTATAACCGACTATGCCTTTCTGCAGCCCAACCTGCGCAAAGAAACCATCCGGGCCACCCGCGTATCGGGGCTACAGCAGCCTAGTTTTGGCATTGTAGCCGCCGAAGCCCGCGACTTCTCCGTGTACGACGACATGCCCGTCTTTTTCGGCAAGCGCTACCTTAGTCCGCTGAGCCCCGGCAGTACCCGCAAGTATAACTTCGTGCTGCAGCAAACATCCGTCATCGGGCAGGACACCACCTTTATGATCTCTTTTACGCCGGAAGAGGGGAAGAACTTCGATGGGCTGAAAGGTATCCTCTACATCAACAGCAACGGCTGGGCAGTGCAGAACGTGCTGGCACAATCGGCCACTAACAGCGAGCAGCGCGGCCTGAAGCTACAGCAGCAGTTTGAACAAGTAGGCTCGCAGCAGCAGTGGTTCCCGACGGAGCTGGACGTGGAGATCACCATTCCGCAAATAGAGCTGCGCGGCCACCAGCCCTACGGCCATATCCGTACTTACATCACCAACATCAACCTGCATCCTACTCTCCGGAAATCAGAATTTGGAGTAGTAGCGCTGCAGCAGGCACCTGATGCGGCCAGCCAGCCAGCTGCTTTCTGGGAGCAACAGCGGCCGGACTCCCTTAACCGGCTGGAGCAGCGCACCTACCAGCGCCTGGACAGCGTCGGCAAAGTGGAGCACCTGGACCGCACGCTCCGCACAATAGAGTTCCTGACAACCCGGCAGCTGCCGCTCGGCCCCATCAGCCTGGATCTGAACCGCCTCTTGCGCGTGGGCAACTTTGAAGGGCTTCGGCTGGGAGCTGGCCTGCACACCAACAGCAGGCTGTCAGAACGCTTTGCCGTGGGCGGTTACTGGGGCTATGGCTTCAGAGACGACCAGGCCAAGTATGGCGCCGATGCTTCCGTTATCCTGCACAAGCCGTCGGAGCTGACACTGAAGGCCGTCTATTTTGAGGATCTGCTGGAGCCAGGTGGCCGCCGGTTGCCCTTTCAGCAAGAGGGTTTTCTGCTGAAAGACCTGCGGTGGGCGCTGCTCCCTTACCTGGATTATACCACCCATTACAGCGCCGCTTTCTCTGCCCGGCTGCAACGTTACCTGCAGGTGCAAACAGCGCTTCGTTATGAAGTGCGCCGCCCTACGCTACCTGCCGCACCGGGTAAGTATAACCTCACAGAAGGCGTGGTAAGCCTGCGCTATGCCTATGGCGAGCAGTACATGGAGCAGTTTCACCAACGGATGGCCATGCCGACAGAGTACCCGGTAGTATGGCTGCAGTATACCCGCGGGTTTAACGGGCTGCTGCACGGAGCCTATGGGTATAACAAGTATGAGGGCCGGTTGGAGGCATCGTTTCGCCACCGCACGTTTGGCCAGAGCTACCTGACCTTTGCCGGCGGCTACATTGACGGGCAGCCACCCCTGGTGACGCTCTTTAACGGCTATGGTAGCTACAACCCCGACTACAAAGTATACGCCGGCGAAGGCTTTGAGACCATGCCGCCATTCCGCTTCTTTGCTGACCGCTACGCCGCACTTTTCTGGCAGCAGGACTTTGGCAAGCGCCTGTTTCGCACCAAGCTTTTCCATCCCGATCTGGTAGCGGTGACGAATATTGGCTTTGGCGATCTGAAGCAGCCGCTGGCACCTGAGCAGCCGTACCAAAGCATGCGCAAAGGATATTACGAATCAGGTTTGCTGCTGAACAACCTTCTGCAGTCAGCCTTCTCCGGTATAGGCATAGGCGCCTTTTACCACTACGGCCCTTATGCTGCCAAAGCGCCCAAAAATAATATTGCCCTGAAGCTTACCGCCACCCTGGCGTTTTAAGCCGGTGCTTGTACAGCCAAAGCAATTATGCAGTTGCTTTGGGATGGCGTATAAGCATTGTGGTGCCGTGTCCAACCACCCCTTGCCTCTCAGAGCTATGCCCGCAAGCTTCGAACTCGCGTTCTCCCTTGTCTAAGGAGAGGAGCTCTGTTGTTGCTTTAGCTGGAGCAGGTGCGTTGTAGTCGCTGCTCATCAGGACACTTTCCTTCCACCAAGATCCTTTCCAGATGAGAAATGAGGAGAAGTAGAAGAGAGAGTAAGAAGTTCAGAGTTATACTTGTATAAAGATATTTGTGCTTCATCTCAAGTATAAGCAGCAGTTATGAGAAAGATTCCAGTCCTTGGGTGGAGCGCCTCGAGAGTTTCCGGTGACGAGCTTTTGGGCGAGGCAGCCCGAAGCACGAGGGCAGGAAATGAAAGCAGCGCGATGCCCTTGTTGGGGGCGCCTGCACCCCCAGGACGTGCCCTCGTAGGCTTAGAGCGCACCAAAGCCAAAGATGAAACAGGATAAGCATAAAACTGCGCATCAAACAGAAGCTAGCAAGTATAGCCTGCCTGCTAAAGTATAAACCACAGCTACTAACTACAGCTGGAAGTATAAAAATCGAGCATTAAACAGCAGCTAGTAAGAATAGCCAATTCTGATTGTGAAAAGTAGCTACCAAGTATACCCTCTATCATCCTACAACAACCTCATACCCTAGAAGCAGTATATTTAGGAAACCTCATCAAACACTATGAAACTCCTGACCGCTGCCCAAACCCGACAAGCCGACGCCTATACCATACAAGAAGAAGGGATTACATCTTTAGAGTTGATGGAGCGGGCGGCGAAGGCATTTGCCTGTTGGTTTGAGAACAAGTTTCAACCGGAAGAGGCGTGGATCTTCTGTGGGCCAGGCAATAACGGGGGCGACGGTTTGGCGGTGGCCCGCCTGCTGCTGCAGCACAGATGCCGGGTGCAGGTATACCTGGTAGGTGATCCCAACAAAGCCTCCGACGATTACCAGGCGAACCTGGAGCGGCTACCGGAACAGGTACAGCAGCGGCGGCTGCAATCCAGCCAAGAGCTACCGGAGGTTCCGCCACAGGCCTACGTCATTGATGCGCTTTTTGGCACTGGCCTGAACCGGCCTGTCACTGGCTTTTATGCGCAGGTGATCGAATTGCTGAACGCCAGCGGCGCTTGCATCACTTCCATCGATATGCCTTCGGGCCTTTATACTGACAGCCAGACGCCGCAGGAAGGCGCTATTGTAAAGGCCACGTATACTGTTAGTTTTCAGCTGCCGAAACAGGCGTTCTTTCTGCCGCAGCACGAACAATATGTCGGTACCTGGCAAGTGGTGCAGATCGGCCTGAGTGAACGCTTTATTGCTTCCACCGAAACTAATTTATACTTCACCACACAGCAGGATGTGCAGCAACTGCTGAAGCCTCGCAAAAAGTTTTCGCACAAAGGCTTGTACGGACATGCGTTGCTGCTGGCAGGTGGCTTCGGCAAGATGGGTGCCTGCGTGCTGGCTTCCCGCGCCTGCCTCCGTTCAGGCGTGGGGCTGCTAACGGTGCATGTACCTGCAGCAGGGTACGATATTCTGCAGACTGCCGTACCAGAAGCAATGACACTGGTAGATAAGAACCGCCGGCAGTTCTCTCATCTGCCACCTGATATAGGCAAATATAATGTGATTGGCACTGGGCCGGGCATCGGGACTGAGCGGGTAACCAAAACGGCTATCGGGCAGCTGCTGGCTACCACCAACAGCCAATTGGTGATCGATGCTGACGCCATTAACATCATTGGCAGCAGCGACAAGCTGAAAGCTCAACTGCCGAAGGATAACGTGATCTTTACTCCACACCCCAAAGAGTTTGAGCGATTGGTAGGCAAAAGCAACAACGATTACGACCGTCTCAAAGATATGCTGGAGTTCTGCCGCGAGTATGGCTGTTATGTTGTGCTGAAAGGCAGCAACACCGCAATTGGCACGCCGACAGGAAACATTTACTTTAACACAACAGGCAATGCCGGTATGGCGACCGGCGGCACCGGCGATGTGCTAACAGGGGTGATAACGGCCCTCGTAGCCCAGCAGTATCGCCTGGAAGATGCCTGCCGCCTGGGCGTGTATGTGCACGGACTGGCCGGCGACCTGGCGCTGAAGACGGTTGGCGACATATCTATGACGGCCTCTGACGTAGTAGACCACCTGCCGCAGGCTTTCCTACAGCTACAGCACCTCAGCGAAGCGTCAGGTAGATGAGGCCTGCGTGCAGCAGCATAGCGCCATCTGCCAGCAAGGCGTAGTAAATGCGCGGCTTATGTTCTGATGAAAAGAACACCACCAAAGCTGAACTCAGGCCGCTGGCTACCAGCGCTATTTGCACCGGCCCCGTTTCTGTACTCACAGAGATGATCACGTAGAGCAGCAACAGCACCAGCGAAAGCAACTTGGTATTCCGCACGCCCATGAGGCCCGGAAACGTAAGCGTGTTGGTGCTGCGGTCGTAGGTATAATCGCGGATATCGAAAAGAAGCGCCAAGGCAAGTATAAACAGGAAACGGCGGGCAAACAGGAGCAGGGCCTGGTGCGCCCATACTTGCAGGCCCGTATCCATGAGCGGAAACAGCGCTGTGACCACGGCCCATACATAAGCAATCAGAAATACCTTTAACAAAGGAACGCTCCGCAATGGCCGCACTTTCCGGGACTTGTACCCCACGGGCACGGTGTAGCCAATCGAGATGAGCGCCAGGTGCAACATGAGCCAGCGGTTTATGTGCAGGTCGAAGTAGAAGTACAGGCCTGCGGCGGCGCTTATACTTACCAGCCCCAGCAGGGCCATGCTCTTTTTGTGGCGTTGCGCCCAGGCATCGCTCTGCTTGCTTTTTCGCTGCTGTGGCCGCCTTAGCAGACTTTGTACGCTACTAAGGTTGTAGGTAAAGAGCGTCGCCAGAAACACAAACAGAGCCATTGGCAGCGATACGGGCAGCTTGGCGAGCTTGTACGTTTCTACGGTTAAGCAGAAGCCACAGCATGAAATGAACACGCTGCTGTACAACAGGCTATTGAGCACCTGCTCCGGCAACGTGTGCAGGGGCGGCACGGCACGATGCTTCTCTATCCCGATACTTCTGTTCTGACTCATCTTCTACTTGCAAGTACGCAACAAATTCGCCTTCATTCAACTGTTATCATACTATCTGCATAAAATCAAAAAGCCTGGCACAGGTTTCCCCATACCAGGCTTACAATAAGAGGCTTTTACCTTATATTGCTTTGCTCTTTTTAACGGGCTCTCCGAAAGTCGAATTGTAGAGTTCGATGCTATCGCCGATAATTTTGTAAGCATGCTCACGGCCCAGGAACTGCTCTACAATTACCTCTTTTTGCTCCAGCTTCTTGTAATCTTCAAAAAAGCGGCGCATTTCGAGTAAGGTATGCGGCGGCAGCTCCGAAATATCGTTGATGTGGCGCACCGACATGTCGTTATAAGCTACAGCAATGATCTTGTCGTCTTCTTCGTTGTTGTCGATCATCTGCATTACTCCGATCACTTTCGCCTCAATCAGGCACATGGGCTGCACGTCAATCGAGCAGATCACCAGAATATCCAGCGGGTCTTTATCATCGCAATAAGTCTGGGGGATAAAGCCATAGTTGGCCGGGTAGTGGATGGAGGAAAAAAGTACCCGGTCCAGCTTCAGCATCCCGCTATCTTTATCCAACTCATACTTTGCCTTCGATCCTTTCGGGATTTCTATGATGGCTGTTACCACCTCCGGGGCTCCTGCGCCGAAGCTCACACTATGCCATGGATTGTTGTTCTCCGTATTCTCCATTTTCATCTTTAGTTATACTGCGCCGTCACTGTTTCTTCTTCAGGCACAATTTTTATTTTATGTATTGTTGCAAAGGTTTGCCTATGCTGCCACTTGGCTCCTGAATGTATAACCAGGATGCCACTGTAGGCGCAATGTCCACTGTTTCTGTTTCTACAGAGCTTTCGCCCGCCGGCACCTGCCAGCCGTACCACACCAGGGGCACATGCGTGTCGTAATTGGCATAGGTGCCGTGAGTGGTTCCGGTCGGGTGGGCACTTCCATACCCTTCAAACCAGCCGGGCTGTAGCACCACCACCACATCACCGGAGCGCTGGGCATTATACCCGTTGTCCACGCGGCCCATTATGCCTTCATGCCAGTTGTTTTGCTGCAAGGCAGTAGCGGTAATAGCTCTTTCTACGGCTGGGAAACGCATTACATAGCGGGCGACACGCTCCTGTACTCCTGCCCTGTCGAGCCGCTTGCTATCGATTAAGCTTCTGTTCAGGTATAGCTGCTGGTTAATGTAGCGCTCTACCCAGTTCCCGCTGCCGTATACTTTCGTCAGGTATGCTGCTACTGAATCCTGCACCAGCTTGGAGCTTGCCACGCCGGCTGGTATTTTGTTCTCCTGCAGAAAAGCAGGTACATGCGCAGCACCATGGTCGGCAGTCAGGAAGAAAAGAACGTTTCCTTTGCCAACTTGTTTCTCCGCTGCTGTAATTAGTTCGGCTATCTCTTTATCCAGGCGCAGAAAAACATCTTCGGCTTCTACTGAGTTCGGCCCGAACCGGTGCCCTACATAGTCTGTCGAGGAAAAGCTGACGGCCAGGAAATCAGTAAACTGGCCTTTGCCCAGGTTCTCGCCTTCTAAAGCAGCCAGGGCAAAATCTTTGGTGATGGTGTTGCCTGCCGGCACTGAGCGCAGCAGCTCATAATCTTTCTCCCGAATGCCCGGCAGGTTGTGCGGGAATACCGGCTTTTGCTCGCCCGGGAGTACTCCTTCCCATGGTTCGTCATCCGGTGTGCTCTCGGTATATTGGCCGATCGGCAGCAAGGTATTCCAGGACTGGCTCAGGTATTGGTCAGGCAGTTTGCGACTGTTAAACGCTTTGGCCCAGGTAGGCAGGTCCTGCGCATAAAAAGTGCTGGTGATCCAGTTACCAGAGGGCGAATCAAACCAATAAGCAGCATTGGCCAGGTGGCCGGCCGGAAGAATGGAGCCTCGGTCTTTCAGGGCAACGCCAATTACTTTAGCACCCTTGTTGGTTGCCAGTCGCAGTTCGTCCGTTATAGTGGTGGTCAGCAGGTTAGCAGGTGACATTTGGCCTGCCGTAGAATTACTGCCTACAGTTTTCACGCTGTTATCTTCTACGCAGTAAATGGTTTTACCTGTTGTGCGGTCATACCAGTCGTTGGCAATAATACCATTCAATGCAGGCACACTGCCGGTATAAATAGAGGCATGGCCCGGCCCGGTATAGGTGGGCACATAGTTGTAGTGATTGTTCTTGAAGTTAAAGCCTTGAGTTACCAGCTTCTTAAAACCATCAGCGCCATACTTGTCCCAGTAGCGGAACAGGTAATCGTAGCGCATCTGATCTACCACGATACCTACCACCAGTTTGGGGCGTGGCAAAGCGGCGGCCATCTCCTGCTGCGGCTGCACCGCCGCATTGCTGTTGGTAACAGCGGGAGTTCCGGCACTCACACAGGCACCCAGCGTAAGCAAACAACCGGCTGCCATTTTGGCAAAAATACCTTGTGTCCTCAAAGTAAGTTTCTTCATTTGTCTATCGTATACTTGCTGTAAATATAACAAGCACCCTCCTTGCATGCGCACTAGATCCTTCCAAAGCTGCAGATTTTGCAATTTAGTAATGTAGTATAAGCCTAAAAACGGAAGCAGCGCCCACCGTGCTGATGAGCGCTGCTTCCGTTCGTTATTTTCTTTTACTGAGAAGCCAGAGCCTCGGCACCACCCACAATCTCGAGGATTTCTTTGGTGATCGCTGCCTGACGTGTTCTGTTGTACGTCAGCTTGAGTTGCTTCAGAAGCTCCCCGGCGTTATCGGTGGCTTTATCCATCGCCGTCATGCGGGCTCCTTCTTCAGAAGCTTTGGACTCCAGCACAGCCTTGTATACCTGTATCTTCAGCGACTTCGGGATCAACTCCCGGATGATCTCTTCTTTAGATGGTTCAAAGGTATAATCGGCTATCAGGGCAGCAGAGCCATTGCGCTCCGCCGGCGCTTTCTCTTCTATTGGCAGGAACTGCTCCGTCCGGATGATCTGCGTAGCTACGTTCTTGAACTCATTATACACGATGTCTACCCGGTCGAACTCATTGTTGAGGAACGCGTCCATGGCATGCTCTGCCGCTGCACGCACCGCATCAAACGAGAGGCTTGCAAATGTGTTGGTATAGTCGTTGATGATGTTGTAACCGCCACGCTTACGCAGGGTGTCGTAGCCTTTCTTACCAATGGTCAGGAAGGTGACATTACCTGCGGCGAACTGCCGGCTATACTTGCCTGTGATCAGGGTAGTCACAGCTTTGATGATGTTGGAGTTAAAAGCGCCTGCCAGACCACGATCAGAGGTCACCACAATCAGTAACACCCTGTTGATTTCCCGCTCCTGCGAAAAAGCGTTCGTTACAGCGCCTTCTGTCAGCGTAGACAGATTCGTCAGGATGCCCCCCAGGCGTTGTGCATAAGGACGCATGCGCAGGATGCTGTCCTGTGCCCGACGCAATTTGGCAGCCGACACCATTTTCATGGCTTTGGTGATCTGCTGTGTCGATGATACGGATGTAATGCGGCTTCTAACCTCTTTTAAACTTGCCATATATCCTCTGCTATGCGCTTGTGGTTAAAGGGCTAAGGGGTTTTGTAGCCCTAGCCCTTTACTCCTACTGTTATTATCTTTTATACTTGGCAGAAAGTTCGCGGGCCACACGCTTCAGAACGCCTGTGGTCTCGTCATCCAGTTTGCCGGCCAGCAGCGCATTCAGGGTATCCTGGTGCTGCGCATGCATGGTGCGCTGGAAGTCTTTCTCAAATGTTCGTACTTCATTTACCGGCACATCATCCAGCAGACCGTTTGTAGCGCAGTAGATAATGGCTACCTGCTCTGCTACGGGCACTGGTGAGAACTGCGGCTGCTTCAATATCTCGAGGTTACGACGGCCACGGTCGATGGTCAGTTTAGTAGCAGCATCCAGGTCCGATCCGAACTTGGCAAAAGCTTCGAGTTCGCGGAACTGTGCTTGGTCTAGCTTCAGCGTACCTGCTACCTTCTTCATCGACTTGATCTGTGCGTTACCACCTACGCGCGATACCGAGATACCTACGTTAATGGCCGGACGGATACCCGCGTTGAACAGGTTTGTCTCCAGGAATATCTGCCCGTCCGTGATCGAGATCACGTTGGTTGGGATATAAGCAGAAACGTCACCCGCCTGTGTTTCAATGATTGGAAGAGCCGTTAAAGAGCCGCCACCTTTTACCAAGTGCTTGATAGAGGCTGGCAGGTCGTTCATGTTACGGGCGATTTCGTCCGAAGCATTTACTTTTGCAGCGCGCTCCAACAAGCGGGAGTGCAGATAGAATACGTCTCCTGGGTACGCCTCGCGGCCTGGTGGGCGACGCAGCAGCAGCGATACTTCGCGGTAAGCCACGGCTTGCTTCGACAGGTCATCGTATACGACCAGCGCCGGGCGACCGGTATCGCGGAAGAACTCGCCTATAGCAGCACCTGTAAATGGCGCGTAAAACTGAATTGGAGCCGGATCAGAAGCCGAAGCGGCTACGACAACCGTATAGTCCATGGCACCACCTTCGGTCAGGGCTTTTACCACCTGCGCCACAGTAGATGCTTTCTGGCCTACGGCCACATAGATACAGAACACCGGCTTTCCTTTTTCAAAGAATTCGCGCTGGTTCAGGATCGTGTCAATCGCCACAGCTGATTTACCTGTCTGGCGGTCGCCGATGATCAGTTCCCGTTGGCCACGGCCAATCGGAATCATGGAGTCGATCGCTTTGATACCGGTTTGCATCGGCTCGTTTACCGGCTGACGGAAGATCACACCTGGGGCTTTACGCTCCAGGGGCATCTCGTACAGTTCACCGGCTATTGGTCCTTTGCCATCTATCGGCTGGCCCAGGGTGTTTACCACACGGCCTATGATTCCCTCGCCTACTCTTACAGAGGCGATGCGGTTGGTTCTTCTTACGGTAGCGCCTTCTTTGATCTCGCTGTAGTCGCCCAGCATTACCGCACCCACGTTGTCTTCTTCCAGGTTCAGAACAAGGCCTTGCAGGCCATTCTCAAACTCGATAAGCTCACCGGACTGTGCTTTAGAAAGTCCATAGATACGAGCGACACCGTCACCCACTTGCAGTACAGTACCTACCTCTTCCAGTTCTGCTTCAGAACGGAAGTTCGATAGCTGCTCTCTTAGTATGGCTGATACTTCGTCAGGTCTTACTTCTGCCATGATTATATTTTAGTGATGTATGGGTTGTCTTTAAAATTATTTTTCAGCTTGCGCAAGTTATACTTCACAGAGCTATCAATTTGCTGGTCGCCAACACGCAGTACAAATCCTCCGATCAGCGAAGGGTCTACCTGCTCCTCCAGTTCAATGGTTTTGCCGGTCTGCGCTACCAGACGTAAGCCCAGTTCTTCGCGCAAGGCTGGTGTCAGCGGAACAGCGGAGGTAACTTTGGCTTTCTGGATGCCTTTGTACTCGTTATACTGTTTCTCAAATTCGTCTGCCACAAACTCCAGCAGCGACTCGCGGTTTTTGCGGGCCACAATGTTGAAGAAGGCCAGCGTCATCTCATTTACCTTGCCTTTAAACACCGCATTGATCACCGCCAGCTTTTTATCTGACTTTACAATGGGGTTCTGCAGCAGCAAATGAAAGGCTCTGTTCTGGCCTGCCGTTTTTGAGAACAACTTCATGTCCTCATTTACCTGCTCCAGTACACCTTTCTCCTGCGCCAGCTCAATCAGCGACTTCGCATACCGGGAAGCAACTCTTATATCTGACATAGTGCTTTTATTTTGCGGCACCACCTGTTAAGCAGCGCCGGCGGGTGTAAGCTTTAGTTAAGTGTTACTTCGTTGATATATCCCTGCGCCAGCGCCTGCTGTGCTGCCGGGTTGCTCAATTCTTTCCGCAGGATGCGCTCTGCAATCTCTACCGACAGGTTGGCAGCCATATTCTTTACTTCTGTAATGGCAGCACGCTTCTCATTCTCTATCGCCTCACGCGCATTCGCAATCATGCGGTCTCCTTCTTCGCCAGCCTTTACTTTTGCCATCTCCACCATGTGGTTGCCGGCTTCAGTCGCCTCTTTCAGGATTTTGTCACGCTCTAAACGGGCATCTGCCAGCAGCTTCTCGTTTTCGGCCTTCAGGCCCTGAATCTCCAGTTTGGCTTTCTCAGCAGCACTTAGTGCATCTTCGATGAAGGCTTCACGTGCATGCAGCGCGCTCATGATCGGCTTCCATGCAAACTTTGTGAGCAGGAACAAAACGACCAGGAAGGTGATCGTTTGCCAGAACAATAAACCTATGCCAGGGGTTACTAATTCCATTGTGTATGAATTTGAAAATGAGGGTTGATTTCCTTTTAACTACCTTGGTAACTACGGCGTTGATCTCATCGTCCAGGCCATTCGCCTGGACGTGAGATCAGCAAAAGCCTGGTTAGCCTTTGAAAGAAATTAGCAAGCAAACTACCACACCGAAAAGTGCAACACCTTCGATAAGGGCAGATGCGATAATCATGGCAGTCTGGATCTTACCACCAGCCTCAGGCTGACGAGCGATAGATTCCATGGCAGAGCCACCGATTCTACCAATACCCAAACCAGCGCCAAGGGCCACTAGACCAGCACCGATACCGGCACCCATAATCGCGAAACCCGCACCATCTGATAGAGCTTGAAGCAAAATTGCTAACAACATAATAGTTATATATATAGTTAAAAAATAGGAATTCTAAAAGTATTAATGGCCTCCGTCGCCATATCCCATGTCATCCACATGGTCATGCTCTTCTACTGCACCGCCAAAGTACATTGCCGACAGCAGCGTAAAGATATATGCCTGCAGCAGGGCTACAAACAATTCCAAGAAGTTCATGAATGTCGCAAACGCCACGCTCAGCGGACCCACAGCCAGGCTCTCGAAAATAAAGATCAGGCTGAACAGCGACAGGATAATAATGTGACCTGCCGTAATGTTGGCAAACAATCGGATCATCAGGGAGAATGGCTTGGTAAAAATACCAATCAGTTCTACCGGAATCATGATTGGTGCCAACCACTTCGGCACGCCCGGTGTCGCAAAAATGTGTCCCCAGTAGGTTTTATTACCGCTGAACACCGTAATCAGCAAGGTCATCAGCGCCAGCACCAGTGTCACTGCAATATTACCGGTTAAGTTAGCACCACCCGGCATCAGCCCGAGCAAGTTATTAAACCAGATAAAGAAAAAGATCGTGAGCAGGTATGGCATATAGCGCTCATACTTGGGGCCGATGTTCGCTTTGGCAATATCGTCGCGCACAAACACAATGATCGGCTCAAAGAAAGACTGGATGCCACTTGGCGCTCTGCCTGGATTTTTCTTATAACGGCCGGCAATCACGAAGAAAACAAGCAGCAGCAGCGCCACGCTTATAAACATAGACGCCACGTTTTTGGTGATGGAGAAGTCATACAAGCCGGCGTGATCTTCTGTCGGCTCACCTGCCGCATTTGCCCGGTATACATGGCCATGCTCCAGTACATACCCCTGGTACGGCACTTCTTCGCCATGCTCGTTAAAAAAGTTACGGGAAGAGAACGTATGCAACTGCCCGTGGTCCAGTAAAATAACCGGCAGGTACAGATTCGCACCATGGGCAAATTCCCATTTGTGCTCGTCTGCGATGTGATGCGTGATCATATCGCCTGGCTTAAACGCACCGCCCTCTTCTGCCGGTGATTCGGCTGCATACGCCGATAACGTCAGGAGGGAAAACAGTAAAACGAATAACTTCTTCATTAAGAGAGATTTAGAAACATAGCCACAAAAGCTGTGCTTACACTTAATTCTGCTTTTTCAAATTGGGCCGCAAGTTAGCCAAAATGCTGTAAATTTCAAACCCAGTAAACAGAAAATATAAGACAAAGAAGTTCAGGACAAACTGTAATTCATTCTCCGAGAACAAGTACACATAGATGAACACTACGCCAATGCTCAGCATCATCCGAAAGCCCATAGAGCCGAAATAATATAGCTGAAAATTATCGTTGTCGTAGCTGATGCCGAGGCGTGTAATATAGAAGGTGCCGGCAGTGATAAAAATGAAGAACGCCAGCACATACCATACATACGGATGCACCAGCGCATCGCCCGTAAAATAAGCCAGGGCACCGATCACAAGTCCTACGATGCCGGAAAAAATTAACAGGTTCCGAAAGAAATTCACAGTTGCTACTTTTTATTAAGTGAGACAATAACCAAAACCATGGATGCCACGACCGCCAGCACCAGCAGCACAATTGTACACCACGGGTGCTGAGTGTGGAAGTATGCATCCAGCTTCATGCCGCCGAATGCCGCCAGCACCATGGCCCCAATCATTTGAAAGGCCAAGCCCGAGTACCGCAGGTAAGGCTTTACATCATCCTGCCGCGAAGGCTTCGGCTTTTTGTCTGGTGTGTTCTCCATGTTTCTCAGCTATTTGCAAAATTACGCCTTTTTACGCGCTTCTCCGCAAGCTGCCACAACATTTCAGCTTATCCTGTTGCCCGGGCTGCGGCTGAAACCAAATTGCGATTTAGATAGTTCATTAGCTGCCCGGCAGGCGGCGGCTTGCGTATCGGCATATTATTGTATTTTTGTAGAAGAGGAGACCCGCATTTTCGGCGATACTGGCACTGTGGCCTCTCCAAAGCTGTAAGCCATACTTTTATACATTGCACAAGCGTTTATACCTTTATATTATAGTGCTACCATTCCCTGTACTGACTACTTTGAACAAGCGACCGCTGCATATACTTCTGGTGCTCACAGCCCTGCTGCTGGTGTCCTGCTCTACAGAGCGCCACAACCCTTTGAGCAAGGCTTACCACAACACCACTGCCCGCTACAATGGCTATTTTCTGGCGAAGGAGAAAATGCGGGCTGTGCAGGAAGGCCTGCAGCAGCAAACGCAGTACGACTACAGCCAGGTACTGCCTATCTATCCCCCCATCGACTCCACGACCGCAAAAGCAATGGCTGCCGACCTGGAAGATGTGATAAAGAAAGCCTCATTCCCGATTCAGTGGCACCAGAACAGCAAGTGGATAGACGACTGCTACATTCTGATAGGCCAGGCGCAGTATTATCAACTCAACTTTGCCGAAGCAGCCAAAACATTCAAGTACGCGAACTCCAACAGCAACGACAAGGCGGCCAAACATGCGGCATTGGTATGGCTGATGCGCTCTTTGATGCAGATGGAAATGATGGATGACGCACAGGCGGTGTCGGAGTATCTGCGCAAGGAACGCCTGAACAGGAGCAATGCGCGGGAGCTATACCTGGCACGTGCCCAATACAACCGCTTGCAGGGCGATACTGCTGCCGTCATAGAGAACCTGGCACTTTCGCTGCCCAACTTTGAGGAGAAAGACGCCCTGGCACGTACCCGTTTTACACTGGCGCAGCTGTATCAGCTTACCGGCCAGAACAAGGAAGCCTTTAAGCAATACAGCAAAGTGTTGCGCAAAAATCCGCCATACGATCTGGGGTTTTTCAGCCGACTGAACCTGGGGCAGGTAACGGAACTGAGCGACACCCAGGACCTGGAGCGCATTGCAGGCTATTATAAAAAGCTGCTAAAGGACGATAAGAACAAGGAATACCGCGATAAAATCTACTACGAGATGGCGCAGTTTGAACTGCGGCAACAGCATTACGACAAAGCACTGGAAGACCTGGAGCTGTCGCTGAAAACACCCGGCGCGCTGCCAAACCAGAAAGCCTATAGCTATGTGGCAGCAGGCGAGATCTATTTTGAGAACCTGAACAAGTATAACCTGGCCGAAGCGTATTACGATAGCGCCGTGCAGGTATACCCGGCTAATGCCCTGAACCGTGAGGCCGTGGCCGAGCGCCGTGATGTGCTGGCCGATTTTGTAAAGCAGTATAATACGATACAGCTGCAGGACAGTCTGCAGCACCTGGCGCACATGAGCGAGGGCGACCGGATGGCCTTTCTGCAGCAGCTTGTGCAACGCCAGCAGGAGGAGCAACAGCGGAAACTGGAACTGCAGCAGGAGCAACAGAAAATTGCCGCCACCCAGCCTACACGCAACAGCAGCCGCAGCAACAAGAATGGCAGCGCTTTCCCAACAGAGAACACGAGTGCTAATGGCGTCTGGTACTTTGATAACCCTGCTGCCCTTGCCTCGGCACGCTCGGAGTTTACGCGCCGCTGGGGCAACCGGCCCTTGCAGGATTTCTGGCGTATCCGCAGCCGTGGCGAAGCGGGTGAGCAGCCACAGCAGCCCATAGCAGCGGCACCTACCGACACTGCAGCATTGGCAGGACCCCAGCAATCGGCCGAAGAGCGGGCCAGCAGCCAGGTACAGGAATACCTGCAACAGATTCCGCTTACGACAGCAGCCCTGCAGCGCTCAGAGAAAGAGGTAGAAGAGGCACTGTTTAACCTCGCCAACATCTACGCACAAAAGCTACAGGACCCAGCCAGTGCCACCAAAACATACCTGGAGCTATTGCAGCGTTTTCCGCATACAGAGCATGCGCCGGAAGCCTACTATAGTTTATACTTGCTTTATGAAAAGGCAGGCGATAAAGCCCAGCAGCAGGCCTACTACAATCGCATCAAGCAGGAGTTCCCGAATACAACGTATGCGCACCTGGTGGATGATGCCGACTTTATGAGCAAGAACGCTGCCGATAACCTGAAAGCGCATACATTGTATGACTCTGCCTATTCCTACTATGAGGCGCAGGAGTATAAGTTATCGGCCAAGGTGCTGGACAAAGCCGTAAGCCAGTATCCGCTGAACGATATTCAGGATAAGATCGCATTTCTGGAGGCGTTGATTACAGCCCGCACCAAAGCACCACAGGCACTCCGCGACCAACTGCAGCGCTTTAAAGCCAGTTATCCTGCCAGTCCGCTGCAGCCGCAAGCCGCTGCCCTGCTGGCCACGTATTCAGAGTTGGAGCAAAAGAACCAGCTCCGCAAGGAAGCACCCGCCGCTGCGCCCAAACCTATACCCGGCAAAACTACTACCCGCCTGACGCCGGAGCAGCAAGTGAACTCAGCCATGGCTTCGGCAGCACCTGTTTCCAGCAGCGCCCCGCCAAAGCAACCTGTAACACCTCCTGCTACCTCCGGGCAAACGCCCCCCGCAGCGCCGGCACCAACAGTATCCACACCGGAGCCTGCCGGCAAAACTACTCCGGAGAAAACAGAACAGCAGCAGCCTGCCTCTACAACACCTCCTCCAGCAGCCACTACCGTAAGCACCACAGATTCCGCTGCTACAGTTGCAAATCCGGCAGCGGCAGCAAAAGACCCGCTGGCATATGAGGCAGCGGAAGATTCGGCGTATTATTTTGTGCTGGTCTACCCAAAAGATGCGGTCGCTTTTAAAGGCATCGACGCCAAGTATGCCAAGTATAACAGCACCTACTACCGTAACCAAAACCTGCAGGCCGACTCGCTTGCCCTGCCGGATGGTAAAGCGGTGCTCGTGCTGCGTTCGTTCAAAGATCCCAGGTTGGCGCTGTCCTACAACGTTAAACAAAAAGCGCCGCAAGCACCGGTTGGTAGAATACGAGGCGTAGAATTTGCTACCTTTGTCATCACGTCTGCCAACTTCCAGAAATTTCTGCAGAAGCACGATCTGGAAACGTACCTGACGTTCTTCAAAAACAACTATTAAGTACATGACGACCAGTCAAAAGACCGCCAAGCCGACCAAGCGCTTTTACCCCAAAGTTGTTGCAACCATTTGGATCCTTTTCCTGGGTGGCCTTGCAGCGCTGATCCTTTATATTTACGCGGTAAGCATCAACTTCCTGAACCTCTTTGGAGAGCTGCCCAGCACCCGTTCGCTGGAAAACCCGAAGAGCGAACTGGCTTCCGAGTTGTATTCGGCCGACAATGTGCTGCTGGGAAAGTATTTCCGCGAGAACCGCTCGCCAGTTGATTACGAAGACCTGCCTGATAACCTGATAAACGCCTTGCGCGCGACAGAAGATATCCGTTTTGAAGAGCACTCGGGTATAGACCCGCAGGCCATGGGCCGGGTAGCCACTGCTATTATACTTGGCCACTCTAGAGGCGGCGGTAGTACTCTGACGCAACAGGTGGCTAAAAACCTGTTCAACACCCGCTCCGAAGAAATGAATGACGGCCTGCTGAACGATGTGCCGCTGCTGCGCACCCTGATCCACAAAACGAAGGAGTGGATCATGTCCGTGAAGTTGGAGCGCTCTTATACTAAAAAGGAGATCATGACGATGTATCTTAACACCGTCGATTTCGGCAGCAATGCTTATGGTATAAAAGTGGCGGCAAAAACATTTTTCAATAAAAAACCCCAGGAGCTGGATGTAGAGGAGTCGGCTGTGCTGGTGGGCCTGCTAAAAGCGCCTTCTTATTACAGCCCTAAGTTCAATCCACAGAATTCGAAGCGCCGCCGCAACACGGTGCTGGCGCAAATGGTGAAGTATGATTTGCTGCCTGCTGAAACATTCAACAAATTAAAAGATAAAGACATCAAGCTGGATTACCGGGTAGAGAGCCAGAACATAGGTATGGCGCCTTACTTCCGGACAGAGGCCAGCAAGTTTCTGCAGAAGTGGTGCCGCGAGAATGGCTACGACCTCTATGCCGATGGCCTGAAAGTGTATACCACCATCGACTCCAGAATGCAGAACTATGCCGAGCAAGCTTTGGCTGCGCACATGGCTGACCGCCAGAAAGTTTTTTACGAACACTGGAAAGGGCGCAACCCCTGGATAGACAACAGCGGGCATGAAATCAAAGACTTTCCGGAGCAGGCTATTAAACGGACCCAGCGCTACCGCCGGTTAATGGAGCGGTTCGATGGCAACAAAGATTCGGTTAACTATTATCTCAATAAAAAGATACCGATGACTGTGTTCACCTGGAACGGGGAGAAAGAGATGAACATGAGCCCTATGGACTCGCTGAAGTATTACAAACACTTCCTGCAGGCAGGCTTTATGGCCATGGAACCTGAAACCGGTCATATCAGAGCCTGGGTGGGCGGCATCAACTACGAGCATTTTAAGTATGACCACGTGAAACAGGCGTCACGGCAGCCGGGCTCTACCTTTAAGCCCTTCCTGTACACGGCCGCCATGGAGAACGGCTACTATCCATGCTACGAAGTAATCGACACCAAAACCTGCGTACCGCTGCCAGATGGCAACATGTGGTGCCCGAGCAACTCTGATAACAAGTACTCCGGTAAGAAGTATACTTTGCGGCAAGCTTTGGCAGAGTCTGTTAACTCCATCTCTGCTTTTCTGGTGAACAAGTTGGGAGCTGAAACGCTGGCCAACACAGCCAAGCGGATGGGCATTACTACGCCACTGGATCCTACACCTTCACTGGCGCTTGGCACCAGCGACGTTACCCTTTTTGACATGGTGGGCGCTTATGGCACTTTTGTGAATGGCGGCACCTGGGTAGAGCCAAACTTTATCACCCGCATCGAAGACAAACATGGGAACGTTATAGCTGAGTTTGAGCCCAAGAAAGTAGAGGCCCTCAGCCCTGAAACGGCTTACCTGATGATCCACATGCTACGGGCTCCTACCGAACCGGGTGGAACAGCCTATGGCCTGCGCTTCCGCAATCACCTGACCAACGATATTGGAGCCAAGACTGGTACCACGCAGAACCAGTCCGATGCTTGGTTCATGGGCATTACGCCGAACTTGGTGTGTGGCACCTGGGTTGGGGGCGATGACCGTTCCATTCACTTCCGCAGCATTACCCTGGGGCAGGGCGCCAAACTGGCCATGCCGATCTATGGCGCATTCATGAATAAAGTATATGCTGATAAATCGCTGGATGTATCGAAAGCAGCTTTCCCTAAACCTTCTATGCCTATTTCGGTAGAATTAGACTGTTCTAAGTATAACCAGGGTGCTGTGCCAATCGATTCGTCGCAGCAGGACGAGTTCCTGAATCTGCCTCCAGAAATTGACCTGGACCCTGCTATCTAATCAGGAGTTACGCGCATGCCTGCAAACGAAAAATTAAAGGAGAAGATCTCGCACCTGCCGCACAAGCCCGGCATTTACAAGTTCTTTGATGATGGTGGGATAATTTACGTAGGCAAGGCGATTGATATCCGGAAACGTGTCAGCTCCTACTTTAACCGCTCGGCCCAGCATAACAAGAAAACGCTGAAGCTGGTCTCGCAGATAAAAGACATTGAGTTTACCATTGTAGACACAGAAGCCGATGCGTTTCTGCTGGAAAACAACCTCATCAAGCAGTATCAGCCCAAGTATAATATCCTGCTGAAAGACGGAAAAACGTATCCGTATATCTGCATCATCAACGAGCGCTTTCCGCGCGTGATCAGCACCCGCAATAAACTAAACGACGGCTCCCGCTACTTTGGCCCTTACGCCAGCGTAACCACCATGAACCTGGTGCTGGACCTTATCCGCACCTTATACCCGCTGCGCACCTGCACATACAACCTGTCGCCGGAGAATGTGGCGGCAGGCAAATTTAAAGTATGCCTGGAGTATCACATTGGCAACTGCAAAGGCCCCTGTGAGGCGCTGGTAGATGAAACGGAGTACAACGCCAACATTGCCCAAATCAAAAACATACTTTCCGGTAACCTGTCAATAGCCAAGAATTACTTTAAAGAGCGTATGGCCGCTGCCGCTGCTGATTACCAATACGAACTGGCGCATCAGTTTAAGCAGAAGCTGGACATGCTGGAGGATTTCCAGACCAAGTCTACAGTGGTGAGCAACACCCTGACCAACATCGATGTGTTCACCATCACCTCGAACGAGCAGTGTGCCTTTATCAACTACTTAAAGGTGATGAACGGCTCCATAATACAGACACAGTCGCTGGAGATTCAGAAGAAACTGGATGAGGAGGACGCGGAGATTTTGGCTTCTATCGTGGTGCAGTTGCGACAGGACTTTGAAAGCACCTCGCGCGAGGTGATCACCAACATTGAACTAACGCTGCCGCTGGATAATATTACCGTGACGCAACCGCAGATCGGCGATAAACGGAAGTTGGTAAACCTGTCGCTGAAGAACGCTTTATACTTGCGGAAGGAGCGGGAGGGCCGCCAGGAAAAGAACAAAGACCTTAGTGAGCAACGGGAACTTAGGGTATTGGAAACGCTGAAAAAAGACCTGCGCCTGACGGAGCTGCCCCGCCAGATCGAGTGCTTTGACAACTCCAACTTTCAAGGCGATAACCCGGTGGCTTCGATGGTCTGTTTTAAGAACGGCAAGCCCAGCAAGAAAGATTACCGCCATTTCAACATCAAAACGGTGGTGGGCGCCAACGACTTTGAGTCGATGTATGAGATCGTGACGCGCCGTTACAAACGGCTGTTGAACGAGAGCCAGCCACTGCCGCAGCTTATCATCATCGACGGTGGCAAGGGCCAGCTCAGTATGGCTGTAAAAGCGCTGAAAGACTTAGACGTGTATGGCAAAGTAGCCGTGGTGGGCATTGCCAAACGCCTGGAGGAGATCTTCTATCCCGGAGACAAGCTACCGCTCTACATCGACAAGAAATCAGAGTCGCTGAAGCTGATACAACGCCTGCGCAATGAGGCACACCGCTTCGCCATCACCTTCCACCGCAGCAAACGCGACGCCGGCACCTTAAAGACTGAATTGACAGAGATAAAGGGAATTGGCCCCACGACAGCAGAAGCACTGCTGGCAAAGTATAAATCCGTTAAAAAACTCAAAGGCCTGACAGAGCAGGAATTAACGGCAGAAGTAGGCGTTTCGAAAGCGGCCATACTTTACAATTACTTCCATAAAGAAAAAGCAGCTTGACATCTCCCTCCTGCAGCAAGTATAAAAGCTAGTATAGCTACGTGTTGGCTTTCCTTCCTTTCCTGCATTGCATTTACAGGCACAAGTCGTGACCTGCTCCTTTATCTGAATCTGTATTTACAGGATTTAAGGATGGACAGGATATCGTAATTGTAGAGAAAGAAGCTGTACGGTACGTTTTACTTACTTGTGCAGCGAAGAGCCATTGTGCGGACTGTTCACGATCTATACTTACGAGAGTGTATAAACAAAAAGGGGAGCCCGAATGAGCTCCCCTTTTTGTTTATACTTGATTAATGCTTAATAGCTCCACAAGCTATACTCGTATTCGATCAGGGCTTCGGCCGCGTCCTGCGCCGCTAACAAGCCTTTTTTTCCGCCACCGTAAATATCTGCCAAAGCTCTGTCGCCAGGGTTCGATATCTTCGTGATGTAGGAGCTAAACAGCCATAGGTCAAAAGCGTCGGCCAGGTTCTTATGCTGGGCATCGTTCTGGGCATTGTACCAGATCGCCATCTCCGGGTTTGCACGGAAAACGCGTACCAGATCGCTCATTTTAAAAGAGCCTACATTTTGCTCAAACCCGAGCGGGTTCAGTGTAGCAGGAACTTTTATACTGATCGATTGGATATCGTGGTACATGCGGGAGCGCTTCTTATCAAAAACAGCGTTCTCCTTCATCTCCAGCAGATACAGCTGCTTCGGAAAATACTCATTGCTTACAGGAGCAGCTGTAGCCTGCGTTTCAGTTTTACCTAGCGCAGTTCCCCAGGCATCATCCTGCTCTTCCTTTTTGCCAAAGCCTGCCGCAATTTCCTCTTCGCTCAGTTGGCTGCCAGACTCTTTGGGAGTCATGTTGGCAAGGAACTCCTCACGCGTCAGGGGCGTATTCACAGAGTCACTGCGGTAGGCAGTCAGTTCACCACTTTTTACGGCGTTGATGATGATTTTGGTGATCTCTCTGTTTTCAGAAAACATCGGCTTGTTTTGCTTTTCACGCAAATCAATTTTACGCCATACTGTTTTCTTAAACAGGATATCAGACTCCGGAATAGGGCGTGCGGAAGGATTGCTGGCGGTTGTATTGGAAACCTGCTGTGCCATGGCACCTACAGATAACATCAAACCTGCTGCTACACCTATTGCTTTAACTATTTTCATACTCCTTGTAAGCTTCTAATTTTAATTTAACGGGATGTTCCAGTTATTATCACCACCTACCTTTGCATCCACAGCCTGCCCTTTATAGTTCAGTCGCTTTACGTCGAGCACCTCCAGTACCACCCGGTCGCCTTTGTTTGCCTTGGCAGCAAAGCTGGTCAGGTTCGCTGATGGGCCATTAAATTCGCCCTGATCTATTGGCTGGTTGTTGCGCACCAGGTAAGCTTTCCAGCGTGTTACTCTATAACGTGCTTCGTTCGGTAATAATTGTTTGAAGCCTTCGTCTGCTACCGCCTGAATTTCTACTGCTCTCACAGATTGTGCCGGTACACCGCGCTTCACATCAATCGGGCGACCATTTACGAGCGGTACCAGTTCCGGTTTAGGTACCGGACGCACCTGGAAGGTTTCTTTGCCGATGGCATTGCCGCCGCTGCTCACGTTTATCGTCACCTCTGTCGCACTCGGGATAATGGTTACCTCACCTTTTTTAGCGCCTTTGATGGCAGAACCACCTGCTGCACTAAAGCTAGGATCATATACCGCTCCTAAAGCTGGCACCTGGATGTTCAGTTCGTTCGCACACTGGAAGTATAACGCTTGTACCGCAGCAGATTGCACCTGAATAACCGGCTTGGCTACTACGTAATCTTCTGTTACAGGAAACGTCTTCTCTTCCCCATTCTGGTTGATGGTGATCTGCCCTTTCCAGGTCTGCTTAGAGTTGCCATCGGCGTCGTAGTTCGAAGCAGATGCCACAAATTCTACCTGGCCTTTGCCGTCTACTACTTTGATCGGCTTGCCCTGGAAGCTCATCACCGGGGTGATGTTATCAGAAGAAGCCGCGATGAACATATCGGCTTTATACTTGGTACCCGCAGCTACCGTCTTCGACTCAGCTCGTGCCATCGCGAAGATCTTCTCAAATTTGATGATATCCGCACCTACTGAAGCAGCAAGCTTTTGCAAAGCATCCGACTCATACTTCAGTACTTCAGATTCTTTCTGAGAAAGCACTGCAAGTGCTGCTACCATCGGGGTATCTTCAAAGTTCAGTTCAGCAAAATCCTTTCGCTTCTGGTTCGGATCATTCTTAGCTACCGGATCTTCTGCACCAGTCAGGGCCAGCTTATCTGGCATATCCGGGTTATACTGCTTCAGGAACTTGGCATAATTATTCAGCTTGTACTTCAGCTCATACGCCTTACCATTTCGCTTGTCAGATGCGCCGATCATGTTTACAGCTACAATGTCGTTGCCTTCCGGCTGCACATATTGTCCTGTCTCCGGATCTTTACCTCCTGATTTCTTAATCAGGTCCTCCCGCAAGCCTTTGATATACGCAATCAACTCGGATGTTTCCGACCGCACTTTTTGCGCATTTTGCATCACACGCCTGTCGTTCGCTGATTGTACTTTATTTTTTGCTACGGCAGACTGAATACTGGATACTACTCCGGTATTGCTTGTTACTGTTTTCCGGTTCGCTTCCTGTAAACTTTCGTCCAGGAACTGAAACTTCAACAGGATTGCCGAGCTCACGTTTAGAGCAAGAAGTGCAGTCAGTACGAGGTACATCATACCGATCATCTTCTGCCGTGGTGTCTCTTTTCCTCCAGCCATTTTATACTATAATATAATTACTGTTTCTTGTTGATTTAGAACTTGCTTCGGAGTACAGGCAATTAACCTTTCATGGCTGCCAGCATGTTGCCATACACTGTATTCAGCGAGTGCAGGTTGCCGGTTAAGCGCGAAACCTCATTCTTGAACTGCTCGGTATCTTTGCTGGCATCGGTTAGGTTCTCCATGGCCATACTTAAGTTGCCATAGAACTTGTTCATGGCTTTCAGGTGGCTGTTTGCATCCTGAAGCTCCATTTCGTAAACAGCGTTCAGCGCGCCTAAGTTTCTTGTCATGTTCTGAATTTGACCGTGGTATTCCTGGGCATCTACTGTAGAAGCGGCCATGTGCGACAAGGCTTCCGCAGTAGTAGCGTAGGCTTTGTTCATGCTATCCAACTGGTCTGCTGCTGCTCGCACACGAACAGTATAATCCTGGGTTGCAACTGTTGCCTGGCCCATATCAGCCATTTGTGCAGCTGTTTCGCTCAGCCTGTTCAGGCCAAACCCAAGCGAGTTGATTGTTTCAGGAGTAATATCTGCGTTGCGCATCATCTCATCCAGCTTTCCTGCTACAGAAGGTCCGTTGTTTGCAACAGCCGAAGCTGGCACCAGTCCTTCACCGGCAAAGTCATCGGCCAGCTGTGGGTATACTCTTGCCCAATCCGGCTCAGCATGTGGAGGTTGGAAAGCACTGAAGAAAAAGATCAAAGCTTCTGTGCTAAGACCAACGATAAGCATTTCGCTAGCACCGTGCCAGTGCTGGATTTTAAATAGCGCACCCACAATAACGATGGCGGCACCGATACCATAAATCTTTGGCATCAAGACATCGTTTAGAAAATTGCGACCTTTAGCTTTGCTCATTTTAATAATAAATTAGAGTTGTGAACGATAAGAGTTGTGAACGTTGTGATTGATTCTAGTTTTTACTTGATGCGATTAAAATTCTTTTCCAGAAGATCTTCCGAGGTAGATCATGGCATTACGGAAGCCGATATAAGAACGGGCTGAATCCTGAAATTCAAAGTTGCGGGTACCTGTCTCGAGGAAGTATGCAATGTCTTTCCAGGATCCGCCTCTTACTACTTTGCGTGGTTCGTTGTCGTCGCGGTATACCGGGTTTAAGTCCCATACAATCGGCACAGTAGCTTCAGAAAAGGCATCTTCGCACCACTCAGCCACGTTGCCCGACATATCATACAGGCCGAAGTCGTTCGGGAAAAACTGCGCTACCGGGGCAGTGTAGGTAAAGCCGTCGCTGTAGTAATCGCCACGGCCTGGTTTGAAGTTAGCCAGCAAACAACCTTTGGCATTGCGCAGGTAGGGGCCACCCCAAGGATACACCGCCATATCGCGGCCACCGCGGGCAGCATACTCCCATTCAGCCTCTGTTGGCAAGCGGAATTTTGGGAGCGGCGCTTTGCCGTTGTCTGCATTTGCTTGGTTCTTAAGCTTGGTACGCCAGTCGCTGAAATAGCGGGCCGCAAACCAGTCCACCCCTACCACCGGGTAGTCATCAAACGCCGGATGTGAGAAATAGTACTCCATCAGGGGGTCGCCCATGTGGTAAGTATAATCCTTTACCCAAACAGTAGTATCCGGGTACAGTTGCGTCATGACAAATTCCTCTCCCAACACATCCAAGGAGTCTTGCTTCATCACATCGATGAACTGGCGGTATTCATTGTTGGTGATCTCGGTCTCATCCATGTAGAAGCCACCTATTGTTACCTGCTTGTTCAGGTTAGCCATAGTTGCTGCAATGTCCTGGTCGGCCTGGCCCATATGAAAAGTGCCTCCCGGGCAGGATACCATTCCGTATGGCACTTCCTGCGGGTTATACTCTGGGCGATCTTCAGCACCGACAAGGTCTCCTTGTGGTCCTTTTCTCAATCCACAGCCTGCAAGCGCCACCACCGCCAGAGCGAAGGTAGACAGCTTAAGTAATTTGTTCATGATGACTTTCAAAAAGGTAAATTTTAAAGTTCTATTTTTTAGCACACTTCTACGGGTGTAGCAAATATATAAGATTTAAAAATAAATAAAAACAATTCGCCACAACACCCATTTTATTATTTTGTAACGGTGTAACAAATTGATTATTATATCACTAAAACCTAAAATTTTTATGCACCTTCCACAAGTCCTAAGACCTTTTAGTGCAATCTCTTCTGTCTCACAAATTTTACTTTGAGAAGAAATAACGAGGGGTTCTGATGGCTGGCCGAATCCGTACAACCGGCTCGGGTAATCTGTAACTCACCATCACCTCGTGCGAGGTAGGTGCTTTAGCAGCTTTATTGAATGTAGTGAAGTCAAATGCATAGCCTACCCGTAACGCATTATCCTGAAAAAGAGACAATCCCACAAGCGCACTAACAGCTTCGCGGTGTCTATAATTCACTCCTAGCCAATATTTTTCGCTGTACGTGATCCGTGCTCCGGCATCATACGAAAATGTTTCGGCATCGTGCTTGATCAGGGCGGTAGGCGTAACTACCAGATCTGTATTAACCGGCAGGTTAACGCCACCAGTCAGGTAAAAATGATTCTCACTTAGGTAACGGCCTGCTCCAGTGCTTGAAGAATCCTGAAATAAGTACTCAGAATGCAATAAATTTGTTATACTTCCGCCAATATAAAATTGATCTGACTGGTACCACAGGCCTGCACCCAGGTCATACTTTGAGTCAGAGCTGTTGTAGGGCACATGCGAATCATTTGGATCATTTGCCCTGTATGCTCCATGCTTGATATTGTTAACGTTGCCCTGTATGCCTATCCCCAACTTACCTGTTTCGCCGATCCGAACATGATAGGCATACGAAACAGCCGCCTCCATGTAAGTTGTATTGCCGATCTGGTCGCGCATCAGGTTTACGCCTATACCACCGTGCAACGCCCTGACAGGCGTGTTGGCAGTAAGCAGCAGTGTTTGCGGAGCGCCGCCATCGTCAAAGGTCGCATCATAGCCCAGCCACTGGTAACGGTAAATAGATAAGATTTCAGGACGGTTGGTAATACCTGCATAAGCAGGACTTATCTGCATGCCATTAAAGCCATAGTGGGTAAACTGAGGCTGTTGCTGCGCCTGCACAAACGTATGGCTCAACAGGTACAACACTACAACAAATAGAAGCTTTCTCATAGGCCGTAAGCAGGCATTGACGTATGTGACAGAGCAAAGAAATATTGTCACTCAAATATAGCTATTAAACACTAAAACGCAAATGCAAGGAGACTTAGTGCCTCATCTTGCTTTTGCGTTTTAGTTACTATGGAAATCCGGGATAAAAGTTACACCGGCTCCTTATTTTTTTGCTTCCTGCTTTTGGTTCTGAATGTATACTTCTATCGCACCGGTCATAGAGGGCGCATTCGGCATCGGAGCTTCGATATCCAGCTCCAGTCCGGCATCCCGAACGGCTTTGGCTGTAGTAGGCCCAAAGGCAGCAATGCGGGTGTTGTTCTGTTTAAAATCAGGAAAGTTGGCAAACAGCGACGTAATACCCGATGGACTGAAGAACGCCAGGCAATCGTACGTTACATCATCCAGGTCCGATAGGTCGGCGGCCACTGTTTTATAGATAATCGCTTCGGTATGCTTGATCTTGTTTGCTGCCAGAAACTCCGGAATGTCATCTTTGCGGATGTTAGAGCAGGGGAACAGAAACTTCTCATTCTTGTGCTTTTTGATCACTTCGAAGAGGTCTTTGGCTGTTTTCTCGCCCACAAACAGCTTGCGCTTACGCAGTACAATATATTTCTGAAGATAATATGCCGTTTGGTCTGAGATACAGAAGTACTTCATATCAGCGGGCATCTCTATTTTGCTTTCCTGGCAGATGCGGAAAAAGTGATCCACCGCATTCCGGCTTGTAAAGATAATGGCCGTATGGGCCAGAATATCCACTTTATCCTTCCTGAACTCTTTGAAAGGCACCGGCTCCACTTCGATAAAAGCCCTGAAATCTACCTTAATATCATACTTCTCCGCTATAGACAAGTATGGCGAATTGTCTGTAGTAGGCTGGGGTTGCGTCACCAGAATGCTTTTGATAGGTAGTTTGTCTCTGTCAGGGTTTACGTTACCCTTTGCTTTGTTTTCAGCCATATGAAAATAATGCGGTTGTTAAAAGATCGCCTGCAATGCCCCGCTGTTACCGCTTAATTGTGTTTTTAAAAGTTGAAAACTATCAGCTTCAGCATTATTGCCAGCGGAATCACTTCTGTGGCGCAAAGGTATGAAAATAAATGCAAATTAAGTACAGGCAACTTTTTATTTACGGTGGCAAATACCCGAAGTATCGTGACTATCAGCAGTAAGGAAACCGCCAGGTTCGAGACCAGCAGCACCGCTTCCGGGCGTGAGGCATTTAGCGCCAGGTACAGCAACATGACAGCTGGTAGAAACATACCCAGAAAAAGTAGGGTCCTGATAAACTCGCGGTACTGCAGCGGTACAACCTGCTCCAGACCGAATACAAAGCCCATCACCTTCAGGAAAAGGTACTTTAGCAGGATAAACGCAAATACGAAGAATGTATAAAAGATGATCTTGGTCGTGATGTCAGCCTCTGAAACAGGAAAGAGCCTGTTAAAGAGCCGCACATGCTGCACATTGGTGTGAATGGCAGCAATCAGCAGGGCCATCGTCAGCGAAAAGGCCAGCACAAACAGCACGCTTGACCAGGAGCCAATGGGCTTGGTCAGCAGGCCTTCTTCCTGCGCGCTGCTCCGGCGCAGCGAGCCCAGGCGGAAGATGCTGCCAAAGTCTGCGGCATAGTTGGTCTTCAGCCAGCCGTATATCAACCCAATCAGGAGCATAAACAGGATAAAGGCATTCTGGTTTACATACTCCCGCACCCGGATAGAAAAGGGCCGCTGGTTCGGGCGGCTTACACGGTCCTGCTCCCGCATTTGGTTCCGGAAGGTGGCTACATTCGGCTGCAGTGCGGGGTGCCATACAGTTAACAGGTATTTTCCTTTTACCGGCTTTAAGTTGCTGATATGCTGTGTTAAATCCAGCGTATACCGCGAGGTGGAATCGGCCCGAAAGATGAGTTGGTTGTTGAGGAAAAGGCAAAGGTCCTGTTGTGCGGTAAAGCCGATAACGAAAGGCTGATGCTGACGCACAGAAAGCCACTGGTGAATGGCATGGTAGTCAGTGTGCACACCGGCCACGTAAGGCACCAACTGCTTGGATTGTGGCTCATACACCAGCCAGTCAGCTGTGATCGTATTCTTCTGCTCCAGCGGCAGCACCTGTGCACATAGCGGCGGCATGCCAACGAGCATGCTCCACAGCAGCAGCAAAGGACACCACCAGGCCTTAAACGTTTGAAACCTGCTTTGCACTTCGTGATTTATAGACGCCCAGTACCACACTTAATACAACAGAGAAGGTCAGCAGCAACAGCAACAGGTTCAGGTTTCCCCAGTCTGCAAAGCTGACAACCACCAGCACAACCACTATATTGAGGGCACCAAGCAGAAGCACAGTGCTGATCTGGCTGAACCCCATGGCTAGCAGGCGGTGGTGAATATGGTTACGGTCGGGAATAAAAGGAGATTTCCCTTTCATCATCCGGATAACAGATACGCGAACCGTATCAAAAAGCGGCACAAACAATATGCCCAACGCCACCGAGGGAGAAGCCGGCGTAACACGCATTTCAATAAACTGAATGGCAAGTATGGAGATGATAAACCCGCAGAGCAGTGAGCCGGTATCGCCCATGAAGATTGTTGCTCTATGAAAATTATAACGCAGGAAGCCGAGCACTCCTCCGATGAGGCAGAAAGCCACAGCGGCATAGTTGCCGTATGCAGCGCCTCCATACAGGTAAAAGTAAACTCCAAAGGTGCAGGCAATGATCAGGACAATTGTACCGGCCAGCCCATCCAGTCCATCTATCAGGTTAATGGCATTAGTTATCCCGATGATCACCAGGAACGTGAAGCCATAGCTGATGCCCACCTGCAGCTCACCTATCCCAAAGATGCCCTGAAAACTGGTAATGCGGATATCAGCCATAAACATAACAATGCCGGTAGCCAGCAGCTGTACAGCAAACTTTTTCAGCGCCGAGATACTGATCAGGTCGTCTTTCAGGCCAATAAAGAACAGGATAATGCAGCCCGCCAGCAATTGCTGCACACCATTGTTCAGGTTGCCAAAAATGGTGAGCGCCGACATAAAGCCCGCAAACATGGCCAAGCCGCCCAGCCTTGGTGTCAGCGACTCGTGCACGGTACGGCTGTTAGGCTGGTCAAGTATGTTTTTCAGGTGCGCTACCCGTATAATGGATGGAACAGCAAAGATAGCTATCAGGAAAGCCCAGCTGGAGGAAAGAATAAGGGGTAAAATTCTTGGGTCCATAAATTTTGAATGCGGAAGTAAAGAACCACATTTTTCTCTACTTCTAAAGTATACGTATGCTGTAAGTATACTTTGTTTGCAACCAACCAGATAGCTGGCATGCAAACAAAGCAGCTGCTAAGAGTGCAAAACACCTCGCATCCCGAGCATACTTATGTCAATCAGATTTTCCTCCGTGATAGAATCCGGCACAAAGATGTATTTCTTATCAAATATCTGGTTATCTATATAATAGCTCACCCAATACTCGTTGTTGATATGGAAGATAGCCGGATCTATAGGTTCTACCTGCACAAAGCTCTTTGCCTCTACCCGCTCAAACATGTGCCGCAGCACAGATGTTTTTACTTCGTTGTCTTCAATGATGCCGTACCCTTTGGAAGCAACCAGCACATTTTGCAACGGAAAGGGGTTGTTGTTGAGGAGGTACACATTCCAGGAGGTTTCTCCTGTTGCCTCGCCTGTGGTAGCAACTGCTACCGACACGCCTTCAACCGTCCCGAAATCAATGTCCTTCTTCATGCGCAACTGTTGTAATAGTAGCCCCGAACAAGGCAGCAAGATGGTGCAGGAGCTTCTCTGCTACCTCTGCTAACGGCACCTCCCGTCCCAGTTCTTTCGCGAGCGAAGTTACCTGCTTATCTGTAATGCCGCAGGGCACAATGTTATTAAAATAATCTAAATCTGGGTTAATGTTAAAGGCAAAACCATGCATGGTAACCCAACGGCTGCATTTTACGCCCATTGCACAAATCTTCCGTGGGTTGCGCTGCTCCTCATGGTCCAGCCACACGCCTGTGAGTCCTGCAATGCGCCCGGCCACCAGGTTATACTCGGCTAACGTGCGAATAACAGCCTCCTCCAGATAACGCAGGTACTGATGGATGTCGGTAAAGAAGTTCTCGAGGTCCAGAATCGGGTATCCTACCAACTGGCCAGGACCGTGGTAAGTAATATCTCCGCCACGGTTGATCTTGTAAAACGTTGCGCCCTTAGCTTTTAAGCCTGCCTCATCGATGAGCAGGTTTTCTTCGTGGCCGCTTTTACCTAAGGTATACACATGCGGGTGCGAGCAGAACAGCAGGTAGTTAGGCGTTAGTTGTTGTGCCTCCGGTGCGGCTTTGCGGTTCTGCACCTTCAAGTCCACAACGCCTGTAAACAGTTTCTCCTGATAATCCCAGGCTTCCTGGTAGTCCATCAGGCCCAGGTGTTCAAACTGTATGTCTTTATTCTGGATTTGGTTCAAAGCTTTCTTTTTGAAATGCGTCTCAAGGCCACAACGATGTAACCGCCGGAAATTGTTCCTACTTCAGCGTTTGGCACCTTTTTAATGCATACCGCGTACAGACGCCTTATTTTGGTGCAATTTACGAGATTTAGATGGCTTCTCAAACAAACCACATCCGGACAGGCTTTTTGGGGGAAGACTTAGCTGCCCGCCACCTGCAGCAGCAGGGCTATGCGATACAAGCGCGGAATTACAGGTACAAGCGGGCCGAAGTAGACATTATCGCGCAAAAAGGATCGCTACTGGTGTTTGTGGAAGTGAAAACAAGAGCAACAGACACGTTCGGTTATCCGGAGGAGGCGGTAAATGCCCGGAAAGAAGCTCTTTTATTAACGGCTGCCTCCGCTTACATCGAACAGCAAAGCTGGCAGTTCGATGTTCGCTTTGATGTGATAGCCGTTACCTTAGGCACGCCACCTGTGTTGCACCACATTGAGGATGCTTTCCACTAGCGTTGCGCCTGCGAGCGTTTGTCAAATTTATCTTTTTCGTAGATCAGGGTGCTGTGGCGGTCATACTCTTTAAATAAGTATGGCTCGGCAGGCGCATCATACGCCGTTTTAGGATACTGGTATTCGTAGTGGCGGCGGTTCCGGAAATCGTAATATTTTACCCAAACGCCAACTTTGCGGCCCTTATCATACTGCCCCGACCACTCCATCTGCCCGTTTTCATAGAAGCGGTAATAGGTGCCCTGCACTTCGCCATACTCATACGGAATCACTTCCTTTATCTTTTTGGCATCGCCATCATAATACGTCACAACTGCATCGCGCGGAAAGCCTTTGTCATAGTGCTCCTTATCTACTAAAATATTGTCCTCGCCCCGGCGGTATTTCTCCCAGCGCAGGTGCTTGGTGCCCACATAAAAGTAGCCTTCCTCCACCACTTCGCCGCCTACTTTTTTAGTATAAGGCCCATGCAGCACATAATAGCGGCCATCATTTTCGATGGTGCCATGCGTGCGGTACAGCTTTCGTTTTTTGCTATCGTACAGGTACTTGTCGGGCGCATAAGGGTTGGGAGCCTCAAACTCGGGCAGGTAGCTGAATGTCTCCAGCACTTCGCGGTCGCCGTGGCCGCCCGATTTTACAAAACCGCGCTTTACCTTGTGGTCCATAAAGTAGCGTTTGTTGCGCTTCTTTTTCTTCTTCTGGGCTTTCTCTTCTTCCTCTTTGGGCAGGTCGATAAGAGGTTTTGCCGTATCAGCGGAAGCCAAGGCATCCGGATTTTTGGCGTTCTCTTTAAGCCGGGCTTGGTTCAGGTTGTAGTCGCTGTTCCACTGGCGCTGGCTGCAGCCGCCCAAGGCCAGCATACTTATACCTGCTACAACTACTAAAGACCGAAGAGACTGCCGCATTTTAATTTTGAATAACTGAATTTTGAATGACTGAATAAGTAAAGGATTAAATTGTTAAATAACTGGTTAAGCTGTAAGTATAACGACGCAACAATTTAACAATTATGCCATTTCCCTATGGAACAATATAACCTTTAACAGAACGCAAAGATGCGCAGAAACTGTATAAGCGCCTAGCTGCTGCGTCTGTTTCGCCCCTATAACTATACTTGCCGCTGCTAAGTTTCATGCAGCATGGCGGCAAAAGCAAAAAGGCAGCACCGTAGCGGCACTGCCTTTTTGCATAAGTATACATGTTAGGTATTATTCGTTGGCCATCAGATCAAAGCTGCGCTTTACGAAGGCAGTAAGCGCGGCACCCGACAGCATGTTCTGCGACAGCAGCGCCAGATCGAAAGCCTGACGGGCAATGCGCGTCTTGTCTTCGGTCGCATTCAGCACGCGCTGGTTCAGCGGATGGTTGGCATTAACGGTCACGTTGTAAGTATCCGGCATATCGCCCATAAACATCATACCGCCACCGCCAGCTTTGCTCATGTCCTTCATGCGGCGCATAAACTCGGGCAGCGTAATCACTACCGGCGCATCATCTGGTGCCAAAGGAGCCACTTCCACCATCATATTTTTATTGTCGATGGCCTGCTCGTACGCTGCTTTCAGGTCTTCCTTTTGCTGGTCGTTCAGAACACTTTCTTTCGTCTCGTTCTTCTCGATCAGTTTGTCGGTTGTTTCAGAGTCTACACGCTTGAGGGTTGTTTTCTCCAGCTTCTGCTCCAATAGCCCAATAAAGTGGCTGTCGATGAGCGTATCCAGCTTCAGCACGTCGTAGCCACGGCTTTTGGCCGCTTCCACAAACGCATGCTGCTTGTCCGCATCGGTGGTATACAGCAGGGTCAGCTGGTCGTTCTTATCTTTCTGGTTTGCCTCGGTCAGTGCTTTATACTCCTCTATAGTATAGTACTTGCCATCAGTGTTCTGCAGCAGCACAAAGTCTTTGGCTTTCTCATAAAACTTGTCGTCCGACAGCATGCCATACTTCACAAACACGTTGATATCGCTCCAGCTGGCCTCAAAAGCGGCGCGGTCTTTCTTGAAGAGCTCGTTCAGCTTATCAGCTACCTTTTTGGTGATGTAGGTGTTGATCTTCTTCACGCTGGAATCGGCCTGCAGGAAGGAGCGGCTTACGTTCAGCGGAATGTCCGGCGAGTCGATTACGCCGTGCAGCAGCATCAGGAATTCCGGTACCACATCTTTTACCTCATCGGTAATAAACACCTGGCGCGAGTATAACTGAATTTTATTGCGCTGCAGCTCAAACTCGTTTTTGAGCTTAGGGAAGTATAAAATACCAGTCAGGTTAAACGGATAATCTACGTTAAGGTGAATCCAGAACAGCGGCGCTTCCGAGAACGGGTAAAGCTCTTTGTAGAAGTTCTTGTAATCCTCATCCGTCAGCTCCGATGGCTGCTTGGTCCAGATCGGGTTCGGGTTGTTGATCACTTCGCCTTCGAACTCTACCGGCACTGGCAGGAACTTGCAGTACTTCTCCAGAATATTTTTGATGCGGGCAGGCTCCAGGAACTCCTCAGAATCCTGGGTTACATTCAGGATCACGTTCGTGCCGCGGTCTTCTTTGTGCGCATCAATGATAGCGAACTCAGTGCTGCCGTCGCAGGTCCAATGAGCAGGCTCTGCGCCTTCTTTGTAGGATTTGGTGACGATCTCCACACGATCCGCTACCATAAAGGCGGAGTAGAAGCCCAGACCAAACTGGCCGATGATCTGGCTCTTGTCGGCGTTGTCTTTGTAGCGCTCCACAAACTCGGTAGCACCCGAAAAAGCGATCTGGTTGATGTACTTCTTGATTTCCTCGGCTGTCATACCAATGCCATGGTCGGCTATGGTAATGGTGCGGGCCTCTTTATCCACGGATACTTTCACGGTCAGGTCGCCCAGGTCGCCGGTAAACTCGCCAATGGCTGCCAGCCGCCTGATCTTCTGTGTGGCGTCTACAGCGTTACTTACCAGCTCGCGCAAAAAGATCTCGTGGTCAGAGTATAAAAACTTTTTGATAATCGGGAAAATATTCTCGGTGTGGATGGAGATACTGCCTCTTTCTTCCATATTTTATACTTTATATTTTAAAAAATTATGTTTTCACAACTTCGTTCGATACCCGATACGCAAAACCTGTTCCAGAGCGAGACTAGCACGAACTTTGTGACAGGTTGTCAGAAGTAAGCGGCAAAACTACGGCAGCGCGGGATGCGTTAGCGTGCAGTATGGCATAGTTTCCTGCCTGCCGCTACAATTGTATAAACAACAAATAGCCATCATAAATGCAACATTGTTGATTTTATACCTATATTTGCAGCTATTGCGAAAGCTAAGCCACTGAGGTGCACCAGGTTCAAAAGTACATAGCGTTGTTTCTGCTCCTGCTCTTTGTTAGAGTGATGGTGCCTGATGCGCTTATACTACAACTGCACCGCCACAGCCATACCATCGACAAAGTTCCCTCCGACACCAAGCAGGCGCAGGTAAGCGCCAAGCATACGCACTGCCCGGTTGAGGAACTGTTTGGCGCGCCATACCAGGGCAGCTGTGTTACGGTGGCTTATCAACAGCTCACGCATACCTCCCTACTTTATAGTATACAGTACAAGCGCAGCTGGCATCACCTGCTTGTCTCCTGTCCATTTCTGCGCGGGCCTCCTGCCGCGTACCTAACCGCGTAAGATAGCTTCTGCCATACTTGCAGCAAGTATAAACGCACGCTTACACCAATTTCACTGCTGATTTGCTAACCCGAACGGGAAGCAGGTATACCAGTAGCAATCTGTTTAGCAGCATTACCTGCTGCGCCTCATTTATATTTTCTAGACGTGTTTATAAGCCAAATTATAAGAAAAGTGCTGCCCCTGCTATTGTTAGCAACCAGCATACAGCCCCTGCTTGCGCAAAGCCTGCCAGGCACAGCCGAGCAGCCGGCTACACCGGAGCCAGCGGCCTGCGAGCTTACTATTTCCGGAACAGTGCTGGACCACGATAGCCGGGAACCGCTTGTAGGTGCCACCGTTTACATTCCGCAGCTCGACAAGGCCACCGTGGCAGACCAGGATGGGCATTACCATTTTCAGGCGATCTGCCAAGGCAGTTATACTTTGAAGGTGACGTACGTAGGGTATGAGCCGATAACAGCTGCCGTGCGCATCAACAGCTCTATGGTACGCGACCTGCCGCTGCACCCCGACACTAGAACCCTGAGCACTGTGGAGGTGACCGGTACCCGCATTCAGGCACAGGCACAGGCGACACAAACGCTGCAGGGCCGTGAACTGGAGCAAACACGCGGCTTGTCCTTGGGCGAGTCGCTGAAAAGTATAGCTGGTGTTACGACGCTGCAAACCGGCCCCTCCATCTCTAAACCTGTTATCCACGGGCTGCACAGCAATCGCGTGCTGATCCTCAACAACGGCGTACGCCAGGAAGGCCAGCAGTGGGGGGCGGAACATGCGCCGGAAATAGATCCCTTCGTGGCTTCAGAAATGAAAGTGATCAAAGGGGCAGCCGGTGTGCGCTACGGCGCAGATGCTATTGGCGGGGTTGTGATCGTGGAGCCAAAGCCACTGCGCGACTCCGCTGGTGTGGGCGGCGAACTGAACCTTGTCGGCAGCACCAACAACCGGCAAGCCACCGCCTCAGCTACTATAGAAGGCAACTTTGCCAAAGTGCCGCCACTAAGCTGGCGCCTGCAGGGTACCTTTAAGCGGGCCGGCAACACCCGCACCCCGGATTACTACCTCGATAACACGGCGCTAAAAGAAAAGGACTTTTCGGCGGCAGTAGGCTACCAGCAGAAGGACTATGGCGTTACTGTTTTCTACAGCCAGTTCGATGCGCAGTTGGGTATTTTGTCGGCCTCGCACGTGGGCAACCTCGACGATTGGCAGTCGGCCATTGAGCGGGGCAGGCCTGCCGGCGCAGACTCAGCCGGCTTCTCCTACGACATCAACCGCCCTTACCAGAATGTACTGCACCAGTTGCTGAAGGCCAGGGCTTACCTGAACACCGGCAATGCAGGCAAACTGGAATTTACGTATGGCTGGCAGCAGAACCGCCGACAGGAATTCGACTTTGTAGGCCTTACGAGCGGCCGGCCGTCACTAGACCTGGACCTTACCACCAATTCCACCGAAACTGTCTGGACGCCGAAGCCACTGGGCAACTTTACAGGCTCGGTAGGCGTCAGCACCATGTTCCAGAACAACGCCTACGCCGGCGGCAGGTTTTTTATACCTGACTATACTAACCTTGACCTGGGTGCCTTTGCGCTGGAGAAGTGGCAGAAAGACAAGTTGCAGCTCGAGGCAGGCCTGCGCTACGACTACAAGCACCTGAGCAACATCAAACGCTGGCAGAACGGCGAGATTTTGGACTATCCTGCTTATACTTTTAACAACCTGTCCGGCACCCTGGGCGCGCTGTATGATGTGGGATATCATCTTACCCTGGGCCTGAGCGCCACTTCTGCCTGGCGTGCCCCTGGTGTTAACGAGCTATTCTCAGACGGACTGCACGAAGGCATTTATACCATTGGCAACCCTGACCTGGAATCGGAGCAGGCGTATAACCTGGAGGCATCGGCAGAGTACTACGGCAGCCCACGCTTTAATGGCAAGCTGAGCGTGTATAATAACCTGATCAACAACTATGTATATCAGGTGCCGGACGAGCCTACGCAAACCATTAACGGCTTTAACCTGACCTACAGGTATAAGCAGGCGAATGCCGTGCTGCGGGGTATGGATCTGAGCCTGCAGTATAAGCTGCTCGGCAACCTGACCCTCGATTCCAAAACAGCCATTGTACGCGCCCGCAACATAGCAGCCGACGATTACCTGATCGGTATACCGGCAGACCGCTTCGACAACAGCCTGCAGTATGACTTTGGGAGCGTGGGAAGTAGTAAAAAGCTGACAGGGACCTATCTTTCGGTAGGTGGCCAGTACGTGGCACAGCAGACGCGAATGCCTGTTAAATACGACACAGATATTGCCCCTGCGCCGGCGGGTTATTTTCTGTTGCATGCCGAGGCCGGCACTACGCTGCACCTGGGCAGGCAGACTATTGACGTGGGTATTACCGGCAACAACCTGCTCGACACTTCGTACCGGGATTACCTGAATCGCTTCCGGTATTTTACCGAGGAAATGGGGCGTATGTTTATGTTCCGGGTAAAAGTGCCACTGGAGTTCACAAAAAGCTAATCGGCTTTAAAGCATTTTATTTATATTTGATAACTTATCCAAACGCATAATTGATGAAAACTTCATTTAGAACCTACTTCTCTGCCTTGTTATTGGGCACAATACTTATAGGCACCACTTCCTGCGGCAGCAACGGCGGCGGCGATGATCCGGCACCGGTAGACGACCAGGAGCTGATCACCGACTTTACTATTACTTTGGTGCCGGAAGGCAAAGGCCAGAACGTGTCTGCTACCTTCAGCGACCCGGACGGCGCAGGCGGTGCAGCTCCTACAGTTAGTGCTCTGAATCTGGCACCTAATACAACTTACACAGCTACCATCACCCTGAAAGACGGCAACACCGATGTGACCAGCGAAGTAAAGAACAAGTCAACAGAACACGAGTTCTTCTATGAGACCCTAAACACCCCTACCGGCCCTAAATTGGGAGAAAACCTGATTGTAACAGACAGAGACCTCGATACTAAAGGCTTGCCGCTTGGCCTGCAGGCTACCATTACCACACAGGCAAGCAGCAGTGGCACGCTGCGCATTACGTTGAAGCACCAGCCAGGCTTAAAGAGCAGCACCAGCACCAGTTCTGTTGGCGAAACGGATGCACAGGCTGATTTCCCTGTGGTGATCCAGTAGTACGAACAGGTTATACTATAAAACAGCAGGCGGCGCAACTATGAAGTTGCGCCGCCTGCTGTTTTATAGCTTTTATACATTGAAACTTATACTTTCCCGCTTTTCTCTGCCAGCGCCTGTAGCTGCTCTACAGTTTTGCTGATGCGGTTGCGGCGGGTTTCCGGCCGTTTGGCATCCAGCACGGCTACCACAAACTCCTTCCGGTGTGTAAAGGCCAGTTGTTGAAATGTATCCAGCAGGTGCGCTTCTTCCAGCGCCAGTTGCAAGTCTTCGGGAAGTATAACCGTCTTTGTTTTCCGGTCGATACCAGGCTGGTCTACCCCAAACTGCGAGGCTGCCTTCTGCTCCGACTGGTGTTTGAATCGCAAACCCGACCACATTTCATCTACAGAGACCTGCCGTACGGGGCCATAACCCAGTTCTGCCAGCAGCTTCCAGCCTTCGTCGCGCGTCAGATCAGTTGTGATACCCGATGCTTTCTTTGGATAAGCCACCCACAACATCCCTTCCGGCTTTATAAGTGTAACGGCTTGCGGCGCCAGCTGCTGCAGTTGCTGTTTGTTGCTTACAAAAAGCAGCACGGCATCATACATGCCTTCGGTGGCTGCGCCTGTAGCCACCGTTATTGTATACCCTTCGGTCAGGAGCGTTTCGGCTATGGCTGGCGGGGCTTGCAGCAACAGCAGGCTATAAGCAGGCTTTAACTGTAGTTTCTTTCCTAAATCCGGCATCATCGTCATATTAGCTCCTAAACTACTAAAAATCTCCTGCTCCTTCCTATAAATCAAAAATGCTTTTGAGATATAAGCGGACAACACTATATTTAATACCTATACCTTGTGCTCTATATGGCTAAACTCCCCTTTTCTTCCCGCACCAGTTATTTGCTTAACACCGCGGTTATTGTGGCCGCCCTGGGCTACTTTGTTGATATCTACGACCTGGTACTGTTCAGCATTGTGCGCATCCCCAGCTTAAAAGATGTAGGCGTTACCGGAGAGGCATTGCTGGAGAAGGGCGTGCTGCTACTGAACATGCAGATGCTGGGAATGCTGCTGGGCGGCATCGCCTGGGGTATACTGGGCGATAAGCGCGGCAGGCTGTCGGTGCTGTTCGGCTCTATTTTTATTTACTCGGTTGCCAACATCATGAACGGCTTTGTGCATACGCTGGAAATGTACGCTTTCCTGCGCTTTGTAGCAGGCTTGGGGCTGGCTGGCGAATTGGGTGCGGGTATTACGCTCGTGAGCGAAGTGCTGCCCAAGGAAAAACGCGGCTATGGAACGATGCTGGTCGCGACCATTGGCATCTCCGGGGCGATACTGGCTGGCGTAGTGGGCGAATACTTTGGCTGGCGCACGGCTTATTTTATTGGCGGCGGATTGGGCATACTGCTGCTGTTCCTGCGCATTGGCGTATATGAATCGGGGATGTTCCGCAACCTGAAGCACGCCGAGGATGTTTCCCGTGGAAACTTCCTGAGTTTGTTTACCAACCTGCGTCGCTTTGGAAAGTACCTGAAATGCATTTTAATAGGTGTACCGATCTGGTATGTGGTCGGCATCCTGATCACCTTTTCGCCGGAGTTTGGCCGTGCCTTGGGTATGGCAGAGCCGGTGTCGGCCGCCAAAGCGGTGTCGTTCAGTTACCTGGGGCTGGTATTCGGCGACTTTGTGAGTGGTTATCTCAGCCAGCGTTTCCGGAGCAGGCGGCAGTTGGTGCTGGCGTCGCTGACCCTGCTTACTGTTTTTGTAGCCGTTTACCTGCTGGGGAGCCACTTTTCGCTGGACATGTTTTATACTTTATGCGTAGCGCTGGGCTTTGCCAGTGGCTACTGGGCTGTATTTGTTACTATTGCTGCCGAGCAGTTCGGCACCAACATACGGGCTACGGTTACCACCACAGTACCCAACTTTGTACGCGGGGCAGTCGTACCGCTTACGCTGTCGTTTCAGGCCTTGAAAGACAGCTTTGGTCTGGTGCCTACAGCTGCCCTGCTCGGCGCTTTGAGCCTGGCCATTGCCGTTGTTTCTATCCTGACGCTGGAGGAAACCTATGGCAAAGACCTGGATTACACTGAGCCGCGGTAGCTTTGACCGCCAATGGAAACCCACGATTAGTCTTTCGTATCAGCCACACACTTAAAACACACTTATTTACTGTATAAAAGACATTAGTAAGGAAACCAAATCAAGCTTAGGCAAGTATACCTTCATATGAAATTATAGACATATATACTGGCCTATGAAACGACAAGCCTCATCTGATGCATCCGATTTAGCTTTGCTGGCCCTTCTGTTTATGCTTCTACTTCTTTATTCTGCCTACAACCCGCAGGCCGGGCAGCAAACACGCGATACTGCAGGCGAGCAGGAGGAAGTGCTTGTCAGCGCCGCGCCTGTTCGCTCCACATAACCCTGACAGCAATTCGCGTTTTTATTGATACCCTTCAGCATAATTTACATCGCTGCTGCGCCCCTGTGCTGCCCTATCCTATCAAAACCCAGCTTTAGGTAGTATAAGGTTGCTCCCTTTTAGAGCCCATCTTCCTGCGCCTCAGCAGCAGTCTTTTTATTTTGATAGCATCCAAACGGTTTTACAGGGTTAATTTCGTATTTTCGGGTATGATTTTATACAATGAAACTGTAAACATCGATAACACGGTAGCTGACGAGTGGCTGCAGTGGATGAAAGAGGTGCACATACCCGACGTGATGGGAACCGGATATTTTCTGCGCAACCAGATCTGCCGGCTGATAGATGAAGTGGACAATGGCGGCACCACCTATGCCGTGCAATACACCTGCCGCAGCCTGCAAGACCTGGAGGAATACCAGCGCGAGCATGCCCCCGACCTGCAGGAGCGGCACATGAAGCGCTACGAAGGCAAGTATGTGGTATTTAGCTCTATGTTGGAAGTGGTAGGTGTGGACGTAGAGCGTACCCAACCGAAATAGATCATGAAACGACAAAAGCCGCGGGCATGCCTTTACAGGTCGTTGCCAGCGGCTTTTCAGTTGTAGTTAATGGTGGGTTCAGGCGCTATACTGCTGCACCTGTGCTTCGGTCATGGTACAGGTAATCCATTGGTTATCCAGCTCGGCGCCTACTTTGTTGTAGAACGTAATAGCTGGTTCGTTCCAGTCCAATACCTGCCACCTGAAGCGTTTGGCACCTGTTTCTTTGGCCTCTTGTGCTACAGCGTTAAACAACTGGCGGCCTACGCCACTGCGGCGCAACCGCTCCGTTACCACCAGATCTTCCAGCCACAGGGTTTTGCCTTTCCAGGTAGAGTAAGCGGTATAATATAAGGCAATCCCCACGATGGCGTCCTCGTTCTCAGCCACAAAAAATTTATAGATGGGATCTTCGCCGAAGCCATCGCGCTGCATGTCTTCCAGTGTGTTGGTAACCTCCTGCGGTGCCCGCTCAAATTCTGCCAGTTCCTGTATCAGCGCATATACGTGCGGCAAATCGTCTTTCGCTCCTCTTCGTATGTTTATCATTTTGAATATTGTTTGCTTTACCTCCGCTACCCTTTTCACTAAGAGCTCTACCCCAATACAGGAGAGAAATTTAGTTCACCTTTCTATTGCCAGCTTCATCGTTAAATCAGCACACACTTTCTAACTCTCAAACTCCTCAACTCTCTACCTCCCAAACCGTTCTGGCCTGTACCAGTTCTTTGCCGCTTTCTTGGCTGGTAAGCTTGTGGAGGTGTACGTCTGCCGCTTCTCCGCTTGTGCCGGCTACAGAATCTACCAGGTCGCCTAGCATGCTTTCAGAGCGGAAAATGATGTCTACTTCGCGCAGGTGGTGCTCCAGCACTGCAACTGGAAGCGTGTCCAGGGCCCACTGCAGGTAGCGGGTGTTGGTCACATGGCGGTTCAGGTCGATGTCGTGCCAACGAACGGGTATCTGGCAGGTATGCTGCGCCTCCTGCAGCGGCGGCAGTTTGCCTTTTGCAAAAGGCAGCGGCTCGTTGTCCGGCGCGATCTCCTGCGCCATGATGAAATCCGGCACGGGGGTCAGTTGCCGCTTCACTACATCCATCACCAGCCATACACTGGTTGCCTGGCCGAGCAGTTCCCGCTCAGCACTATAGATCCTGAAATCCCGGTAAAGGAATACTTTCTCCCGGCCAGAAGCCCAGGTTTCTACAGTTATTTGATCGGTGTGGCGGGGGTAGCGGAACATTTCTACACGCAGGCGCTGCAGCACCCATGTCAGGCCCCGCTCCAGCAGTTCATACATCGAGATGCCCAGGTCGGCGGTATTGTTCCACGCGGCTTCCTGCAGGTAGCTTACCAACGCCGGCATGGTGGCTCGTCCGTGGTAATCTATTTCGTTAGAGCGTACGGTAAACTGGCTGGCGCCTCCGGTTGCCTCTGCCATAGCTTCCTTCTTGGTGAAATGCTAAGTTAACAAAGTTTACCGGCACCTGCCACTAAAAAGCGAAAGCATGCCTTACTAGGGCCATGCTTTCAGCGGGCGTAAACCTCACGTGTACAATTCCCGCAAGTGTCTGAAGCCAAATTGCCAGGATGTTGAGTAAAACAGATGAAGTATAATCGTTAGCGCTACTATAACTAAATTGCTTTGTATTCTGAAAACCTGGCTCTGGTGCTTCTTAACCGTACATAGCCGAAATGCCCGCTACGCCCAGCCCGAAGAGCAGCAAAACAGCGTAAATCCCGAGGACGATTGCTGTGAGCAGGCCCAGAAATTTAAAGAGCGACTTCAGGTTTTTGAAAGAGGCATCTACCAGTTCCTGATTCTGGAGGCGTAAACCTTCTAACATGTTGGCCGAAAACCGGTACAGGTAGAGCACCGGAAAAAAGTATAACAGCGCCATCAGCAGGTAAAACACCGTAAAAAAGGTACCCATAAAACCAGACATGCCGTTGTGCAGCACCGATGCTAGCGCGGAGCCCATAAAAGTGCCGCCAAACAGCGCGAAAAGCACCATCAGGCCAACAATTACAAAGCCTACAATGGCTAAAAACTTGCCCCACTTGGCTGCTTTCCGTAAAAAGCCGGCCGTGTGCGGACTAATAATAAAGCCTTCCGGCATCTCCTCGTAAAAGTCCTCCTCCATAAATAAACATGAATAATTGATTGTTAAGTGTTTGTGTTCCTAAATATATATAAATCTTTATACTTAAATACTATACCTGCCACTATGTTGGCGCAAAAAAAGCCGCATTACCCGATCGGGCAATGCGGCTGCAAGTATAAAATTACTTTATACAGTTACTGGTTTTGAGATTGATAAGGATTGATGCCCATGTTCTGGTACACAAAAGCCCAGGTATCGGCAGCCTCCTGAATCTGTAGCGAGGTAGGCTTTCCGGCCCCGTGGCCTGCCCGCACATCAATCCTGATCAGGTATGGGTTCACCGGGGCTCCTTTCTCCTGCAGCGTGGAGATAAACTTGAAAGAATGTGCCGGCACTACCCGGTCGTCGTGGTCGGCAGTTTTCACCAGTGTAGCCGGGTATTTTACACCTTGTTTGATGTTGTGCAGCGGCGAGAAAGCATAGAGGTTCTTAAACTGCGCCGAGTCGTCGGAGGAGCCATACTCCGGCACCCATGCCCAGCCGATGGTGAATTTATGGAAGCGGAGCATGTCCATCACTCCCACAGCAGGCAAGGCTACTTTGGCCAGTTCCGGCCGCTGCGTCATAAAGGCACCCACCAGCAGGCCGCCATTGGAGCCGCCGCTCACCGCCAGTTTCTCCGACGAAGTATACTTCTGGCTGATCAGGTACTCGGCTGCCGCAATAAAATCGTCGAACACGTTTTGCTTGTTGGGCGTCATGCCGGCCTTGTGCCACTCCTCGCCATACTCGCCACCCCCACGCAGGTTAGGCAGCGCATACACGCCGCCGTTCTCAAGCCACAGCATGTTGGATATACTAAAGCCCGGTGTCATCGAGATGTTGAAACCACCATAGGCATACAGCATGGTTGGGTTGTTGCCGTTCAGCACCAGGCCTTTTTTGTGCACGATAAACATTGGTACTTTGGTGCCGTCTTTAGAAGTATAAAACACCTGCTTAGTCTCATAGTTCTCCGTGTTGATGTCTACGTCAGACTTGCGGAACAGCGTGACCTTGTTGTTGGGCACATCATAGCGGTAAATGGTCGTTGGGTAGGTAAAGGAGGTGAAGGTAAAGAAGGTTTCGTTATCTTCTTTCTTCCCACCAAAGCCGCCCACGGTGCCGATGGTCGGCAGTTCCACGGTGTTCAGTTGCTTACCGTTGGTATCAAATACCGTGACCTGGCTGGCGGCATCTTTCATGTAGCTGGCAATCAGGCGGCCACCTACCAGTGATACGCCTGTCATCACGTTCTCCGACTCCGGCACCACTTCTTTCCAGTTTTGCTCCTGCGGCTTTTTCGGGTCGATGAGCACCAGGCGGTAGTGCGGCGCATTTTTGTTCGTGCGTACCAGCAGTTTGTCGCCCATGTTATCCACCACATTGTACTCCGACTCAAAGTTATCGATAACGGGCTTTATACTTGCTTTCGGGTTTGTCAGGTCTTTATAGTATAAAGCGTTGGTGCCACTGGCTCCCTCCGATACATATAAAACCAGGAAGCGCTCGTCCTCCGTGGTCTGCCCGTAGTAGTTGCGCAGGGCGTGTGCTTTGTCTTCATACACGAGTTTGTCCTGGCTTTGCGGCGTGCCTACCTGGTGGTAGTATACTTTGTGGTACTCGTTCTTGTTAGCCAGCTTGTTGCCTTCGGTAGGTGCATCGTAGCGGCTGTAAAAGAAGCCGTTTTTGTACCAGCTCGGGCCGGAGAACTTCACCCACTCCACTTCGTCGTCCAGCTTTTTGCCGGTAGCGGCCTCCATTACATGGTAAGTATTCCAGTCGGAGCCGCCGCTGGCTGTGCCGTAGGCCAAATACTTGCCGTCTTTCGAAAACTCCAGCGAGGACAACGCCACAGTGCCGTCGTCAGAAAACTTATTTGGGTCCAGGAATACCTTTGGCTCTGCCTCCAGGTTATCCTGCACATACAGCACGCTCTGGTTCTGCAGGCCATCGTTTTTAAAGAAGTAATACTTGCCGCCTTCTTTAAATGGCGCGCCATACTTCGGGTAATTCCATATTTTGGTGAGGCGCTCTTTGATCTGATCGCGGAACGGAATGCTGCGCATGTACTCCTGCGTTACCTGGTTTTCCTGTGCGATCCAGGCGTCGAGCGCTTCGTCGTGGGTTTCCTGCCAGCGGTACGGGTCGGCCACCTTGGTACCGAAATAGTTATCTACCTGGTCTCCTTTTTTTGCCTGGGGATAGTTTAAAGTGGGAGCAGCCGGTGCGGAAGCCGCGCTGGCTGTGGTTGTTTCATTGGTCATACCTTGAGCGGTTGTGTCTGATTGGGTTGATTTGCAAGCCGACACAGCCGTAAAGCCGCCGGCAAGCAATAACATGGTCGATTTTTTCATATGGCTACGCCTGTTTTTAGAGTTTAATGTATTCGTAAGCCTCCTAAATTACACATTTTTCTGATGTGCCGCTATGCTACGCTACTGCCCTATGCCTTGCTGCCTGACAATCAGGACTAAAGGTAAAAACGGCCTGAAAAATATCCGGCCCACTGGCGGCACAAGCAACAGGTTTCCTGTTTACATTTACCAGCTTTTTGCCTGGCATTGCACCAGTCGCACCAAATACAAGTATAAAGCAGGGTAGAACCACAGCCACAGCAGACCATGACAGAGGAGTTAGACGAGAAAACACTGCAGAAGTTTGAACAGATTGCCGACCGGCTCTCCGACAAAGGCTATGCCATCATCGATAATTTCCTGACACCGCAGGAGGTGCGCGACATCCTCGATGTGCTGGCGCACCACCGGGAGCAGGGTACTTTCAAGAAAGCTGGCATCGGCGCTGCCGATCAGTTTACAGTAGACAAGGAGGTGCGCGGCGACTACATCCGCTGGATTGAGCCCCGCGAGGCGCTGCCGCCCACCAAGGTGTTTCTGGAACGCATGAATGAGGTGATGCGCTACATCAACCGCACCTGCTTTCTAGGCCTCAAAGACTATGAGTTTCACTTCACAGAGTACCCGGTGGGCACAGTATACAAGCGCCACCTCGACCAGTTTAAGACCAACGACCACCGCCAGCTGTCTTTTATCTGCTATCTGAACGAGGACTGGCTGCCGGAGAATGGTGGGAACCTGCGTTTATACTTGCCGCAGCAAGATGGGGCAGAAGAAACGATCGATGTGCTGCCCATTGCCGGCCGCCTCGCCTGCTTTCGCAGCAACCTGATTCCGCATGAAGTGCTGGTTGCTACCCGCCCACGCTACAGCCTCACCGGCTGGATGCTGGACCAACTGAACGAACTGACGTTTTTGTAGAAACCCCGAAAGCCCTCACGGCGTGCGCAGCTCCCACGAGCGGCTCGGCATTCTAGCGCGCAGCTAAGAAGTAAACTTTCCAACCCTTTAACTCCCGGCCCTACTGCCCGAAGTTAATTTCGGTGCTGTCGCCGATGTTGAGGCTGTGGCTGAAGCCTTTAAAGGAGGCATCGCTGCCGATGATGGAATCCTGCATCACCACAAAGCGCAATTCAGAATAAGAACCGATAATGGAGTTGCTCAGAATGGAGTGCGTCATGGTGGTGTTATCGCCAATGGCTACATTGGGGCCGATGATGGAGTGGGAGATGGTACAGCCTTCACCAATGCTTACCGGCGGAATGATAATGCAGCCGGGGCACAGCTGGCTGTAATCTCTGTCGCGGAATTTGGGCCGGGCCAGCAAAGTGGCGTTTGCCTCCAGCAGGGTTTCTTTGCGGCCGCAGTCAAACCAGTGGTCCACGCTCCACATCGACATCTTCTCGCCGTTCCGGATCATGTGCATCAGCGCATCGGTCAGGTGGTATTCGTTCTGGGTGCGGATATCTTCTGTAATGATATAGTTGAGCGACGCTACCAACTTTTGTGGATGGACGATCTTATATAAGCCGACCAGCGCATAGTTGGATTTAGGAATCTTCGGCTTCTCCACCACTTTCACAACAAACTCGTCGTTGCCTACTTCGGTTACGCCAAACAGCGAAGGCTTTGCCACCTTCTTCACGCCCAGTACCGAGTATGGCGCGGCCATAATAGCTTTCAGGTCCACATCCACAATGGCATCGCCGAGCATGATCAGCACGTTCTCCTCATTTTCATAAGTATGGCGGGCAATCCAGAGGGCGTGGCCAAGCCCCTCCCGTGGCTCCTGTACTACAAACTCTGCCTGTAGCTGCGGATACTTCTGCCGCACATACTGCTCTATCTTTTCGCCCAGGTAGCCGATAATGAAAACAAAGTCCTGAATACCCGCCTCCAGCAGCTTATCAATGATATGCCCTAGAATCGTGTTATCGGCCACCGGCACCAGCGACTTGGGCTGCGTGTGCGTGTGCGGCCGAAGCTTGGAACCAACGCCGGCAACAGGTATAATTGCTTTCATACACAATACTTTTCAGGCAATATATTAAATTTAAACCATAACCTAAAGCAGCGTTTTCAGCAGCAGCAAGTGGTTTTACTACCTGCACCGCCCGCAGCTGCTAAATAGCAAAAGGTTAATTTCCGGTATTTATAAACGATAAATAACGATGCTTTCTTAAATTCGTACTGATATAGCCCTTACGGGCGTTTAAGATGTATACCAACCAACACCCATAACTTCTATGAAAAGATTGTTCTTTTACCTGATCGGATTTGTCATCCTTGTGTCGCAGTCATCGTGCGGCTATAACACCATGGTGCAGAAGGAGGAGACCGTGGACAGCCAGTGGGCCAATGTGCAGAACTCCTATCAACGCCGCGCTGATTTGGTGCCCAACCTTGTAAACACCGTAAAAGGGGCCGCCGACTTTGAGAAAAGCACGCTCACTGACGTGATTAATGCGCGCGCCAAGGCTACAAGCGTCAACATCAGCCCCGATAATCTCTCGCCGGAGAACATCCAGAAATTTCAGGCGGCGCAGGGAGAGCTAAGCGGTGCTTTGAGCAGGCTGCTGGTGTCGGTGGAGAAATACCCGGACCTGAAAGCCAACCAGAACTTCCTGGAGCTGCAGGCCCAGCTGGAGGGTACCGAAAACCGCATTGCCGTAGAGCGGCGTAAGTTTAATGAGACCGTGCAGGACTATAATTCTTACATCCGCTCCTTTCCGCGCAACTTTATAGCCGGCTGGACAGGCTTTGAAAAGAAAGGTTACTTTGAGGCCGATGCTGCTTCCCAAAAGGCACCTAGTGTACAGTTTTAGCAAATTGCCAGCTGGTTGGATGGTTAGATTGTTGTTCGATAGATGCGCAGCAACAGTTTAACCATCCAGCCATTTAACCTCCCTATACTATGGCCAAATCCACTATTTTATCACCAGCCGACGAGGAGCAGATCATTGCGGCTATCAAAGAGGCCGAAACCAACACGTCGGGCGAAATACGCGTGCACATCGAAAGCACCTGCGACAAGGATGTGATGGACCGCGCGACCGAAATGTTTGCCGAGCTGAACATGCACCAGACCAAACTGCGCAATGGGGTGCTGTTTTACCTGGCCCTCGACGACCGTAAGTTTGCTGTGCTGGGCGATGCAGGGATCAATGCCATTGTACCGGATAATTTCTGGGAAGCGATTACGGCCGAGGCCACCCGCCATTTTAAGCAGAATGAATACGCCGAAGGCCTGGCCAAAGGATTACGCATGGCTGGCGAACAGCTCAAAGCGCACTTCCCCTACAACGAGCAGGGGGATATTAACGAACTGAGCGACGATATCTCGTTCGGAGACTAAAACTTTATGAAGCACTCCCTCTTTCTTTTATACTTCTGCCTGCTGAGCATACTTGCCTTCGGGCAAAGCAGCGACTTTCCACCACGACCGAACCCGCCACGCCTTGTAAATGACTTAGCCGACATGCTGAGCCCGGAAGAGGAGCAGGCTTTGGAGCAGAAATTGGTAAACTACAACGACACCACCTCCACGCAGATCGCCATTGTTACCATCACCTCTATCGGCGGCTATGATGTAGACCAATACGCGGCGGAACTGGGCCAGCAGTGGGGAATAGGCGGCAAAAAAAACAGCAACGGCATCCTGATCCTTGTTGCTAAAAACGAGCGGAAAGTATCGCTGCAGACAGGTTACGGCATGGAAGGTGTTATTCCGGATGCCATTGCCAAACGCATTACTGAGTATACGATCAGACCCGCCTTTAAGCAGGGCCAGTACTATCAGGGGCTGAACGCTGCCACCAGCGAAATTATTCAACGGGCCAGCGGCGAGTACGAGGCTGATGCCCGCGCGAACAACGACGGCGAAGGCGGCGGCTCCATATTTCCGATTATTATCATCGTGCTGATTGTGGTGTTTATACTTTCCAGAATGGGCGGCGGCGGTCGTGGGGGCCGTGGAGGTGGCAGAAGAGGCTATTCCCGTACTTTTGGCGGGCCATTCATTTTAGGAAGTTTGCTGGGCGGCAGAGGTGGCGGTGGCTTTGGAGGAGGTGGGGGCGGCTTCGGTGGCGGCGGAGGTGGTGGTTTCGGCGGCTTTGGCGGCGGTGGCTTTGGTGGTGGCGGCGCCAGCAGCAGCTGGTAATTTCTAGCATACAACAGCGGCAGCAAGCTTTATGATGCTTGCTGCCGCTGTTGTATGCGGTAATCTCTAAGTATAAATGTTAAGTATGGCTGTAAGGCGCACTGCCCTTTGCAGCAGCTTTTACCCTCCTCCCAACAAGCTCATAGTTACCACCATGTAGACCATACTGAGCACAGCGGCTCCCGCGCCAAACCCGGCAGCGGCGGTGCCTATTTTGCGCTTGCGGGCCTGCTTCTGGTAGGCTTCGCGGTATACTTCATTTTTCAGGAGCTGGTGGTTCGGGTTGTAATCTGATTCGATGTTGGGCGGCACAACCGACACTACAGTTCCTGTAACCAGCCCGGCTGCAGGGTTCAGTACTGTTGCGCCCATTGTTGTCCAGAATACACCTCGGGGTCTGAAGTAGGCTTTTGCATCGCGCTGGGCTTGCAGCCGCATTTCGCCAATATCGCTTATACTTGTCTGTTCATCGGTATACGTTAAGCCTTCCGGCTGTAGTGTGGTCGTTGCTTCTATAAACTGCACCTGCGCCACGTCCTGCCGCGAAAGAGCAAATGCCGGGCCGTCTACATCGCTGAAATAGCGGTAATAGATTGAATCAGACTCTATTTTTGTGATCTTTGCAACCAACTGCACACCATTCTTCTTCATGATAATATCCTGTGCCTGTGTTGCCATACAGGCTGCCGACAAATACAGACACATGGAGAGTAGAAGCTTGTAAACCTTATCCATATTCCCTTTATTATAAAAAATCGTCAATAATGTATAAATTGAACAATTCCTTAAACGGAAACGGTTGTATATAGATATAGTAATTTAACAGTTTGATGACATTCCTGCTGTTTTTATTTTATCCTGATTAAATAACCTGTATACCGAACAGAATCATTTGTGCTGCTCCGGCGTTATACTACCTAACGTGAAGGTCAGCCTGGCCAAAGGGCAGTTTGCAAACATGAGCACCAGAGACAGCACCAAAGCAAAAGTTATATTAGGTTTCAGCACCGGTTTTGCCATCGTTGTGCTGGCCATCTACCTGACGTATACCAGCTTTACCCGGCTTTTAAACTCGGTAGAGGTGCTGGCACAGCCAAACGTAAAGCTGGTAAAGCTGCAGCATACGCTGGCAAGTATGGCTTCTGCTGAAAGTTCTATCCGCGCCTATACCCTTACTACCCAGGAGAAATACTTTACTACTTACCTTAGCAACCTCGATACCATACACAGCCAGATAGATTCGCTCCGGATGTTGATGGCAGCCAGCCCGTCGGAGCTGGTACAGGTAGACTCTATAGCTGATTTGCTGCAGGCTAAAAAGCAAAGCCTGAAACAGTATGTGGCCCTCAAAAAAGAGCAGAAGCGCAACGACTACTCTGATAAAGCCCTCCGGCAGATTGCCTCTGCTGCTATGCCCAAAGCAACGTCTACCACTATACGGCAGCATACTACCACCACCACAGTGATTACGGATGTGCCGCCTGACACAGAAGAGGAGCAGCAGGAGGAGCGGGAAGCACCCAAAAGGGGCCTCTTTGGAAAGCTATTCTCTAAAAAAGAGGATAAGCGGGAGCAGGAGCCACCTAAAGCGCCTAAAGTTCTTGTGCCGCAGCTTAATGTAACCAAAGAGATCGAGATTGACACCAGCCCTGCCAGCGCCGGCAAAGTGGCCGACCTGTCTAAAGTGCGGCGCATTCTGAACAAAGTGCAGCAGGAAGCCAACCAGGACGAAAAAGAGCTGATGGCCAAAGCACTGGCCCTGCTGCAGGAAGATAAAAAGATCATGGACCAGATCCGGAGCATGATGTATAACCTGGAACATTACGAAATGCTGCGGGCCCGGCAGCGCTCGCAGCTGGCCCGCACCGAGGCCAAGCAAACGTCTATGGTGTTGCTGGCCATTGGTATTGCCGGACTTATCAGCGGGGTCTGCTTTATTTTGCTCATTCTGCGCGATATTACCCGCAGCAACCACTACAAGTCGCGGCTGATACAGGCCAGAAAAGATGCTGTGCAACTGGCCCGTGCCAAAGAGGCTTTTGTGGCTAACATGAGCCACGAGATGCGCACACCGCTTAACGTAATCCTAGGCTTTACGCAACAGCTGTGGCATACGGAGCTGCAGCCGCAGCAATCAGACCACCTGCAGGCGGTGCATGGCGCTGGCCAGCACCTGCTGCACATTGTGAACGATGTGCTGGACCTTTCCAAGATCGAGGCTGGCAAGCTGAACATCAGCCATGTGCCTTTCCGGCTGCAGCAAATGTTAACGGAGTTGGAGCAGAGTTTTAGCCTGAAGGCCTCCAGCAAAGGGATCAAGTTTATCTGCACCAAAGACGATGATTTTCCGGATGAACTTATAGGCGACCAGATGCGCCTGAAGCAGGTGCTGTTCAATCTGGTGGATAATGCGATTAAGTTCACCAACCAGGGCCATATCGAAGTATACTTCCACTTAAAGGCGCTGCGTCGCTCCCGTGTGGTTGCCAGCATCAGCGTTACCGATACGGGCATCGGCATTATGCCAGAGCAGATGGAGCATGTGTTTGGCGAGTTTAACCAAGCCGATGATTCTATCATGCGCAAGTATGGCGGCACAGGGCTAGGCTTGTCTATCAGCAAAAAACTGGTTGAAATGCAGGGCGGTACGCTATCGGTACAAAGCAAACCAGGCGAGGGCACCTCGTTTACCATGGTGCTGCCGCTGCAGAAAGGAGACTTTGGGCCTGCTGTGGAAGCCACACCGGTATCGCTGCCAAGTGCACAGGCCTTTAGCGGGCGCCGGGCACTGGTGATAGACGATGATGCTTACAGCCGTACGCTATGTGAGCTGATTCTGAACCGCTGGGGTATGGAAGTATACCTGGCCAACGACGGGCAGGAAGCTTTGCAACAGGCGGCGCTCGTAGCCTTTGATGTGGTGCTGACAGACATGCAATTGCCAGGCATGAGCGGCAAAGAGGTGGCCCGCGCCATCCGGAAGCTGGATGCGCAGGTGCCGATCATGGCCCTGACAGCCAATATCATGAGCAATGAAAAAGACTTCTTCCAACATACGCCTGTCACAGCTTTTCTGCTGAAACCATACACGGAACAGGAGCTCTATGCACGATTGGTGGAATTGCTGCCGGCTAATATCCCGGCATTTGAACCTGCTCCCCTGCTTGCTGCTCCGGAAGCGCCAGTGCAAGCGTCTGCTGCTGCCACAGCAGCTCCGACCTTGTATAGTTTAGCGGAAATCCAGCAGTTTACTGGTACAGATACAGAGATTCTGGTTTCGGTGCTGGAGGTGATGCTGGAAGACCAGGAGCAAAATCTGCAGCAATTGCAGGAAGCCCGGCAACAGGAGGATTGGGAAGCGGCAGCCAGTATCGCCCATAAAATGCTGACAGCCTTTAAGCACTTACAGGCTCATACCGTAATCCCCTGCCTGGAAATACTGGAACAAGGGCTACGCCAGGATATGACAGGAGGCCAGCAACAGGAAACAGCCGAACAGGCGCATCAGAAAGCAACAGAGGTCTTGCGGGCCTTGGCCCGGGAGATGGATGCCCTTCGTGCGGCGGCTGGCGCGGTTACTACAGCTTTATAAGTGTAACGCGCTGCTTATACTTCGATATTGTACTGCCGGAGCTTGTTATAGAGCGTTTTACGGTCAATATTCAGCAGGCGTGCCGCTTTTGATTTGTTGTACCGTACTTTCTCCAGCATCTGCTGAATGAGCTCTTTCTCATTCTGCTCCGTCATACTTTTCAGGTCCATTAGAGGTGCCGGTGCTGCTACGGTAGTTCCCGCTGCCTGTGCAAACGCTGGAGCAGTGGCCTGCTGTGTCCCGGCTGACGGGAAAGAGATATCAGACGGGAGCTCCTGCAGTGTTACCTCCGGCGTTTTGGCCATCAGTACTGCGCGGCGCACCACATTTTTCAGTTCGCGGAGGTTGCCCGGCCAGCTATACAGCTGCAGCGTCTGTTCGGCAGCAGCATCAAAGCCTTGTATATTGCGCTCCAGTTCGTAGTTGGCCTGCTTCAGGAAATGATGGCCGAACAGCAGTACGTCGCTGCCCCGCTCCCGCAGTGGTGGCACCTGTATCTTAAATTCGTTCAGGCGGTGGTATAGGTCTTCCCGGAAATCGCCGCGCGCTACCGCCTGCACCAACTCTTCGTTGGTAGCAGCCAGCACCCGCACATCCACATCCACATCCACTGTGCTGCCCAGCTTTTTTACTTTGCGCTCCTGCAGGGCCCGCAGGAGCTTTACCTGCACTTCGTAAGGCAGGTTGCCCACTTCATCCAGAAACAGCGTGCCGCCTTCTGCAGCCTCAAACTGGCCTGTTTTGTCTTGCATGGCTCCCGTAAAAGCACCTTTTACATAGCCAAATAACTCACTGCCAGCCAGCTCTTTCGACAAGGCGCCACAGTCAATGGCTACAAAGGGCTTCTGCTGCCGCTTGCTGCGCTGGTGAATCATGCGGGCCACATACTCTTTCCCGGTACCGCTTTCCCCTTCAATAATAACAGACATATTGGTAGGGGCTACTAGCGTAATCACTTCCTCAATGTGGTACGCCTGTGGGCTCTGCCCCTGCACAAACTGCGTTCTGCTCTCCTCTAACTGGGCATTCACCTCTTCAGCAACAGGCGCTTTACGCCGCAGTGCATTCTGGATCACCAGCAGTGTTTCGTCAGGGTTGATCGGCTTGGTGATGTATTCAAACGCACCCATCTTGATGGCTTTTACAGCCGTGCGGATATCGCCGTAGTGCGTCATGAGGATAACAGGTATGTCCGAAAGGACACGCACTTGTGACAGGAGTTCCAGGCCGTCTTTGTCGGGCAGCCGGAAATCTGTAAGTATAAGGTCAAACGTAGTATTCTTTAACTGACGTAATCCGTCGTTTGCGGAATAAGCGGTTTCTACTTCGTATTGCTGCCTCCTCAGAAAGGATTTTAGCATCAGGCAGAAAGCAGGGTCGTCGTCAATCAGCAGGATTTTTGGCATAATTCACTTTCTTGGCGCTTTTCTGGCTTTTCCATAAAGCACCCTTGTAACGGTTAATACCCCTATATAGTTTAGTTAGGTGTATTCTACCGCTTCTGTTACGCTCTTAACGCAGAACTTCTACTTCAAGTATGGCTTAGCGCAAAAAGCTGCCTTATGGCATAAGCTGTTGTATGTTTATAAATTCTGATGGTTTGTAGAACAACCGGCTGCCGCGCTGAAAGTTTAGCTTTGTTTTGACAACATACTTGCTCTGTTATACAAAGCCTGCTGCTGCGCCTTGCATGATCCTTTTGCCGGAGAATCTTATTTTGTCTGTATCGCTCCACCAGTTTACATGGCAAAGTTACAGCTTGGGGCACATCATCCCAAGTATACCGCCAGGTTTACCGCATTGAGGTGCTGCTTTATACTACTGACGGATACAAAACACAGGCTTTTGTGTTTATAGTATAGCACCCGGCACTGCCCGGGATTTAAGCAAAATTAACTACCTTTAGCACATGAGTGAACCACGAAAAAAACTGTTTCTGCTAGACGCTCTGGCACTGATATACCGCGCTCACTTTGCCTTCAGCAAGAACCCGCGCATCAACTCCAAAGGCATGAGCACCGGCGCTGCCCTGGGCTTTACCAACACCCTGGTAGAGGTGCTGCAGAAGGAGCAGCCAACCCACATTGGCGTTGCCTTCGACTCGGCAGCTAAAACCTTCCGCCACGATAACTTTGCTGAGTATAAAGCCAACCGGCAGTCGCAGCCAGAGGATATTTCCATCGCCATTCCTTACTGCAAAAAGATTGTGGAGGCTTTCAACATTCCTGTACTGATCTTAGATGGGTATGAGGCCGACGACATCATCGGCACGATGGCATGCCAGGCGGAGAAAGCCGGTTTCGATGTGTACATGATGACGCCCGACAAAGATTATTGCCAGTTGGTAACGGAGCATGTGTTTGTGTATAAACCGGCTTTTATGGGCAATGCAGTCGATATACTGGATGTGCAGAAGGTGCTGGACAAGTGGGAGATTGAGCGCGTGGAACAGGTGATCGATATCCTGGGCCTGCAGGGCGACGCAGTGGACAATATTCCCGGTATACCGGGCATTGGCGAGAAAACGGCCAAGGCCCTGATCAAGCGCTTCGGCTCTGTAGAAAACCTGATCGCCAACGCCGACCAGTTAAAAGGCAAGCAGCGGGAAAATGTCATCAACTTTGCCGAGCAGGGCATGCTGTCCAAAGAGCTGGCTACGATCCATTGCACGGTGCCGCTTGCTTTCAGCGAGGAAGGACTGCACTACGATGGGCCAAATACCGAGCAACTGGCGGAGCTGTTTACGGAACTGGAGTTCCGGCAGCTGGCGCAGCGTGTGCTAGGGCAAACTTTCTCGACTGCGCCTGCTGCCAAGGCAGCGCCGGCCCGCCAGAGCAAAGCAGCGGCTCAAAACCAGGGATCGCTGTTTGATATGGTTGCCGCTCCCGCAGAGACACTCCCCGCTGACGAGGCCCCGGCCACCATGCAGACGCTCACCACCACCATCCACAGCTATTACCTCATCAACGCGCCCGAGCTGCGGCAGAGCCTGGTAAAGCACCTGCTCCTGCAGGATGAGGTCTCTTTTGATACCGAAACTACCAGCATCGACGCCATCACCGCACGGCTCGTGGGTATGTCGTTTTGCTACCGTCCCGGCGAGGCATACTACGTACCGGTGCCACCCGACGACCACGCAGAAGCCATGCGTATTGTGGCAGAGTTTAAGCCGGTGCTGGAGAGCCCGACCATTGCCATGATCGGGCAGAACATCAAGTATGATATGCTGGTGATGAAAAACTATGATGTGGAGGTGCAGGGCCCCATTTTCGACACCATGCTGGCTCACTACCTGCTGGAGCCGGAGATGCGCCACAACATGGATGTGCTGGCCGAGACATACCTGAACTATAGCCCGGTGCCTATCACAGACCTGATTGGGCCAAAAGGTAAAAACCAGAAAACAATGGCTGACCTGACACCGGAAGAGGTAAAGGATTATGCCTGTGAGGACGCCGACATTACGCTGCAGCTAAAGCAGTATTTTGAACCACTGCTGCTGGAGCAGGGCCAGATGAAGCTGTTCCGCGATGTGGAAACGCCGCTGGTGCAAGTACTGGCCGGCATCGAGAAAGAAGGCATCAGCATCGACTCTAATGCACTGGCTGATATTTCGGCGCAGCTGGAAAGCGAGGTCATCAACATAGAGCGGCGCATCTTCGAACTTGCCGACGAGCAGTTCAACATCGGCTCGCCCAAGCAACTCGGCGAAATTCTGTTTGATAAGCTGGAGCTGCATGGCAAGGCCAAGATCAAAAAGACCAAAACCGGCCAGTATGCCACCGGCGAAGAGATCCTATCGAAGTTGGCGGGCGAACATGAGATCGTGCGCCTGATACTGGAGCACCGCGAACTCACAAAGCTGAAATCGACTTACGTCGACGCCCTGCCACAACTAGTATGCTCCCTGGATAACCGCGTGCATACTTCCTTTAACCAGGCCGTAACAGCTACCGGCCGCCTCAGCTCCACCAACCCGAACCTGCAGAACATTCCGGTGCGTACGGAGCGGGGGCGCGAGATACGCAAGGCTTTTGTGCCACGCAACAGCCAGCACCTCATCATCTCGGCCGACTACTCACAGATCGAGCTGCGCATTATGGCTGATTTCAGCGATGATCCTACTATGAAAGAGGCTTTCCGGAACGGGCTGGACATTCACAGCTCTACCGCCAGCAAGGTATTTCATGTGCCGATCGAGCAAGTGGACAGCGAAATGCGCCGTAAAGCCAAAACCATCAACTTTGGTATCATCTATGGCATTTCGGCTTTTGGCCTGGCCGAGCGCCTGAGCATCCCTCGCCGCGAAGCTGCTGATATTATAGAGGCCTATTTTGCCGAGTTCCCGGCTGTGAAGGAGTACATGGATGTCACTATCGAGAAGGCACGCGACCTGGAGTATGCCGAAACGGTGCTGGGCCGCCGCCGCTTTCTCCGCGACATCAACTCCCGCAACCAGACGGTCCGGGCCTTTGCCGAGCGTAACGCCATCAATGCGCCAATACAAGGCACTGCTGCCGACATCATCAAAATAGCGATGATCAACATTCACGATTATCTAGAACAGGAGAAGCTGCAAACCCGCATGATTCTGCAGGTGCACGATGAACTCCTGTTCGACGCTCCAAAAGAGGAAGTTGAATTGGTGACACCGAAAATAGTTGAGTTGATGACCAATGCACTGCCGCTGAGTGTGCCGATGGAAGTTGGCTTGGGCGTAGGCGAAAACTGGTTGGAAGCGCATTAAATTTCTCAAAATACGTTGCGGCGTCTCTTGAGCACGTTACGGGATCTGCTGCAACCTTGAATCCCGGATGCCATGAAACAAAAAAAAGCACCTCAAACTGAGGTGCTTTTTCTATTACTTTAAACTTTATACTTCTTACGGAAAAAGGACAGCCTGGTACTTTGTTTCATCTACCGTTGGTACATGCGCGCCATACTTGCTGTTGATGTTGCGGATGATCTCATTGGCTACAATGGCATACCCACGAGGTGTCAGGTGCACGCCGTCAAGCGAAAAGAGATTACCGGAAATAAACGCAGGAGAATAATTTACCGCATTTAGTACCAGCGTGGGCTTGCCTTCTTTCATCTGTATGGAGTTAAAGAAAGCATTCATATCCACGTATGCCAATCCTTTTGCCTGTGCAGCCGCAGAAAGCATTCCGTTGAAGGTAGCTGTTGCCGCTTTCACTGCTGCTACCTCTGTTTCGTCCAGCACCTCGCCGTTTGTCAGCGGGTTGTAAGGGCTAAAGCCGTGCGGTATGGTCATAGGGCCTACCGGCTCCGGAGTACCAACCGTAGACGTCAGCAGTACGAAATCAGCTGTTGTAGCTTCGCGCACTTGTCCATCGCCTGTTGTGATGTACAGCTTTGTTTTAGCTGCTGTAGCCTTTGCAATGATGGCATCGGTTGCTTTGGTAATAAAGAACGGTATTCCTGTTACATCCGGAATGTTAATGATCGCCCCTTTGGTATTGGCATTTGCCGTCAGCGTGGCAACCATTGCATTTAGGCTGGTCTGGAATTTATCTGCATCGGAGATCGGCGCCTGTCCGCCCGACGTAGCAAAGCCCAGCACATCGTTATTGCCCAGCCACATGGTAAAGAAGGTCGGGTTGGTGGTAGCTACCTTGCTTACGTATGGCATCAGGCCCCCCGTAATGGTAGGATCGTCTGACAGCAGCCGCTCATAGTAAGGGTTAAAGCCTGCCGGGTTGTTAAAGCCATAGCCTGGCATCAACACATCCGTCATCTTGATGCCCGGCACACCCAGGTTATTCACCTCATCGGTATACTTGGTATAAAGATACGTTTTCTGGTCGGCCCCCAAGCCACGTATCGCCAGCTTGTCTTTTACCGGCTCCAGTACAGGAGATCCGGCAGCATCAAAGCCGGTGAATTTAAGATAACCGGAGCCATTGCTTTGCTCTTGGGTGAACAGTGGCTGCGTAAACTCGCCGCCGCCAGCTAGCTTAAATTGCTGAGCTAGTATAGACGGGTAAGAGTTCAGCTGCCCTTCGCGGTACAGGCCGCCGCTGGCATAGCCTGCTGTCAGGGAATTACCGACAGCCACATACTTGGCAAAATCAGCGGTACCGGCACTGGCGACTGGCGCATCAATCTCGGGGTCGCAACTGGTAAGCAGCACGCTGGCAAAAAAAGCCAACATACCGGTTTTATAGAAAAAATTCTTCATATACAAGGTGAGAAATTAGAATGAGAAGTTTAAACCAATGCCAGGGATGTACGCTACTGATTTGTACGTACCGGCAATGCCACCAGACAAGTTAGCCGCGTCGGTGCGTTGCTTTTTGTTTACATAGAGGAAAGACGCATCTATGCTAAAGTTATCGCTAACTTTATATCCGATACCTGCGGAAAGGCCACGGGAATCGGCATCCGGGGTTTCAGGCGTCAGATAACCTTCCTGCACCGGCGTCTGGTCGTAGTATGCTCCGGCACGCAGCGCCAGGGCTTCTCCTACTTTATACTCGGCTCCGATGCGGTAGATGTACGCATCTTCGTAGTTACGGGCATTCTCAGAAAGGCCGGAGCCGTTCACGTTTTTAGTATAGTCAAAGCGCAGGCTCTTGTACGCTCCCCAGCCTACCCGGCTGATGTCTACGGCCAGCGTCAGGGCTTCTGTAGGCGTATATCCGATGCCCAGCGACAAGGTAGAAGGCAAAGGCAGTCTGGCGTCGAACTCTGTTCCGGCAGGGAAGCGGGTGCTCAGGGTACCGGGTATATTGGTAAAGCTCACATCGCCGCCTTTTACTTCCATATCTACTTTAGAGCGGTAATCAAGGCCCAGCGATAATTTATCGGTTGGTTTATAGAACACCCCTACGTTTATGCCCATGCCGCTGGCGCTGCCGTCCAGCTCAGCTTTGCCATAAGCACCTGTCTGGTTCTGCACCGGAATGCTGCGCTGCAGGTTTACACCACCCACTGCATAAATAAAGCCCAGGCCAATGCCCAGTTTGTCTGATAACTTATAGCTCACAGTTGGCTGAATGTAAATGGCCTGCAACTCCAACTGGTTCAAGCCAAAGCGGCCATTCCACTCATCGCCCCAGTTTACAGTGCTGCCATAAGGCGTGTATACACCCAAACCTATCGTAAGCAGGTCATCTGCCTTGTATACGCCATACACCTGAAAGGGCGTGCCCAGCGGGTTGTCCGTTAGGGCTGTAGTGGCACTTGGCTCCGGCGCAAGGTAAGCGATTCTGGAAACGATGCCACTAGCACCAATCGTTACGCCATTCTGGCGCACATAACTCATAGCTCCCGGGTTAAAGAAGATGCTGGACGTGCCGGTTTCAATACCGGTACCTGTATGGCCCATCCCGATTTGCCGCTGGCTTGCCAGGTTTACTTGATAACCTCCGGCCATTGCCACACCGGAGATCAGGGTACCACCTAATAACGCTAAAATTTTGCTTTTCATAAACGCGACTAAAATTAAATGTAGGGTGTATTTCGTCTGAACAAATATAGAAAGATTAAGGATGCTGCCGTAAGTAGCTCCTACTTTTTTCAAATATTTTTTAATATGAGTCGAAAAGATCAAAAAGGCACCGCAATGGCCGAGAGAGGTATTTTGCCCGGGCTATAGCCTGTTATTTCAGGCTGGGCACTGTTCAACCAGTTGTTCTGATGCACAGGTACCCGGAGCAGCGCCTCTCGTTGCCCGGCCCGAACACCAGTCGCTGTACTGTTTCAGGCAAAACGCAATATTTTGTTATTTTCTTCCCTACCCTAACCGGGCGCCTTACGTTAGCATTAATCGCAAAAGCAATAGAAAGTATGTATGATGTGATTGTAATAGGGGGCGGGCCTGCCGGGCTGAACGCGGCCATGCTCCTGGGGCGCTCCCGCAGAAAGGTACTTGTGTTTGATGGTGGAAAGCCCCGCAACCGCTGGTCAGAGAGTATGAATGGCTTCCTGACAAACGACGGCGTTAACCCGGCTGAATTTTTAGAAAGGGGGCGGCAGGAACTGACCAAGTATGACATAAAACTGCTGCCCGTAGAAGTAGATTCGGCCACTTACAGCAAAGGAGAGTTTGTGGTAAACGACGCGGAAGGAAATGTATACCGCTCGCGCAAGCTGCTGCTGGCTACCGGCCTGAAGGATAACCTGCCGCCGCTGGAAGGCCTGGAACCACTCTACGGCAAAAGCATTCACCACTGCCCATACTGCGACGGGTGGGAGAGTCGCGACAAGGCTATTGCCGTGTATGGCATCAACCGCGAGGGCATCGGGCAGTCGCTGGCCATGACAACCTGGAGCGATGATGTTACCCTTTATACCGATGGCACCACCAAGCTGCAGCGCAACGACTTGGAATTGCTGCACCAGAACGGCATACAAGTATGTACCGGCCGTATTCTGCGGCTGGAAGGGGAGGACGGAAAGCTGCAGCACGTTGTACTGAGCAATGGCGAAAAGCGCGCGCAACAGGCCATGTTTTTCTCGATGGGAACAAAGCAACAGTCTGTTCTGGGGGAGCAGCTGGGGTGTGAGTTTACCAGCAAAGGCGTTATCAAGACCAAGCGCCTGCAGCAATCCAATATTCCGGGCTTGTTTGTAGCCGGCGATGCCGCCCGCGACATGCAACTGGTGATTGTGGCTGCCGCTGAGGGAGCTAAAGCTGGTGTAGCCATCAACATGGAGCTGCAGCAGGAAGACAGGAAATAGCCGGGCAGCTGTTATACTTTATACTTACCCGCCGCCATACTTAGCCAGCCTGTTTCCGGTAGCGAAGTATGGCGGCGGGTAAGCCTGCTTAGTTTCCTTCTGGCAGCAATGCGGCCGGGTCGCTCTCCTGCCCCTGCTGTATGGGCTGAAACAGGTGCTCCTCCAGGCAGTAGCGATACCCCTCTACCAGCAAGTGCATCACCAGGCCCTGCACAGCAATAGGCTCCTTCTCATCCACCTGCCGGGTGTTGGAATGCCGGATGTTGCTCCCGTCTATAATAGTGACCACACCGGTGCCGAATACTTCTACCTTATCTCCCTGGCTGATGACAATGCCTGTTTCTTCACTTAGGCCAATACCTACATACTCCGAATCGTGTGCGATGGCATGCGCTAGCCGGCCAAAGCGGCCGCGCTCTGCAAAATGCGTATCAATGTATACCTTTTGGATAAAGCCAAAGCCGTGGGTAGTCTTCATCTCCCCCTTCATCAGCGAGTAATGGCCATAGCCATCATAAATCATCCGATCAGACATGACGGCAGCACCGGCACTGGTGCCGGCAATAAGAATTTCCTCTTCCTGAAAGCGCCTTTGCATAATTTCCAGCAGCTGGGTGCCTCCTAAAAACTCTGCCAGGCGCAACTGGTTTCCACCGGTAAAAAAGATCACATCGGCATTACTGACCCGTTCCAGGTTGCTAGCTGTATCTGCTTCATGCACTTCATCAATGTGCATAAAGCGCGGCCGGCTATACCCCATTTCCTCAAAAGCCTCTTTGTAGGCATTACCAGATTCTTCAGGTTCCCGGGTAGCCGTGGTGATCACCTCGATGCGTGCATGCGGGTTACATACTTCCGAACGTATTAGTTTGATCAGCCCATCATCATCTCCGCCGCCTAAAGCGATCAGCTTGCCTTTTACTTTGCTCATATATGCTTCCGCTCTGTCTTTTTAATGGTTCTTATACTTCCACACCCAGTTACAGGTTCGCACATTGGCAGTATTGGCAAGGTACTCAACAACTAAAATATTCGTTCAGGGAAGCAGCCGAGCTTTGTCAGGCCGTTCTTTTCGCTCCGGCACCACGCCGTCGGGCAGCCGCCAGGGTCGTAGTTTACCAAAGGGCAGCAGGAACAGGAACAGCAGCGACTGCTCTGCCAGGCTGCGGTAGGCCGGTACGCCAATCGTTAGCTCCTGCTGGGGCACATTCAGGCGCAAAGTACGGTGCAGCCGGTCCCACCACGAGAAGATAACGGAAAAATTACTGTTGGTTTCCTGCGCCACAATAGAATGGTGGATACCGTGCATCCGCGGGGTTACCAGTAGCTGGCAAAGCCTGCGCTCTACCTGGTACGGCAGCCGCAGGTTAGCATGATGGAAAGCAGTACAGCCCTCGAATACTACTTCGTAGAAAAGCACCAGTGGCGCCGGCACTCCCAGCAGCGCCACCGCTGCCCCACGGTAAGGCAGGGAAGCCAGGTTCTCACCGGCATGAAAGCGCCAGGCCGTGGAAACATCCATGTCGAGGTCGAGGTGGTGGACGTGATGGAAACGCCAGAGCAGCGGCACCCGGTGCAGCAACACGTGCCAGCCATAGTTGCTGTAGTCAAGCAGCAGAAAGCCAGCGATGTAGCGGCCCAGGCGCGGCATTTTTAACCAAGGCAATAGCCCCAGCTGCCTTTTATCAGCCCACTGTGCTGCCGCATACATGCCGGGTAACAGCAGCAGGCGCAGCAAGGGCAAGGCCGCCGCCGCTATACCGCCATTCTGCAAGAGGCGTTCTGCTTGTGGCTGCGTGCGCCGCCGAAGCCTGTGCTTTGCTTCCAGCACGAATAGCACAGTGGCTGCGACTGCCAGCAGGGGCATACCTGCTTTATCAAACTTTGGGAACAGGAACTTCATGTATAGTAGCTACAAGCAAGCCTGAAAATTGTTGCGGCCCTGACAGCAGCCTGCTTTAAACACCCAATGGTTAAACATGGTTTAAGCAAGATGCCGGAAAATATTACAGCAATGTACGCTACCGAACAATTCTATGTCCGGTTACGAACACTTCCTTTACTGCATTCTACATTACATTTACTTATAAACCATTGATTATCAATTATTTATTCACTTTGGCACGTTAATAGTAATAGGTCAATCAGAAATAAAAAAATTTATAAAAGATGAAGCAACCTTTCTATTCGGGGTACCATCTATAAAGACAACAACAGTAACAGATTTTAAACTTTAACAAAATAAAACTATGAAACTCATTATCCTTCTTTTCGCCATTGTACTCGGTTTCGGAGCCACTGTAAAACGCTCTGCAGACGACATGAAAGTTATCAGCTTCAAACATGAGCTGAATGTGTACAAAAACTACCCTAACCTTTTACCGGAGGTAAATATTGTAGCTCCGCACTTGTAATTCATACTTACCAGACCGTACCGTTTAACATTTAAAACTATGAAACTCATTATTCTTCTTTTCGCAATGCTGCTTGGCTTTGGAGCCACCGTTAAAAGATCTGCCGATGATCTGAAAGTTATCAGCAACAGACATGAACTTAGCCAGTTCAAGCATTACCCTAACCTGCTGCCCGAAGTAGAGATTGTAGCATCCCGCAAGTAGGGAGGCACTACTTCTGCTTCTCCTGTTTGTCTAAAGTAACGCAGGGCCAACGCGTGTTATGTACTACTGTAATAGTAAACGCTGCCTTGCTCCGACGCGCAGTATCCGTTGGTAAGCCCCGTCTGGCACATTAGCCTGGCTACTTACCCGTACTGCAGCCCCAGCTTTCCGCTACGGAGAGTTGGGGCCAGCTTTAGCAACAACAGCTGTTTATACTTTAGAAGTAGAAGTTTACCTGTGAATTTTATGTTACAAACAGCCCCTTTTTACGCACTACAGTAGCGTGTAAACGGCGCCTCCATTATGCCTTTCTTCCCATACCTGCTAGTCAGCAGGCAAAGGCCCATGTTACAAATCAGCCGAAAAATTCCTTTTATTCGTACCTATAACCGCTTACTTTTAGTTTTAAATGTAACTCACTTATACCGCATCGCTTCTGTTACAGGGCTTTGCAAGTAAGTAAGTACATTCCGAACACCACAAAGCGCGTGATAACAAGGCATAAACGCTTGCAGGATGTTACAAACAGGCTGTAAGTTTCAGCTAACCGCACACGCTGGCTGCGGCAGGTTGCTGTTTAGAGCAGCTTCTGTCATCGGCAGTTCTAAACAAGAAAAAGCGAGTTACAATACCTATAGGTTACCAGCTACATGTAGTGCTGGCGTTAGTTTTTTATCTGCCGCGCCTTGTCTGAAGGCAGTCTCCCCACTGCATCAGACATGCTTTAAACCCTGACAACTGAAAACAGGCCCGGAAATTCTGCCGCTAGCAGACAACTCACTTTTTTAAGGAAACCCGGCCCCAACCGGGCTTTCTTATTTTCTGGCAGTGCCGATGCGGCAACATTAGTCCTCTTCGTTTTTCTTGAAAATGTCGAAGATGCTGCTTTTCTGCTTTTCTTTGGTTTTCCTGTGCTTGTCATCGTCCTGCTGTTTACCAAAAGGCCAGATGCGCTTCTTCTCCTTTTTCTCTTTGAGGAAAACATAACGGATGGAAATACCGGTAGAAAAATCGGTCCAATCTTCGTGGTGAAAGTGCACGGCGGGTTTTACATCCGCAGAAAGGAGAAAGGGAAGCCCGTTTACCTTATACTCTACCCCAATAATGCCGTCCACACCTGTAAATACGCCATAGTCTTTCAGGTTGCCTATATGGCCGCCGGCACCTACGTAGTAGTTAAAGCGTTTGCCAAGTATAGGCCGGTGCCACTCGTAAAGCGCCGTGCCACTATACTCGCGGGCGCTCAGGGCAAGGATGCCCTCCAGCGTGCCCTGCGTATGCAGCTTCTGCTGTATGGTCAGGCCAAACACGTCGCCGTCGAGGCGCACGCCCCCTGCCGTACGGTATACCTGTGCTTTACTTACGCTACTCATCCCGCCGAGCAGGAAAGCTAAAAATAGTATTCTCTTCAACATGGTAGAATCATAGTCTTCTGCGCCAGCAGCAAATTCCTTACCTCTTTTGGAGATCGTAGGCACCAGGCACATTATTTACACTTGCCGCTTATACGTAAGACCTCTTGATCGAAGCTCTCATCTGAAACGGCTATTTACTATACTTAGTACTTGTTTAAAGCAATAGAAGTAGGCCCTCTATGCGCTGTGCTGATGGGCCGGTGCTTACGAACCGCCCTTAAACCCGCGGTTGGCCTTTTTCTCCGACTGCCGCTTTTTGCTCTCCAGCCGCCGCCGCACGCTGCCTTTGGTGGGGCGGGTGGCTTTGCGCTTCTTCTGGCGGGTGAGCGCCTGCCGCAGCAGCTCGTAAAAGCGCGCCACGCACAGCTCCTTGTTGCGCAGCTGCGTGCGCTCCGTCTGGCACACCACCTGTAGGTAGCCTTCGTTGTTGATGCGGCTGCCGAGCTTTTCCTGTACCAGCGCTTTCTCCGCGTCGGTGAGCAGTTCGGAGGCGGCCACGTCAAACTTCAGCTCTACCTTTGTCTCTACCTTATTCACGTTCTGCCCGCCTGCGCCGCCGCTACGCGAGGTTTGAAATAGCAACTCCTTCGAAAAATCTCTATCCTGTAGGTTCATGCAAGTATAAAAACAAGTATAACGGCGGCGCACAGCCGCAAGCCGCCACACAAAAGTACGGCAAAAGACAAAAAGCTTTTCTGTTGACGTGCCAAGCATCTGCGGTTGCGCCTGATGCGGCCTCCATTTATACTTCAAAATCAGCGGCTTTTCCCTACCGAAAACTCCATTTCACTAAGACATACGAAAATAATCGTAATTAAATTTCTTTTTACGAAATCATTCGTATATACTTGTAAGGCAGGACAAAATATGGCCTGCGGAAGTATAGCAGGATTCCTAAATCGTTCTTTATAAAACAATTAGATGCGGTTTACTACCTCCTCCGAGAAGGGGAATAAATTACTTCTTTGCGAGATTCCCTCCCTAGAGGGATTAGGAGTAGGTTTCTTTCCTGAATCTATACTTGAACGAAACTTAAACTAGTAAAACCGAGCCTTTATACTTCCCGCGTCCTTAGTCCGAAATTCATTTATCCTTTATACTATAAACTATGAGTCTGGAGAAAAACACCAAACCTACCGAGTCGGAGTTGGAGATCCTGCAGGTGCTCTGGCAGCACGGCCCCAGCACTGTCCGCTTTGTGCATGAGCAACTCAGCCAAACCAAAGAAGTGGGTTATACCACTACGCTGAAATTTATGCAGCTGATGGCAGAAAAAGAGATGCTGGCAGCTGACAAAACCAGCCGCTCACACATTTACCGCCCGCTGCTGGAAGAGGAAAAAACGCAGCGCCACCTGCTCGACCGCTTCCTGGATGCCACTTTCCGAGGCTCTGCCTCCAAACTGGTGATGCAGGCACTGGGCAACAGCAAAACATCGCGCGAAGAATTAGACGAAATACGTAATTTATTAGATAAACTAGAAGGAGGTAACTCATGAACCTGATCCCCAATCTGGTACCCGAGGCGCTGGTCCGCGCCCTGGGCTGGTCGCTGCTGCACTCGCTGTGGCAGGGTGCCGTGGTAGCGCTGCTGCTCGGCCTGTTGCTGGTGCTCCTGCACCGCCACTCGGCTAAAACCCGCTATGCTGTCGCCGGAGCTTCGCTGCTCGTACAGGTGTTGCTTTCTGTCGGCACGTTTATTTATTACTACACCCGCAGCAATGCGGTGCTCAACACAGCAGCAGTAGCAGACATCACGCTACATACTCCCGCTACTGGGCAAGCTGCCAGCTTCTGGCAAGCCCCGTTCGGGGTGGCGCAAGCATACTTCGACCAGCACCTGCCGCTGTTGGTTACCGTCTGGCTGTTGGGAGTGCTGCTCATGCTGCTGCGTTTTATAGGCGGCATTGCGTATACCCAGCGCCTGCGCCACTATAAAGTAGCTCCACTGGCACAAGCATGGCAAAACAAATTACACTTGCTTAGTCAGCGTATGGCGCTGCACCGCACCGTGCGCCTGGTTGAGTCTGGCCTGGTAAAAGTGCCTATGACCATTGGTTTTGCCAAGCCCATTATCCTGCTGCCGCTGGGAGCCGTTACGGGCCTGTCGCAAAAACAGGTAGAGGCCATACTTGCCCATGAACTGGCCCACATCCTGCGCAAAGACTACCTGCTAAACCTGCTGCAGTCAGTTGTAGATATGCTCTTTTTTTACCATCCGGCCATGTGGTGGATATCCGGCATTGTGCGGGCGGAGCGCGAAAACTGCTGCGATGACATGGCGGTTGCTGTTTGTGGCGACACTCAGACCTATGCGCGTGCTCTGGCTGAACTTGCAGCAATGCGTTTGCCGGCCGCGCCGGCTATGTCTGTAGCTTTCTCGGGGAGAGGCTCTTTGGTAAGCCGTATCAAGCGCCTGGTAGGCCAGCCGTCGCTGCGCCCTACGTTCTCTGAAGGCTTTATGGCCGCTATTGTACTCTTAATCGGGCTGACGGGGCTTTCTTTTGGCGCTGTGGCAGGGCTACATACTTCTACCAAGCTTCCTAAGGAAGACATGAAAGAGTTGCTGCTACAGCAGTCTGACCACGTAACTGCCTTGCCTGAAAAAGCGCCGGCAGCAAACGTGCTTCCAAAACCGGATACAACCCTTACTGCCCCCGCCAATAAGGCCAATGTCGAAGAGGAAGCTACCAGCGCATTTGTTTACAAAGTGCAGCAGGGCTCCGGGCAAGCACAGGATGTGGTCATCATCAAAAATAAAAAGGGAAAAGTGACGGAGCTATACGTGAACGGCAAACGTATTCCCAAAAAGGACATGGCTTCGTACAACGACCTGATAAACCAGCGGCTGGAGGCAGTGAAACAAGCGCCAAGCGCTGATGCCGCCGAAGTAAGGCGCAACATGGAAGCGGCCCGTGCAGCCGTGGCAGCGACGTACCGCAGGGTTCCGGTAAATATCAACTATCAAAGGGAGTATAGCTTTGAGTATAACGGCGATTCGCTGCTGGTTCCGCCTCCACCACCACCTGCTCCGCCGCTGCCTGACACAATTCCTTTGCCAGCATTACCACCTATGCCTCCTGCTCCCCCTATGCCTCCACTTGACGGGAAGGGTGTCTCCAAGAAAGATCAGAAAGCTTATGAAAAGGCCCTGAAGTCTTACGAAGAGCAGATGCGGCAGTATGATTCCGCCTTGCGCGATCAGGAAAGAGCAGGTGCTGTAAGCAACCGGTATAGAAGACAAGTACAGCAACAAAGAGAATTAACCCGGCAACAGGCAGCTATAAGCCTCCAACACGCGCAGATAGCCCGTGAACACGCCGCCCTTGCGGCAGAACATGCTATGATGGCGCGAAGACATGCTGCTGATATGGAAAAAATTAAGAAGGAGATGGTGAAAGATGGTTTGATTCCGGAGAAAACCAGTGAGCTGAGCATACAGTTGAATGAGAAGGGTTTATACATCAACGGCAAAAAGCAGCCGGATGCGGTATATGAGAAGTATAAAAAGCTGATGCAGCCCAACCCGGACGACAAGGGCACTTACAACATGCAGTACAGAGAGCAGTAAACAAAACCACCTGCCACGAAACCCCGCAAGCCTGATTTGGCTGGCGGGGTTTCGCTTTTTGAAGTACCTTCGTTAGGCTGTTAAAAAACTATATATCCCCGGCTATGCATTTTAACGTAAGTAAAGTGGCGCAGCTGAGGGGTAACACCAGCAGCTGCTTTAATTCATGTTGTTTTTTAAACCTGCACCTGTTTCTATGGCCATTTTCTATGCAGAACTGAGCAGCCCGGCTTCCTCCAGATGGCGTGTGTTGCTGGCATTTTTCCTCCTGCTGTTTACCTCCCGTGCCTTTGCCAACGAAGGATCTGAGCTGATTCCGCTCTCTCTGGAAAAGCGCATACAGCAAGCTGATGTCGTTGTAGAAGGAGAAGTAATAGCTAAACAGGCTTTCTGGGATGCCCGCCACGAAAACATTTATACTTCCAACATCCTGAAAGTATACAAAGTATTTAAAGGGCAGGTTAGCACCGGGCAGGCAGAAGTAATTACGCTCGGAGGGGCCATAGGGCTGCAGGTACACGTATCCTCTACTGCACTGAAATTGCACGAAGGACAGCAAGGCATCTTTTTCCTGAAAAAGGGACAACAACTGCAGCGCACACCTGCTGCCGGCACAGGGCTGTCGGCCCAGGTCTACGGCGCCCAGCAGGGTTTTATCAAGTATGATGTGGCCCGGCATACAGCCTCTGATGTATTTAATACTTATGCAACCGTGCAGGAGCTTTACAAAGCCGTTACAACTAAAACCGGCACCAGCTACCGTACAATAGCTATAAATGAACTACTGCACCAGGCAACACAAAACCAGCAGCAAGCAACAGAACAGCAGGCGGTGGCAGCAGCAATTACCAGCTTTTCGCCCACCGTAACGAGTGCCGGCACCAACACTGTGCTGGTCATCAACGGATCAGGTTTCGGTAATAGTCGCCGCAGTGGCTTTGTAGAGTTCCGCAACGCCGACGACGGGGGGCAGACTTGGGTAACTCCGCTGGCATCCGACTACATTTCCTGGTCAGACAACCAGATACGCTTGCGCATTCCCTCAGCCGGCGCTGATGGGGGTACCGCCGGCTCCGGCGAGATCCGAGTAACACCTTCCGGTGGCAATCCCATCACCAGCACGCAAAAAATAACCCTGCAGTTTGCCTATCTCAACATCAATGAGAGCAAGCGCGCCTTCAAGCCGTCGCTGGCCGATGTAGATGGCGACGGCGGCTATACGATTCATTTTGCCCCCAGCATGCAGAGCAACAATGCCGCCCAGGAAGGCTTTCGGCGGGCCATGAACACCTGGGTTTGCATCACCACGGTAAACTGGAAGATTGGCGCACCTACCAATGTAGATAAAGTGGCTGAAGACGACCTGAATGTCATCCTGTTTACTTCGGATTTGGAGGCGGGCGTACTGGCCAGCACCCTAAGCCGGTACAAAGGCTGCCTCGTAGACAACGACACGGTGTGGTGGGTAGATGGTTTTGACATGGAAATCAACAAAGATATAAAGTGGCAGTATGGCCCTGGCGCACCTGTTAACGGGCAGTTTGACTTCCAGACAGTGATGCTACACGAACTGGGCCACGCCCATCAACTGGGCCATGTAATTCTGCCACGTGCTGTGATGCACTATGCGATTGAGGATGAGGCCCTGGTCCGCGACTTGAGCTCCGCCGACATTGGAGGCGCCAACCTGATCATAGCCCAAAGCCTTCCGTTTAACCCTTGTGGCGTGCAGGCCATGGAGCCGAAGCTGGATGGCGATTGCAACATTGCGCTGGAGATCTACAGTTTTGACGCTGCTTTCCAGAACGGGCAGGTGCTAGCTACCTGGACCACGAACAAAGAGAAAAACATCGACTATTTTGTTGTGGAGCGCAGCGCTGACGGTATTACGTGGGAGGATGTGAGCACGCAGATTAGCGCAGAAGGCCCCAGCACCGGTTTCCTGGATTATTCCACAACTGATACAGATCCGCTCCCGCGCATCAGCTATTACCGTATCCGTGTAGTGTATAACAATGGCGATGTGAGCTACTCGCCCCGGTACAGGATCATCAACCCCAACGACCTGCAAAAGCTAACGGTTTACCCGAACCCGGTTCCACCCGATAATAGCACGCTGTTTCTGGAGTATATTGTGCAGTCTAACGTATTGGTGCATATGCAGCTGTATGACACCGCAGGCAAAAAGGTCCGCAGCTTTGACGTAACGTTTACGGATACCAACCTGCCGGTACAACTGGATGTCTCCGGTCTTGCTTCCGGCTTATACATCCTGCAATGGCAGAGTAAAAATAGCAAGGGCGAAGTAAAAATAATCAAACTATAAACAGCCTAACAGCATCTGACTTGCATTGGCAGCTATACTTTGCTGCAGGTAATTAAGGCCGTTTACAAGGTGACTAAGAAGTATAAAGCTGTTAGAAAACAGGCAAAATGGAGCATCTATGCTGGTTTGCCTGTTTTCTAACAGCTAAACTAAAAGGGAGTTGGTGCAAGCCGATACGTATGCTACAGGCTTACAGTAGGAGAGAGCAGTTTGTTTTTATAGTTGGAAGAGCTGCAATGTAGGGGCAAAAATCTGATAACATCTTCCGTAACACAAGGTATTCTATACCTTTGTTGTAACATCCTGCTCTAAGCTACTTTTATACTTAGAGTGCTTCATACCATCAGAACACGAAGGTTTTGCCGGTTTTACTTTTTGCTAAAAATAAGCGATTTGTAACATCGCTTTTAGAAATCTATATGTTTAAACTTTAGATACCCTCTGCCTGTCTTGCAGCTCCCCACGATAATTTTAGCACTGTTATTGGCATAAAGCTATATTTGGGAAAAGTTTAAGACGTGTTTTGTAACAGCAAAGGTGCTATGTAAAAGAAACGCTGCAAATTTACCAATGCCCTAACTGCGGGTATAGCTTTGAAGAGGTAAATAACTATCGCCCCAACGGCAGCCAGGAAAACCATGACTTGAATGTACCGGTAAAGCACCTGCTGTTGGAGTTCCTGGAAGGCACAGTTCATTTCGATGCCAAGATGTTCCGCATGCTTAAGGACCTTGTTGTAAAGCCCGGCTACTTAACCGAGAAATTTAACGCACGCTGCTGAAACTAATACCCCCGAGCCTGATCTATAGCTTTACGCTGATTCTGTTCCTAATCGGTGCTGTTATTGTAAGTGCCATGATGGCGTAAGTTCAGTATCTTTCGGCGACAACACAAGTATAAACCAATTCTCCATATGCCACATACCACCACCTGGGACAAACTGATTTCCAAAAAACGGTTCGAAACAACAGACCCTAAGTATAACACAGACGAATCGGTGCGGGGCGAGTTTCAGCGCGATTACGACCGCATTGTGTTTTCCTCCGCTTTCCGGCGGCTGCAGAACAAGACGCAGGTAATGCCCATGCCGGAGAGTGATTTCGTGCACACCCGCCTCACCCACAGTTTGGAGGCATCAGTAGTAGGCCGTTCCCTGGGCCGCATTGTGGGCAAAAGCATCCTGGAACGCCACCCCGAGCTCGCTGCGGAAAAGCACATTCAGGAAGCCGACTTTGGTGATGTGGTGGCAGCCGCCTGCCTGGCCCACGACATTGGCAACCCGCCTTTCGGCCATTCCGGCGAAGATGCTATCTCCGCCTACTTCATGAGCGAAGCGGCACAGCCCTACATTGCTTCCTTGTCGGAGGCTGAGAAAGCCGATCTGTTCCGGTTTGAAGGCAATGCCGCAGGCTTTCGGGTGCTCACGTATACGTACCCTGCCCACTGCAAATTGCCCGACGGCGTTACTCACAGCGGCCTCAGTCTAACCTATACGACGCTGGCCACCTTTACCAAGTATCCCAAAGAGTCGCTGCCGGTTATTTCGGGTACCAAAAATACCAGCGAAAAGAAGTATGGCTTCTTTCAAACAGAAAAAGCCTGGTTCAACACCATTGCCAGTGAATTGGGGCTGCTGAAGAAAAGCTCAACCGATGAGGTATTTTACCACCGTCACCCGCTCGCTTTTCTGGTAGAAGCCGCCGACGATATCTGCTACCGCATCATCGATTTTGAAGATGGGCTGCGCCTGGGCCTGGTGCCACAGAAAAAAGGCTTGGAATTGCTTCGCCGCATCCTCAATGATAATCCAAACCGCAAATCCAGCCTTACGTTTTATGACTGGCGGGAGGAGATCGGCTACCTGCGGGCCCGCATCATTGGCAAATTAATAGAAGAAACGTCAGCCATTTTCCTGCAGCATGAGCCGGAGATACTGGCAGGCACCTACGACAAGCCCCTCATTAACGAGTTGGAGTGCAAGCCGGTGCTGGACGAGATAAAGGAGCTATCTGTGAGCCTGATTTACCAGAACCGGCCCGTACTGGAGATCGAAGCCGCTGGCTTTGAAGTGTTGGGTGGCCTGCTCGATGCCGGTCTGAAAGCCGTGTTCAAACCGGAATCAAGGCACTACCGCAAGCTGGCTGCACTTATTCCACCGCATTTTATGGATTTGCCGGCCACCGCAACTAACTATGAGCGTATCGTGCACATCGCCGATTTTGTGACCAGCCTCACCGATCAGGCGGCTATTAACCTGTACCGCAAGATTAAAGGGATAGAACTCCCCCGGATGTATTAACAGCGGCTGTACAATGAAGGCATCAGGAGCGGAGTATTGTTGCCTGTTGCCAGATGGTACAGCATCTTTATTTTTGTTGCAGCTATTCATCTACAAAAACAACGTATTCGTCAGCCTGCATCGCGCGTTAGCCGATTAACCCTGGGCATCTGCTGTGTACATTGGCATAGTCGCTGCATTTGAACTAATTTTATACCTTCTATAACTGGTTGGCAGCTGCTGCCAATCGCTAAATGTGATTTAACAAACCCTAACACATGAAACGCAAGTTTTTAACGGGCCTCCTGATGTGCGCCGCCGGCTTTACAGCGATGGCGCAGACGACGGGCAACAAAATTGAGTTTACAGAGTACGACCTCCCAAACGGGCTACATGTTATCCTGAGCCCGGACCACTCCACACCCAACGTGGCGGTGTCGGTGCTGTACCATGTAGGCTCTAAAAATGAGGAGAAAGGCCGTACCGGCTTTGCCCACTTCTTTGAGCACCTCATGTTTGAGGGCAGCGAGAACATTGACCGCGGCCAGTATATGGCGATGGTGGAGAACGCCGGCGGCGCCCTGAATGCCAACACCTCCTTCGACCGCACCTACTATTATGAACTGCTGCCGAGCAACCAGGTAGGCCTGGGCCTCTGGATGGAAGCTGAGCGCATGCGCCATGCCAAGATCGACCAGACCGGCGTGGAAACACAGCGCAAAGTGGTGCAGGAAGAAAAACGCCAGCGCATCGACAACCAGCCATACGGCTCTATTCTGCAAAACACATTTGGGCTGGCTTTTACCAAGCACCCGTACCACACCACGCCTATTGGCACCTTTGAGGACCTGAACAACGCCAAGATCGACGAGTTCCGCGATTTCTACCACACCTTCTACGTGCCCAATAATGCTACGCTTTCCATTGCCGGCGATATCAATGTAGACTCGACCAAGCAGATGATCGAGAAGTATTTTGCGACCATCCCGAAAGGCACCAAGGCGATACCCCGCCCCACGGTGGTAGAGCCGAAACAGACGGAGGAGCGTCGCAAAGTGGTGTATGACAACATTCAGCTGCCAGCTGTAATCGAGGCGTACCATATTCCGGCGCAGGGCACAGAAGATTATTATGCTTTATCGATGCTGACCACGCTGCTGTCTGGTGGCGAGAGTGCCCGCCTGCCCAAGGCGCTGGTAGACAAGCAGCAGAAAGCCGTGGCCGCCTTCACCCTTCCGTACCCTACAGAGGACCCGGGCCTATTCCTGACTTACGCCATCGCCAACCAGGGCGTGAATGTGGATACGCTGGAGAATGCCATGGATACTGAGATCAACCGCGTCAAAACGGAGCCACTGAACGACAAAGAGTTTCAGAAGCTGCGCAACCAGGTAGAGAGCAGCTTTGTGCAGCAAAACAGCACTGTGGCCGGTCGTGCCGAGAGCCTGGCCGACTACCATGTATACTATGGCGACACGGACCTGATCAACACAGAGCTGCAACGCTACATGAAAGTGACAAAAGATGACATCAAGCGTGTAGCAAACCAGTACCTGACCAAAGACAACCGTGTGGTGCTGCATTACCTGCCCAAGTCGGCGCAACAGAAACAAAACAACTAAGCCATTCTCTGAATCATGATTAAGAAGATATATAGTACCTTATTTCTGGCGGTAGCACTGGTGTATGTGGCACCGGCACAATCGCTGAACACGCCGCCACCGGCAGGGCCAGCTCCAAAAATTGAGCTGGGCAAGTATGAGAGCTTCACGCTGAAAAACGGGCTGAAAGTATACGTGGTCGAAAACCATAAACTTCCGGTAGTATCAATGCAACTGGTGCTGGACCGCGATCCGATCTTGGAAGGGGACAAAGCCGGCTACGTGCAGGCTGCTGGCCAGATGATGCGCACCGGCACAGCCAGCCGCACCAAAGATCAGTTTGACGAGCAGGTGGACTTTATTGGCGCTGACCTCGGCTTCTCCTCTACTGGCTTCAGTGCTTCGGCGCTGAAGAAACACCTGCCCGTGCTACTTGACCTGACAGCCGATGCCCTGCTGCACCCAGCCTTTAAGCAGGAAGAACTCGATAAGGTGAAGAAGCAGATGCAGTCTGGCCTGGCACAATCAAAGGACAACCCCGAATCGATCGCCAGCCGCACCCGTAACCTGCTGCTCTACGGCAAAGATCACCCTTACGGGGAGCTGATGACGGAGCAAACGGTAGACAATATTAAACTGGAGGACATCCAGAACTACTATAACACCTACTTCAAACCCAACATCGGTTACCTGGCCGTAGTAGGCGACGTAACGCCGAAGGAGATGAAAAAGCTCCTGAAAAAGACGTTTAAGAACTGGCAGAAAGGCGAGGTGAAAGAAATGAAGTATAACCTGCCGCAGCAGCCAAAGCAAACGCAGGTGGTGGTGGTAGACCGCCCAAGCGCAGTGCAAACGGTGCTGTCGTTCACCAACGCCGCCGACCTGAAGCCGGGTGCTGACGATGCCGTAGCTGCTCAGCTGATGAACAACATCCTGGGAGGCAGCAGCGATGCACGCCTGTTCAAGAACCTGCGCGAGACGCATGGCTATACTTACGGTGCTTATTCTTCGCTATCTTCGGATGAGATACTGGGCCGCTTCAACGCCTATGCCAACGTGCGCAACGCCGTAACAGATAGTGCCGCCATGCAGTTTATAGATGAGCTGACTAAGATCCGCGATGAAAAGGTAAGCGATAAAGAGCTGAAGAATGCCAAGGCTTACTTATCGGGCAGCTTCGCCCGCGGCCTGGAGAACCCGGCTACAGTCGCGGTGTACGCCATTAACACGGCCCGCTACCATCTGCCTGAAGATTACTATGCCAACTACCTGAAGCGCGTGGATGCCGTAAGCACTGCGGATGTACAGCGTGTGGCGCAGCAATATGTGCACCCGGACGCCATGTATGTAGTGGCCGTAGGTAATGCTAACGAAGTCGCCGATAAGCTGAAACCATTCGACAAAGACGACAACTCTATTGCCTACTACAGCCCTACCGGTGAGAAAGTAGACCGTGCAGCAATGGGCGTTCCGGCTGGTGTAACCGCTGCCCAGGTACTAGACAACTACATTAAAGCACTCGGCGGCAAAGCCAACATTGAAAAAGTGAAGGACATCGCTATTACCAGCAATGCCACGATTCAGGGTATGCCACTGGTGTTTACCAAGCAGCAGAAAGGCAACGATAAGTTTGCCGTGCAGGTGCTGATGAACAACAATCCCATGCAGCGCGTGATCATCAATGGTGACAAAGGCAAAATGGAAGCACCAACGCAAGGATTGAACAAGGAACTGACAAAAGAAGAGCTTGAAGCACAGAAGCTGGAAGCTAACACGTTCTCCGTATTGCAGTATGACAAGCTGGGCATCAAGTCAAAGCTGACCGGCATGGACAATGTAGATGGCAAAGAGGCTTATGTAGTGGAAGTTGAAATGCCAAACGGCCAGAAAACGTCACAATACTACGCCAAAGACTCTGGCCTGCTGCTGAAGGAGGTAAACAACCTGCAGTCGCCGCAGGGCGTGATTACGCAAACTAAGAGCTACAGCAACTACAAAGAGGTAAACGGCGTGAAATTCCCGTACCTGGTAGAGATCTCGATGGGCCCACAGCAGATCAAAACGGAAGTACAGACAGTGGTCGTAAACAAAGGCATCCCCGACGATGCATTTAAGCTGTAGCTGTAGCAAGAACGTCAAAGGTCTATACTTTGGTTGATACAAAAGGGGCTAACCGATGTGGTTAGCCCCTTTTGTGTTTAACTGTGGTCGTATACTTTACTTGCCCGCTTGCTTGGCCAGGTACTGCTGCGGCACTTGGATGATGGTCATGTTATGCACCTCGTCTGTGCGTTCGTTCACGAAGTTATCATTAGGCTGGTCGTAGTTAGCTACGATGAGTTTGTCACCTACTAGCAGCGGCTCACAGGGCTGATCCATTTTGCCGTCGGCGCCGGTGGTGTTGCCGTTCTGGGCCAGCGTGTGCACTTTGGCATCAGGTGTTACAATATGAATGGCGTTCTGCTGGGAGTCGGCAATGTAGAGGTTATCTGTTTTCTTGTCGATGAAAAGGCCGTCGCAGCAGGGAATGGTGCCGTATGAAAGGAACACGTCCTTCGATTTCACGGAGCCATCTGGGTTAAAGGTGAGTTTGAACACGCGGCCGTCGCTGAACATGCCTACAAACAGGTTGCCTTTGCTGTCGAAATCCATGCCATCGGTGCCAAAAGCCTTGCCGTTGGGCTGCTCGATGGCACGAAATGTAGCGAGCAGGTGCTGCTCCTGCATGGTCGGCTGGATCATCACCGAGTCGTGCTGCATTTCATTGAGCGCAATTTTAAAGATGCCGCTAGTTTTAGCGGTGTCGGCGGTGCTCCACTTGGTGTCGGTGATGTAGAGGTGGTCGCCATGCCAGCGCACAGCATTCGGGTGTTTCAGCCCTTTCACCACTACGTCCACGCCCGTAGGCTGCCCATTCTTCATATTCAGCCGCAGGATACGCGAGCTAAAGTCTTTGTTATAGTAGTACTGGTTATCGGCGATGTAGAGATTGCCGTCCGGCCCAAAGGCCAATCCCATCGGTCCTGCCTTTTTGGTTTTGTCGCTCACCGGCAGGTTGTAGAACACGCTCCACTTGTAGTCGGGCGTAATCCGGAGCAGAGTGCCGGGGTATTTCTGGTTGTTAAAGTTGGGGCTCGATACATAGATGTTACCTTGCTTGTCCATGTCCATGCCATCGGGCTGCGACACGAAATCCGGGAACAGGAACAGCTGGTGCTGCACGCCGGGCTGCAGCTTGGTGCCAGAGGTATAGGCACCGTCATGCAACTGCCGGGCCTGCGCTGCCCCGAGTAGGCAGGCTAAAAGAAGTATCAGAGATAAAAGCGTTTTCATAGCATTAGAACAGGTTTAGTGTTTAAAAATATGTTTGTCAGAAGAAAAACTCTTTTGTGAGCGATATGTTTAGGCGTGGCTTTCGCGGACCACTGCAAACAAGCGGCCTTTAAGATTATACCGGGGCAGGCGAATCAGGAAAAGAAGTGGCAGTTGCAACCCTTTCGCCCTGAAAAGTATCCTCCTTGTAAAGTGCTCTTAAAAACGGCAGCGCGTGCCGCTGCCTTCACCCTTACCCTCATCCTATGCAAAACAACCTGCTTACCACAGCTACGCTCCTCCTGTTCCTGCTGCTTACTGCCACACGCACGCCTGCGCAAACTACTGTAATCCGGGGCACTGTGCTGGCCGGCGCCACTGCCGAAGGCATCCCGTACGTCAACATTGGCATCCGGAAAAAAGGCATGGGCACCGCCGCAAACGCCGACGGCACTTTTACACTCGCGCTCTCAAGCGAAACCCTGCACGACACCCTCACCTTTTCCGCCATCGGCTACCGTGAACTGTCGCTCCCGATCCAGTCCGTTGTGGAGAGCCAGCAGCGCCAGTTTATACTTGCCGAGAAGCCGATGCCGCTGCAGGAAGTGGTGGTGCTCGGCAAAGCCCCTAAACTCCGAAGGCTTGGCGTCACGTATAAACTGCCTTTCCTGTTCGGCAGCGCAGAAACCCGCAACTCCCACGACATCTCCGAACTGGCCGCCTTCATACCCGTGCACGGCAAGCATGCCGCGTTGGTCTCCACCTCCGTTTACCTCAAAAGCACCAAGGCCGACTCCGCCAACTTCCGGATTAACTTTTACGAAAGTATGGACGGGAAACCCGGCGCGCGCTTGCTAGAGAAAAGCATCGTGCGCCGGCTCCCGCTCACCAAAGGCTGGGTAACGGTTAACCTGCAGCCCTACCACCTGATGGTGGAGGATGATTTTTTTGTGGGATTTGAGTACCTGCCCGACAGCCGCCGCACCGACAACTTCCTGTTCTTTTATGGTGCGGTGCTGGGCGGTCGCCTCTTCGCCCGCAACGTTAGTTTGGGTGCATGGCGGGAAACGGCCGGCGGCCGCATGTCGGCCTATGTCACGGTGCGGCAGTAATGGGGCGCAGCGCGGCCGTCGCTTATACTTACTCTGTATGATGCTTCTTTCTCACCCTATGCGGTTGCGCCAGAAACGGCGGCGCCTCTTCTTTTACGCCAGCGGCATAGGCTGTCTGCTCCTGGTCATACTTGCCCTACTCGTCGCGCCGCCCGCAGTGGCCGAGCAGCAGCGCGTGCAGCTTTCGGGCTACGTTACAAGGGAGGGCAGTAACACCGGCCTGGCAGGGGTGGCGGTGTATGCCCTTAGCAAAAGCCAAGGCACACAAACGGCAAAAAACGGCTTCTTCTCCATTACGGTGCTCGCCGGCGACACGGTGGTTTTCAGCGCCCTGGGCTACCAAAAGCAGGTGCTGGTGATTACCGCAGCCAGCAAGGCACCGCATTATACTATAAATGTACGCCTCCGGGAGAGCCCAAAAACACTGCCGACAGTGGAGGTGATGCCTTGGGCCACCGAGCAGGCCCTAAAGCAGGCGGTGCTGGGGGTAAAGCTACCAGAGGCTCCCAAAGTAGACACCAACATTGGCTCCCCGAGCTATAATTCGATCTTGTACGGCCCGCAGATGGATGCCAAAGGAAACGCCAGGTACTTTCAACAGCAGCAAACACAGCAGGCACAAAGCAGGTATCTGGTTCCGAGCGTCATCCGCATTTTATAAGTATAACAGCGGCCCAAACATACTTGCCGGGGTGAGAAGTTTTGCTATAACGAAGAAGTAGTATAGAAACTTAAGCTATTTGATGTATCTATTCAGATTCGCAGCCAGCTTGCTTGCCTGTGTATTCTTACTGCTCTCTTTATCTTGCCAGGCGCAACCCACTATGCTGCGGTGCGTCGTTAAAAGCTATGCCGACAAGGAAGCTGTTCCTTTTGCGGCAGTAGGTAGCAGGAGCCGGGGCACGGGCACCACAGCCGACGCGAAAGGGCACTTTACGCTCTCTCTCAAAAGCTACTCCTCTAACGATACGCTTGTTTTCTCGGCCGTCGGCTATCAGCCGCTCTCGGCAACAGTACAGGAGATACTGTCGGGAAAAGATGGCAACGGATGCTTTGGCAGGCAACCAGGCACCAATGAGCTCGTGGTTTATCTGAAACCAAAGCCACTCCTGCTGCATACCGTGGAGGTAAAGGCAAAACACAGTAGGTGGAAAGCTTCGCAGGTTGGCTATAACATTGGCAAGGGCAGCCCCTTTGTACAAGAGTTTGCCCCAACAGACACACTGCTATCAAGCGTGTCGGGGCAGGAGATTGGCAACAACTTCCACTTCCGGAAATATCCGGTTCGCCTGCAGGACTTTAACTTTGGGCTACACGGCTCCGGCAACTTGTCAGTAACCGTGCGGCTGCACATCTATTCTCTTAAAGGCAAGTTGCCGCATAAAAAGCTGCTTCAGAAGGAGATTGTAGTAAATATTCCGCCGCACTATACAGGTTGGATAAAGGTGCCTTTGGAGAAGTATAACATTCTGCTGAACCAAGACTTTGCCGTGGTGCTGGATTGGGTCAACGAGGCAAACAAACTGAACAACAACTCGCTGATGACCTTTGCCCGCATGCCGAAAAGTCAGATCACTTTCTACAGAGCGTCTGCTGCTGCCTCCTGGAAAAGCGCCGGAATATGAGCATCGGCATGTATGTCACGCTGCTGCATGAGTAGTGCCGCACCAGTCTAAAACAGCTCTCCCTGCACCGGGTGTATAAACTTCTTCGGAGGCTTCAGATCGAAGCCGCATACTTTGTTGAGTTGGTTAATGAAGTAGGTGGCCAGCTCCGGGGCTTTGGTATTATCGGGCTCGTGCACAAAGAAGTATAACTGCTGCAGGCCGTTTTCGAACCATCCCTGCAGGCGCTCTACCCATGCATCAATGCGGGTATAGTCAGTGGGGTGCAGGCCATTGCCCACAAAACGGACCATGGCCGAGGGCGTGGTGAGCCGCATGTGCAACACGTCGCGGCGACCGGCTACATCAGTCAGCACCGTTCCTGCCTTATACTTCTCCAGCACCTCATACAGCTTTAAACCAGCCATCCTGTTCTCGTACCAGTCCGGGTGGCGCAGTTCTATGGTGAGCGGTATACTTTCAGGGATGAACTTTAGGAAGTGCTCCAGATCGGGCAGCTGTTGTGGGGCGAAGTAGGGCGGCAACTGCAAAAAGGAATCTCCCAGCTTTTCCTCCAGCCCGGCAATAGCTTCACAGAAAGCCGCTGTTATACCTTGCGTGCTGCGCAGGGCGGCCTCGTGGCTGATGAGTTGCGGGAATTTAGGGCAGAAGCGAAAGCCTACGGGCACCGCCTGTCGCCAGCGGTCGATGGTAACAGGGCTGGGAATATGATAGTGCGTGCTGTTGAGCTCAATGGTATTAAACTGTTTGCTATACCACAACAACGCATCCTTTTCCGGCATTTTAGCCGGGTAGTAGTCGCCAACCCAGGCTTTGTTCACCCACACGGGCAACCCGACATACACCCGCGGCTTTAAGTAGCGCCCGGCTTGGCGCAGTAGCGGCAGCGTATCGGGGTGATCAGGGGGCAGCGTAAAGTCTACGCGACTGATATCTGAGAGCTTTCCAAAATCCATGGTTTTTGCCTTAGCCTCTGCTTATACGTGTGGGTGTTTACAAGAGCAAAGGCCCACACACTTTTTCATAATATTTAGCGCCGATCCGTTTAAAATTGCCCGCCTTGCCAGGCACCGGCTGTAATTTTTTCAACATCTTTTATACCCTATATCTTATACTTGGCAGCCGCTTAAAACAGGCTCCTACACTTTGCAAATGAGCTATTTTTGAAATGCTGACTTATAGCAGCGGCACGCTTCTGCCCCATATCCCCCTACACCCTTTGCACGATTTGCGCGTATAAGGCCTCGTTTCAAAAAAATTATTTAACTTTGCGGCTTCACCAACTATTAACCGTATGTTAATTAATAGAACGTGCTACCTTTTTTTAGTAACCACTTTCCTATTTTTTGGTTTTAATCAACCAACTTTCGCACAAACACCAGATGTCCAGCAGGGGCATGCCTCCTGGTATGGCAGCCAATACCACGGCAAAAAAACCAGCAGCGGCGAACGCTATAACAAGAATAAAATGACAGCCGCTCATAAGACTTTACCTTTTGGCACAAAGGTAAAAGTAACCAACCTCGCCAACAACGAATCTGTTATCGTGCGCATCAACGACCGCGGCCCTTTTGTAGGCGATCGGATCATTGACGTATCGGAGGCAGCGGCCCGTAAAATTGAAATGCGGAGCCAGGGCGTTGGTAATGTGAAAGTAGAAGTGCTGGAACTGCCCGGCGATTATAACCCAGCCAATGCAGGCTTCTATACCATCCAGACGGGCACCTATACCAACTCCCGCAACGCCCAACAACTGAGCCAGCGCCTGAAAATGTTCGACAAAGACCTGCCCGTAGAACTGAAAGAAGAGCAGGTAAACGGCAGAAAAGTGATGCGCATCCGCGCCGGCCGTTTCGAAAACCGCCAGCAAGCTGAGGCATTCAACGACCTGCTCAAAGAAGAAGGTTTATCCGGTCTTGTAAAAGAGGCCTAAAAGTTATCAAAAGCCAAACAAAAAGCGCAGCACCATAGCAGGTGCTGCGCTTTTTGTTTGGGCCTGTTTGAAGTATAAAGTATAGCTCAAGGTTTGTTATCGTACAGCGCAAAGGATTATTGCCCAAGAGTGCCTGTTAAGTATAGAACACATTTAAACTGAAGTATAAAAAGGCCTTGTCATTCTGAAAGAAACTTGGTTGAAAGGAGATCAAGCTGTTGCGGCTTGCCCACAAGATCCTTCCAAGAGGACAACTTCCTTTAAAAGATTTCTCCCCCATACTTAATGTACTATACCCTGCTACTTTGGCTGGTGCTTACATCGGCCCCCCAAATACATAGTATACCAGCTAGCGCAGGATTTTGAATTCTGTGCGGCGATTTTCCTGATGCTCTTCTTCCGAGCAGTTCACCCCATCTTTGCAGCGGTTCAGGAGCTTGGTTTCGCCGTAGCCTTTGGCCGTTAGCCTGCCCCTGTCCACTCCCCTTGACACGATATAGTCCACGGCTGCCTGCGCCCGCAACTGCGACAGCATCTCGTTATAGCGGTTGCTCATGCGGCTGTCGGTGTGGGAGCTTAGCTCGATGCGAATACCCGGGTTGTCCTGCAGCAGTTGCACCAGGTTGTCCAGTTCTTTGGCTGCTGCGGGTTTAATGTTGGCTTTGTCTACGTCGTAGTAAATGTTGTCCAGCACGATGGGCTTTTCAGGCGTGTCGCGGTTAAAGACCATCTCCACTTTTACCGAATCGGTGTTGAAGCGGCAGTCAGGCATCACAGCCAGCGTTTGTGTCAGGTACTTGGGCTTGGTGCCTTTGATGGTATACTTGGTAGAGGCCCGCACCACAAAAGTAAAGCTGCCGTTCTTATCCGAGTATACTTCTATAGGCTTTGCTCCGCCCTCTTCAAACAGTTGCAGCAGCACGTGCTCTACCGGCACTTCCCTGCGCTTTACCGTACCTGCCTGTGCCAGGCGCTCCACCGTACGGCCGGTGAGGGTGCAGGGCACTTTCACTTCTTTAAACGAGAAGATATCATCAAAGCCGTTGTGCGCCATACGGCCTGAAGAGAGCAGGCCACTTTTGCCGTTGCTGTTCATCTGCACACCAAAATCATCGTTGGAGGTGTTAAGCGGATACTTCAGGTTCTCCACACTGGTCCAGGCTTTGTGCTTGCCAACAGCTTTAAAGATATCGAGCCCGCCCATACCCAGGTGCCCGTCTGAGGAAAAGTATAACACACTGTCCTCGCCTATACTTGGGAAGCTTTCGCGGCCGCTGGTATTGATCACATTGCCGGCATTTACGGGCTTGCCCCAACTGCCGTCTTTCTGGCGCTCGCAATAGTAAATGTCTGTTTCGCCCAGGCCGCCCGGCATATCGGATACAAAGTATAACACCTGCCCGTCGGGCGTGAGCGCCGGATGGCCGATAGAAAACTCTGCCGTGTTGTTATACTTGAATGGCTTCACGTTTTCCCACTTGTCGCCCTTGCGCTCGGCGGTATAAATACCCAGTCGGTTAGTATGGGTACCGTTTTCGCTGCCTTTAAACCAGCTGGTCGGGTCGGGGTTAGATTTGGTGCTGTTGCGCTTTACTACCTGCGTGCGGGTAAAGTATAGCGTTTGATCTTGCTCCAGCAGTACGCCTGGCCCGTTGTGGTATGCGGTGTTGATGGAAGACGGCAGGGGAACGGGCGGCGCCCAGGTACTATCGGTCAGCGTTTTGGCCAGGTATAGCTGTACGTAGCCGTTGCCAAACCAGCCGTAGCGCTCGGCTTCCTGCTTTTTATCGGTGCTCAGCCTGTCGGAGGCAAACAGCAGGCCGTCCTTTACTTTTGAAGGGCTGAAATCTGCTCCGTCAGAGCTGAGGCTGCTGATCTTGGTGATGGCATACGGTTTGGCCTCTTTCATCCACACGAGCGCCGTGTCGCAGGAAGCGGCCATGCGCAGCGCCAGCGCGGCCTGTGCCGGCACCCTGCGCCCATACTCCTGAAACAGCTGCCGGGCTTTCTCATAGTTGCCGTTCCGCTTTGCCGACTCCGCATACAAGTATAAGTTAGAGGGGTCGGAAGCAGGAAAGCTGGACGCCTGCGCATACCAGAATTCCGCCTCCTGGCTGTTATTCATGATGCGGTAGCTGTCGGCAATGCGCTGCACCACCGTTACGTCAGGCTCTCCGTTCTCTAATATATTCTTGTAAGCCTCCAGGGCTTTGGTAAACTCAAAATTGTTAAAGTATCTGTCCGCTTGCTTCATGTCCTGTGCCTGAAGGGCGGCAGGCAGTCCAAGTGCACCAAGGAGCAGCAACAAAGCAAGGGTAAGCCGTAATTTCATGTTACAGGTAATAAGTCATTATAAGTTTCGGGGGGTGAGGATGCGGCCGTGATGCTTTTTGTAGAAAGAATAGCCCACCGACACCTCGTGGCTGCCATACTTGTTAAATTGAGAAAGGCTGATATCATACGAGTAGCCTATCCGTAGCCGCTGCGTAGCATATACCTGTACCATTGCAGCAACTGCATTGCGTTTGTCGAGTTGCTTCATCTCGATGTTGGTGAACATGGGCGCGGCCGTGCGGTAAGAGGCTCCCACCCAGAAATGCTCGTTGAGGAGCAGGAACGTATTTAGGTCGATGCTGGTGGGGCTGGCGAAATCTTCTTTCAGCAGGATGCTGGGCTTCAGGCGCATGGTGCGGCTCAAATCAAACATGTAGCCCGCTGACACAAAATAATGACGCCGTGGCGCCGCCACCAGCAGGTTGTCACTCTTATAAGGAATCAGGCTGGCAGCAGTAAAACCGGTGTAAAAGCGTTCGGTGTTAAAGAATAGGCCGATCCGGGCATCGGGCAGAATGCGCATCTCCACTCCCTCCGGCACAGCCACATCAGGCAGGTTGCTACCCGACTGCAATTTGGTGCCATCCAGCACATCCTGCGTTGCCCCTGCCGACAGGCCCAGCGCCAGCTTGGAGTACCGGCTGGTAGACAGGCGCACCGACACATCGGCATAAACTCCTGTTTGCCGTTGCGCACCCAGCACATCGTTGCTGATGTGGGCACCCCACCCCAGGCGCCGGTTGCTGGTTGGCCCATCCACACTTATACTTTGCGTGGTAGGTGCTCCCTCCAACCCCGTCCATTGGCTGCGATAGGTTGCGTTAATGTTAAGGATCTCCTTACTGCCCGCATAGGCAGGGTTGATGACCAGCTCATTAAAAATGTACTGTGAATATTGTGGTGCCTGTTGTGCTGCTGCGGCATGGGCCCACATGGCGCCCAGTAGCAGCAGTAAGTTCCTGAAAAGTATCGCCTGCTTTCTCATCACCTTACAATCGTCACATAACCTTTGTAAACTCTTTGCACCCCGTCGCAACCTTTAATGTGGGCTACATAATAGTAAGTGCCCTCGCTCAGATTGCCGCCACCCCAGTCGTTCCGGTAAGCTTTGCTTCTGTATACTTCGTTGCCCCAGCGGTTGAGCACGGACACCTCATTGTCGGGGTAGCTCTCCAGGTTGCGGATCGCCCAGGTATCGTTGTTGCCATCGCCGTTCGGAGAGAATACATTCGGAAAAAAGACTTCATTTGTGAGCAGTTGCTTGTCAGGAGTTAGCGAAACCGGCTCGCTCTGGCAGGTGCCGTTATCCACTACTACCGAGATGCTGCCATTCGTCTGGTCGCTGGCTGCTACAGTTACTTGCGTGGTGCCCTGCCCGGACGTGATGTGCCAGCCATCCGGTACGCTCCAGATATACTGTGTAGCCCCTGCTACAGGCGCCACTTCGTAGGCAAGGCCGACACACGCCGTACTCTTGTCGCTGATAGGGCCGAGTTGCGCCAGTGGCTGCACCGTTACCGGTAGGGTGGCACTTACACCAGTGCCGCAGCCATTGCCGGCCGCTACCATGATCTCTCCGTTCTGGTTACCAGCCGTCACTGTCACTGATGTGGTGCCTTGGCCGGCCGTAATGGTCCAGCCTTGCGGTACGGCCCAGGTATAGGTGCTGGCATGAGCTGTAGCATCTACAGTATAGGTGAGTGATCGCCCGGCACAGGCACTTGCCGGGCCCCGGATCACGCCTGTTGTTGCCGGTACGCCTGCTACCGGCTTCACGGCCAGTTCGGTTGTGATGCCCTCTCCGCAAGCGGATATGGCGCTTACCTTAACACTGCCTGCTGCAGCTGTGGTTGTAACCGTTATACTTGTGCTGCCCTGCCCCGATACAATCGTCCAGCCGGCGGGCACCTGCCAGGTATAGCTGTTTACATCAGGTTGTGCTGTAACGCTGTATACGCTGTTGCCGCCAATGCAAGGATCTGCAGCACCCATATTTATCTCAGGGGCAACAGGCAGCTTTTGTGGTGCCACTGAAGTGGCTTTGCGCTCGCCCTGGCCGCAGCTATTACTGCCATACACTGTTACCTCGCCGGCTACTGTACCTGTTGTTACGGTGATGCTGGTGGTACCCTGCCCGGCGGTGATGCTCCACCCCTGCGGTACGGCCCAGGTATACGTGCTGGCACCAGGCACCGGATCGATGCTGAAGACAATGCCGGGTGTATCATGGCAGAAAGAACCGGCCGATTGCCTGATGCTGCCTGGCACTGCCGGCGGACCCGGTAAGGCGGCGACCGCCAGCGTTGCTTTTGCGCCGCTGGCACCGCAGCCGTTTACGCCTTCTACCCGTATCTGTCCGGCCGTGCTGCCGGCTTTTACTGTCAGACTCGTTCCCTGGTTCGATACGATACTCCAGCCGGCAGGAACATACCAGGTATAAGTTGTTGCGCCGCTTACGGGCGGTATGGTATAAGTAAGGGTCGTGCCGCTGCACGCGCTGGTTTCGCCGGAAATGTTGCCCGGTTTGGCAGGCACCGAAGCAGATACGGTCACAGCCTTTTTCAATGTTACTGCCCCACAATCGTTTTTAGCAATTATACTGATCTCGCCACCCGCAGCGCCTGCTTTTACCTGTAACTGCGTTGTATTTTGCCCGGCTACAATCGTCCAGCCCTGCGGCACCTCCCACGTATAGGCATTGGCATTTGCAGTGGCATCTACCTGGTAAGTAACCGTAGCGCCTGCACATACATCAGCAGCGCCCTCGATGGCCTTTAACCCTGTAGGGCCTTCTGAAGTTGGCTTCACAGGCAAGTTATTGGCACTTCCGTCGCCGCAACCGTTGGTGGCCAGCACGCTAACGTTTCCAGCTGTGCTACCTGCTGTCACAGTAATGCTGGTTGTGCCCTGCCCGGCAGTGATCGTCCAGCCTGCCGGCACGCTCCAGGTATAATTGGCAGCATCGCTTAACGCCTCGATGCTGAAGATATACGTTTTGCCGATACAAGGAATCGTGCTGCCCGTGATTGCGCCCGGCTTGCCTGGCACGGCATTCGTAACCACTGTGGTTAGTTGCACAGCACTGGTTACACCGCAGGCGTTAATGGCTACCACCGAAATAACAGTGCCTGAGCTCCCGGCGTTGATCGTGATGCTGGTAGTTCCCTGTCCAGCCACAATAGTCCAGCCGGCAGCAGTCCAGCGGTAGGAGCTGGCCCCCGGTACCGGCGCAATGGAATAAACAAGGTTTTTCTGGTTAGCACAAACAACGGCCAGGCCGGAGATGTCTTTGGGTGTAGGCGGCGGCGAAGGAACCAGTTTCACAGCTATGGCAGCAGTAGCGCTCAGGTTACAGTCGTTGCTGACTACCACCTGGATCTCTCCCTCCAGCGTACCGGAAGTAACCGTTATGCGGTTGGTGCCATCGCCGTTTGTTATCTTCCAGTCTTGCGGCACAGTCCAGGTATAGGTAACGCCCGGAATGGCTGCTATACTATAAATATTGCCACTGGAGCCCTGGCATACATTGGTTTCTCCGATAATAGCAGGTTTTGTCGGCGCGGTTGCCTGCGGCGTTACCGCCAGCGTGGTTGATGTTCCTTCGCCACAGGGGTTTACGGCCGTTACAGTTACAGAGCCGCTGCCGGTACCCACCACTACCGTTATACTTGTGCCATTGGCAGCTCCCTGTATGCTCCAGCCTGCCGGCACGGTCCAGGTATAGCTGGTAGCTCCGGCAACCGGATCAATCTGGTATGTGGTGGTGATATTCGGGCAGGGATACTGCTTGCCCTGGATGGGCGACGTGATGGAAGGCTTGCCGAAAACAGACGTAACTTCAAATACCTTTTCAGCCCCTTTGCCGCAGGTGTTGCCTACCGCAACCGTAATCTTGCCGGAGGCGCCGGCATCTTTCACCACCGCTACCTCCTGGTTGTTCGGGTCGATCTCTACTACCCAGTCCGATGGAAAGTTCCAGTCGTAGAAAGAGGCGCCGGGTACTTTGTTGATGCTATAAGTATATGATTTGTGGAGGCAAACGATAGCAGGCCCAAAGATCTCTCCCGGTGCATCCGGCACAATGCAGAAGAACATGCTATCCATGTTGTTGGTCTGGTTGTTATCCGTACCATTACCCGCTACTTTTACAGCGGCAGAAGCATTGCTCGCCTCCTGTACGGTTGTCACGACTGTCAGCGTTTTTTTACCTCCGCTTGCCAGGCTGCCTGCTGCCCAGGTACCAGTGCTTACTCCCAGGGCAGGAATGGCCAGCAGCACGGCCGTTGGCTGGCTCGCAGACTTTAGCGCACCTGGTACAGAAACATTCACGTACACGCCTGTTTCATCCCGGGGGCCTAAATTCTCAACAGTTATAGTATAGGTGATATCTTCGCCCAGCCGGTAAGTATCCGTATCTATACTGCCCGGGCTCTTCTTGATCGTCACTTTCAGATCAGCATAGGCATCCGGTACCTTAACAGCCAGGGAAGAACGTACAGCCGCCGTTGTTTTTACGGAAGCAGATAAGGTTGTCAAGCCTGCCACAGCAGCGGCAGGTTTGACAACCCGTTTAGCAGAAGCCATAAGAGATATGGTGTAAAAGCATACTACTATAAGTATGACTTTTCCTAAAAAGCTTCTCATTAAAGAACAGTGGTAAAATTATGTACTATAAACTCTTTCCTCTTAAAGCTGTGGCGCCTCTCTCATTTGCTACTTTGTACAAAATCAATTAGTTCTGTACACGACCTTTGCCAGGCCTTACAATTGTGACACAATATTATGCCTAAATAATCACACAAAAAAATATCTATCTCTTTGTTTTAGATTGTTAGCTGCTTTTGTATCTAAATTTTACTAAAATATAGTACAATGCAAAATTTACCGAAAAGTTTAAATAATTTCATTTGTAAACACTACTTATATATTTAAGTAATTATATATAATCATCAGATATAGTTTCATCTAACTAATAAATTACCGTTTAAACGCAGGTTAGGAAATTGTAACTATGCTAATAAACAATGATATACTATATAGTTATAGGTGTGAAAAAGCCTACATAAAAAAGACCGCTGCACCAGGTGCAGCGGTCTTTTTTATGTAGGAGGGGCCAGTTAAGTCTACCAGACCCACTGCGGGCAAAGAACTCCTCTTCTGTTACGCAGCTTAAAGCCAAGCACCACTTCGTGGGTGCCGGAGCTTACCTGGTTTAAATCAGAGAGTGTCGCATCGTAGGAATAAGATACATCCAGCAGCGGGCTAATGTATACGCCCACCATCGCTACCAGCGCATCCTTATTCCGGTAAGAGCCGCCTACCCAAAAACGGTTATCGTAAATGGCACGAAGGCTTACGTCGATGGAAGCGGGGCTGGGGCTGGCGAGTTTGACCATTACAGAGGGAATAAGATCCAGCTGCGCACTGGGCTTGAGGCGGTAACTGCCTGTTAAAAAGTAATGGCGCTGCAGGCCCAAGGCTGCCTTGTTCTCCTCAGGCGTACGGAAGGTGCCGGCAGCCTCCAGCAGCTGCGCACCAGCTATCCCTACCGAGAAGTTCCTGGAATAGATCCAGAGCCCCAGGTTCAGGTCCAGTTGGTTGTTGTGCAGGTTGCCGCTGCCCAGCAGCGGATCATTGGGATTTGTAAATTCCAGCTCGCTCTCATTGATAGAATTACGCACCAGGCCTACCGCTGCGCCCGCACCCACGTTTATACTGCGGGTAACCGGCATATGGTAAGCGTAGGAGCCCGTCAGGCCGGTGCGGCGCAGGGGCCCTGTTTTATCGGTATGCAAAGCGATGCCCACGCCATGATGCGCGATGCCTCCATGGTACTTGGTACCAGAGGCTCCTTTGTTAAGCGGCGTATGTGCTGAAATGTAGTACGTAACGGGCGCGCCGTCTAACCCCACCCACTGCCGGCGGTTGCTGATGCGTATATCAGCATAATCTTCTATACCTGTCACAGCCGGGTTCAGCAGGTAATTGTTGAGCATGTACTGGCTGTACTGCGGGCGCTGCTGCGCCATTGCCTGCACTGCAACAGCCATCAGGGCAAAGAGTATAAGGAGTGGCTTCTTCATGTGCATTATCGGATAATGGTCACGTTGCCTGAAATCGGCTTCTCAGACTTGTTCAGGTATATCATGTAATAGTAAGTGGCTACAGGCAGGTCCTGCCCTTTGTAAGTGCCATCCCATGGCGTGCCATAGCCGTTAGAGGTAAAGATCAGATTGCCCCAGCGGTTAAACACCTCTACCCGCGCATCAGGATAATTCTGTATGTTCTGAATCTCCCAAAGCTCGTTCACGCCGTCGTGGTTAGGAGAGAAGGCGTTCGGCACCGTAATAGCCGGAATCACAGTCACAGTTACCTCATCCGTCGCCTCGCATCCTTCAGCCGAAGTAACGGTTACAGTATAGGTCGTCGTCACCTCGGGACTAGCGATCGGGTTAGCCACATTCGGGTCGCTCAGGCCAACTGCCGGCTCCCAGTGATAAGTTACACCTCCCGAAGCGCGCAATTCTACCGTTCGGCGTTGGATGATAGTCACATCATCGCCTGCATTTGCCTCCGGTGCCACAATGGTGACCGGCACTTCTACCCGCGCGGCACTGGTACAGCCGTTATCATTTACCGCTTGCACATAATAGGTGGTGGACTGCTGCAAAACCGGTGTGGTAAATGATGGCCCTACAAACACAGGAGAGCCGCCTGTCGGAACAGTGTACCACTCGTAGGTGTTGCTTCCCGGGTTAGCTACTTCCAAGGTAGCCGAACTGTTGGGACAGGCAGTGGCGGCCGCTACGGTGAGCACAGGATCTGCTGGCAGCGGGGTAACGGTAATGGCAATCGCTTCGGAGGAGGTGGAGCATCCCTGCGAGCTGACCGTGCGCCGGAACCATGTTTTCTGCGTCAGGGTAGGTGTTGTATAGTTCAGCCCGTTGTTCGTGCCCGGGGCCGGGTTAAAGCCAACATCCGGTCCGCTGGTGCTGCTCTCCCACAGGTAAGTATAAGTACCGGTGCCGCCTGTCGGGGTGCTGCCACTGAACACGATAGAGGTTTGGTTATAGCATGCTGCCGGCTGGCTGGCCGTAATGCTGTTGTTTAGCACGCCTGCATTAACCCTGATCGTAACCACAGCGCTGGTGTCGCCAGAACAGTCGCCGGCATTTACCACCCGCCGGTAATACGTAGTCTGGGTGATATTGCCAGGCGTATAGCTCTGCCCGGAGTTAGTACCGGCGGCAGGCGCGAAGCCGCTGCCTGGCCCTGCGGTGCTGCTTTGCCATTGGTATATATAATTGCCGTTGCCGCCTGTTGGTGCAGAGCCGGTGAGCGCTGCCGGGGCAGTGCCGGTGCAAACCTGTTGGTCTCCGGCAACAGTATTATTATCGATAGCCGGGAAGAGGGTAATCTTTACCGGTTCAGAGTAGGCTGTACAGCCACCTGAGGTGACAGCCCGCCGGAACCAATTCTCCTGCTGTGTTAGAGCGCCTGCCGGTATGGTATAGTTTTCCTGGCTGTTGGTGCCGGGCGCACTCACAAAGCCGGTGTTCGGGCCTTGCGTGCTAACCTCCCACAGGTACACGTACGGCGCCCCCCCACCACCTGTAGGGCGGGAACCGATCAGCGGCGCTGGCGTGTCGCCGGCGCAGATCTCCTGAGCCGGGCCAATGGTATTGGCACTGGCCGTTACCGGGTCAACAGCGATGATGGCTACCACGTTGCTGGTGTCGGCGGTGCAACTGCCGGAGAATACGAGCCTTCGGAACCACGCATTGCCGGTTACCGGTGCCGTAGGAGTATAGTTAACGGTGTTGTTCACGCCTGGTGCCGCAGCAAAACCGGCATCAGGACCAGTGGTGCTTATCTCCCAGGTATAGCTGTAAGGCACGCTGGTATCGCCCCCGGATGGCGTGCTGCCTGTCAGGGCCGGAGGCGTTTCTCCTTTGCACACGCTGCGGGTTTGCTCGCCCTGAATTGCATTGTCAGTTACCGTCGGTACTACTGTTAGCGGCACAGCGGTTTTAGGGCCGATACAGGTAACGCCATTTGCCGTATCAATGGCAGCCACATAGTAGGTAATGTCGGCTGTAAGTGGCGGCGTGGTGAATGACGCACCCGTGGAAATAGGAATGGCAGCCGGCAGATCGGTATCGAACCAGGCATAGATCGGGCCCGGCCCGGTAGGCGCAAGCCGCACGGTATCGCCCACGCACGCTCTGCCCGGCGCCTGTATGGTTGGCTTAGCGGGTTGTTGCAGCACCACTACCTGCTGCACCGGCGCAGGCTGCCCCTGGTAAATAGCATTGGAGCTGCCGCACTCATTTACCGCCTCAACCGAAACCGTATAGGTACCCGGCTTGCTGAAATCATACTTAAAATCGAAGGTATCAGAATTGAAAGTGCGTGTTGTGCTGGTAGGGCCCGTTATTTTGATTGTGACCGTTACCTGCTCGCCCAGGTTTTTATCTACAAACAAACCGCCGCCGCCACTTAACCCACCTGTAGCACTGCTACTGTAGTCGATCGTTGTGGGGCCACAGGAGGTAACATCGGTGGGCACCTGCACCTGCGGCCAGCCTACTACAATGCCTTGCGACGTCGTATCGGAGCCGCAACCATTCTCCACTACCAACTGCAGGGTATAAACGCCGGACTCGGTGAACCTGAAAACAGGATCAGCCGATGTAAGCGTGCCCGAGTCTAACGTATAGCCCTGGTCTGGCTGCACCGACCAGGCATAGGACAAGCCGCCGCCGGAAGAACTATCGGATGGCGTAACAATAACAGGTACGCACGGAGGCATCTGGTTTTCCTCGGCCCGTTTTCTATCAACGGAGAAGTTGGCTTTGGGCTTTTTGTTGACATTGAACGACTGGCTGTAGGTAATGGTACAGCCATTGCCTGCCGTGGCCGTGATGGTGATCGGGTATGTTTTGACAGAGTCGTAAGCTGTGGGGTTCGCGATGGGGAAATCGGCGGCAGTATACTGCTGCGGCGCATCGCCATTGCCCCAGTCTACGGTATAGGTGCGAATATCCGACAGGTAAGGCTCTACAGTGGCGTTAGTTATACTTGCGAAAACCTCGATCTCATTATCTTCCACCGTATCAGACAAGCACACCTGGAAATTTTGCGCCTCCGTAAAATCCACCTCTGGTAAGCGGTTGATGACCATATCCCGGCGCACGGTATCTGACTGGCAGCCTGTTGTGTTGGTAGCAAATACTTTAAGCTTGAATGTTGCAGCATCTGTACCGATGGCTGTGTAAGTATGATTTACTTCGGCACCTTTGGCCGTGCTGCCATCTCCGAACAGCCAGGTATAAACGATATCGGGCTGAGGGGCATTGACAGCAAAGGTGAGCTGGTCGCCGGAGCAGACCGGGTTCGTGGCAGTGGCTGCTGGCGTAACGATAAAGCCAAAAGGATTCGGTTGTGCATTTACCGTAATCACCCGCTCGCCGGAAGTAACTGTCTGGCAATCGGAACCTGACACGCGCACCTGGTAGGTACCCGGTTCGCTTACCTGCAGTGTTTCGCCGGTAGCACCGCTGATCTCATTGCCGTCGCGCAGCCACTGGTACGTCAGGTTCGCTCCGGTATTCGCTTGCAGAGTAGTGGTTTCTCCCTGGCACAGTACGGTACGCCCCTGCGCCGTAATGGTGGCAGGGCAGTTTTGCGCCCACACCGGACCGACAAGGAGAAGAAGCAGGGCAAATAGGGAAAGAAATAAATGCCTTGGTAAAAAAAGACGCATTGGGTTTGAGTTAAGGGTGGACTATAGGCTTAACGGCTAAGTATACTACAACTATGTTCTATTAAGGTTTACCCGCTGCTGAAGCCAGAAAAGCAGCCAGCTTCTGTGCGTAAATTTGGGCTAGAGGTGCAGTGTAGGCTAACGGTTAGCGCAAAACAACCCAATACCTCTATTGCTAAATCCTTTAAAAGGTTACAAAGCAACTGTCTTTTTTAACAACGGGTAAGTAGTAAACGATTCGCACGCTTATAAATTGCATTAACTCAGCCGCTTAGTATAGGATAAAAAAGGCCCTATAACAGAGGTTACAGGGCCTTTACTTGCTAGTTATACATTAGCTTAGTGCGCCAGCAACAGCTTTTGCACCGCCTGCACGCCATCTGCCTGAATGCGCAGCAGGTATAACCCGTTTGGCAGGTGCGACAGGTCCAGTTCCTGCTGCGTTGTAAGCCCCGCCTGCCGGTGCCGGTATACGTCTTTGCCTACCAGGTTCTGCACCGAGATCTTTACCTGCTTCAGCGGCTGCCGGGCATAAAGCACAATGCGGCCGGAAGTAGGATTTGGCACCATGGTGATACCTGCCTTGGCTGCCTCTTCGGTGATACCGGTCGGGGCGAATGTTGCCTGCAAAGGTTCTGAATAATCAGAGTAGCAGCCTGCCTTGCTTTGCACCCGCACTTTGTATTGCCCTGCAGCGGTAATGGTAACTGATTGCGAAACGGCAGTATCGGAAAGCAGCTGCCCGTCTTTCAGCCACTCATACCTGGCGCCTGCCACATCAGCTGTTAATACTGCTTCCTGCTGCATAATGACAGGCTTGTTGGGCTGGGGCATAACCGTGATCCAGGTGTGGCCATAATAACTTTTACAGGCACCCCTGATAGCCTGCACCGAGTACAGGGTGTCCGCCTGCAACACGGTAACGGCCACCGTGGCGCCTTCGGCAATGGAAGCTTCTCCTAAACTTCTGTACCACTTGTACGTCAGGGCGGGATCGGGCTGCAGCACCCGGAGCGTGATCGTCTCCCCGGCACAGGCAGAACCGGCTTCTGCTACCTGAGGCGCTTCGGGAGTGGCAAGTGTTATTTTCACGGTATCGCTTATACTTACGGCACAAGTGCCTGAAACTACTTGCCGCCTGTACCAGGCATTTGCCCCTGCATGATCCGGCGTAAAGCTTTGGGTATTCGCTCCCTGCACCGGGGCAAACTGTACACCATCTGCACTATACTCCCACTGGTATACATAACTGCCGTCTCCTCCGGCAGGCACCGATCCGGTAAGCTGAGCAGGAGCCGTATCGGCGCACAAGGTTTGGTTGCCACGAATGGTGTTGTTGATAATAGCAGGACTTACCAGCACGCTGATAGTGTTGCTTATACTTTCGTTGCAGGCTGCAGCCGATACCACTACCCGCCGGAACCAAGTTGTAGCTGCCAATAAGCTTGGTGTATAGTTCTGCAGGTTGTTAGTGCCGGCAGCTGGAGAAAAGCTGGTTCCATTTGTGCTGCTTTGCCACTGATAGGTATAGGTTCCGTTACCGCCTGTTGGCGCAACGCCGGTGAGTGCTGCCGGGACTGTGCCGGCGCAAACCTGCTGGTTTCCGGAGATAGTATTGTTGGCAAGGCTGGGTATAACCGTTACTGTAACCGGACTCCGGGATTCCGTACTTGCGCCGCCACCTACTTGCACATAGTATGTTTTGCCAGAGGTGAGGAGTGGCGTTGTGTAGGTCGTTCCTGTGGTTAGCGGTGTACCGCCCGTTGCTGCAGCGTACCAGTTGTAGGTGAGCGCCGCATAGGGTTGCGTTATCGTTAAGGTAGCCGCTGTGCCGGCACAAACAGTTACATCTTCTGCAACGCGCGGTACACTCGGCTGCTGTACGGTAACGGTTACTTTGCTGCGGTAGCTTTCACATTGCTCTCCAACCGCTATATACGCTACATATAAGTCTGTATCAGCCAAGAGAGCGCTTGTAACCAGGGTTGTTCCTTTACCCAGCGGCTCACCCTGCGCATTGTACCAGTAATAAGTGATGTTTGGAATCGGATCCAGGACACGAAGAGTAGCCTGAGCGCCTGCACTGATGGTAACATTGTCAATGCGGGGAGCCACCACACGGGGGTTAATTGTAACTTTTAGCACATTACTGTATGCCGCTGATGTTCCGGTAGCCCCTGGTGTTACGCGCCTCCTGAACCATGAGGCTATATACAACTTACCGGGAGCGCAATCCCGGCTGGTGGCATTGGCTATACTTATGAAGTTGGTCCCATCCGTACTGCTTTCCCACTGGTAAGTATAATCGCCCGTACAGGTGGGCGTCGATCCGGTTAATGTGCCCGGATGGTCTCCTTCACAAACGCTCCCGACCCCAGTAATGGTGTTAGTAAAGACAGAGGAGGCGGTTGTGAAGTATCTGTAATTGTAGGGGTAAGCACCGCAGGCATTGGTGGCATATACCTCCACGCCGCCAGTTGAGCCCACAATAGCTGTGATGGAAGTAGTACCCTGTCCGCTCCGGATCATCCAGTCTTGTGGCACGTGCCATGTATACATACTGGCACTGCTCACTGCCGGTACAGTAAGGGTGATGGTGCTGCCGGTGCAGGCCAGTTCTGTACTGGCAACCATAGCGCCCGGGCTTTCCGGCCGGGTGGCGGGTTGCACCTGCAGGCGCATCGCTGCGGACGCGCCGCAGGCGTTTTCTGCCAGCACGGAGAGTTCCGCCGCATTGCTGCCGGCCTGTATAGTAACAGTTGTTGTTCCCTGCCCTGCTATAACCGACCAGTCGTTTGTTGTCTGCCAGGTGTAGGAGGTGGCACCGCTTACGGCATCTACCTGGTAAGTGACAGCCGCTCCTGAGCACGGAGCAGAAGCGCCGCTGATAACATTAGGTGCTTCAGGTGCCGTTGTACAATTTTGCGCCGAAAGCGTTGCCGCCGGCACTATCAGAAAGAGAAATACAAGTATAAAGGCGGGTAAGGTTTGCTTCATGCAGGCGCAGTGGAGAATGGATGATCTGAAAACTTTAGCACCTGTAATTATACAACTTATACTATATGTTTAAAAGAAAATATAAATAAAAGCGGGAGCAAAGCCCTTTGCAACCGAAAGCAAGGTATGCTCTCCTTTTAAGGCTAGCCGTTCAAACCAAAAGCCAGGGTCTGAGGGAATACTGCCTCAGGCCCTGGCTTTTGGTTCGAACGGCAGAGAAACTTGGCTTCTCTGCTACAGCATTTTATTTAATCCAGCTTGGTTACCCGGAGGTAGTCGAGCATAGCCTGGTTTACCTCGCCGTTCATGTTGGCATTGGCCGGCTCCAGCGAAAGCGTGAACTCCGTGGTACCCTTCTCCAGCCTTACCTGCACCGCATTCGTAAAGCCCCAGTCCGACCATTCGCCATCACCACGCTGCGGCAGCACGATCGCTCCCAGAAAGGTGTTGCCGCTCTTCAGCGAGCGGATGGCACACTTGTTACTGGTGTTAATCGGGCCGTTTCCGTTGGCATAGCGGAAATCAATGGCATAGCGGCCGGCTTCAGGCACCGTTACTTTCATCGTCAGGCGGGTATTTTTTTCTTTGCTGATCTCCACAAACCCTTTGCCGGAGTAGCCTTTGTAGGGCAGGTTTGCTTTGCCTGTCGCTGTCGCTGTCGCTTTCTCCAACTCGTATACTTGTTGTACTTTGCCCGGCACCACTACAGGCTCGTTGGCAAACGATTCCAGCCCCTGGTTATCCACGGCAATCACCTGGTAGGCGGCATAGGTACTGGTGGCAGGCAGTTGCGTGTCTGTGTTTTCCGTTGTCAGCAGTTGCTGCCCGTTTCGGAGCACCCTATAGGTTACGGCATTCTCTACCGGCTTCCACGACAGAGTACCGGCTGCGTATGCAACAGCAGGGGCCGCAGGCGCGAAAAGCACTTCTTTCCTGTTCACCTGATCTCCGGTAATGGCATTATTAGCCAGCCCAATCTTAATGCTATGCTTTCCGTTCAATGATGCCGGCACCTGGGCATTAGCCAGCGTGTTGCCGTCCATCGTAATGGTTTTGATCTCGTTGCCGTAGCCATTCATCTCTATGTCCAGCACAGCGCCCCTATAGGTAAAGTTGGTGAGCTTGCGCGGACCAGCCAGTGCTTTCGGCACAAAGGGTTTGAACACGAGGTCGCTGGCTTCGAAATTCATCCCGAAGAGCACTTTGTAGACCAAGCCCAGATTGCCCGAAAGGCTCCACAGCATGTTGCTGGAGTTGATCTGCGTGCCGGCATAGTCGCCATTGGCTGCCACAAAGTTCTCTTTATTCGTTAACCACAGGGCTGAGGGGCGGTAAATGGCGCTGATGCTTTGCATCACGGCTGCTTCGTTGCCGGCCTTGGCTGCTGCCAGCGTCCAGTACGACTGCACAAAGGGCCATACTGCGTTGTTGTGGTAAGGCGGTATGCCCGGAATCTGCGGGTAAATAGATGGGATGCCGAATGGCGTAACAGGCATATTGGCCACAATGGTAGCTTGCCTGCCTGCATCGGCCACGTCAAAAAGCACGCTTAATGCCTCGCCCAGTGCCTCTGCTTTCGGCGAAAGTATTTTGAAGTTCCGCCCGTACAGGTACTGCCCGTAATAGCCTTTATCGGCCATCCAGAGGTGCTCATTTATACCTTTGCGGATAGTTTCTGCCAGCTGGTTATACCTGGCAGCCGCCTGGTTATCGTGCAGCAGCCCGGCCATTTGCGCCAGTATCTTGTTGGCGTTGTAATGCACAGCATTGGTGCCCAGGTTTTCGGAGGCATAGATATCTACCGGCTGCATCCACTCCGGGTACGTTTGCTCGCGCCAGTCCAAAAAGGAGGATTCGCCGCGCACCAGGCCGGTTGTGTTGTCATAGGCATTTTTGATGTCTGCCTCTTCCGAGTTTTTGATGATCTCGTACGCCTGCTGCAGCCAGTCCCGGTCGCCGGTTACTTTGTAGAGCTCCCAGGCAGCCGTGGCCCAAACAATGCGATCTGTAGAAACCGGGTAAGCGCCGCCTGTGCCGGTATCCTGTATGATATGGCCGTCCTGCACTTTGCGCAAAAGGCTATACTTAGCTACCTGCGGCTGCAACGTGGCCATCGACAGAATAATGCTGTAGCTGATGTCGCGTGTCCATACCCCCGCCCACTCTTTGCCGGTGCGGAAGGTGCTGTCGGGCTCCACGGCCCGGATCATCTCCTCCAGCGACATGTTGTAGAGCGCATCCGCCACAGGATAGGGAGAGGTGTATTGCGGAAAAGCCGAAATGTCTTTGCTTAGCTGCCAGCGGTTGGCTGTCAGTTTCTCTTCCTTAGGCGCATTCAGCACCAGCGTGGTTTCGTAGATGCCGTCGCCGTCCGGGTCTTTCAGTTCCAGCTCTTTGTGGTTCGCCAGGTTATCAAAATCCCAGATCATCGGGTCGGTGCCGCCGGCAACAAACACGCCTTTAAAATCTTCTTTATAGATCTTGTCGCCGTTGAAGGCGGTATAGTAGCCCTGCTTTTTAAAGGCATCCAGCACCGGGCGCATGTCCAGCTGCAGCTTCAGGTTGGTATTAGGGGCCAGGTAGGTATTTGCCGGAATAGCGGTCGTATCTACATGTTGCTGCCCGAAGGTGATCAGCGGTGCCTCGCAGGTGCCGCCGTTGGCCAGGCAGCTAAACTGGTGGTCTTTGCCGGAGATCATTTCATTGTCTTTGCCGTTGATGCTGAACTTGAAGGTTAGCTTGGGACTCAGAAACTCGTTGGCCGGGCTTTTATAGTTAGACACCATCTCGGTGGGCGACAGCACTTTCGCAATGTATGGCCCCTGCACCACGCTGTCGGGGTACACGGCATAGGCTTCTGACTGCCAGAGCGGAGCCGCCGGTGCTTGGATGGCTGACTGTGTAGCTGCCGTGCCCGTTGTGGGCTTCTGCGCCTGGCAGGCGCCTAACAGCAGCAGGGAAAGGAACAGGTTAGAGGAGAAGGAAATCGGCTTCATGGCAATTTAGTTATACTTAAGTATGCGCGTAATGCTCGTAGCTTGGCAGCGGGTACAATTACTGGCGTGCGTGCTTCCGCCTCCAAAGGTACGGATGTAAAGAGAAGGTTGTATAATAGCCCGGCGCCTGTACCCGTAAATATTTGTCCGCTTTAGCAGGCGGCGGCGCTGTATTGCGTCAGAAGTTGCTTGCCACCAGCTGCCTGTAGGCAGCTGAACAGAGAGCCGGCTGCGCGCAGATCGGGGCCTGCCAGCTCACCCGGAAATGTGCCGGAACGTAAGAAACAGCAAAGATGAACTTAATCCGCTTTTAATTCTTTACCTTTAGTATAGCAGCGCTTCTAATAAAGCAGCGCCTCAATTGAGGTGAGCCCCTCCTTTATACCCAGCACCATGCACCACACCAGCACCGAGGCTACCAGCCTCACGTTTTTAGCCAATCATATTAAACAAGCTATCTTCATTTATGAAGTCAGCTCCAATCAGTTCACCTTTCTGAATACCGCTTTTAAGCAGGCACTCAAGATGACTGAAGGAGGCACTGTCAACGCCTCATCTTTACTCAAGATGATCCATGCGGAAGACCGGCAGTACGTAATAGAAACCTATCAGAAGCTACTGGATGGGGAAGATAGCTACGAAATAGAGTTTCGCATAACCTTGCCTGACCAGGGCGAACGGTGGGTATGCCTGACGCACTTTCTGTTGGGCAAAGCACCCGGCGAAAAGCGTATTATAGGGTATACGGAAGATATTACAGCCTCTAAGGAATACAACGACTACCTGAAGAAATTTGCAAATAAAAAAGATTCTGTGCTGCACATTCTGGCGCACGACTTAGCCGGCCCGTTGGCCATGATCCAGAGCCTGTCCGGAGCGTTGGCCCAGCAAGCAAAGCCTTACGGCAGCCACGAACTTGATGAGTTTATTGAACTGATCGGGAGGACCAGCGCACATGGTGTTTCGCTGATCCAGGATTTTACCAACCATGAATTTCTGGAGACAACAGGGGTGGACCTGATCAAACGGAGAGCAAACATTGTCGCCAGGTTTGCCGAGATCATGGAGCAGTATCAGCTATCGGGAAGAAAGATCGCCAAGACGTTCTATTTCCTTCCTTCCCGGAAAGAGATCTACATGAAGTTTGATGATGTGAAGCTGATGCAGGCGGTCAATAACCTTATTTCAAACGCCATCAAATTTACTCCCGAAGGCGGCATCATTACCGTAAGCCTGGAAGATAAAAAGGAAACCGTGCTGATAAAGGTAGAAGACAACGGCGTGGGAATACCGAAGAAGTTCTATGCCACCCTGTTCGATAAGTTTACGAATGCCCGCAGGCCGGGCCTAAACGGGGAAACAACTACGGGGCTTGGCATGTCCATTATCAAAACTATTGTAGAATGGCACAAAGGGAGCATCTGGTTTGAAAGCGAGGTAAACGTAGGCACTACCTTCTATATTGAGCTTCCGAAAGTATAACTGTGGCTGGCTTCTCCCAACTGTTAGCCCGACAGCAGCAACTTGGTGCTTAGGAAAAGTTAAATTAAGTATAAACCAAGTATAAATTAAGTATAAAAAACATACCCGTTTCTTCGTAGACAAAGTGTTACCAGTTCTTAGTCTGATGAAGAAGGAGGAGTACACGTCTATCACAACACAGGAGCGCTACGATTTTATCGCTTCCCGCTTAGAGCAGCTACAAAATGCAGCGCCAGGCTCAGCAGCAGCCAAAGAATTAAAGCTACTAACAAAGCTTTTAGTCGAATTTGAAGAGGCAAACCTGCAATCCAATCCGAATCACTCTAAACGATTCTGAACTGAAACTGCGCATTTTTAGCCCTCCTGCACCTCTTGCTACACGCTGTCTTTGTACAAGCAACTTTGAGGCGGAGCCCGGTGCTGCTGCGCTTCAGTTGTTTCTTCGGTTAGCGCTCTCTGTTGCTTACTTAACTACTTTCATCAGGCCCTGCATCGTATAAAAGTGGCCGGGCACCGAACACTCATAGGTATAAGTACCGGGCTTTTCGGGAGCAGTAAAGTAGATCGCTTCCGAGGTGTTTGGCTGCAGCAGGTTGGTATGGTATAGCAATTTATCTGTTTGAGGAATATAGTTCTTCTCCTGGCCTTCCAGCCCAAGTTTCATCGCCAGTTCTCCCACCTCTATGGCCGTTCCCGGCATCACGACTACGAAGTTATGCAGCATGTCGTCGTTGTTGCGGAACACTACTTTTACCGTGCTGCCGGCCTTTACCTGAAACTGGTTCGGCTCAAACTTAAGCCCCGGCTTGGTACTCATGTTGATGGTGAAATCGGCCCCTTTTGTCCAGGAGGCGGGTTGTTCTGTCACGCGCTTGGCGGTTGAGTTGGCAGCTGCTTTCTTGGCAACAACAGCTTTGGCTTTAGGTGGTTTAGCGGCAGGCTTGGCCGCAGCCATTGCCATAGCAGCATGGTTGTGGGCCGGTGGTGCCTTGGCAATAGCCAGCTTTTCTCCGTCCGGAATGTTGTTGAGTGTATAGTAAGCGACATCGTGCAGCAACAGCTTTCCGTCTTCTCCCCGTACGCCTTCTGTATTGATCTCATGGATGTAGCCTTGTCGCAGGCCATCAACCACCAGCCGGGCTTTTAAACCATCCTCTGATACCACCACGCCGCGTACCGGGCAACTTTCGCTGTTGATAACGGGGCTGCCATAGGTAGCATGATACTTATAGTTGAAGCCTGTTATTTTGTACGAGGCAGGATCGGCGGCCAGTTTACGATCGACGGGTTTGGTAAACGTTATTTCAAATCCATCAGGCATGGCATGCACTGTTTTCATTTCGAAAGGCATTCTGCCTGTCCATACCAAGCGCTGCAGGCCGTAGAGGTCTTTCCCAGTGGAAGACCATCCGCGGCTCGTCATACCACTGAACATGGAGCCGTCGCTGCCCCACACCAGGCGCAGAATACCCGATGAAAAGCCTTCGCGGAACGGAAACACGACGCCCTGGTATTCGCCTTTCACTTTTTCAAAGTCCACGCGCGTTACCTTGCTTTGCCCCTGGTCTCCGACAAAGAGTTGGTTTTCAAACGGGCCAAACTTCCCCTTTGTATCATTCAGCAGTATACCCGTGGTAGAAATGCCAAGTATGCCGTGCGGCAGCCACACAGCCGGCGCTTTTAAGGCAGACACCCGCTTGGTTACCTCGTAGAGCGGTTCGCCTGTATTCGGCACGTCTTGCGGCTTCAACGCAACAGGAGAGCCCGGCAAACCAGACCAGCGCAGCCCTTCTGCATTTCCTACAAAATCGCCTTTTTCTACGTGCGTAATACGGCCCGATCCTACCCAGTCGCCCTGGTTTTCGGTGTAGAAAACATCCCCGGCCGCATTCATACCAAAGCCCGAAGGTGAACGCATGCCGGCAGCGACCGGCGTCATTTTTCCATCCGGCGTAATCTCCAGCATCCAGCCCCGCCAGGGTGCCAGGCTTACGCCATGGCCTAAACTATTGCTCCAGCCCAGGTTCAGGGTTACCAGCATGTTGCCGTTAGGCAAAAACAAAGGCCCGTATGAGTACTCGTGGTAATTGCCCGATAAAGGCCAGGAGTATATTTTATCGTAAGTGTCAGCTTGTCCGTCGCCATCTGCATCGTGCAGGCGCGTTACTTCGCTACGCTGTGTTACGTAGATGTCGCCATCTTTGTAGGCAAGCCCCAAGGGCTCGTGCAGCCCGTAAGCAAAGCGCTTATACGTTGGCTGCTCGTTGCCGGAAATGTTCGGATTAGAAACGATCCATACTTCGCCCCGGCGGGTGCAGATAGCCAGGCTGCCGTCGGGCAACGTAGCCATGCCGCCTACTTCCAGCACAACTCCCTCAGGTATGGGCAACGAAATAAGCTTGTAGTAATCATCTTCTTTCTCCGGCGTTGCTTCCACCTTCTCCAACCCTTTTGGCGGAGGGGCAGGCTGCTTGCTCCCTGTGCTGGGTGTTTTAGCCTGCGCCCATACCGGCGAACTGCTTCCGATCAACAGGCCGGCAACAAGAAGTGCGGCCTTCGCTATAGGATATATGCTGTTACTCGTTTTCATGAGGATGTTCTGCTCTCTTTTGCGCTTACCAAACAATAGAATATGTTACCACTGCCGCTTCGTCTTTCCCTTTTGCATTGACAGGCAGCAGCAACTCCTGCGTATGCCGGGCAGTGCGCCGGATGACAGGTTTTGCTTTCTTTGGCAGTTCGATCAGGTATTGCTTGTCGTTGATGGCATACAGGCCGTTAGGTAAGGCGGTGATCTCATCTCCTTCGGCTACCCGGCACCAGATTGCGCCTTTTTCCTGCCCCGGCATCACTATAAAAGTATGGACCAGCTTTTTGCCGCCTTCTTCCGGGGCAAGGGCTTCGCGTACGCTGGCGCCCCCGATGGTATACTTAAAGGTAGGCCGGCCGGCTTTATCGACATCATAGCCCACATAATTGTAGCTGGCATTAGAGTCGGGCCAGGCGGCATTTTTATCTGACAAGAATGTGAGCGAAGGCTTTCCGGGAAATTCAATCACACTGCCCAGCGGAACAGCCAGCTGGCTTTCGCCGCGCTCATGCCACATCGGCGTTGTTTCCAGAAAGTTGCCCCGCCATATTTGCAGAAAGTCTCCTGTGCGCAGGTCGAGGGTATAGTTGGCATTGCCAGGTTCTCCCACCGAAATAACATGCGTCTTCTTGTCGCCCTGGTGCTCGATAAAGCTCCGCTGCATGACGGGGCCATTCTCTGCCAGCACTTTGATCGCCCCGACTGGATCGGCTGCACGAAGTGGCGCATTCAGCAGCGTGAAAGGCACGCCCGGCCCCTCCACTGACAGGGTGATATCATTGCTTGGCGCGTACCAGTGGCTGTAGGTCTTATAGTAGGAGAGCACCAGCGGGTGATCGCCTGCTTCCAGGTGCACCATAGCCGCGCCACTGCCTACGGTTTTCCCATCGAAGCGGAACACCTGCTGATCGCCGATCGCAAGTTCTCCGCCGCCATTCGGGCTATCAGGCTTCGTATCCAGCGGAATCCATTTGAGCGCCAGGTTAAACAGGTAGTCGCCTGTGCGGGGCACATGCAGCGTGCCCGCTATTTTGCCTGCAAAGTTGTTCTTATCTCCCGGGGCGAGGTGCTCCAGTACATCAACTTTCATTTCGGTGGCAGGCGCAAGAGCATCAAATTCGGATACCTTGTTAAACTTTCCTTCGTAGGAGCGCAACGTCATATCAGTTAAGGTGACGGGCTCTGTTCCAAAGGCTTTATACCTGATGTTGCGGAAAGCAACGGGCGCGTGGCTTCCTTCCAGCATCAGCGGACCCAAGGGCTTTTCATCCTGAAAGGCTGCCCCGCGTGTCGGCCCGGTTACGCCTATATTTTCCTGGATCGTAACGCCATTCTGCATTACTTTTACGAACCGGGCATCGGCAACCTTTTCCCCTTTCGCGTTAAAGCGTGGAGCCCGGAATACAATATTCAGGTGCTGCCACAAGCCCGGGGCTTTGCTCACGTTTTGTGCCGGGGCATGGCCTTCGTAACTTTTCTGACCTTCCGGTTTGGTATCGTCCCAGCGTGCGGCAATAGCGCCACCATCTGCTGATGTCGGATTCTGCACACCCCAGCTGTCGAGGAGCTGCACTTCGTAGCGCCCTTGCAGGAAGATACCCGAGTTAGCGCCTTTATCCAGCATAAAATCCAGGTCCAGCTCAATGTCGCCATGTTCCATGGTGGTAAAGAGGTTCTCCTGGCTTTTTGCGGAGGGCTCGTTTACCAGTACTCCTGTGCCCGGCTTTGTTTTCCCTTCGCCTGCTTTCCTGAGGTCGTAGAACACATCGCCCACAATTTTCCAGTTGCTGCCTGCTGGTTTAAAGACATTCAGGTTCTGGAGAGAGATGCTTGTATAAGGCAGTTCTTTTTTCTGTGCTGAGACCTTGAAAGCAAAAAGGAACAGGCACAAAAGGAAAGGAAACGTGTAGCGTTGCATAGTATAACTTTTATTTCTAAGCGTAAAGGGGTTGGCAAAGGCTTCCCTTGCTCGTTAGTAGCGGCTTGCCTGCTCAGGGTAAGTACAGGCAAGCCGCTACTAAATCGGCAGAAAACCTTCTTCAAGAGCTGTTAAGATAACATTTATACCTTAAAGAACAGCGCTTTCAGAAGATTTTAAGCGCCTGCTATACTACGGCATTTACACGTTCTTTCCGGCACAAGCTGGTCTGCGGCAGTTTGGCTTTACACAGAAGCAAAGGAGTGGGAAAATACTCCCGCTACTTTGCTTCTGTAATCTCTAAGATCACGCTGGTGCGCCAGGCACTTACCTGCGGGTTAAAGCCAATTGTCATCAGGTAATTTCCGGAGTATGCAGCCGTTCCAGTTATCGGCGATGTAGTGCCCGGGTAGAGGTTCAGTTCTTTCACGTGGTACTGCTTCGCAGGGTCTAAGCCGTTCAGCTTCACTGGCGAGCGGCTGCCGTCACCAAAGCGGTTGCTGACCAGGTAATTGAACATGATGGCTTTGCTTTTGGCCGCATCCACATACATCAGCGATGCAAAATCGTTCTGCTGCGGGTTTACGAGCCGGTACAGGTCGCCGTGCCATACCACATCCTGGAACGACTCATACGTGGCGACAGCATCCTGTGCGAACTTCAGATCCTCTTTGCCCAGTTTGCTCACCACAATATCAAATCCCATTTTACCCATCATGGCCACATCTGTCCGGAACTTAAGCGGCTGCTTGCCCCAATCCGTCACGTGGTTGTCGTGGGCGATGGCGGGGAAGAAGTAAGAATATTCCCACTGAATGAATATCCGCTCCAGCGGGTCGGTATTGTCGCTCAGCCAGAACTCGGTAAAATATTGCAGGGCGCCATAGTCTACCCGGCCGCCGCCGCCGGAGCAGAGCATCATGGGCAGGTTGGGGTACTTGGCCCGGAACCGCTCCAGCACTTTGTAAAAGCCCCGCACATACTCCACGTACAGGTGCGACTGATTGGAAAGGTAAGCAGAATTAGCATTATAGATTACGGCGTTACAATCCCATTTAAAGAAAGCGACGCCCGGGTTCTCAGTCATGATTTTGTCCAGCACGCCAAACACATGGTCCTGCACGGCCGGGTTGCTCAGGTCCAGCACCAGTTGGTTGCGGTACAGGTGCTCGGGGCGGTTGGGCTGCCGGATAACCCAGCCGGGATGTTGCTCATACAGCTCGCTCTTGGGGTTCACCATTTCGGGCTCTACCCAGATGCCGAACTTCACGCCATTTTTCTCCGCCTGTTTTACCAGGTAGCCGATGCCATGCGGCAGCTTTTTCACGTTCTCCTGCCAATCGCCCAGGCCGGCCTTATCGCTGTTGCGGGGGTATTTGTTGGCAAACCAGCCATCGTCCAGCAAAAACATATCGACGCCCAGCTTGCTGGCATCTTTGATCAGCGCTGTCAGTTTGGGCTCGTTAAAATCAAAAAAAGTGGCTTCCCAGTTGTTGAGCAGCGTCAGGCGCGAGCCGGTGCCATTCAGTATCTTATACTTGCGGGCCCAGGTGTGCATGTTGCGGCTGGCTTCGCCCTTTCCTTTATTTGAAAAAGTATACACGAAGGCGGGCGTTTTAAACTCCTGCGCAGGCGCCAAAGTATAGTCAGACGCATATGGGTTGATGCCGGCAATTACCCGCAGGTTGTGAAGCGGATCCACTTCCAGGTCGAACTTAAAATTGCCGGTCCACTCCAGCGAGCCATACAACACCTTACCCTCTTCCTCGGTAGCAGGCTTATCAAACGAAACCATAAAGGTAGGCGGCTGGTACAGGTTGGCGCGGGTACCCAGCTTAGAATCAAGCACTTTGATACCGGCTGTCAGGCGATCTTCTTCGGGCTGCATCTCTCTGGCCCAGTCGCCGTGGTAATGGCCCAGCCAGTAATCGTCGGCCGACATGTATAGATTGGCCGACGCATACTTGTGCAAAATAACATTGTCTTTCTCGTTATTCCGGATAACTGACCACTGCTCCACCACGTTCTCATCGCGGTATACTTTATAGTATAGCGTCACTTCAAAGTTGTATACCGGGTCTTTCAGCAAAATGCTGGTTATCGAAACGTCATCACTTTCCTGCTGCACCTTGTGGCTGATATAGTGCAGGGCCAGCGAGTTGTTGCCATCACCATGCGTTACCTGAATGGCGGGCTCTACCAGGTTGCGGGAACCGGCCGAAGTATAAGCCGCATTCAGCACCCCGGAATAATCGTCTCCCCGTTTATACATGCCCGGAATAAGCTGATACTCCGCCTCGCTTTTCAGCTTTGTGCCGAAATAAATGATGCCTACCCGCTTGTCTTCCCCCACCTGCAGCACCAGCGCATTGCTTTTAGATTCTATGGGAATCGTGATTTTCGTTTGAGCAACTACATTGGCGCACAACAGGGTAAACAGTGCCAGCAGTACGAGTTTTACCTCCCGAACCGGTTGCCGACGGGATGCAAAACGGAGTTTCCTTTTTATCATGTATGAAAGCTGTATAGTTTTATAGTTGTCTTAAAGGTGGCTCTAAAGCTTTGGTGCAAACCGCTCTCAAGGAAAGCGATTCTGTATGTTGTAGCGCAGCCTCTGTATGAGCGTTTAGCAAAACAAGGCACTTTATACTTGCAGAAGCATATTACCCCAACTGCAGTATTCCGGCATTTCCTTTTAAAGATACAAAACCGCAGCTTTTCCTGCGCTATTTATTATCAGGAGTATACTTTCTAGAAGAGTGCATGCGGCAAACCCCGCTTCACATGCTTGCTGCTGCACGCGTGGCCCTTTCAATTCAGCAATTCTATTCATTGCCTTTGTCTCGCAGCATAAGTATGGCTCCGTTCTTAGTCTCTTGTTGGAGACACCCGGTGGCACTGCTGGTTCCTGTTTGTTTCCTGTGATCTTTTAGCTATATTTTATCCTTAGTATTCAGAATACGACCGGCCGTAGCTGCTGCGCCGGAGCAAAACGAGGGATTAATGAAGGAATCAAAATGGATCTTGTGGCTGCTTACTGGCCTGCTGGTTGGAGCATGCTCGGGCAATACCGCTTCGAAGGAACCAAACCTGGAGAAGTATAGCGACTGGAGCACGTATGCCGGAGCAAAAGACGGGAACCGCTACTCTTCCAACGAGCAGATCACGCCTCAAAATGTGCCACAGTTGCAGGTGGCCTGGACGTATAGCACCAACGATAAAGATCCGGAGAACCACTCACAGCTGCAATGCAACCCCATTATGCTGGATGGCATCTTGTATGGTACGTCACCGCAGCTCAAGCTATTTGCGCTAGATGCAGCCACCGGGCAGCAGAAGTGGCTGTTTAACCCTTTTGCACAGGCCAGCCAGGAAAAAGATGCGTTTGCGGCCTTTAATGTGAACCGGGGCGTCACGTACTGGCAAAATGAGGCTGGCACTGATAAACGCATTTTCTATAGTGTAGGCAACCGCTTATATGCCATCAATGCTCAAACCGGGAAAAGTATACCCACTTTCGGGCAGCACGGGTTTATTGACCTGCGGCAGAACTTAGACCAGGAAAATACCGAGAATGCTTACGTGGCCGGCACTACGCCAGGCATTATTTACAAAGACCTGCTTATCTGGGGCATGCGCCTGTCCGAAGGTCCCGATGCGCTGCCGGGCCATGTCCGGGCGTTTGATGTACGCACCGGTGAGCGCCGGTGGATCTTCCATACTATTCCGCATCCGGGTGAGCGGGGCTACAACACCTGGGAAGACCCGCAAGCCTGGCAACGGATTGGCGCTGCCAACAACTGGGCAGGTATGGCCTTGGATGAAAAAAGGGGCATTGTATACATTCCCACAGGCTCCGCATCGCCCGACTTTTATGGCGGTGTAAGAAAAGGGCAGAACCTGTTTGCCAACTCCATTGTGGCTTTAGATGCTGCCACCGGGCGCTATATCTGGCATTACCAGGTGGTGCACCATGACTTGTGGGACCGTGACCTGCCCGCTAACCCGAACCTGCTAACTATAGAGCATGACGGCAGGAAAATAGATGCTATTGCGCAGATCACCAAACACGGGTATGTGTTTTTGCTGGACCGCACCAACGGCAAGCCTATTTTCCCGATAAAGGAAGTGCCGGTACCAACCTCCGACTTAGCCGGAGAAAAGACCTGGCCAACCCAACCTATTCCGACACTGCCCGAGCCGTTTGCACGCCAGAAGTTCGGCCCCGAAGATGTAACGGATATCTCCCCTGAAACCCACCGCGACATGCTGGCAAAGTATAAAAAGATAAAGTACCGGACCATGTTTGCGCCGCCAAGTAAAGCCGGAGGCTGGATCTTCCCGGGCTTTGACGGCGGCGGCGAATGGGGTGGCGCCGCTGTGGACCTGGAATCGAACATCCTGTATGTGAACAGCAGCGAAGTACCCTGGGCCTTAACTATGATTGACGTGCCAAAAGAAAATACAGCTGAGCCTACCTTGCAGAGTGCAGGCAAGGTGGTGTACAACAGCTACTGCATCGCCTGCCACGGCCCGGACCTGAAAGGCAATGGCTCTTCTTACCCTTCGCTGGTAAACATCGGGAACAAGTATACGAGCGCGCAGGTGCGTAACATTATAGCAAATGGCCGCAACATGATGCCGTCGTTCAAGCAAATACCGGCAGACGAGAAAGATGCTTTGCTGGCCTTTCTGCTGCATACGCCCGAAGAAAAAACAACACTGGCCAGCAAGAAACCCGGCGGTTCTGAAGCGAGCAATGCAAAGGAACCGGCTACTGCTGGCAATACCCCAAAAGTCAGAAAGCTCCAGGATGATGTTCCTTATACGATGACCGGCTACAATAAATTCTTAGACAAAGACGGTTACCCGGGTATAAAACCGCCTTGGGGCACTCTTAACGCAGTAGACCTGAATAGCGGCAAACTACTATGGAAAGTGCCGCTGGGAGAGTACCTGGAGTTAACGAAAAGAGGCATTCCACCCACCGGCACCGAGAACTATGGCGGTCCGCTGGTAACAAAAGGCGGGCTGGTATTTATTGCCGCGACAAAAGATGCTAAGATCCGGGCTTTCGATAAAAAAACTGGCAAAGAAGTATGGCAAGCCAGTTTACCCGTACCCGGCTATGCTACGCCGGCTACTTATACCTTTGCCGGCCGCCAGTATGTGGTCATTGCCTGTGGCGGCGGCAAACTCGGTAGCCCGTCCGGCGATACGTATGTTGCTTTTGCCCTGCCCGCCACTACGCATGAGCCGCAATAGGGGAGTTGCCGATGCCCTATACTTCTGTACCCGTAGGCGCGAGCCATCCTGCAGCACTTCTGCCGCTCTCTATCAGGCTAATAGAAAAGGTATAAACGCAAAAAAGACCCCTGGTCAGAGGGGCCTTTCCTGGTCCGATTAGTTTCTAAAGGAAACTTCTCAACTTTTAGCCGCGCAAATGTACATCAGCCATTTTGATTTTCTTGTATATATTTAATAAATAGTTTTATCTATAAAGCTTCCTGCAAATAAAAATCTATCAATTAGCCAGTAACTGCGTCTAAAACAAGTAAATAGCGCAGCAGGCGCCGCTATGCTTTATGATTCAGGCGTTTTAAAATTAAGCCAATACGCACATCTCACATTGATCTGTCTTCGTTATAAAAAGACACCTTAAAGTACAGGCAGATGATAACGAAGCATATACAGCATTTCCTGACAGCCTTTTGCCTCTTAATAATTCTGGGGATTTCCGGCTGCCAAACCAGCAATGCACCAGTTGGTACGAACATAGAAGACAACAGACGCCTGGCGCCCCAGCGGGTAGACATAAGAGGCAGTATTGTCACGAGCCGGTATGACAAAGGCCAGGTCATGCTGGAGGTTAATGGCTTCCCTTCATCAGAATCCCGCTATGAGCGGGCGTATGTGCTTGTGGAACCTACCACTCAGATCGTTGGCGCTGACGGGCAGTCTATGAGTTTAAGCGAGTTACAACAGGGCCAAAACGTAGCCATTCTGATGAGAGGTGGGGGCCAAGGCAACTTCGTGGGCGTGGGCGTTGCCCGCAAGGTATGGATAGAATCTACTTTTTAAACCAGAGTACCTGGAGGGTTTCTGTGAAAGCAGAGATGACCTGAAACGACTTCAATTTTCTTGTGAAGACATAAACTTTGCCGTTGAAAGGCAAGGTTTATACTTGCAGACGAATTTATGTTCAGGAACTCCCGCAGGATGTTAAATTTATCTTCCTGTACTGCCGCTTTATTCTAACTGTTGAGGGTAAGGTATTTTATACATTAATTATAAAACAAAACAATTCAAAAGAAGTATAATACCATATCAATACTGCTGTTCCAACCAAACAAGACAAGGGCTAGCACCTGAGCCCATTTAATTTCCTCCTTCCCTGTTGCAGCTTTGCCTTGGCCCGAATGCGTGCCAGGCTTACTTCATCGTTACGTCATACGTTTCTCTTTTTATCTAAGCCAAAGTATACCGTTGATTTACTGCCTATACCGCTTCTTTACCGCTTATACCTTTCTCTTTACCTTTCATTCCAGCTTTGGACCAACACTTCCCCGTTGATCCATCCTTAGCAGCACCCTTGCTACCGCTCCTGGCGAAGACACTTCATGTATACATTTTGATCAACAGTAAGGCGGAGAACTGCTGTTACAGCACTATTCTTAAGCTTTTAACCTATAAAACTATGCAGGATTTCCTAAACAGCGACACGAGCGAGTTTGAACGGGAGTTTGAATTTGAGGACGAGGCAATAACAGCCTCCGATGAATTTGAGTTAGGCGACGAGGAGTTAGGAGAGAATGGCGACAGCTATGAACTGGAGGACGCACTGGGAAACGACGAGGAGTATGGAGACGGCTTTGGGCCGGAGACCGAGGCAGACTACCTGTCGGAGTTTGAGGCTGATGGCGAGCCCGCCTTTGGGTCGGAGCAGGAGTTTGAAAACACCACGGAAGGAAACTTTGAGCGCCGCCTGTACGAGATCTTTTCGCACAGCTACGAAAACGAGTATGAGTTTGAAAACGACTTCAACCAGGTGATGCACGAGGTGCAGCGGGACTATTTCTGGAATAGCCTGAAGCGCTGGGGACGAAAGCTGGCGCCTGTAGCCAAGTTGGCCCTTAGGGCCATACCCGGTGGTGGCACGCTGACAAACGCCATCCGGCAGATAACCCGGGACCCGCGGGGGCTGCTGAAAACGCTGGTGATGAAGTTTGGCCCGCAGGCGCTGAACGCGGTAATACCGGGGGCCGGCGTGGCCCTGGGCGCCCTAATGTCGAACAGAGAGACCGACGATGCGGCAAGACAGGCGGCCCGCGACACAGTGGCCCTTGCCAGAGAAGCCTACACGAACTTTGCCGATGAGATCAGCCGAACAAACTTCCCCACAAACATAGCGGGCGCCAAGGCCCAGCTGAACGATATTGCCAGAAACTCCTTTAAGAAAGCCCAACGCACCGTGCGGCTTGGCTCCAGCAGGCACCGGTATCGAAAAGTGAACAGAAAGGTGGAGGACATGAAGAACGGCATGTATAAAATCGTCACCATCACTTATAAACGAGTATAAACAGGAGCCTTTTCAGCTTTGTTAACAACACGAACGTGGAAGCCATTCTTACAGCGGCAGACAAGCAGAATTCTTCCATCTTATTAAAGATCGATTCGCTACGGACGCGCGCCCGCCTACTCACCAACTTACGAAAAATGCTGTCGCTACAGCCCCGGCAGGACATTTCTGCTGCGCAGTGGGAAGTACTGGAGTCGCAGCTGAGTTCGGTTTCGAACAGGATCAGGCAAAAGCTGCGGATCTACGCTGACAAGTACTATTCAGAAAGAAACAACATTCAGGTTCGCCAACTCCTGATCAATTACCTGGGAGAGCTGGAGGTGGAGCTCACTACCGCCTACGAGTTTTATGACACGTACATGGATATACTGACTCAGCGCCTGAGCAACGAGATAGGTCCGAAACTGCAAGGCTGCGATATGATTGCGGCCTATGCCCTGCACCGCGGAGATGTGGCAGACATTACCGCCAACCCGCTGGTATACTGCGAGCGTGGCTTTGGCGCTTCCACCCTTCGGGAAAGCGTACCCATCATCCGGCACACCCCCAACCCGATCCCGTTCATCGCCATTCCTTACAGCCGCATCAGCGAGAAGTATAACCTGATCTCTATCTTCCATGAGGTAGGCCATCAGGCGCTGGTAAAGCTGAACATGGTGGCGCTGTGGCAGCAGGTGTTTTACCTGTCTGCCAAAAAAGCGGGCGGCTCGCCCCTGCTCTGCAAACTGTACGCCAACTGGTCGAAGGAGGTGGTGCCCGACTTTTGGGCCTTTTGCCTGGCGGGTATGGCTCAAACCTGCAGCATCCGCGATGTGCTCATTCTGCCTTACCCCCAGATGTTCAGTATCTCCACCATACAGCCGCACCCGCCGTCATACCTGCGCTTCCTGATCTCGATCGCGTGCTGCCGCAGGCTGTGGGGCAATGGCGATTGGAGCGATTGGGAAAAAGAATGGATCGCCCTTTACCCGCTCGACAAGCTGGACGACACCACCCGGAAAGTGATACAAGAGGCACGGGCGCTTATCCCGGTCATTGCCAATGCGCTGCTGCAGACAACGTTCAAAAAGCTCAACCATAAACCCTTAACGGCGCTCTTTGAACTGGATACGCTAGCACCCGCCCTCCTGAAGAAGATGGCTTCTGTAGAAGCCGTGAACTCCCCCGCGTTCAAAAAACAGTCTATCGGATTTCAGTTGGCGGTGTTTCGGCTGATGCGTGAAGAGAGAACAATCCGGCAGGCTGAAATTGATGAGCTGATGGATAGGTGGCTGACAGGCCTGAAACAATACAAAGTATAAAAGTGGCTAAGAAAAGAAAGACCCAACCGTTAAACCCCATTACCATGGCATCAAACCAAATTTTCGTGAATGGCGATGCGACCATTGCGGCAGGAGACCCGGACTTTGAAAAAAAGGCCGACATCAACCACTTTAAATGGTACCACCTGCCGCTGCCGCTGGAGCTTCAGTACAACAACCTGTTGGCCAGCGTCGTCAGCTTAGACAGCGACTACATCAACGGGGACCATGGCGTAGCGATACCAAACTACTATAACAAAAACTTTTGCCTGGCCCTTAGCAGGGAGTGCGTGCCGGCCGTGATCGAACGTGCCTCTGACGGCGAAAATGGCGGACAGCCCACCCTAAACGCCTGTCAGGTGAACCTCGGTTTTGAGGGGGCCGGTTATCTGCAGCGGCCCATGTTCCACTACATCCGGCTGCAGAACCCGCCGGACCAGGCAAGCAGCAACCTGCCGGCCGACTTCTTTAAGCTCGACCTCAAATCCCTCACCGTCGGCACGCTCATCTGGCTATACTATTATGAGCGGATGGGCATCTTTAAGATACTGGGCGCGCTCATGGACGACTACAACTATACCGGCAAGTACCCCATTTCGTCGAAGATAGGCTGGAATGGCACCAACGATGTTTTTGTGAACAAATACAGCAGCCTGATGGAAGGCGTCTGTCTCCTGTACCGGCAGGGCCTGTCCTCCAACCTGCGCGACCGGATCTGCTCCTACCAGCGGGTGTTGGGCGTCACGATCGAGAACAACATGAACATTGTGACGGAGAAGAACGAGGGCTTTATGAAGTCTTTTAATAAGCTGATTGGCTATATGCTGGAGTTTTACAAGGCCAAGCAGCTGGCGGTGGCCATCCAGAGCGCCGGCAACAACGGCCGCTCGTCGGTGGCCACGCAAACATCTATCCGCGATACCATCATCGAAATGAACCAGCACTTTGAAGCGATGGAGTATGGCCGCAACATGATCAATACTTACACCGGCATCGCGACGGTATATATTACGATCTGCCTCATCCAGCTAATCCGGAACGAGATCGGCATTCCCACCCAATACGAGAAACCAGAAGAGTTTATTCCTGCGGCCTACGACATTCTTGTGCTGAAAAAATCAGTTACTTCTACCAACGCCAACCGCTTTACTATTTACGACAACTGCGCGTCTTACGGCTACCGGCTGCTGACGGACATCCAGCTGCTGAACACCACGCTCATACAACCCGTGGCCGTGGGCTCTGTGCTGGACGTGTGGCTGAACGACGTGGAGGGGCTGGTGGAAGGCTACAACAATGCCTACAAATCGGTGGAGGAACCAGTGGGCGCAATCGCCCATTGACAGGCTGTAACGCATCAGGCAATTTGTAAACGTATGTCGGTATGGAAAGAGAGCTGCTACTGAGAGAAACTACCGCCTTGAATGCTTCGGAAACGACACAGCCAGATCAGGAGTTGTCGTTTGCGGGCAAGGCTACTGCATTTTTCAAAAAAACAATTGTCCCGTTTTCTGCTCAGTTCATTGGGCTGATCCTGTCTCATGAAAAGCGAGAGAACTTTCTGACGGATGCCTACTTCTACGTCCGGCATCCCGAAAGGAATAAACTGCAGGACCGAAGGCTGAAAAGGCACGAGAAAAAGCTGATCAAGGAATGGCTGACGATCAGAAGAGTGATTGTACGGCCCTTGTTACAGTACCTGTACGGCCGCCAGACCGACGTGACAAAGCTGGGCAGCAAAGAGCTCTTTGAGGATATCCAGCGGCACCTGCAGTCGTGGATCGATGCTTACATCGTGGCCCTGGACGACTTTAAATTCATCACGGAAAAGGCTACCGAGGCCGACCTGAAGGAGCTGCAGGGCATATCGCCGAAGTTCGCGTTTGAGGTGGCGAAAGAAGTGATTGACGTAGCGGCTGATTTCGCCGGCGACATTCCGGTGGTGGGCACCTTGCTTAAAATAACGAAAGGGAGCATGAGCTTAGCCAACCTCATCAATAGCTATAAGGAAAGACAGGAGCAGTATGCGGCTTTAAAAAGCAAGAACGACCTGATCAACTACATTGTAGATGAAAAGGAGTTTTTTTCTAACCTGAAAATCACACTCAATTCCAACTATAGAGAACTGGCCGAATTGCTGGTGCCGATGATCAGTAAGGACAAGCTTATCCGGAAAGTTTTCGAGCAGAATTATCAAAGGACGAAAAAACTTTCCGGCTACAATCAGTACGAACTGTTTAAGCAGGTATGCGAGAAATGGATTCAGCAATTCAGCAAAGCTGTTTTACGAATCGTGTTTAACAAAGACCTCCGGGTTATCTCCCTAAAGTTGGAGAACGTTCCGTTCAGCGAGCAAATGCTCTCCCAACTGCGGCGCGCTCCGGCAGGCTTAAACCTGGAAACCTTCCGGGTAACCAGACGCGTGGTATTCTATCCGCTCAATGCGCAGGAGCCGCAAGGGTTTTCTGATAAGAACTCCGACATAAGATATGAATTTACGAAATTTCCGGATGGAACCACGAGCAAGATGAACCAGTTGGGATTTTGGAGCCAACAACTTGTAACGCCAGCAATTTACAACAGCGCTGTTAAGCTTGCCTTAGCGAAATTGCCCAACGTATAAACCCATACCTGAACCTTGCCGGGGAGAGCCAAGAGACTGCTACCTGTAGAGGTGCGGCAAAAATGGGCTTGCACGAATGTGACCTCTGCGTCCAGTTCAGGCAGGAGCGTGAGGCAGGTTGATGCACTGTATCCGCCTCGAACCATACAATGGGTAGCAAGGAATACCTCCTGGCATGGTTAAAATTTAATGGCGCAGCCTATGTTTACCGCATAATCCGAAAAAGCCGCGTCGCCATGCACGTCTTTACCGGTGGCAAGGCTGTTTTCCTTGTCTGTCACGCTTTGGAGGCGGTTTCGCTTTAGGGCCATGGGTACTGTGGCAAATACATTCACCTTGCTTACAAAGTAGCTTACCCCCGGCTCCAGCGACTGCACATAACCCGGACGGCGGAAGCCACTGCTGCTCCCAAAGACATCCTCCACAGGCACGCCTTCCATTCGTCCGCCTACTGAGGCTACTAATCCTTTTAAATGCCCTGTAAAGTTATGGCTCACACCAAGTCGCACCATGTACTGGTCCGGCACGCTCATGATGGCTTCGTTGGCCAGCATCGGGGAGAGCGTTTCGCGGTAGGTGCGGGTGCCGTTTTGGCCGCGGGGGTTAAACAGGTAATACACGTTGCCATAGGCGCTGAGGAATTGGCCCAAAGTATAAAAAGCGTTTAGTTCTGTTACAGCGCCTATGCCGCCGTCCCCAAGCTGTATCGACTGGTCTACGGGCCGCTGCTCGGTGCCTCCATCCGGACCGACGTTGTAGAAGGTGTCTTCAAACCGGTAGTTTCCGGTTGGCAGCTTCACCCCCACCCCGAGTTGCACGTTTCCTTTGGTCTGCAGCGGGTTCAGCAGCCATCTATAGCCCACGATCCGCATGTCGCCAATACCGGCCGAATTGCTGCTATGCCGCTCCTGCCGCCCGTGCTCATACAGTGAAGACCGCTTGTTGGCCAGCAGCGGCAGCCCCACCCCCACTGACCATCTGCTATCGAACTGGCGCAGCAGGGTCAGGTCCAGGCTATACTGCCAGTTGATAACCTCGGTATGCTTCTCGAGGCGCTCCTTTTGCTCCTCATCGCCCCTAAAGTGCCGGAATGACTTAAAGTACCGGCCGGCCACGTTCAGTTGCCACCCTTTTGCCGCCGCCTCGTCGGCAGGATGTTCCAACGTACACGACATCATGCCGTTGCTCCGGATGGCCACGCACCCCTGTGCAAAGGACTGGCTGTAGAAGAGTAAAATAAGGGCGGCAGATAGTAAAACTTTTTTCATGTTAGCAGAGGTTACTATGTTACAACCATTCCATCAGTCAAGTGACAGGCCTCTTTGTATAAGGCATCTGTTTTCTATCTACAAAAGATACATGGAAGGAAAACTATCTACAACATTTGTTTAAACACCTTTAGCAATTTTTTACTATTTAAATATCCCCTATAAGCGCATCAGGCACACCAGCAGCAGTCGAAAATAAGATAACAGGCGAAGACAGGAGTGGCCCAAAAGCAACAAAGGCCTGCAGGTAAAACCTACAAGCCTTTGTTTTCATCTGAGGTAGCGGGGACAGGACTCGAACCTGTGACCTTTGGGTTATGAGCCCAACGAGCTACCAACTGCTCCACCCCGCACTGTTATTGTGATGCAAAAGTATAACGAATGTTTTTACCATGCAAGCTATACTTACCTATTTTCTGCAAAAAAGTTAGTCTTTTTTAAAATTTGCTGGTTATGCCGAAATGTATCTTCGAATATTTAAACGATAGTGGCTGTTGCGCCGATTTGCCCAAGGCATAAACTAGTTGGAAAATGCCAGCCCCGGTGCTAAAGCTGATGCCCCCACCGACGCCTAACGGAAAGCCACTGGTTCGTGATGTTTCCAGGTCGCTGCGGTAATAGCCCTGATCATAGAACAACTGCACGTACGAGTCTGCAGCGGTGAAGAGGCGGTACTCCAGCGTACCCACAGCGTAGGAGGACGCAAAGAAAAAGTAATCGTCGAAGCCGCGGAGGGAGGAGAGGCCACCTAGCCGGTACATGTCGTTCAGGAAGATCTGGTCGTTGAGCAGGGCCTCGCCATGTAGCCGCGTGAGCAATGCGCTGTTTTTGCCAAGCCGCAGGAAGTTCTCTAATTGGGCGCTTATACTTAGCTGGCTTGTTTTCAGGTCCAGGGTATCGTAGAAGCTTTTCTCCAAGTCGGCGTTTCGCAGCAATTGTTTGCTACCCGCTGTCAGCTGCACTTCCACCAGCCGGCCGCGCCGCGGAAAGTAAAAGTCGTCAAGGTTGTTCCAGAGGTAGTTCAGTCCATAGGTGGTGGTGCGGGCATCGGCCAGGTCCAGGCGCTGCAACTGCTGCCGGTTGGCGGCCGACAAGATACGCGAATTACGCCATTCGCTGAACACACTAAATTTGCCATACTTTAAAGTATAATAGCCTAGTTGCAGGCGCGGCTGCACCGTGATATATGACGAGTCCTGCTTGAGCAGATTAAATTTCGCGCCCAGTTCAAAGGGCGTCCCAAACAGGTTAGGGTGCAGGTATTCGCCATTCAGGATAACCGAGCCTTTGTTGACGCGCCGCCATTGCAGCCCCAGGCTTTTGCCAGTACCTGAGATGTTGCGGATGTTCAGGTTGGCCTCGCCAGTGATCAATAGTTTATTATCGCTGCGGGTAGGGTCGGGGAGAAAACCGACGATGCCGTCCAGCTGATTTGCCTGCCGGTCTTCCAGGAAATAGTAGACGCGCGCTTTGTTGCGGGCGAAGCGCACCTGCGGCGGCCGCGTTACCTTGATGTAGGGCAAAGCGGTGAGCATCCGTTGCGACGCCTCAACCTGCTGCTGGTTGTAAGGCTGGCCCGGGTATAACTGCAGGTAGCGCATCAGAAACTTAGGTTGCGTTTTGCTCCCGCCCATCACCTGCAACGAATCATAAGTAACTACAAAGGCCTTCTCTACCATCAACGCCGCCTCAATCTCATTATCTTTGATATGGATCGAATCAAGCCAGACAGAGGCGAAAGGATAACCGCTGCGCTCGGCATAGTCCAGGATGCGCTGCTGCAGCTTCACGTATTCGGCAGGCTTAAAAGGCGTGTTATGGTAAAACTTTTCCCGGAATCCTGACTCTACCAGCACCCCCTCGCTCAGGTTGCCATTGCGCAGCTGTGCCCAGGCAAATGGCTGCCCCACATAGAGTTTCACGTGGAGCGTATCGCCGCGCAAGTATAAACTGTCGGCCGAAGCCAGCAGGTAGGCATCCTGCTGCAACTCATAAATTAGCGACTGCACTTCCTGCCGCGCAGCTACCGAATCTGGAAGTAGCCCTGTGTAAGTATACTTACGGAGCGTTTGTTTATCTGCGGCAGAAGTATAAAACCGTAGCGCCACCTTCCGCTGTGTTGGCGGCAAGTGCTCAGGCGCTGCTTTGCCCTGCAGTTGTGCCACAGCAGGTAGGCACAAAAGCAAACACCAAATTAAGGCAATGATTTTATACATTTGTGTTGAAGATGGTACTGCGTTCGCGGGTTGAACTATCAGGATTAAAGCAGGAGCTGGTATGTATGGCCTGTGCCCTTTAGTGTTGGCCCACCTTGTAAAGGTAAAACTTACTGCCATTGAACAAATACGGAAATATAAACATTATCTCATCAGCACCTTCACCTTTTAGCTCCTACCATTGGCCGGCATCTACCTCCACATTCCTTTTTGCAAGCAAGCGTGTCATTACTGCGACTTCCACTTCAGCACGTCTATGGGGCTAAAGGAGCAGACGGTGCAGGCTATTGCCCGGGAACTGGCATTGCGGCAAGATTACCTACAGGGGCAGCTGGTGCAGACCATATACTTTGGCGGCGGCACGCCTTCTTTACTCAACAAGCAGGAACTTCAACTGCTGCTGCAAACAATCCGGGAGCTGTTTATAGTTTCGGAGGAGGTGGAAATTACGCTGGAGGCCAACCCCGATGACCTGACGCCGGCCAAGTTGCAGGAGCTCCGCGCAGCCGGCATCAACCGCCTGAGCATTGGCTTGCAATCGTTCCATGAGCCGCACCTGCGCCTGATGAACCGCGCCCATACTGCCGCAGAAAGTATAAACAGCGTGCAAGATGCGCAAGCTGCCGGTTTCGACAACATTACGGTTGATTTGATCTATGGCATCCCGTCTCCGGACCATACTACCTGGCAACAGGATATGCAGACGCTGTTTTCGCTTGGCGTGCAGCATGTTTCCTGCTACGCCCTCACCATAGAGCCCGACACGGCGCTAGGCCGCTGGAGCAAAAAAGGAAAGTTCAAGCCCGCCGAGGATGAGTATACGGCCGAACAATTTGAGATGCTGCTGGCGCAGATGCGGCAGCAGGGCTTTGTGCAGTACGAGATCTCCAATTTCTGCCAGCCCGGCTATGAATCAAAACACAACAGCAACTACTGGCGCGGCGTGCACTACCTGGGTGTAGGCCCCAGCGCGCACTCCTTTAACGGCCACTCCCGCCAGTACAATGTAGCGCATAACAAGAAGTATGTAGATGCAATTGCACAGGACACCGTGCCGTTTGAACTGGAAGAACTCTCCGCTGCTGACCAGGCCAACGACTACCTGCTCACCACCCTCCGTACCACCTGGGGCTGCGACCTGTATAAAATGCAGGAGGAGTATGGGTATGATATACAAACGCTTCATGCTGCTTACCTGCAGGACCTGCAGCACAAAAAGCTGGCAATTATAAAGGGAAATGTGCTATACCTCACTGATAAAGGCAAACTGCTGGCCGACCAGATCACGCTGGACCTGCTGGTAGAGGAGCAGGAAGTATAAACCAGTTAGCGCCAGTATACTTGTCAAGTAATCAGCTACTAGGCTTTAGAACTTATCTTATCTTTTGATCGTACTAAATAAACTTAGTATATACCCATTTATGCCTTTACATGCAATTCCTGCCGTTGCATGTTGCTATAGCCTATAGCACCTTCTAAATCAGGACGCCCTTCTTTTATGGAATCTATACTTTACCATAACGCTCCTGCACATGAAAGCTTTCTTTACGATTTTACTGGCGATGGCAGCTTCCTGCGCTTTTGCCCAGGTCAATGGCAACACTGCTACTGGCCTTTATACCAGCAACCAGGCGTTCACGTCCAGCGCAACGGCATACACGCATGCTACAACGGCAGCAGCAAGCGAGGACGAAGTGTTCCGGAAGAACATCCTCAAAATCAACCTTTCATCACTTGCCTTCCATAACTATAGCCTGAGTTATGAGCGCTCCCTCACCCGCAAAATTACGTTTGTGGCCGGATACCGCTTTATGCCTGAAACCAACCTGGGCTCGCTGAGGCTGACGGAAAAGGTGAGCAACGCTTTGGACGAACCCGATATCACCGACGACCTCTCTAAAATTACTACCTCCAACAATACCTATACAGGCGAGTTCAGATTTTACGGTGGCAGACATCCCGGCGCTCGCGGCCTCTACTTGTCGCTGTATGGCCGCTACACCAACATCGACTTTGATTATGCCTATGATTACACGACCAGCGGAAAAACGTACCTGCTGCCGTTTAAAGGCACCGCAACAGGCTACGCCGGCGGGGTGATGCTGGGCGCTCAATGGCTGATCGCTAAACGTATCACCTTCGACTGGTACATCATAGGAGGACACGCCGGCAAGCTAAAGGTAGATGCCCCCGCTACGGCCGACCTTTCTTCTATGACGGCAGCGGAAAAGAGCGCTTTGCAGGACGAGTTGGAATCCTGGATAGAAATAGGAGATAAGAATTATATCGAGGCAACCGTTACGGACCAAGGAGCAAAGGCAAAGGTAGACGACATGCTGCTGGGTATCCGGGGACTTGGCTTTTGCCTGGGAATCGCTTTTTGACCTATACTTGTAGCAAGGCCGCAACAGACTGCTGCACCAGCATGTGCATAATGTGGCGGCACAAGTATAAAGCCTATACTTGTGCCGCCATTGTCCGGCTATACTTCCTTAAGCAGGAGTGCGTTGCTTTACGTTAAGTTCTTAAAACAGCTGTTCGGCCACTTTCCGTACGGAGCCGGATTTGCCCATCGAGTAATAGTGCAGGCAGGGCACCCCAAACGCCATCAGTTCCTTCGACTGTTTCACGGCCCACTCTACGCCTACCTGTGCGGCAGCTTTGTTGTCGGCACAGGTTTCCAGCGCATCTGCCAGGTCGCAGGGGATATCGATGTGGAATACGCTGGGCAGCACCGAGAGCTGCGATTTGGTAGTGATTGGCTTTAAACCTGGTATGATGGGCACGTCAATGCCTTCTTCGCGGCACAGCCGCACAAAATCGAAGTACTTCTGGTTGTCGAAGAACATCTGCGTTACCACATAATCAGCCCCAAGTTCTATCTTCCGCTTCAGCCAACGCAGGTCCGCCTTCAGGTTGGGTGCTTCTGAGTGCTTTTCGGGGTAGCCAGCCACGCCAATGCAGAAACTTGTTCCGTTGGTGTTCACCTGCTCATCATCTAAATAGCGCCCGTTGTTCATACCCGCTACCTGCTCGATCAGCTCCGTAGCATAGCTGTGTCCTCCCTCCTCAGGTATAAAGCGAGGCTCATTTTTTACGCAGTCGCCGCGCAGCACCAGCACATTGTCGATGCCCAGGAAGTGCAGGTCGATAAGTGCATTCTCGGTTTCTTCTTTGTTAAAGCCGCCGCAGATCAGGTGGGGTACCGTATCTACTTTGTAATGGCTTTGCAGGGCCGCACAAATGCCTACAGTGCCCGGCCGTTTTCGGGTAGAGCGCTTCTCCAGCAGGCCATTGTCATGCTGCTTGTAGATGTACTCCTCGCGGTGATAGGTTACATCGATGAAAGGCGGGTTAAACTCCATCAGCGGGTCGATGTGCTGGTAGAGTGTCTGAACGTTTTCGCCTTTAAGCGGCGGCAGTATTTCGAAAGAGAACAGCGTTTTGCCGTTGGCGTTCTTAAAATGCTCTGTTACTTTCATCTATCGTTTTAGGGTGATGCTTTCTAATTGTTAAATAACCGGAGGGCTGAATTGTTTGCTTTGCCTCGTTTAATCTCCGCTAAACTGCTTTCTTACCGGGTCCCCCTCAGCGCTACGCTCGCAAACTTTGAACTCGCGTTCTCGCTTGTCTAAGGCGGGGAGCTTTACTTACTACGGTTTCTTTCATCCTTGTTTTCTCTTTTCTCTCATTCTGAAAGAACCTTGGTAGAAGGGAGGTCAAGCTGATGTTATACAAACTATACTTTTCCCCTCCAACAGCCAAATTCCCTCCTCGAGGAGGGTAGAGAGGTGTTCCGGTATATCTAAAGCTGCAATGCCTATACTTCAACCAAAGCAAAAGCAGGCTCCCCTCCTTAGAAAAGGAGGGGCAGGGGTAGTTGGATAACTCCTGCTACACCGCCTGCTGCTGCGCTACTGGCGTTGGTTCGTAGTTCAGGTTCGGCGACAGCCAGCGTTCCATTTCCTCCTGCGGCATGCCTTTGCGACGGGCAAGGTCAGCTACCTGGTCTTCGCCTATTTTGCCGAGGCCGAAATAGCGCGAATCCGGGTGCGAGAAGTATAAACCGCTTACTGAAGAAGCCGGGTACATGGCCAGGTTCTCCGTCAGCACAATACCGGCTTCCTGCGCTTCCAGCAGGTTGAACAGCGTGATCTTCTCGGTATGGTCCGGGCAGCCGGGGTAGCCGGGCGCAGGACGAATGCCCTGGTATTGCTCTTTTATCAACTCCTCACTTCCCAGCTGTTCCTCAGGCGCATAACCCCAAAGCTCTTTCCGCACCTTGGCATGCATCAGTTCCGCAAATGCTTCTGCCAGCCGGTCAGCCAGGGCTTTTACCATAATGGAGTGGTAGTCGTCGTGGTCGGCCTCATACTTGTCTACCAGCTTTTCGATGCCAAAGCCCACCGACACGGCAAAGCCGCCGATGTAATCCGGTATACCTGTTTCTTTCGGAGCGATAAAGTCAGAAAAGGCCAGGTTTGGCACATTGCCGCCCTTTTTGCCCTGCTGCCGCAACGTATGGAACTCCGTGAGTATAGTTTCACGTGTGTCATCGGTGTATACTTCGATGGTATCGTCAGCCTCTACGTTAGCTGGGTAGAAGCCCACTATCGCGCGGGCTTCCAGCAGTTGCTTGTCTACAATCTCCTGCAGCATTTTCTGGGCATCGGCAAACAGCTTGCGCGCTTCCACACCTAGTTCCGGATCATCCAGTATTTTCGGGTACTGCCGCTTCAGTTCCCAGGTATGGAAGAACGGCGTCCAGTCGATGTATGGCACGATCTCGGAAAGCGGGTAGTTCTCGTATACTTTGTTGCCGATCAAGCGTGGCTTAACCGGCTGCGTGGCCTCCCAGTCTACTTTATACTTGTTGGCACGGGCCTCGGCTATACTTGCAAAAGCGCGGTCTTTGGTGCGGCTCAGGTGGTCTTCCCGCAACTTCGCATACTCGGCCTTGATCTCCGCCACATAGGCGTCCCGGTCGCTGCCCAGTAGGCTGCTCACCACCGTCACGCTGCGCGAGGCATCGTGCACGTGCACCACCGGCCCGCTGTACTGCGGCGCAATTTTTACGGCGGTATGCACACGAGAGGTAGTGGCTCCGCCGATCAGCAGCGGAATGGTCATGCCGCGTCGCTCCATCTCCTGCGCCACGTACACCATCTCGTCCAGCGACGGCGTAATCAGACCGCTCAGGCCAATGATGTCCGCTTGCTGCGCTTCAGCCTCGGATAGTATCTTATCCAGTGGCACCATCACGCCCAGGTCTATCACCTCGTAGTTGTTACAGGCCAGCACCACACCCACAATGTTTTTGCCGATGTCGTGTACGTCGCCCTTTACGGTAGCCATCAGAATGGTGCCTGCCGTGGACTTAGAGGTATCAGAAGCCAGCTTCTCCTGTTCCATAAACGGCAGCAGGTAAGCCACTGACTTTTTCATCACGCGGGCGCTCTTTACCACCTGCGGCAGGAACATTTTGCCGGCGCCAAACAAATCGCCTACCACCGACATGCCGGCCATCAGCGGCCCTTCGATCACATCCAGCGTTTTAACAGCTTTCTGGCGGGCTTCTTCGGTGTCCTCCTCAATAAATTCTACTATGCCTTTCACCAGCGCATGCTTCAGGCGCGCCTCTACCGGTGCATCGCGCCAGGCTGTATCAGCAACTGCAGCAGTTTTGCCTTTGCTCTTTACCGTGTCGGCATAGGTTACCAGGCGCTCGGTGGCATCCGGGTGACGGTTAAAGATCACGTCTTCTATGAGGTTGCGCAGTTCCAGCGGTATCTCTTCGTAAATGCCCAGCATGCCGGCGTTCACAATGCCCATGTCCATACCGGCCTGCACGGCATAGTATAAAAATACGGTGTGCATGGCTTCGCGCACGGCATCGTTGCCCCGGAAGGAGAACGACAGGTTGCTCACGCCCCCGCTCACCAGCGCGTGCGGCAGGTTGGCTTTAATCCATTTCACCGCCTCCAGGTACTCGACGGCATAGTTATTATGCTCTTCGATACCGGTAGCAATAGCTAGTATGTTCGGGTCGAAAATGATGTCCTGCGGTGGGAAACTACACTCCTCAGTGAGGATGCGGTAGGCACGGCTGCAGATCTCAATGCGGCGCTCCAAAGTATCCGCCTGGCCCTGCTCATCGAAGGCCATCACCACGGCAGCGGCACCGTACTGGCGCACCTTGCGGGCCTGCTGCTTAAAGTTCTCTTCGCCTTCCTTTAAGCTGATAGAGTTCACGATCGATTTGCCCTGCACGCACTTCAGGCCTGCTTCCAGCACCGTCCACTTCGAAGAGTCGATCATGATAGGCAGCTTGGCAATATCGGGCTCGGAAGCGATCAGGTTTAGAAAGTTGGTCATGGCCTCTTCCGAGTCCAGCATGCCTTCGTCCATGTTCACGTCAATGATCTGGGCGCCGCCTTCTACCTGCTGCTGCGCCACGGAAAGGGCTTCTTCAAACTTACCGTCTACAATCAGGCGTGAGAATTTCTTGGAACCGGTTACATTGGTGCGCTCCCCCACATTCACGAATAACATTTCCGGGGTGATGGTGAGCGGCTCCAAACCGCTGAAGCGCGGAAGCGGGGCAATTTCGGGTGGTGTATGCGGTTTATACTTGGCAGCGAGGTCAGCAATAACCTGCACGTGCACTGGCGTGGTGCCACAACAACCACCTAGTACGTTAACCAGCCCTTCCTTTAAATATTCTTCTACAATGGCACCCATTTGCTGCGCAGTTTCATCATATCCGCCAAAGGCATTGGGCAGACCGGCGTTGGGGTAGGCGCTGATGTAGGTGTTGGAAATACGCGAGAGCTCCTGGATGTGCGTTTTGAGCTGGCGTGCGCCCAGCGCACAGTTAAAGCCCACGCTAAGTATAGGCGCATGCGAAATAGAGTTCCAGAATGCCTCCACCGTCTGGCCCGACAAGGTGCGGCCGCTGGCATCCGTGATCGTGCCGGATACCATGATCGGCAGCTCCTTGCCACCGTCCTGCACGTACTGTTGTGCTGCAAACAGGGCTGCCTTGCAGTTGAGCGTATCAAATACCGTTTCGATTAAAAGCAGGTCGGCACCACCCTCTACCAGGCCACGCACCTGCTCATAGTAAGCGTCCACTAACTGGTCAAACGTAATAGCACGGTAGCCGGGGTTGTTTACATCCGGCGAAAGCGAAGCGGTACGGTTAGTGGGGCCGATAGCGCCGGCAACAAAGCGCGGCTTGCCTGGTACCTTCGCCTCTATTTCATCTGCTGCCTCCCGCGCCAGCCGGGCCGATTCGTAGTTCAGCTCATACACCAGCTCCTCCAGGTGGTAATCGGCCATGGCGATGCGGGTGCCGCTGAAAGTGTTCGTCTCGATGATATCGGCGCCTGCTTCCAGGTACTCGGTATGAATGGCTTTGATGATGTCGGGGCGGGTAATGGAGAGCAGGTCGTTGTTGCCCTTCAGATCGCTGGCGTGGTGTTTAAAACGTTCTCCGCGGAAGTCGGCTTCAGAAAGCTGGTAACGCTGGATCATGGTACCCATAGCGCCGTCGAGCACTAGTACACGTTCGCGAAGCAGCTGGTGGATGGGATGGTTCTGTATCATGGATGTCTTTCTTCTCGTAAGTCGTCAGCAATTCTGCTTATCAAGAAGGACACCCAAAGGCAGGATGGACTCTCTTATCTTTTCCAAAGCGGTTGCTTCAGAAGGGAGTTAGCACCAAGCTATCACAAGGTTGCTAAGACGTCTGCGGGCCCTATCCCTCGGTCTTTCTTGATAAGAAGCTGCAAGTTAAGCCTATATCCGCAGAATATAAAATTTTGTTGCATTTTGCATTTCTTCCGGTCTTGCCCGGTCGCCTTGCATTTCCTACTTGGCTAAGTATAAATAGTAGTATAGCACCACCTGGCCTATGAAATGCAGTTAATCGTCTATTAAATTTTCTGCTTCATCTAGTTTCTAGCTGTTGGCAACTTAAAAGCGGTACCTTGTTTTTACAGTACCTTCGCTACCAAGCACTGAAACGATGCGTCTCAAAACATTTTTCCTGAACGGCACCAGCGTCTTTCTGGGCCTTATCTTTTTCACGGCGGGTATGGCCAAGCTTTACTTCGGACACAAATTTCCCGGGCTCATCGGGCCTGTGTGGCTGGAAGAAAGGCTGGCACAGTATGGCCTCGGTCTTTTCGCCCGCTTTATCGCTTACTCGCAGATCGCTGTCGGCTTTATTTTGCTGACGCTCCGATACCGCACCATCGGTGCTATTGCCTTGCTGCCGATGCTCCTGAATATCCTGATGGTAACAGTGTCGCAGCAATGGCCCGGCACGCCTTATGTGCTCAGTTTCTTTCTGCTGCTAAACCTGATGCTGTTAACTGCGGAAGCACCTAAATTACTCCACCTGCTTGGCTTTAGCACCACGTATACCCCACCGGTTCCTACTGCCTCGCCGGTAAAATTCGGGCTGCTGTGGCTGGCGGGTCTTATACTTGTGCTGATCAGTATACCCGTATCGTTTTATAGTATGGCTACCGCGTATGTGGTGGTTGTAGTCGGCCTGGCAGTGGGCCTGTTTTCTTATGCCAAAGGAGGGCGGGCAGGAAGTATGGCCACCATGCCCGGCAAGGGCAAAGCGGCAGCCCTGGTTGCAAACTAGCTTAAAATAAAAAAGGGAAGCTCAAGAGCTTCCCTTTTTCAAGTGCCACCAGCTGGCAGCGTGCAATGCTTAGGCTTCTGCTGTTACAGCTTCTACTTTAGGCAATACAGAAACGTATGAACGGTTCTTTTTGCCTTTTCTGAACTGAACAACACCGTCAACCAGTGCAAACAAGGTGTGGTCTTTGCCCATACCTACGTTTGCGCTTGGGTGGTGCGCAGTGCCTCTCTGTCTTACAATGATGTTGCCGGCGATGATATCCTGACCACCGTAAATCTTAACACCAAGTCGTTTGGAATGCGACTCGCGGCCGTTATTAGAACTACCAGCTCCTTTTTTGTGTGCCATGTTGTTTTACTATTTAATTCAGGGTAGCGGGTGCATCCCCCAAAAAGATTCTACGATAAATTTCTTCTTACTGCTTATCCAATGCTCTCGATCAGGACCTTCGTAAATTGCTGGCGGTGGCCATTCTTCTTACGGTATCCTTTTCTTCTCTTCTTTTTGAAAACGATCACTTTGTCGCCTTTCACGTCGCCAAGGATCTTGCCTACTACCTTTACGCCATCAATAAAAGGGGCGCCCAGGCTGATCGTGCCGTTATCATCAGTAAGAAGAACATTGGTGAACTCAACGGCGTCACCCTCATTGCCGGAAAGCTTGTTAGCGTAGATGAACTTGCCGTTCTCTACTTTGGTCTGTTGACCTGCGATTTCTACAATTGCGTACATCAGCTTCAATGTATGTTTAAAATTTAGTCTGCAAAAGTACGGCACTTATTTGAAAAATGCAACGCCCTGCTGCATAAATTGTTCTGTGCGTAATAACAACTTCTGCACATACTTGTGGATAACGCTGTTGAAATCTTCAGCACCTACGTATAACACCGGCCAAAAGAGCTACAAACAGCTACTATTCAACGCATTGAACAAATTTCACTTTTCCACACGCATTGCACTTTTATACTTAGCCAAATTATTATCTGTGTGCTTCCGGGCGCCTGCAGGTAACCTGCGCCAACAACTTGTGCCATAGCCACAAAAGCAGCGTGATATACGAACTCAAAGGCTCTTTAGACCGCATAAACACCTATCCAGCAATACATTAGCACGACTATATAGTTTGTTAACAATGTGGATAAACCTGTGTATTACGCGCTAAAATACAGTACCACAACCACTTACCCAGCTGTGCATAAATTGAACAACTTTCACCCTCGTTTTCAAGTTCAATTTTCTATATTTGAACTCCTGATACAGCGGGCTGGCCACGAGGCTTCGCCATAAACAATTTTGATGAACGGCAGGTTGTGCAAGCGATGACTGGCCAAATTTTTAACTTATAAAAGCTACGCAATTATGGAACCCATACTCAAAGAGAATCCGAACCGTTTTGTCCTGTTCCCGATCCAGAACGATGAGGTATGGCAGATGTATAAGAAGGCGGAAGCCAGCTTCTGGACGGCTGAGGAAATTGACCTGAGCCAAGACCTGAAAGACTGGGAAAACCTGAACGATGGCGAACGTCATTTCATCAGCCATGTGCTGGCTTTCTTCGCTGCCTCTGACGGCATTGTGAACGAGAACCTGGCCGTCAACTTCATGAACGAGGTGCAGATACCAGAGGCGCGGTGCTTTTATGGTTTCCAGATCATGATGGAAAATATTCACTCGGAAACGTACTCGCTGCTGATCGATACTTATGTAAAAAAACAGAGTGAGAAAGACCACCTGTTTAATGCCCTGGAAACCGTGCCGGCAGTAGGCCGCAAAGGTGACTGGGCCCTGAAGTGGATAGAGAGCGAAAACTTTGCCGAGCGCCTGGTAGCATTTGCCGCCGTGGAAGGTATTTTCTTCTCCGGCTCTTTCTGCTCAATCTTCTGGATGAAGAAGCGAGGGCTGATGCCGGGACTTACCTTTTCTAACGAGCTGATCAGCCGCGACGAAGGCCTGCATTGCGATTTCGCCTGCCTGCTGTACTCTATGCTGCAGAACAAACTGCCGGAGAGCCGTGTGCAGGAGATTATCCGCGATGCGGTAAGTATAGAACAGGAGTTTGTGACCGATGCGCTGCCCGTCGACCTGATTGGGATGAATGCCAAGCTCATGAGCCAGTACATCGAGTTTGTAGCGGACCGCCTGCTGGGCGAGCTCGGCTGCGCCAAAATATACAACTCCACCAACCCATTCGACTTTATGGAGATGATCTCGCTGCAGGGCAAGACCAACTTCTTCGAAAAGCGCGTGGGCGAATACCAAAAAGCCGGTGTGCTCGGAGGCTCTGATAAAAATGTGTTCTCGATGGACGAGGATTTTTAAGAATACGTTAAAACTTCTATATTTAGGAAGGCGAAAGGAATCTGCTTCGCTTTACCTAAAGCAAGCGTAACATGCCGGGTGCTGAGGAGGGCGCAAACGTAGCGGCTGCAGGCATTCCGGGGCAACGGCTGGCATCACCGCCAGCTGCAGGGGCATCTCAGCCCCACTATATAGTAAAAGCATTTGGCTTAACCGATAATTGATTGTACTGCAACGGCTTATACTTCTACATCCGTATGGGCTGACTGTATACTATCCTGAACACAACGTTCTTCTGCTTCGGCAGAAGCTTTACACATACCAGTACTTGTATTTCAACCTGTAACCGAGGCCTTGACCCTCGCTAAATGTATAGCCTATGTTAGTAGTAAAACGAGACGGCCGTCGCGAATCCGTCAAATTTGATAAGATTACCGCGCGTATTGAGAAGCTGTGCTATGGCCTGCACATGGATTACGTGTCGCCGATTGAGGTGGCCAAAAAGGTGATTGACGGCATTTACGACGGGGTAACCACCGTGGAGCTGGACAACCTGGCCGCTGAGACAGCCGCCTCGCTCACCACCAAACACCCGGACTATGCCGTGCTGGCCGCTCGCATTGCGATCTCAAACCTGCACAAGGTAACGAGCAAGTCGTTCTCCAACACCATGAAGCGCCTCTATACTTATGAGGACCCGAAAACAGGAGAGAACGCCTCGTTGATCGCCAAAGATGTATATGAGATCATCCGCAAGCATGCCGCTCAGCTCGACTCGACGATCATTTACGACCGCGACTACAACTACGACTATTTCGGCTACAAAACGCTGGAGCGCTCCTACTTGCTGCGCCTGGACGGCAAGGTAGTGGAGCGCCCGCAGCACATGCTCATGCGTGTGGCCGTGGGCATACACAAAGAGGACATCGAATCTGCTATTGAGACCTATAACCTCATGTCAGAGAAGTGGTTTACCCACGCAACACCAACGCTGTTTAACGCCGGCACACCGAAGCCACAACTGTCTTCCTGCTTCCTGCTAACGATGAAGGACGACAGCATTCCCGGCATTTACGACACGCTGAAGCAGTGCGCCCAGATTTCGCAAAGCGCCGGCGGCATTGGCCTCAGCATCCACAACGTGCGGGCCACCGGCTCTTACATCAAAGGGACCAACGGTACCTCCAATGGTATCATCCCGATGCTAAAGGTGTTTAACGATACGGCCCGCTACGTAGACCAGGGTGGCGGCAAGCGCAAGGGTGCTTTCGCGATTTACCTGGAGCCATGGCATGCCGATATTTTCGAGTTCCTGGACCTGAAAAAGAACCACGGCAAGGAAGAAAACCGCGCCCGCGACCTGTTCTACGCCCTCTGGACGCCAGACCTGTTCATGAAGCGCGTGGAGGAGAACGGCGACTGGAGCCTGTTCTGCCCGAACGAAGCGCCTGGCCTGAGCGAGTGCTGGGGCAAAGATTTTGAGCGCCTTTATGAGAAGTATGAGCGCGAAGGCCGTGCCCGCAAAACGGTAAAAGCGCAGGACCTGTGGTTTGCAGTGCTGGAGTCGCAGATCGAAACAGGCACGCCATACATCCTTTATAAAGACAACGCTAACGGTAAGAGCAACCAGCAGAACCTGGGTACTATCAAGAGCTCGAACCTGTGCACCGAGATCATGGAGTATACCGACGAGAACGAGGTGGCCGTGTGTAATCTGGCTTCGCTGGCGCTGCCCCGCTTTATAAAAGAGGAGGATGGCCATAAGACTTTCGATCACCAGAAGCTGTTTGATGTAACCTACCATGTTACCAAGAACCTGAACAAAGTAATTGATATTAACTACTACCCGATTCCGGAAGCACGCAACTCTAACCTGCGCCATCGTCCGATCGGGTTGGGCGTGCAGGGTTTGGCCGATACGTTCATACACCTGCGCATGCCATTTGAGAGTGACGAGGCGAAAGGACTGAACAAGGATATCTTCGAGACCGTTTACTTTGCTGCCATGACGGCTTCTAAAGACCTGGCAAAGAAACAGGGCCCTTATGAGACGTTTAAAGGATCGCCGCTGTCAGAAGGTAAGTTCCAGTTCGACTTGTGGGGCGTAACGCCGGAGTCTGGCCGCTGGGATTGGGAAGAACTGCGCCAGGAAGTGATCGAGCACGGCGTGCGCAACTCACTGCTGGTAGCACCAATGCCAACTGCTTCTACCGCGCAGATCCTGGGCAACAACGAGTCGTTTGAGCCTTATACGTCTAACATTTACCTGCGTCGTGTGCTTTCAGGCGAGTTTATGGTGGTGAACAAACACCTGCTGAAAGACCTGATCGCGCTGGGCATCTGGAATGATAAGATGAAGCAGGATATCATCGCGGCCAACGGCTCGGTGCAGGATATCCCGAACATTCCGCAGAACATCAAGGACCTGTACAAAACAGTATGGGAGATCAGCCAGCGTACCGTGATCGACATGAGCGCTGACCGTGGTGCCTACATCTGCCAGAGCCAGTCGCTGAACCTGCACGTGCAGAACGTGAACTTCGGCAAACTGACTTCTATGCACTTCTACAGCTGGAAGAAAGGCCTGAAGACCGGCATGTACTACCTGCGCACCAAGTCTGCCGTAGACGCCATTAAGTTTACCGTAGAGAAGCAGGCCGCCGAAACGCTCTCGCCAGTGTACCAGGATCAGAACCGCAGCGACATGAGCTGCAGTTTAGATAACCCGGACGCTTGCGAAGCTTGCGGATCATAGTATAAAGTAGAGGGAGGGCTGATTGGCTCTCCCTTTATTTTGCGCAAGTCACGTACGTCCTATGTTGCGGACTGTGAAATGAAGAGCTGCTGATATTAGATTGAAAATACGCTTACGGATGGAGCAAAAAAAGCCCACTAAGCTCGAACTTAGTGGGTTCTAGTTGAGAAGGCCTCCGCTAGTAATGTCTCACCTTATTCATCTCAAACATGAAAAAGGAGTCATTGAAAGACCATCCTGATTATGTTGAAGTGTTTACACGTTTCATTACCATAAAAGGTATGAAGGTCTATAAGAAGGACGGTGGCGTGTTTCATTTCTACGCAAAACGTAGATAACTTCAACATCACTAGAAAGGGGCTACTCTGTTAGAGTAGCCTTTTCTTTTGCTTAAAGTACGTAAAGACAAATTATATATAATAAGCCTTTACAGTATTTATTTTCCCACAACTTTTACTAAGCAATGAAAACCAATAACTTATACACAAAGAGATTCATGAAAAGCTTTTAATGCAATGCTCAAGAAAATGCTCAAGACCTCGCGGCGTCTTCCAGACCCGTGAGCGTCTAACTTCATCTGCGCCTGCCAAGCCACCGCCTTTCCCTACCAGACACTCACAGGAGCTGCGCACGTTGTAAGATCCAAAGCTATCGTTCGTCTTCTGCCAGAAAGGGAGCTATGGCGGTGGTTAATAGGTTTGACAGGTGACTAAGTTGCCGCTTTACAAATAACTCAGCACACCTGTTACTGTCGCGCCACAGCAACTGCTTACAGACTTTCATACTAAGAATAGTATAATATTGGTATTCCTATATTAGCGTTTTATATTTGCACGAATTACGCAACGCTACTACGTATGAAAACACGCTTACTCACGCTTCTGCTGTGCCTTCCACTCTGGTGTGCAGCCCAATCAACACAAATTTGTCCGGGTGGCCCTATGGCTGTTAGGGTTGCAGATGATAATACTGCAGTTGTCTTAACGATCTCTACAAGTGGTACTGCTGTCCAAAGAATGCTCCTCCAAAAGTACCATACGGTAAGCGGAGCTAAAGTTTGGGAGAAAGACCTTGGCAGATCTGCCAGTAAAACGACCGGCGATAAATTTGAACTTATAGAAAGCACACGCGACCAGGGATACATTATCTCCACCAACTTATACAGTGGCTTTGAGCTTATAAAAGCTGATGCAGAAGGTAACGTAGTATGGCGTAACAAAGAGGTGTATAACGCCAGAGCTATTACGGAAACTGCAGACGGAGACTTTTATGCCGTAGGAAGTGGCGCAGGTAAAAGTTATTTATACAAAGTAGATGCAAGTGGGCAGCTACAGTGGCGAAAGGTGTTCAGGAGCACTGAAATAACAGAGTCGAATGCTATTATAAAAACAAGGGACAACAACTTTTTGGTAGTTGGCTGGGCGCAGAATTCCCAGAACTATAAAAAGGATGTGCTGGTGGTAAGCCTCGATGCCTCCGGAAACGAGCTGTGGAACAGAAAGCTGGACATTGCCTGGAATGACGAAGCATATGCCGTTACGGAAGCTACGAACGGGGATTTTATCATTGCCGGCTATGCACAAGACTTCGAAACAGAAATCAAAAGTGGGCTTCTGATTCGCCTTTCACCCGATGGCCAGACAGCATGGTCAAAAACATACGGTGAAACGGATGTTAACTATGAGATGGCATTTATTGAGCACCTGGCTGACGAAACCTTTATAACATTAGGCACCAAAGGCAGCCAGGCATATAGAGCAACCTTTGAAAAAGACGGGACATTAATAACGGAAGAAAAAATGCCGGGCGGCAAAGCCTTTTCCCTGAAAAACACCCCTTTGCAGCAAACAGTAGTGGTAGAGCTGTCGCCTTGTCTGATTGTGTATAGAGGAAAGGGACAGAATGTGGAAAATTGCGGAATACAGACAAGCATTACCGCTTCAGGAGAAACGAACCTCTGCCCCGGAGAGTCACTTACGCTTAGTGCCGGCGAAGGCTTTGCCAGCTATAAGTGGAGTACCGGTGAGACCACCCGCTCCATTACAGCTAACCAAACGGGGGAGTACCGCGTGGAGGTTACCAACGAAATCGGCTGCTTGTATGCGACAGAACCGGTTACAGTAACTATAGGTGTGCTATGTAACGGCAGACAAAGACACGGGCAAGAACAAGATCGTCTGGAGTAAAACGGCTGACCAGAACACGGCGGGCTACAACATTTACAAAGATGCCGTAGGAGGTGCTGTCAAAATAGGTACTGTCGCCTTTGATGCCCCTGCAAGTTTTATCGATCCGGCCTCACACCCGAATGCAAAGACAGAGCGGTATGCGATAAAGGCGGTGGATGCCTGTGGCAACGAATCGATACAGGAAAGTTATCATAAAACAGTTTTGCTGCAGGCCAGTTTAGGCACTACAGGCGAGGTGAACCTGACATGGAATAAGTATGAGGGCGCTCCTGCAACTAAAACGATCATTTACAGAGGCGAGGAGGAAACTGCGTTGCTGCCTATAGCCGAACTTACCGGACAGGAAGACCGGTACATCGACAGAGCTCCCGCTACGGAGGAAAAAATATACCGCATTGGCATTGAGCTGGATGCGAACTGTGGCCCGGGGATAGTGGGCGGCAGACTTGCAGCTACCAGTGTCATTGCCATGTCTAACATGCTGAACCTGCAGGTGACCGGCCTGGCCGAAGACTACAAGGCAGGTAGCAGGCTGATTACCATCTGGCCGAACCCAGCGGCAGGAAATGATGTCGCTATTCTGTTAGACCAAAGCCAACCGCAGCCCGTTAACCTGCAACTACTAAACGCCACCGGCCAACTGGTATGGCAACAGGCTATAGCAAGCCACAGCATACGCCTGAAAAGGAACAGTCTGCCAGCAGGCCTGTACATCGTTGCGCTTACGCTTCAGAATGGCAAAATACTTAAGAAGAAGCTCCTACTGCTGTAAGCAGCGCCCGCTCATGCATGCGCTACTTGATGGTTTAGGGTGAGGGGCTACCGTTGGCTGTTGCTATACTTAGGGTAGCTCCATCAGCCAGTCCATTGCCTCAGCCTCAGTGGCAAAATCACGAAGCTGCACGACCAGGTCGGGACTCTGACCTTTTTTGATCATGAACTCTACATCCCTGCGGTTGCTTTCAGAGTTAGAAGGAAGGCGGGCAAAACGCAGGATGGAGCTGCCCGCCAAACGGGGTACAAATAATTTCATGCTCCACTCCAGGTCAGCAGGAGCAATAGATAGCATCAGGCGGTCGTCTGCCAGCCAGCGGGTTAATGTAAAACGATCGATCATTTCCAGGCACAGCAGAAAAGCTTCCCGTAGTTCTGGCCCTCGTAAGGATCCCCGCCATACTGCTTTGCCTAATTGGGCTTGTTTATCATATTGAAGGCTTATAAAGCTGTTCGTAAAGTATACCTGCATCATTTTTCTAAAATCGAAGCAGGAAATTTAATCTAAAAATATAAATAATAGAAGTATTCTCTTATTTATATTTTCATTGTCATTTATAGGTAATAGTGTATTCGGCGCTGCATTCTCCGATAGCGGCGTTTTCAGCCACGCCATAGCAGCGGCAAAATTATCGAAGTCGCGGAGGGCAATATCTCCGAAGCCACTGCTGCGGCGAATTATCTGCTCTAAGGCCATTTTGTTGAACATATCTTCCGAAATCACAGTGGCTAGCCGGCGAAGAGGACTGGCCATCATCTTCGGGATGAATTCCTCTACTGTCCATTGCTGGTCCTGCTGGCGGATGGCGCGCATCTTGCGGCGGTCGGCCAGCCAGCGGGTAATATTTTTTTCATGCACAAAATTGAGCGAGTTCAGTGCCGCCTTCCGGAGTTCGCCGCTGCTGACAAAGCCATTCCACTCGGCTACTCCCAACTGCCACTCCTCTTCATAGCTTACCCGAATAAACTCCGTTTTATAGTATAGTTGTAGCATATTGTTTTCGTATTCCGGTACAAGACTTGTTGCTAGATACAACAAATCCTTTATACTTAGGTAACGGACCGTTAAGCTCCTATGGCTTTGTGCAGCCACATGGCCATACTTCGCAGACCGTTTACCCCTATAAACTATACTTCTGCTTATAAGTTTTGTGATCTACCACATTCCCTGTTTCTGCGAAGCCCTAAATTATAAAACAAAAGGGCCACTGTTTGCACAGCAGCCCTTTCTGTCAGGTATAAAATAATGAAATGTTCTTAGCCGTTCGGGTTTTTAGCCACTACAATGGCTACACGGCGGTTCTCCTGGCGGCCAGCAGCGGTTTCGTTGGTCGCCACAGGGTTTTTCTCGCCCATGGGCTGAATACTCATGCGCGAGGCATCGATGTCCGTGTTGTTCTGCAGCCAGTCTTTTACAGTGTTCGCCCGATCTTCCGAGAGTTCCTTGTTATAAGACTTACTTGCCAGTGAATCGGTATAGCCGTAGATCCTGATCGCGCCACTGTTGCCTAAGCTCTTGATGGAGTTGGCAATGTCGCGCAGTTTGTCTTCTGCCCCGGGGCGGAGGGTAGCTTTATCCAGATCAAAGAGTACCTTCTCATCCATTGCGTAGATGTTGTAAGTATCATTTCCACGTACTTCTACATCCGCATCGTTAAAGCCAGGAAGGCTAATAGTAGGCGCGTCAAAATCAACATCGCCCCATTCTTTTACTTCCGCACCATCGGCAGCTACCTGCCCGTTCTTATCCTGATACATCACAGCAGTATCTGCTGTCGCATCAGCAAGCGTATCTTTCTCTACGCCGCCTTTCGGATTGTTACAGGCACTAAAAAAGCACGTAGTCAATACGGAAGCAGCAATTATTGTTTTTTTCATAGTATTTGTTTGTCTGTGTTCTGCCTTAAACTTACGGGGCCTCCCTGATATAGTTTTCGCAGCAGCGGAGGCAGGCAAGTTGTACATCTGCAGGCGTTTGCCTGGCTACATTACTGCAATACCTAAGGCTATCTCCTGCAGCCAGTCCAGTGCTGCCTGCTTCTCCTTAAAGTCGCGCAGTGCCAGGCTGCTGCCGGAGTCCAGCCGAACGCCCACTTTTACGCCATCAGAGAGTGTCGGCTGGGCGACCTCAGAAGGCAACCGGGCCAGGCGTAGCAGCGGTATGGTCTTAAGCCGCACTGTTAGCACGCCTTTGCTCCACTGCAGGTCAGCGGCATCTACGGTCAGTACCTTTCGGTCGTCTTCCAGCCATCCCTTCAGCCCGAACCGATCCATCAGTTCAAGGCACAGCAGCATGGCCTCCCGAAAATCAGCACCCCGCAAATGCCCTTCCCATTCCGCCATGCCGAGTTTTTCTTCCCGGCTATAGTATAGGCTTACGCAAGGGTTCTTAAAGTAGGGATGCATCATAAATCCGAGCCAGGCTTACGCAGAAGCGGCATCTGAAAAGTAGAAGATAAAGCGGGCAAGCAGCCCCACCGATTAGGTGGTAGCCACTACAATGGCTACGCGGCGGTTCTTTTGACGACCGGCAGCTGTTTCGTTGGTGGCAATAGGGTTTTTCTCGCCCATTGGCTGAATACTAATACGCGAGGCATCAATACCGCCTTTACTTTGCAGCCAGTCCTGTACTGATTTAGCACGGTCTTCGGAAAGCTCCATATTGTAATCCTGGCTGGCACGGGCATCGGTGTAGCCATAAATACGAATAGGGCCGTTCCCCGGAATATTTTTTATTTCGTTAGCGATCTCCTGGATTTTAGGTTCAGCATTCTCCCGGATGGTTGCTTTATCGGTATCAAACATTACCCGTTCGTCCATTGTGTAGATGGTGTAATCTTCAGTCGCGCGTTTTTCTACGTCCACACCTTTCAGGGTGGCTACCTCTACTACCGGCGCTTCAAAGTCTACGTTATTCCAGAAATCGTCCCCAATATCTTTTACCTGTACGCCATCAGCCTCTACACGTCCGTTGTTGTCCTGGTACATAACCGCCGTATCAGCGGTAGCCTCGGTCATGGTATCGTTTTCTACTGTTCCTTTTGGATCGTTACAGGCAGTAAGCATACCTACTGCCAATGCAAAAGCTGTAATGGTGGTTGTTCTCCTAGTTGTTGTTTTCATAGTGTTATTGGTTCGTTTAAAAATGTGTCTCTTTATATTTACGGGCCTGTGCAGGCATCGTTATGTTACTGCTGCTGCCTACACCTTGCTGGCTCCTGTATGGGCATAGCTTTACTGCTTCACAAAACGGAGTGTTTCGCGCTGCTGCCCGGTATATATTGTCACAAAGTATACGCCACGCTGGAGGTGCTGTACCGGTAAAATGAGTTCGCCTGAGGCCGGGCTGGTTAAGGAGGTGATGGGCTTACCTGTCGCATCAAGCACTTGTATACGAGCGGCTTCGCTCACGCGAACGGTTACCTCTGTAGTAGCGAATGTAGGATATACTGACGCTTGGGACGTTTTTGATAAGGTTTGCGATGAAGCCGATGAGAATGCCAGCGCCACTACTGTCGAAAAGGAGGTAGTACCGTCAGTATCTACCTGGCGCAGGCGGTAATAATTAGTGCCGGGTGCCGGGTTGGTATCTATAAAACTGTAGTTAATAGCGCTGCTGCTGTTGCCATGGCCTTTTACTTCGCCGATTTTCAGGAAGTTTCTGCCATCTTCGCTGCGCTCCACCTCAAACCTGTCGTTGTTTTTCTCGCTGGCTGTTACCCACTGGAACTTGCCGGTGCTGCTGGCAACCTGCCCTTTAAAATAAACCAGCTCTACAGGCAAGGTAATTACGCTGCGGTTGCGGCGCCAGTAAAGGTTGTGGATCGCAATGCCCTGGTTGCCTTTTGCCGCATCGTCATTATAATAGGTGATCTTAACGCGCGACACTGGCACACCGAAAGATACTTTTATGTTCCCCTCGTCAGACGCAGCGGCCACATCGGTGCCCGATATACCTGTTATAACCCCACTGGTGGCGTTGTAACTGTGTTTGGACGTATACTGAATCTTATTTTTAGGCATCACAACACCCCCGCTATAGGTAACGCCCGTAATTACCACATGATCCTGAAACTGGCCGCTGGCCTGGTCTACGTCGAAAAGGGTAAAGGTAAGGTCTTTTACAAAGTCACTGAAGTCCAACTGAACCGTGGTACCTACGGTAGCTGAAGCACCTGACTGGGTTAAAGAGAGCGTTTTAACAGGTGCCTGAAAGGTAGCATCATCTACTGCCGCCTTGCTAACACTTACGCCGGCACCTGCAGTAAGCGTCCAGCGCAGCGAAATACCATTTACTGTGTAGGGAGTCGCTGCCGTGGAGGAAGAAGTAACGAACGGGTTCTCATTTACAGCACGCGTGCTCCAGTCAAAGGTAGAGAGGTCATCTTCAGGCGTACTCTGGTCGTCGTCCGGTGTGCCGACGAGAGTAATGTCATCCAGCGCATAGTCGTCGCCAAACTTGCTTGGTGTATTTACACTCCAGTAAAAGCGTACATTGGCTTTATTAGCTACAGCAGCAGGCAGTTGAATAAAGCTTCCATTGTTTACTAGGTTCCACTGGTTATACACGTTCTCACTCTGCGGAAAGTAAGCGACAGCGGTATAAGGGCCATTATCAATGCTATAATATAGGGTGATGGTGGCGTTATTGTTTACGTTGTTCTTGATTTTAGTGCGGAAGTTGGTCCAGATGATGCCAATGTTTTTGAAACCCACCGTAGAAATTGCGTTATCGAGGTATAATATTTTGGGATTCGTAGTATTGTAAGGAATTGTGTGGGCGAAAGCGCCACCAGAAGCCTGCGCTGAATTGCTTAAAGGAGCTATTGTGTTAATTTCCCAAGTGCTATTAGAGGTGATGCCGCTCACCGTGCCGGAAAAGTTTTCGTGGTATAGTATAACCCTGTCGTATGCCTGAGAAAAGGTTTGAGCAAAAGCCTGGTTAGCAGAAAGGACCAGGAGAAGGAATGCAATGTATAAGTTTTTCATGTGGTAAGCTTGTAATCTCTAATGCTTCTCCCCTTAAGAAAGAAGCATGCCACCCCCGCCCTAAGGCGCCTACACCCTGCGACATGCAGAAGCCTGTATCGGGAACAAATCCATTAAATATCTACTATACTGCTTATTAGAAGCCTTTCAGCACTTGCAGCAAAGCAGAGAAAATTATTTTTGGTGCAATTCGCCAGGCCAGTAATTTTCCCATAAAGGGAAAGCCACTTTGTTGTGCTGGGAAAATGTAGTTATAACGATACCTCTTAACGCCACCTGGTCACCGGAAAAGCATGCCTGTTATCTCTGGGCGATCAGGGCCTTACCAGATTAGTTGCAGCCGCAGGTGTTGTGCTGGAATAACATACCTGCTGTTAAAGGTAATTGCACTATAAAGAGCTATTTTAGATCGACAGCTGTCAATATGGCCTACCGATGTGATGAACTACACCTATCGCAAGCCACATTGGCATAGTATACTGCTTATGATCGCAAGTATAAGCTGCTAGTGAGCTTGGCACCGCATTTGCATTATTCTCCTCAGATAAGAAAGAGGAGAAAGACATGAAACTTATAAAAGATAAAGAACTGCTACGAAACATCGCCCTTCAAATCGACTTGCTGAACACAGTAGGTGGTGGTGTAAGTGAGACTTACGTGGATATAAAGAAGTATAAGAAAGGGGCCGTTATTGAAGTATGGGCCGCAGGTGTAAACCCTGAATCATTTCGGGTGGTGCTGCACAACAACCAACTAACAGTACTATCTACCTTACACAGCGAGGATAATCCGGAAATGGCAGCCCCGCTGTTTAACAAAACATTTACGCTGCCTCCGCAGGTAAACCTTAGCAAAATCGAAGCTGTTTACCACGAAGGGCAGCTACAGGTAAAATTACCGTATCATGAGTCGGCAGGGCAGGCCCGTGAAATTGAAATCAAACAATCCTAATAGCTATACAAGTCAGTAAACAAGAGAGGCTCCATTGGTGGAGCCTCTCTTGTTTACTGACCAACTATATGCTGCTTAGCAGGTTATAAAAACTTGGCTTTGATGATAGAACTCAGAAAGTCGTAGATTTCCACCGTCTCTTTATCGTACAGAAACGTTTGGTAAGCGTCGGCATTGGTTTGCATAACGCGGCAACCATTTTGCACCATCATAAAGATCAACTCGCGCAGGCGGTAAGGGTGCCCTGCTATATTTAGCATACAGATGGCATCGCTGCTCTCCACATGCAGAAACATGTGCTGCACTTCGTTTACATCCGACATGGTTTCTTTTTCAGACATACCTGGTTTTTGGGCTGTGTTTATACTAGAGCAACTTAGGCTCCGAAAAAGTGCCGTGTATTGCTACTATTTCCAAAGGTTTACCACAAAACCTACTAAAATCACAACTTATACTTCGGAGACAACAAAATGCAACCTGCAAGGAGTTCTTCAACTGCTTACAACTATCCGTACAAACCAAAATAGAGAAGCGGCAGTACTTTCAGACTGGTATGGAGAGCGAGGAAACAGGTAAAAAGTTACAGCTCAAGGGCTAGGAGGGACTTAAAGCAGAAAAGCCCGGCCATTTTATGGTCGGGTGTTCATCAACCGGAACGCTTCGGCTCTGGTTATTTTCTTTTCCACAATCAGCGGTGGGTCGTCCCCTTTGGCAATCACCAGAGTATACCTGTTGCTCGCATCCTGGTAATAAACAAATGTAGTGAGGTTCTCATACCCCACACTAAATATTTTTCTCGTTGCTCCGCTGTTATAGAAATTATAATTATCTAATTTAATGTTCCGTAATAATTTCATATCCCTACTGTCTCCTGGTATTCTAACGCGATGAGTAGGGGGTATTGTTTCAAAAAATGTATCTGTACAATTATATTCTTATAATTGTACAGGCGCGTTTAAGTAAATTGTAACTTACATGCAGGCAATTTGCGCCAGAAGCTTATCTTTGTTAAGCCCGGATAAAATGAGCATGGACCCACAAGAAAAACTGTTGCAAGTGCCTGTTGCGCCGCGCCCTAACCAGAAGCTCGACACGCTAACACATTTGCTGACTGCCTTTGTGATTCTGATGAAAGGCATAAGCAAACTGGAACATGCACACGAATACGCCCCTTTTATCGCTTTATACTTTGCCTCGTCTCTGGCGGTGTTCCTGATTGTGTGCTTCCATCATTGGCTCAGCCACCGTATCCGGCACCTGGGGGTGGCCACTTACCTGATAGAGAGCCTCGTGATGGGCAGCATTGCCTACCTGCAATTTACGCAAGGCTCCACCCGGCTGGGGTGGCCTTTTTTGGTAGCCTGTATCTTGTTTATCGTGGCTGTGGTGGTAAGAATCCAAACTAAAAACAATGCAGCAGTCACTTTTTCGCGCCAGGGAGTACGGCTGTGGCTAACGCCTTTCCAGAAGCCTTTTTATGCCTGGCAGGAGATCGCCTCTATAACTGTTACCGGGCAGACGCTGCTTTTGACCCTCGCCAAGGGCAAAAAACGAGCGGTATCCCTGGCTGGCCATGTCCCTGTAGCAGCTATACAGGAGTATATCACCCGTTATCAACCCTCCTCTGCGCTTCTACATGAATAAACAGGAGACAGCCGCCACGGCTTTCAGGCTGGCAGAACTTCAGGGGCTGGAGCCAATGCTGGCACAGCATCCCCTTATCTTACAGCTAAACCCCGCCATGAGCTTGGCCCGTTACGAGCAGCTGCTTTCCCAGATGCTGCCAAACGGATACCGTATGATCGGCGTGTACACGGAGCACGGTACTTGTGTGGGCCTGTCCGGCTTCTGGATCAATACCAAGCTGTACAGCGGCAAATACTTAGAAGTAGATAATTTTGTGGTACACGAAGCTTACCGCGCCCAAGGGCTGGGCAAATTACTTGCTGACTGGATGCAGCAGGAGGCGGTGCGCCACCACTGCGACACTGTGATGCTGGATGCTTACGTAACCAATGCGGCAGCGCACCGGTTTTACTTCCGCGAGGGGTTCCACATCAAAAGTTATCATTTTTATAAAAGCCTGTAAGTTATGAGCAATGGCAAGTATAACTGGCTTAGCTGGTTGTTTTACTTTATCGTATTTGAGCTGGTGATGTACTTTGGCCTGAGCTATGTTTTATCAGGTATGGGTATGAGCGACCAGGTGCAGCCCGAAAACACCATTGTGCCCAACTGGGTTAAAGCTGTTACGTTTATACTCTTATATATTTTAGGCCTTTTAATCGTTGTGATGCTGGTGAGCAACATGATGCCTAGCAAATACCGGGGCCAGTTGATGCGTTGGGTATACCTGGCGCTCTTGGGTATGCTGCTGATGTTGTTCTTACTTTTTAACTAAAGCTAACTAATAGCCAGGCACTTATTTTGCTGCTGATTATTTATGAAAAGAAACGCCTTTTACCTCCTGCTGCTTTGCCTGCTAACCGGCCTGGCTGCAAAAGCCCAGACAGAGTACTCCCGCCCTGGCAAGTATTTCGTTCAGTTACAGAACGGAGAGGTGCTGTATGCCAATAAGCTGCAGTATAAATCTCCCATCTTCAAACAAAATCACTTTCTACTCAACGATACCCTGAAGGTCAACCCAAGTATGGTGGCCGCTTTTCAGGATGATGAAGGCTATTTTGCGCGGGTAGAGGCGGGCAACAGCTACGACTCTTTCGCCAAACGCCTCCTTGACGGGCCGCGTATTGATAAGTTTTATACTTCGCGCACCACCTATGATTATAGCCCCTACGGGTATGGGTATGGCCCGTTTGGCTACGGAGGCCCCAACACCAGCCGCCGCCGCATCTACTTTTTCTCGAAAGACAACGGGCCCTTATACCTGTTTGACTATAACAACCTACAGGACGCCCTTTCAGACAACGCCGCCAGTATGGCCCTGCTACGCAAGTACCGCAAGGATAAACTGGTAAACACCGGCGTCACTATTCTGGGTGCCGGTTTGCTGGCTGTCGGCGGGCTTGTTACTGCCAAAAATTCTAACGGGAATGGCGCTGTACAAATCTCGCCTGTTATGTATGCCGGAGCAGGTGTATTGGGAGCTCAGTTTGTGATCAACCTCTTCCAGAAAGATAAGCTGACGCAGGCAATTGAAGTATACAATTACCAGGTACAGCAGTAGTAGCCACGAAAATACTTACAAAAGCAATGAGCGGTGTTTCTCAGTCAGGGGAGCACCGCTCATTGCTTTTATTGCTCCGGAGCAGGAGGTTTAAATCATAATGTTTATCTTTGGCTATAGCCCTGCTATTGTAGGCGGCGGCAGTAGCTGTGCCCGGCAGTATATGTCTTGTGTGCTAAACTGCGGCTGCATCCCTATTACTATTACATTATGCTCCCTCTCTTTTTTCCCCGTACCCGCCTGATTGCTGTAGTTCGCCTTTTATTGCTGCTGCTACTTATGAGTTTCATGCTTGCCTCCTGTGCCGGCAGGCCTGCGTTTGGTGAGCGCGGCTACACCGAAGAAGGCAAAGCCTCTTACTACAGTCGCAAATTACAAGGTCACAAAATGGCCAATGGCAAACCCTACCGCCACGGCAGAATGACAGCAGCTCACAAACAGCTTCCACTTGGCACCAAAATCAAGGTAACAAACCTGGAAACCCATAAAAGTATAAAAGTGCGGATCACTGACCGCGGCCCATTTGTTAAAGGCCGCATCGTAGACCTTTCAGAAAAGGCAGCCAGGCGGCTTCACTCGATAAAAGCAGGTGTGGTACCTGTCCGTATCAAGGTTATCAAACCCGCTCCCGCCAAGCGTTAGCGCCCTCCAGTACGTTACCATTATGTTACTAAAGGTCAGGCGGATAGCCTTAATATATAAAATAACGTATTCTCTAAAACATCCTACCGTATTCTTGTATTTTTAAATATTAAAAACTACTTTTGACCATGATCAATCTGTGGCAATCGGTACGTACTTCTGTAGCATTGGCAGCTCTTGCGCTTGTATGCCTGGCACCGCCTGCTTTAGCCTTGGATGCTCCTGCTACTACGGCTCCGACCAATACTGCCACAGCGAACCAAACGGCACCTGCTTCACCGCAGGTAACCCCTGGAACGCCGGCAGCCGCCAAGCCTAAAGCCAAAGCTGTTACCAAGCCACAGGAAAGGTCAGTGCTGGATGCTGAAGTGCTGGAAAGCCCGATTGCTTACCTGCGCGATGCCTTTTCAGGTGAAGAAGATGCAACAGACGCCCCGGTAAACACCGGCGCTGTAATGCTAACCGTAAAAGCACTGGTGGCAACGCTCCTCTCCACCATTATGTAGTTTGCTCTCCCTGTTACTTGCTGTAACCGGCTTATCAGTGTGGACACAGCTCCTAAAATGCTGCATGAAACTTCTCTCTAAAGCATTTTAATTTTTATCTCCTCCTTGCCCTTGTATATTTTCTTCGTTCGCAGATCGTACGTATAGCTTGTTTCCGGATCGCATATCTTGCCTAGCTTAGGATAATATCGCAGGCCCGTATCCGAGTCTTCCATGTAGCCGATAAGTTTAGGGGAGGGCATCAGCGCTTGTCCGGCAGTTGATTTCAGCACAGGCATGGTCCACTTGCCGTTAGCCTGGTGTGTGGCGGCATATTTCTTCAGTTTTCCTGCAAAAACATCCAGGTTACTGGTTTGTGCCTCGGCTGCCTGACAAGCCAACAGCAACACAACCACTGCAAAGTACTTCAGAAGTTTCATAACTAAGTGCATGTTAGGTTTATACTAGTATACTTCCCCTGCAAGTGAACGTTGTGCAGCAGCCACTTGTATCGTACCAATGTCTATTTACATACCGTAAAGTACCGTAACTTTTATACCTTTAAGGTAGCTACTGCTGTTTACAGGGGCCATGCCTCCGTTGTAGATAAACGCACATACATGAAATGCATTCTCCTGGCCGCCTCTCTGCTGCTACTATCCGTTGGCGCGATAGCACAACAGGCTTATACCATCTCACTCGACCTGACACATGTCCGCAACGACCAGGTGAAAGTGGTGGTACACACGCCGGCGGTAAAGGAGGAGCAGGCCACCTATATCATGCCCAGCGTAATTCCGGGGTCTTATGCCCGGAAAGACTATGGCCGCTTTGTGCATAAATTTGCCGCCTACGATGCCAAAGGGCACCAATTAAAGACCAGCCGAAGGGGCAATAATCTCTTCCTGATCGAGAAAGCACAGAAGCTGGACCACCTGGAGTACCTGGTAGATGACACCTGGGATGTGGAGAAGAACGACAACTACATCTTTCAGCCGGGTGGCACCAATATTCAGGCAGGCAACAATTTTGTTATCAACCACTTCGGCTTCTATGGCTATTTGGAGGGTTATAAAATGCGGCCCTATACGATCAACATTCAGAAGCCTGCCACACTTTTCGGAGCAACAGCCCTGCCACTTATGCATGCCTCTCCGGAACAGGACCAGGTAAAAGCATCCGATTACGTTCGCCTCGTAGATTCGCCCATCCTGTATAGCGTGCCCGATACTGTCAGTTTCCGCACCGGCAACACCACCGTGGCAATAGCTGTGCACTCCGAATCCGGCATGGTGACTTCCGCTGCCGTGCGCGAGATCATCCGGCCGCTGGCGGTGGCGCTTTCGGCCTTTTTCGACGGCATGCCCGTAGATCATTACCAGTTTATTTTATACTTCTCCCGCAGGAGCAACACCACGCTTAGCCGCTATGGTGGGTTTGGTGCGATGGAGCACTCCTACAGCTCGTTCTATTTTTTGCCGGAGCAAAACGGGGAAGAGCTGAAGCACATGGTGCTGGATGTGGCCTCACATGAATTCCTGCACATCCTTACGCCGCTGAACGTGCACAGCGAGGAGATCGAACACTTTGACTTTAAAGACCCGAAACTGTCGCAACACCTGTGGCTGTATGAGGGCGTAACGGAATATTTTGCGCAGCTGGTGCAGTTGCAGCAAGACCTGAAAACATATGAGCACTTTCAGGAGGAGATGATGGACAAGATGCGCCGGGCCAGTGCGTTTCCGGATGTGTCGTTTACCGAAATGAGCCGCCGCATCATAGAGCCTGAGTTTCAGGACATGTACCCGAACGTATACCAGAAAGGCGCTCTCATCGGCTTTCTGCTCGACATCCGGCTGCAGGAACTCAGTAAAGGGCAACTGGACCTGCGCGAACTGTTGCTGCACCTGGCAAAGCAGTATGGCCCTAACAAGCCGTTTAAAGATAACGAGCTGATACCGGTAATCATAGCCAACTCATATCCTGAAATCGGTCAGTTTTTTGAGGATTATGTAGTGGGAAACAAGCCGCTGCCGTACCAGGAGTACTATCAGAAGATAGGCTGGCGCTATGCCGACAAACAGCAGAGCACTAAGTATACTTTCGGGGAGTTCCGGCTGGGATTTGAAAAGGATCAGAAGTTCTACTGGATAGCCGAGCCGCTGGACAACACCATGGGCCTGCAGCAGTATGATATTCTGCAGGCTGTAAATGGGGAGAAGCTCACGGAAGACAATGTATACCAGCTTCTGGGCCCGATGCTGGAGGTAAAAACCCCTCAACCAGTAGAGCTGACATACGTGCGCCACAACCAGCTTTACAGACAAGTATTTACACCCGAAGCAAAGCCTGTAGAACTTAAATTTGTAGTGCAGGATGACTCCACCGCCACGCCCCAACAGCTACTGCTGCGCCGCGAAGTATTGCAGCAACACAACGGAGGACTTTAAACAGCAGCGGTTGCTTGCTGGTCACGCATTCTATACTACCCATGGTAGCGTATGATAGAAAGAGGAGTAGCCCGTGTCAGCATGGCTCCGCACCATAACAGGAAGTATAAGTAGCGGCTGGCGCCTTGTGCTTTCTTAGGCAAAATTACTGACCAGCGCCAGCAATAGCCCGAGCAGGGTAGCTACCAATTTGTTGCGGTTGACGTGGTGCTCCGGGCTGCTCTCAAAAAGAATGGTGGTGGAGATGTGCAGGAAATTACCGGCTACCAAGCCTGTAAGAGCAGTATACAAGGTACTGTCAGGGGCGTCATGCAGCAGTGCATTGCTCACCACAATACCCAAAGGCGACCCCAGGGCAAAGACCAGCAGCCACAAAAAAGCTTTCCGGAAATTGTTGAGCCGCGACAGCAGGACTGACATCAGGGCGAAGCCCGCCGGAACGTGGTGCAGCGCCACCCCCAGTAACACCAGATAAAAGCTGTTGCTCTGGTGCGCATGCCCGAGGTGCCGGCTGCCCTGGTCTATGAGTATACTTCCCTCCAGAAAAGAATGAACAAAAAGCGACCCCAGCAGCAGAAAGGGCATCGAACCAACGCGGCCATGCTCATGCGTATGCATGTGGCCGTGCTCTACGCCATGCGAGAACAGCTCCAGCACCAGTTGCAGAAAAAAGCCTGCCAGCACCCAGTAGCCTACAAGCTGCGGATCAGGGCTATCCAGCAGCACATCGGGCAACAGGTGGATGATGGTAATAGAAAACAGGTACGCTCCGCTGAAAGCCAGCGCCAGTTTTAGCCAATGGCCCTGCGTAGGCGGGAACACCTTTACCAGGAATCCTGAGCCGATGACAGCAAAAAAGAGAACAAGTATGGCCAAAATCATCCGGAGGGTTATTTCTTTAAGACAAAGATCATCCGCTCGCTTTTTTCACTATCAAAAGGAGCTAGTTTATAATTGCCGAACACCTCCACCAGGCGCAGCTTTGCCATTGCAAAATATACTTTAAAATCTTCCATACGGAGGGCACGCACGCGTTCTTCAAAGCAATACTCCTGGTCTTGGTCCTGGAAGCGGATGGTTTTTACAATAAAGCCGTTTTCCACGCCCCGGTGTATGTGAAACGTAATACCCTGCACCTCTTTCTGTTCTGTGGCTACCAGATGGGCAATGGTTCGGTCGGTGTTCATAAAGTCGATCACCAGTTTGCCGCCGTGCTTCAGGCTGTCTGCTGCGGCACAAAGGGCCACCACATTCTCCGTTTCGTTATCAAAGTAGCCGAAGCTAGTAAACAGGTTAAGTATAAAGTCGAAGGTATGCGGCTTGTACTTCTCCCGCATGTCGTGCACCTCAAAATGCAGGTGGTCGTTTTCGAATTGTTTAGCAAAGGCAATGCTGTGCTCCGACAGGTCAATGCCGGTCACGTCGAACCCTTGCTGGCTCAGGTATAGCGAGTAGCGGCCTTTGCCACAAGCCAGGTCCAGTATTTTCTCGTGGGGCTTTGGATGAAGGTAGCGCAGCAGGTTATCCATAAACAGCTGCGCCTCGGAGGCATTGCGGTTGTTATAGAGGATGTGGTAATACGGGGAGTCGAACCAGGTGCTAAACCATTCGTCCTGTTGCGCCATAAATCTGTTAAAAGCAATTGTGTTGCAAATATAGGCTTTAATTTGGGAACACCCCCATACCTGCGGGCAAAGTATAAGCCGCCAGCCGCGGCAAAAAAATGCCTGCCGCGGCTCCGGATGGGCAACGGCAGGCATCATCAAGCAAAAGCGTGCAGCTTAGTCTTTGTCTGCGCCTTCTTTGGTATTTGTTTCGCTCCGCTCAGAAACGCTGTCGCCTTTCTGAATGGTATTGCCACCCAGGTCACGGTCCGGCATTACCTGCTCCTTATCATTCTCATCATGTATGGCATTTACTTTCCCTACGTTATAGGTATCGCGGGTGCCCGGCTCTACCAGGTCAACTGATACTTTTTCCTCGGGGCGCAGGTCAGAAGGGTCGCCACAGGAAGTCAGAGATAATCCGCATACGGCGGCAAAGATTACTAATACGTTCTTATTCATTGTTGCTGTATTTATACTTATACATGGGCCTCACAAAAAGGAAAGGCTTCACACATTTATTTAACGTTTTAAAGCAGGATGGGGCTATATTATGCTGTCAGATTCTTACGGCGCAGCATGCTTTCCATCAGCTTTACATCATTTGGACCTGTAAAAATGCGGAACGGCAGGTACAGGAAAACAGGCACCTGGAAGGTTCTGGCTAACCAGCCTTTCCAGCCTTTGGGTAGTTGCTCGGCGCTGGCAGGCTTCAGCCACAGCATAAAAGCATCATCCTGCTTGCTTGCCTTGCCAATCATGTCCCAGGTCAGGGCCATACCTTCGCGCTCACTGCGCTTCATCAGAATCTGGCGCTGGTCTATCTCGTAGTTCACTTTCTCAAACAGCACATTGCCCTGCTCTACCTGCGTTACGCCCATAACCTGCGCCGAGCGCAACAAGGCAAACAGAATCGTAACTACAACTGCTGCGGCTACCCACCACCACGAAAAGCTGAAAATAGCTGGCAATAGCAGGAGCACCAGCGGAATGAGCAGGTACCACCAGTCTTTACGCCATACTTGTTTCAGCGCCATGCTGGAGTATACTTTTTTATCTAGTTGGTATTTTTTTGTGCGGATGGCCAGCGGGGAAGCTCCCTGCTGCGCCCGAAAACCGCGTTGGTTTGGTTGCTGCATAAACTAATAACTATCGTAACTCTTTCCTCTCCATAAACTTACTTCTTCGGCCTTCTAAACAGAGGGCATAGCAGGCAAGCAGGTGCTGCCCCGCCAGTGCAGGGCAAAGGTAATTAATTTAGAATGCCTTTAAGCTAAGATCCAGACTTTTGGTGGAATGCGTCAGCGCCCCAACCGAAATATAATCTACGCCACATTCTGCCACGGCACGGATAGTTTGCTCCGTAATGCCGCCCGAAGCCTCGGTTTCATACTTGCCCCCGATCAGGGCTACGGCTTCCCGCATCAGGGCAGGGGACATATTATCGAGCATAATGCGGTGAATGCCGCCTGTGTTCAGCGCTTCCTGCACCTCCTGCAACGTACGCGTTTCTATTTCTATCTGCAGCTCTTTGCCTTTCTCCTGCAGGTAGCGCTGTGTTGCCGTAATAGCTTCGCGTATGCCGCCGGCATAATCCACGTGGTTGTCTTTCAGGATAATCATATCGAACAGGCCATAACGGTGGTTCACGCCGCCGCCGATCAGCACTGCCCATTTCTCCAGCATCCGGAAGTTGGGGGTGGTTTTGCGCGTGTCCAGCAGCTGGGCACCAGTCCCTTTGATCAGCTCTACCAAGTGATGGGTATAAGTGGCAATGCCGCTCATACGTTGCATGCAGTTCAGCACCAGCCGCTCGGCCGTAAGTATGGATTGGGCTTTGCCTTTTACCGTCAGGGCCACATCACCATACCTTACCGCAGCGCCATCTTGCAGCAGCACTTCCAGCTGCAGCGCAGGGTCTACGGCCTTAAAGATATACCTAGCCAGCTCTACACCTGCTAGTATGCCGTCGTCTTTTACCAGCAGGCGCGCCTGGTTTTCGGCTTCTGCCGGAATCGCGGCCAGCGAAGAGTGATCTCCGTCGCCGATGTCCTCGGCAAGCGCCGCCGCGATAAACGCATCGATACTCTCTTTTGTCAGGTAAGTCGTTTTCACAGTGCAAAAATAAAAAAAGGCCCGGTATTAATGCCGCGCCTTTCTAAAAAACTGTTATTTATCGTGTTAATCTTTGATAAAGTTCATGGAGTGTATCTGGTACCTGCCGCCCGCAGCCTTCATCCGGATCAGAACAGTATAGGAACCATCACGGGAAGTATAGGTGCCAATGGCGTACAACTGGCCTTTTTCAGAGGTTCCATCGTGGTTAACAGCAAAATCTACCGGCGCATTTTTACTGAAGAAGTTCTTCATCACAAACTCGGCCTGCGTGTTGCTATAGCTAGTCGCTTCGCTGCCATCCAGGGTAATCTCTATCACGTTGCTGAAGTTGCGCGCCAGGTCTTTTGCCGATCCGATCTTCATGGCAGACTTCACACTACTCATCACCTCGTTTTGCGCCATGGCCTTGCCTGAAATCCAGAACACGGCTACTAATACCAGGGAAAAAGTTACTACAATTTGTCTAAATCTTTTCATATATGCTGTTTGTGATCTTGCCTGATAGAAGCTAAAACTATGCCAAGTAACAAGGTACAGCTTAGAAGTATAAAGTTAAAAGGATATCCGAAATATTAGGAAACAGAAATCATACTGCCCAACTTTTTGCCGGCAGCGGAGTAGCCATTATAGATAGAGCGCTTGCAAAGTAAGCGCCTGTTAACCGGCCGCAACCATCAACCAGATTCATCAGCAGCCATTTAAAGATTATAGTTATATTTGCACCATGGATAAAAAGGTAATCTTAGTGATTTTAGACGGGTGGGGCATTGCTACGCATCCGGAGGTTTCGGCTATTGCAAAAGCCAATACGCCTTTTTTTGACGCTATACTTCAGAAATATCCCAATACAAGGCTACAGGCTTCGGGCGAATACGTGGGGCTACCCGACGGACAGATGGGCAACTCAGAGGTAGGCCATATGAACCTGGGCGCCGGGCGTGTGGTGTACCAGGACCTGGTGCGCATTAACAAAGCCATTGCCGAGCGCAAGTTTGCCACACAACCTGTGCTGGCCGACGCTTTTGCCTATGCTAAAGAAAACAAAAAGCCGGTACACTTTATCGGCCTGCTATCGGATGGCGGCGTGCATTCGCACATCAACCACCTGAAGGCGCTTTGCACTGCTGCCAACGACCAGGAGCTTCGCGAAGTATACATCCATGCCTTTACCGACGGCCGGGATACGGACCCGAAGAGCGGCGTAAAATTCATCAACGAACTGGAGCAGCACCTGGAGCAGAGCACTGGCACGATCGCTTCAATCATCGGCCGCTACTATGCCATGGACCGCGACAACCGCTGGGAACGCGTGAAGCTGGCTTACGACCTGATGGTAAAAGGAGAGGGCTCGCCTTCGCAGAACCTTATCAAGTCGATGCTGGACTCGTATAACGCCGGCGTATCGGATGAGTTCATAAAGCCTATTGTGAAGGTAAACGACCAGGGGCAGCCTATTGCTACTATTAAAGACGGCGATGTGGTGATCTGCTTTAATTTCCGGACCGACCGCGGCCGCGAAATTACGCAGGCACTCACGCAACGCGACTTCCCGGAGCAGGACATGCACAAACTGGACCTGCACTACATTACCATGACCACGTACGACGAGAGCTTTGAAGGCGTAAACGTGGTATTTGAAAAAGATAACCTGAACAATACCCTGGGCGAGATATTGGCAAAAGCCGGTAAAAAACAGATCCGCATCGCTGAAACGGAGAAGTATCCGCACGTGACCTTCTTCTTTTCCGGCGGCCGCGAAACAGAGTTTGATGGCGAAAAGCGCCTGATGTGCCCATCGCCCAAAGTAGCCACCTACGACCTGCAGCCGGAGATGAGCGCCTACGACCTCCGCGATACCATTGTACCGGAACTGGAAAACAAGTCGGCTGACTTTATCTGCCTCAACTTCGCTAACCCGGATATGGTTGGGCACACCGGCGTATTCGAAGCCGTGGTAAAAGCCTGCGAAACGGCCGATAAGTGCGCTGAAAAAGTAGTAACGACTGCCCTGGAGAATGGCTATGACAGCATCATTATTGCAGACCATGGCAATGCCGACTTTATGGTTAACGCCGACGGCACGCCCAACACGGCGCACACAACTAACCTGGTACCCTGCATCCTGGTGAGCAACGACTTTAAAGGTACGCTGCATGAGGGCAAACTGGGTGATATTGCCCCTACCATTCTGGACCTGATGGGTATACAACAGCCATCCGAGATGACGGGCGTTTCTTTAATCGATAAAGAATAATCTAACGGTGGCCAGATATATCCCATCTCTTTTACTGGGCCTCTTGTTGGTCACCACAGCTTGTGAGCGCCCTACACCACCCGCCTCGGGCCTGGAAAAGGGCGCTTACAACCTGAGTGCCTACCTGCAGCAGCAGAAAACACGACTGCAGCAGGAGCAACCGATGGTGCTCAAATCAGTGAAGACCGAGAATGCCCCTGTAGAAACGATTGAAACCGCTGAAGTGGACTGGACGGACGAATTGTCCATGTTCGATGACCTGGACCTCAACAAGCCTACCTTGCAGGAGTATTATACCCGCACCGATAGTATCTTATCAGATGGCAGCACCGCTATTCATTATATCCGCCATGAGGATGCAGAAGCACCGGTACTTTACCTACGGTTGCTGCTAAGCCCCAGCCAGCACTTGGCACGGTTGCAGGCACTGGTAAAAGATCAGAACGTGCTGTTTTTTACCCGCCGCAAGCTGCAGCTAACGGCTGACCCCAGCAATGGCAACCTGAGCAGTTACCGGGTAGAGGGCGCTCAGAAGCTCGTATTTGGCGACACGCTGAACTACCGCGTGGATGCGACCTTATAATTATTCCATCCTACTTACGCTCAGTCATTTAGAAATTCAGTATCTTGTGTAGCGAAGCTTTTCCTGTTTATTTATTATCCTAAGCTTTCATGCGCAGCTTTACCCTGACCGGCTTTCTCGTTCTGTTCCTGTCCATATCGGCCTGGGCACAAAGCACGCTATTGCCCAATAAAGGCCGTAACTGTGGTACCGAATCCTTTAAAACTGTTCTGCAGCGGCAGTATCCTAAATTCGCGATGATGCAGCAGCAGGCAGCGCAGGCCATTAGCCAGGCGCTGGAGGCCCGGCCAAAGGGGCAGCAACTGCAGCAGGCAGCGATCACCATACCAGTGGTATTCCATGTTGTGTACCATACTCCCAGCCAGAATATTTCAGAAGAACAACTCTTTTCACAACTGGCTGTGCTGAACGCCGACTTTAACAGGCAAAATGCCGATACAGCTGCTACGCCTGCCTATTTCCGGCCGTATGCTGCCAGCACAAAGGTCGTCTTTTGCCTGGCATCTGTTGACCCTGACGGTAGTCCGACGAACGGCATTACCCGCACCTATACGACCCAATCTAGCTTCAGCACGGGTTATGACATGATGTATACAGACACTGGTGGCGAGGACATATGGAACCGCGACGAGTACCTGAACATCTGGGTTTGTGAGCTGGCAGATAACGTGCTGGGCTTCGCCTCTTCGCCAGGCACCCCCGCCGACGTAGATGGGGTAGTGCTGCATTATGCTTCCGTTGGGGCAGCGCCAGCCAACAAGTACCAGTGGGCTTATAATGCCGGCCGTACCGCCACACATGAAATCGGCCACTGGCTGGGCCTGAAGCACATCTGGGGCAACGGCTCATCCTGCACGGACTCTGACGGAATAAACGATACTCCCAGCCAATTGGAACAGAACAATGGCTGCCCCGGCGAAGCGCACATTTCCTGCGACAACGGGCCTTATGGCGACATGTTCCAGAATTACATGGATTATACCGACGACGCCTGTATGAACCTCTTTACCAAAGGACAGGTAGCTTACATGCGCAGTGTAATAAGCAGCGTGCGCCGCCCTTTGCTTAGCTCCTTGGGCTGCACCAACACCCTGCGTGCTGATTTTGAGGCGGCCGAGCTGCGCGATACGTTAACGGTAGAAGGCAAAACTGTAGCTTTTAAAGACGCCTCGAGAGGGGTGCGGGCTACCTCCAGGTTGTGGGAGTTCGAGGGAGGCACTCCTGCCGTTTCTACGGAGCTGGCCCCAAGCGTCACTTATCCTGCTTCCGGTAAGTATAGCGTGCGGCTCACCATCACGAATGGCGAGCTCAGCAGCTCTGAAGCAAAAGTAAAGTACATTCATATCACCGTTAAAGACCTGGAGGTATATCCCAACCCGGCCTCAGATATTATCATTATTGAGCAGGCAGCCCGCATTGCCGTACGCCAGGTGCAGGTATTTAACCAACTTGGCAAGCTACTGCTATCCGCTGCAACGCATGACCGGGTACTACGACTTGATGTGCACCAGCTTCCGCCCGGCGTTTACTTCCTGCACATCACCAGCACGTATGGTGCAGTCGTGAAGAAAGTTACCGTGGTGCGATAGGTCAGGTCAGATGTGGGATGGGGTTTAATGGCAAAGCAGCTTTCGTATTGCTACCAAACAACTTTATACTTGCATTTACCTCTGGCTCGTGCGTGTAGCGGGGTAGCTATACCTAATCTTCACCACTTGCTCCCTGCAAGGTAACAACCACTGTGCGCTTGGAAGCATGATCGCGGTGTTCGCAGAGGTAAATGCCCTGCCAGGTACCCAGGTTTAGCTGCCCGCCAGAAATTGGGATGGACACTGCACTTCCAAGTATGGCCGCTTTCAGGTGCGCCGGCATGTCGTCCGAGCCTTCTGTGGTATGGCGGTAGTAGGTTTGGTTTTCCGGCACCATGTGGTTGAAATGGCTTTCAAAATCCTGCCGCACTGTGGGGTCTGCATCCTCGTTTATCGTTAAGCTGGCAGAAGTATGCTTGATAAATACATGCGCCAGGCCCACTTCTATATCCTCCAGCTCCGGTAGTTGCGCCACCAGTAGGTCGGTGATAAGGTGATAACCCCGCTTTACAGCCGGCAATCTAATCTCTTTCTGAAACCACATAATGTTAACAGGTAAACAATGGGAAGCCCTCTAATTGTACATGCTTTAATCTATGATACGTTCATACGCGCCAATGTCCGGTTTGGTCGCATTCCGGGGTTTGCCGGGCAGGTCGGTGGTAACGCCGGGCAGCCTTTGGGCGGCGCCACTGGCCGGCGATAAGGTATCTAGGCGGAAGTTGGCTTTTTCGGGCAATTTGAATTTAGGCGCTGTGTTCAGAATGTTGCCGTTCTGGTTTAGCTGTTCCTGATAAGCCTCCGTGCGCAGCAGGTTGTTGGCGATGTCTACTGTAGCATCGGTTCCGACATCCAGCAATATTTCATCTCTCATCCCTTCAGAGTATATGATGGAGTTCAGCAGCCGCAGCGCCGTCGGCTGGTCTTTTACATCGGTACCCGGAATATAGTCTGCCACCACAAAGGCCGGCACCTCTCGCGGCAGCCGGTTGCCATAGTTCACGATGGTAGAGTATAGCACTTCATACTTGCCACCGCCTAAGCCACCGAAACCATACGCACCGCAGTTGTAAATGAGCGTGTTCACCACCTTCACCTCCGACGTATAACCCACAATGCCAGCCTGAAACGCATTGGCTACCACACAGCCCGTCACCAGCGTTCCGCCTTTTCCGGGATTGCCAACCCGAAGTCCGTAAAGCGTATTCCGGATATCAGCATACCTAATCTCGTTATCGGCACTTTTTGTCAGGATGCGGATACCTTCCCATTGCCCCGGCGCCGTTTTGTACTCCTCTTCGCGACGGTAGCCACGAAAGCTTACCCGCTCTTCCGGCGTCCCCTCCACCAGCAGGCGCCCATTTACGAGCAGCACGGCTTTGCTGCCAGCGTAAAGGTGCGTGCCCTTGGGTATAGTTAACGTAGCGCCTTCCCGCACCAGCACTGTGTCAAGCAGCACGTGCGGCTTGTCGTTAGGCCAGGTAGTGGTGCCGAGCACTTCTTTGCGATGGAAATACGCATTTTGCCCGTAAGCCACCAGTTTCACATTTTGCTGCTGCCCGTTGGTTTTAAACAGGATAGAGTCAGCCACCAGAAAAGGCAGGTGCACATCCGACGGATCAATGTTAACTTTCACCAGCACATACAGGCTGTCTTTGCCCCGCAGCTCCAGGTCGTTTACCACAGGGCTTTGCTTGCCATTGATGATAAGCTGGTAGGGCGAAGCGGCAGCCCCAGCGAGCATGATTTCGGAGATGCGTACAGCTTTCTGGTTGGGGTTAAAGACCTTCAGGCGTTTGGTAACGCTGCCTTGGCTTACAAAAACCGTATCAAACAGCACCGTATCACCGGAAAACTCCAATACTGCGTTAGGGTCTGTCGTAATTACCTCATCTTCCGGCTCGCAGGAAAAGAGGGAGAACAGCAGGAGTAATGGAAGTATGGCGAGCAGGTATTTCAAAGTGTAAATCTGAAGATGAGCGAAGAGGAAAAGTACCGCTCAACAAGTTAGCAATAAAAAAGAAAAAGGATGCAGCCAACGGCACACATGTCCGGCTGCATCCTTTTATACTATATCTTACGCTTTATTCGGCTGCGGCACCTTCTTTCAGGCGTTCTGCGTTTTCGGCAATGCGCAGCTCTTCTACAAAATCCTCAATTCCACCATCCATTACGTTTGGCAGGTTATACACGGTGTAGCCAATGCGGTGATCTGTTACGCGGCCCTGCGGATAGTTGTAGGTGCGGATCTTATCTGAGCGGTCGCCGCCACCTACCATGCTCTTGCGTTGGGCACCTTCGGCTTCCTGCTTCTTGGCCAACTCAATTTCGTAGAGGCGCGAGCGGAGTACCGCAAGCGCTTTATCAAAGTTCTTTAGCTGCGATTTCTGGTCCTGGCACTGCGCTACGATTCCTGTCGGAATGTGCGTGAGGCGCACAGCAGAGTAGGTGGTGTTTACCGACTGACCACCTGGGCCCGAAGACATGAACAAGTCTTTGCGCACGTCGTTCATATCAATCTCCACGTCGAGTTCCTCCACCTCAGGCAGCACCACCACCGAGGCAACGGAGGTATGAATGCGGCCCTGCGTTTCGGTAGCCGGCACGCGCTGCACCCGGTGTACACCCGACTCAAACTTCAACTTGCCATACACGTCTTCGCCCGACATGCCGACGATAATTTCCTTATACCCTCCGGAAGTACCTTCCGTAGCATCGATCAGTTCTACGCGCCAGCCCATCTTTTCAGCAAAGCGGCTATACATGCGGTACAGGTCGCCGGCAAAAATAGAGGCCTCGTCGCCACCTGCACCCGCGCGAATTTCCATGATAATGTCTTTGCTGTCGTTCGGATCTTTCGGGATCAGGAGCTCCTTTAGTGCTTCTTCCATCGCCTCACGCTGGGGCAGCAGCTCGTCGAGCTCCTCCTTGGCCATCTGGCGGAAGTCTTCGTCTTTTTCTGTGGCAATTACCTGCTTGGCATTGTCGATGTTGCTCAGGATATTCTTATACTTCTTGTATTCAATAACAATCTTGTCGAGATCCTTGTACTCTTTATTCAACGTCTTGAATTTCTTCATGTCGCTGGCCACGTCAGGCTGGATGAGCAGCTGGCTTACCTCTTCAAACCGCTGATTTATGGCTTCTAACTTATCTAACATCGTACGTGTGTGGTTTTAGGCTGCAAAGATACTACTTTTGCCCTGTTTTTATGTAATACATTTTGAGCGAAAAAGAGGTGCACCCATCGTAATTCTCTCTTTTCTATAACTTTAGTAGCTGCTGATATAGTTTCCTGCCGCAGTTGCCGTATCGTTTAATTTATACTTGGTTAAACAATTCGCTGCGGCCAGATGTTATCACAGGATAGAATAAGCTGCATATTTGGCTTGAAACATTTACTTTTGAAGCCAGTATGTTTAAGTGCGTACCTGATTTAAATGAACAAAATAAGCGTAACATTATGCCTGTATTAAAAGCAACCGATGCTGATTTTAATAGTGTATTAACGAGCAACCCCAAAGTGGTTGTAAAATATTATGCCGACTGGTGCGGTAACTGCCGCCTGTTCGCCCCTAAGTATAAGCGTATGTCAGACGACGATGCGTTTACGAATGTGGCGTTTTTAGATGTAAATGCAGAACAGAACCCCGAAGCCCGCAAGTTGGCGAACGTAACCAACCTGCCCTTTTTCGCTATTTTCCAGGATGGTAAGCTGGTAGACTCTGTAGCCGCCAGCAAAGAAGAGGCCGTACGGGACCTGATCCATAAATTAGACGTTTAGAACCTTATGAAAATACCTGCTATCAAAAAGCTCGTGGAGAGCTATACGCTGGATGAACTCATGGCAGCCGAAGGCGCTATTGTAGAAGAACAGCAGCCTGCCATAGCCATAGAGGGCGAAGATGAAGGAGAGCAGCTCACGCATGCGCTGGCAGCCATCTGGATACTGAATGACATGCAAGACAACGGCAACGATTTTAAAACAAGCCTGCGCCAGTATACGCAAAAAGTGCGCGTATCTATTAGCTAGCCTGTTTTACTTATAACATAACGGCCCGATATGCTAATAATAGTATAGCGGGCCGTTTTTTTTCGAAGCTGGGGCTACATGTTGTTTTTAGCAAAAAATTCTTCGGCTAGTTTACCGCCTGCTTCCGTGCAGATACCCCGCACATAGTATAGGTAAATGCTCCGGAACACTTCGGCCAGGTTGTAGCGGCTGGGAGGGAATACAGCAGGATTGATCATCATGAAAAACTGCTCCAGCAGGATCTTTGTTACCAGCTGGATGTTGATGTCTTTCCGGAAGTACCCCTGCAGAATTCCTTTGTTGATGATTTCGGCATTCAGATGCTGGTTATAGTTGATCAGGAAATCTGTGCTGATGGCCCAGGAATCCGGGTAATGATGCTGCAGCTCCTCAATCATAACCGGATTGATCTCGCCCAGCTTTTTGATGCCGTTTTGTAACAGCAGCATGATCTCCTCTACCGGGTTGCTGGCTTTGGCCAGTATGCGTGCCTGCTCCTTTTTCTGCTCGGCCACATCAAATAATGTAACCTGCTTTACCATTTCTTTTTTGCTGGAGAATAGCTCCCGAAAGGTAGAGGTGCGGATATCCAGTTTTTTTATAATATCTTCTTCTGAGTTCGCTTCAATACCCTCTGTCTTGAAAACGCGCAGAATTTCCTCTAAAATAGTCTCTAAAAAAGTCATATTATGGCTAGCTCCCGTGTTTTCTGTTAAGCGGGTATAAAGATATAGTTATAAAAGAACAATGGCTATATGCCGGATGGAAAATTGCTGCCCTAATCCTGCAAATGTGATTATTCTTTTACCTGCGGGCAACTATGTTTAAGTATGCCAATACAGGCCCACAAAGAAAAGCAGCTGGACCAGGTAGACATACAGCGCCATTGGGTTGCGTTTGATAGAAGGAACATTTCGGAAGTATAACTGTAACAGGCAGGCAACGGCAAACCAGCCTACATAATTGGAAAGCGGAATATACCCGCCGCGCCAGCTCCAGAAATCATACTGCATCGCTACCGGCTCAATAAAGTAATCGAGCAGCACCATCAGCGCAGCACCCAATACCGCTTTTACAAGCCAGGGCCACGGAGCATAGCCGCTGATCTGGCCGGTAACGTACACCAGCATCAGCCAGTTGAGCCCGATAAGCAGGGGCACCTCCCACAGCTTTGTGCCCAAAGCAGCACCATAGCTATAGTTGCCGAACAGCAGCCCTGTGTGCACGCCTACTGCTTCTGCCAGAAAGCCGACGCCAAAAACGACTACTGCAAAAAGCAGGAACTGCCTGCTCCAGCGGCTGTGGAAACTAAAAAGCAGCACGTTGGTAAGCAGCAGGTTTAATGGGGTGAGTTGCTGGAAAGAAACCGGATCGCCACTATACAGCAGCCCCCAGAAGCCTACCGCATGGAAAATAACCAGTATAGCCACTGCCGCAGGTAGCGCATACTTGCCATACTTTTGCCGCGCTGTAGAAAAGGCAGCAGGTGCATTTTGTGTGATCTCGGTCATACTTACAGGCTCTCCTCGCGCTGAACGTCAGGCACTAAATCTCCTACAATTTTAGCTGAAAGCAAGCATAGCGGTATGCCACCGCCCGGATGTACGCTGCCCCCGCAGAAGTATAAGCCTTCCAGATCGGGGCTGAAATTCGGGTGCCGCAGAAAAGCAGCCATCCGGTTGTTAGAACTGCTACCATACAACGCACCTGCAAAAGAAGAGGTGCGGCTTTCTATCAGCAAGGGGTCCAGCACCTGCTCCTGCTCCAGCAACGGCTCTATTTCTGTTCCGAGCATGCGGCTGAGCTTTTGCAGCACCGTTTCACGTGTAACAGCTACCAGTTGCTGCCAGTCCTGGCCCTGGTGGTGGGGTACGTTCACCATCACAAACCAGTTTTCGCGGCCGGGCGGCGCATCTTCCGGTTCCAGTTTAGAGGTGATGTTCACGTATACTGTTGGATCAGGGCTGATGGTCTTCTGTTTAAAGATATGATCAAATTCGGCTTTGTAGTCGCCGCTGAAAAAGATGTTATGCAAGTGCAGCTCCGGAAACTGGCGTTTGATACCCCAATAAAAGATCAGCGCCGAGCTAGAGCGCGGCTGCTGCAGTGTTTTCTCCGGCGCCGGATGGTCTGCCAGGAGGCGCCGGTAGGTGGGCACCACATCCATGTTGCTGACGACCACTTCGGCACTATAACTCTCGCTGCTGCTCTGCACACCCAGCACCTTGCCTCCAAGTGCCAGTATCCGCTCAACGGGTTCGTTATACTTAAAAGTTACTCCCAGTTCGCCGGCTAGCTTTACCAAGCTGCTGGCAATAGCATAAATGCCCCCTTTCGGGTAAAAAGCGCCAATGTTATGCTCCAGATGCGGAATAATGTTGAGTGTGCCTGGCGCCTGATACGGGTCGGAGCCGTTGTAAGTGGCAAAGCGGTCGAGGAGCTGTACAAAGCGGGCATCTTTAAATTGCCGGGCATTGGCCTGGTGCATGGTAGTGGTCAGGCCCAGATCGGGGAGGCAGGCAAGCGTTTTGAGCACATCAGGGCTGAGGTAGGTATCTAGCTTGTGCAGTGATTTCTTCAGAAACGTATCGGCAGTACCCTGGTACAAGCGGCGGCTTCGGGCCAGCGCTTTCAGCACCTCCTGCTGGGGCACGCCTAGCTGCCGCTCTGCCTCACTGGCAAACCGCTCCGGTGCCGCATAGGCCTTCAGGCGGCTGCCGTCTGGCCAGAAATAATGCGTGATGGGGTCAAGGCGGGTATAGGTAAAGTAATCGGCAGGTGTGCGGCCAGCCAGCGCAAACAGTTCGTCCACTAAATGCGGCAACGTAAACAGCGACGGGCCGGCATCAAAGCGGTAACCGCCCAGCCAGAACTCGTGCATCTTGCCTCCAAAGCTCTCGTTGGCCTCCAGCACGGTTACCTCGTACCCTTTCACAGCCAACCGTACAGCTGCCGCAATTCCGCCGATACCCGCTCCCACAATAACTGCCTTCTTCATACTTGCCTATACGCTTTTATACACTCTGTGCTGTAACTGGTGGTGCAAGAGAAAGGTTTTAAGTTTTTACGCGCCCAAACACCTTCCTATACACCGGTTTGCGCATGCCAAACTGGGCCAGCATGAGCGGGTATAGCAGCAAGTCGAGCCCTTTATAGCCGGTGCTATAGGTGATGATGTCGTGGACCGTAGCGCCGCTGCCGCGCTTACTTACCTGGTGCCGGTGGTGCCAGTAGCGCAAAGGCGGCGGCAGTTCCTGGCCCTGGTCTATAAAATAAGCTTCGGTATCAGTTATACTTCTTTCCAGGATGCGGCTGGTCCAGCGGAAGGATTTGAAGCCGGTTTGCAGTTCTACCGCCACAATGTCGCCGGGCTCAGAGCCATCGAAGCGCAGCAGCTTCAGGCGCGGATAAGGCGGCGAAAGCTTCCGGAACAGCTGCTCGTCAAAAGCGTGGAACACTGTCAGGTAATCTTGGGCTACTTGGGTTTGCAGGTGGAGGCGCATAGGCTTGAACTGTCAGACGCCCGCGGGTGCAAGCTCTTTCTACTTTAACCAGGCACCGTAGCGAAAGTTATACTTCAGGCAAAAGAAAAGCCGCTGCTGTTATCGTGGCAGTGGCTTTTTTATACTTTCTCCTGTACGCACGCCACTTCCTAGCTCAGCAGGTTATCAATATCCTCTTTGGTAAGGCTTTTGATAATGGTTTCGTCGGTGCTGATCAGGTCGGTTACGAGCTGTATCTTGCGGCTCTGCAGGGCCAGTATCTTCTCTTCTACAGTGTCTTTAGTGATGAATTTATAGGTGAACACGGTGTTCTGCTGCCCAATGCGATGGGCGCGGTCTACGGCCTGCGCCTCCACGGCCGGGTTCCACCAGGGGTCAAGTATAAACACGTAATCGGCTGCTGTCAGGTTCAGGCCCACACCACCGGCTTTAAGCGAGATCAGGAATACCTGTATACTCTTATCATTCTGGAAAAGCTCTACCTGCTCCTGCCGGTTTTTAGTATTCCCGTCCAGGTAAGCATACGTAATCCCTCTCTCGTCCAGCGCGTGCCGTATAATATCGAGGTGCTTCACGAACTGGCTAAAAATAAGCACTTTATGTCCTTTCCCCACTACGTTCTTCGTCATCCGCAGTATTTCCTTCAGCTTGCCCGATTCCCCTTCGTAGCCGGGGTCTGTCATCAGCGGGTGATTGGCAATCTGCCGTAATTTGGTGAGGCCCTGCAACAACATAAACTGCGTGTTGCCCGGCCCGTGCTCCTCCAGGTTCGTCAGAATCTTATTGCGGTAGTAGGACTTGGTTTCCTCGTAGGCGTGCTCCTGCTCCTCTGTCATTTTGCAGAAGGTGGTATGCTCTATCTTGGCGGGCAGTTCCGTGGCTACTTGCGATTTGTGCCGCCGAAGTATAAATGGCTTGATGAGCGCATGCAGCTTACGCGTTTTCTGCTCGTCCTTCTCCTTCTCAATCGGTTTTAAAAACTCCTTCCGGAAAAAGTGCTGGTTGCCCAGCAGCCCGGGGTTAATAAACGACATCTGCGACCATAGGTCCATGGTGCTGTTCTCCACGGGCGTACCTGTAAGTATAAGCCTGTGCCGCGACTTGAGCGAGCGTACCGAGCGCGAGGTGTTGGAATCCGGGTTTTTGATCGCCTGCGATTCGTCCAGAATGATATAGTCGAAGTAGTAGGAGCGGAGCAGTTCGGCATCCAGGCGCACAATGCCATAGGAAGTCAGCACCACATCATACTCCTGAAACTGCGCTACTTTTTTATCGCGGTAGGTGCCAGTATAGTTCAGAATGCGGAGGCCGGGCGTAAATTTCTGTGCCTCGTTCAGCCAGTTATACACCAGCGAGGTTGGCATCACCAGTAGCGAGGCCGAACCGGCTCCCTGTTCTTTGCGGTGCTGTAGCATCGCCAGCGTCTGCACGGTTTTACCCAGGCCCATATCATCTGCCAGGCAGCCGCCAAACTTATAATTCTGCACAAAATGCAGCCAGTTATAACCTGCCTTCTGGTAAGGGCGCAACTCTCCCATAAAGCCGGCCGGCAGCGGCTGGTCTTCTATAGCATCGAACTCCCGCAACTTCTCCAGTTTCCGGGTAAGCGTCACCGTCGCCAGGTTGCCGTCCTGCAGGTCGTTTACCAGGGCCATATGGTGCTTTTTAAGCGTCAGGTGTTCCTCGCCTTCCGAAAAGGCAAACAGCTCGATGTACTGCGTGAACCACTCTTCGGGTATAATGGCGATCTGTCCGTTGGGCAGCTTGTATTCGTTATTCTTGGTGAGAATATGATGCTTGAGTTTGATAAAAGGAATAGAGAACTCGCCGAAGCGCACGGTTCCGTAAATATCAAACCAGTCGTTAGTTTCAGTGATGCCTACCTGCACCGATACCTCACCGATAAAGTAATTCTTACCATTTTGCAGCCCCTGCTGCACCGTAAAGCCGAGTTGCTCCAACTCGTGCAGGTTGCTGTTTAGCCAGGCAAACGCTTCGCTCTTGTCCAGTATGGCCCGGCCACTCTTCACTTCCAATGCCCGTTTGCCGAGCTCCTTCACAAACTCCTTCTCATGGTTCACATCGCGGATAAGCTTGTGAAACACGTATGAGTCCGGGGTTTTTTCCATACTTACACTGATGCGCTTGGCCTCCTGCGTTTGCACCAGGTAATCGCCATACTTAAACGAAAGGTCGAACAGGATCTTGTCGCTTATTACCGCACCGCGCTCCGGCTTGGCTGTTGCCAGCAAGGCAGGCGCTTCCGAGCTGCTTAACTCCGTAAACGTGAGAAAAGGGCTTGGCTTATACTTCTCGGCCCTAATATCGAAGCCTTTGGCGTGCACATCAAACGACTCTACCAGCGGCGCCACAAATTTGCTGTAGTAGTTCTCTTCCACCGAACGTGGCACTACAATAAACTTCTTGTTCAGGAAAGGCTGCAGCTTTTTACCGTCTACAGCCTTCTCAAAGCTGTAGACCACGTCATCCAGCAGCAGCCAGGCGGGTTCGTAGCAGATCAAGGCAGCGTTGCGGTACTGGAACTCCAGCTTTTGGCCGGCATACTTTAGCGTGGGGAAGTAGTGGGTATTGTCGTCGTTGCGCATGAAGTGGAACAGCACCGTGGCACGCTCCGGCGCAATGCGGATCTGCTTCCAGGTGGGCTCCCCGTCCTTGCCCATAATAAAGGTTTGCTTGTTGCGGAGCAGCTCCAGAATTTTACCCATACGCCCCTGTATGTAATGGCTGATCCCATCCTGCAGGGTTTTATCGCCTTTTTCGGCATCGTATACTTTCAGGAAAAAATCTACCGGCGATACTTTCTTGGGCGAGAATTTTTTCAGCACAGCGTCCTGCTGCACCTGGTCTATCAGCGAAATGAGCTTGAAATCATTGGCATCCAGGCGGGAGGCGAACTCCTGGGCATTTTTGGCGGAGATGTTCTGGTGCTGGAGCGTGAGTTGGCCTTTGGTGTTGATCTGCACCACAAACGACTCAAACAGGTAACCCAGGTACTCGTGCTCAAACAACGAGTATATCACCTGAAAAGGCTGCGTGGTGTATACTTTCATGCCAAAGACAATATTAGGACTTCAAATATATGTTCAAGCCAGCTAATATCCTATAGGAATGCTTGCTTTTACCCAAGCCACAGGTGCTGTCTGCTAAATCTTTTTAGCAACAGCAAACCAGCATAGTTGTTTCTACAAACAAGGCAGTCATACGTCCTGTCCGTGCACCGGCCTGACCCTGCAACGGCAACAGCATGAAAACGCGAGGTATAACCTGAGGCTACAAGTATAAATTCTGCCATTCCGCTACTGCTCATTTGGACACGGATGTCCCTGGCAAGCGTAATTCCAAACACAACTGTCTGAAGCAGCTATAGGTAAATTTCTGGGAATGATTGCTAGTGCACGACTGGGCAGGTCGCAACCTGTACCTACAAAAGGGAACGGGAGAGATGACCGCTACAGGTTATCGGTGACAGACATGGCGGCTGCTTTGCGGGCCGGCCGGATGGAAACCAGCAACGTGATGATGACAATAGCCAGGCCGGTGAGCACGAAATCCTGCACGTGCATTTTTACCGGGTAGGCTTCTACCACCGAAGTGGCCATGCCCATACTTACTAACCCGAACGTTTCCTGCAGGTTGCACACCAGCATGCCGGTGGTAAGGCCGTAGGCTGCTCCGATGCAGGCCACCAGCGCGCCCTCCAGCAAAAAGATGTTCCGGATGGTATTGGCGGTCGCACCCATAGAGGCAAGTATGGCGATGTCCTTCTTCTTGTCTATCACAAGCATGGAAAGGGAGAAGAAGATGTTGAGCGATGCGATGAACAGGATAAAGGCAAAGGTGACGAACACGAACAGCTTTTCGACCTTTACAGCGCGTAACAGGCTGGTGTGCTGCTCATCGCTGTTCTGCACCTTAAACTTGCTGCCCAGCACCTCCTCCAGCGACTGCTTTACCTTATCTGCCGTAAAACCGTCCTCTACTTTTATCTCGAGAGAGGTGCGGCGGCGGCCATACTCCAGTAACTGCTCTGCAAAGTTGAGGGGCACAAAGACATAGGCATCGTCGTACTGCCGCTCTATAGCGAAAATACCGCCAGGCGCAATGTTCAGGCTGTTGAAAGCGCCTTCGGGGTTCAGCGGGTCGAAGCGGGTATTGCGCGGGTAGAGGAATTGCAGCGGCACAAACTGGTTGGTAGGCCGGATGGAGAGCTGGTACTGCACCCCACGCCCCACCAGCGCATAGTACGTATCGTTCAATATCAGCTGGCTGTGGCCTTCTACTACGGCCGAATCAATCTTATTTTGCTCAAAGAAATTGTCGCTTACGCCTTTCACCTTCACCACCATCTGACGGTCGTTGTAGCGCAGCAGGGCATTGTCTTCGATCACCTCCGACACCACCGCCACACCAGGTGTATGGCGTATGCGGTTCATAAATTCGGTATCCGTCTCAAACGATTTACCTTCTACCGCTGTGATCTTCAGGTCGGGGTCAAAGCTGGAGTAGATTTCCCGGATCAGGTCTTCCAGGCCGTTGAACACGGAGAGCACTACGATCAGCGCCATTGTGCCCACAGCCACCCCAATCATGGCGATGTTGGAGATAATGCTGATGATGTTCCTCTTCTTTCTGGAGAAGAAATATCGCTTCGCTATCAGAAAAGGTACATTCATGCTTTTGTTGGTCGTTGCACGTTAGGCGTTGCTCGGGGTTGCGTTATTTGACTGGATTGCTAAATCACTTCCAAGCTTTCACAATCAGGCCAGTGCCAGACGGATGCTTGCCATTTACGTCCAGCCAGTTAAGCAGTAAACTGAACGGAAAAGTAACCAGGTAGTAAAACGGCAGCAGTATAAAGAAAATTTTAGAAGTATTCAGCAGCAGCATCGGGTACTTCATGGACAGACGCCAGGAGATCTGCCCCGGTTTACCATAAGAGTAACGTGCTTCTACCTTCCGGAAACCTGCCAACTTTAGTTTATCCTGTATCTCCTGGATGTTATAGCCATCGCGCACGTGCTCTTCTATAAAAGATGTTTCATCGTCGCCATGCACATCTGAGCCACCCTGGTCAGAAGGGGTGGAGATGAGCAGCATACCGCCGGAGCGCAACGAGGCCTGGAAGTTCTTGAATACTTCCACGTCCTCCAGAATATGCTCCATCACATCTACAGACAGGATAAGGTCGTAGCTGTTCGGCTGCCGGTATTGCACCAGGTCGCCGATGCGGAACAGCACATTGTGGCGGTCGATGGCCCGCATAAACTGGTTGCAATCCGACACCTGCTCTTCTTTCACGTCCACGGCCAGTATGTTCCACTTCGAACTCATACCAGACAGGTAATACGTATACTGCCCAAAACCGGAACCGGCATCTAAAATGTGCAGCTCTTTGTTGCGGCGGTCTTCGGCCCAAGTGCGCAGTTCTTTGTGTACATGCCAGGTGCGCAGCAGGAGCAGGTCCAGCAGGTTGTAAAACACACGGCGCAGGAACGGCGTTCTGTTAAATACATCGCCAAGTACCCGCTTGATCGGATCGTAGTGCATAAAGGGGAGGAGAAGCTAAAGCTAGTCGTTAGGGTATATTTCATCGTCCACGCCCTTGTTTTCGCCGGCAGGGGGGATGTCGAGGTCATTAAAGAGGCTATCCATGCGGGCAGCATAAGCGGCGCTGTCGTCTAGGTAAAAATTGAGCTCCGGAATAACGCGCACCTGGTTTTTGATGCGCTGTGCCAGCAGGTGGCGAACGGTTTTGGTGTTTACGCGCACCTCCAGCAGCACGGCCTCTGCGTTAGGCGCCATCATCACGCCCAGGTATACACGTGCCAGGCCCAGGTCCGGCGATACACGTACCACGCTTACCGAGATATAGGCTCCATTAAACAAATGGGTGGTCTCCCGCTGAAAGATGTCTGCCAATTCCTTCTGAATCAGGCGCGAGAATTTCTGTTGTCTTTTACTTTCCATACGAAGCTGCAAATATCATATTAATTTCGCATTTTTACCCCAAAAGGGCCTTACTCATTTCAGGCAAGGCAAATGTCATGCTCCTTCTAACACCGTCTACCTTTGATTAGTTACTTCCGCAGCATACTCCCTTCCCGCTTACTTCTGCTGATTTTGCTTTTTCTGGCCCTGCAGGTGCCGCTGCTGCTGGCAGGTGTGCCGGCTACAATACCCGAACTGCTGCACATGCTGGTAGGCGAGCGCATGGCCGACGGCTTTGGCATGTACCGCCAGATCTACGACAATACGGCCCCGCTGGCAGCCCTCATCTACTGGGTAGTGGATTTGCTGGCCGGTCGCTCTTTCCTTGTTTACCGGGCAGTAGCCCTGGCATTGCTCCTCTTGCAGGCGCTGCTGTTCAACATCACCCTGAACCGCCACAACGTATATGCCGAAAAAAATTACCTGCCGGCGCTAATCTATCTTACACTTAGCAGCCTCTCGTTTGAGTTCAGCATGCTCACGCCGCTGCTTATCGGCAATACGTTCCTCATCCTTTCGCTGCCCTATATTGTCACCATGTCGCGGGAGGGATTTGAAAATAACCGTTTGTTTGTAGGCGGCTTTATGATAGGCCTGGCTGGCCTAAGTTACCTCCCACTGGCATTGTTCCTGGTAGTTGGCCTCTTCGCTGTTATTTTCTTTGCCTCCAGCACCTTCCGCAGCTCCATGCTCATGCTGTGCGGCTTTGCTTTTCCGTATGCCGCGGTCATAACTTATTACTTGTACATCGGTGCGCTCAACGAGTTTGTGCTGCTACATCTGTTTCAGCCGTGGCACTTTCAGGTAAGTTTTATACTTGCCCCCGCCGACCTGATTAAGCTGCTGGCGCTGCCGGCGCTGGTACTGGGGCTTTCGCTGCTGGCAATGCTATCGTTGCCGCAACGGCTGGTGTTCCAGGTAAAATTTGAGCAGGTGTTATGGGTATGGCTGGTGATGAGCCTGGTGATGGTCTTTAGTCGCCGGGAAATTTCGGCGGGTACGTTTGTGGTTATGTTGCCGCCTATTGCTTACTTCAGCGAGTTTTTTTTTACCTCAGCCCGTAAGAAGTGGGTGCTGAACCTGGTGTTCCTGGTGGTACTGGCCGGGGTGCTGCTGCTGCGTTACCGGCAGCTTCTGGGCCTCGACAGGTTCCTGAAAATCAATGAGACCGCCCTGCTATTACCCGACAATACCCCGGCCCCGAATATAAACCACACCACCGTGCTGGTACTTGGCAATGACATCAGCTATTACGCCCATAACAAACCGGTTACACCTTACCTGAACTGGCAACTGGCACAGCGCGATTTCAGGCATCTCTCTGAATACCAGACTGTGTTTGATATTTACAAGAACATGCAGCCGGAGCAACCTGCCTATATCATAGATAAAGCCGGACTCATGCCCACCCTGCAGTACAAGCTGCCGGCTGTGTTTGGCAAGTATAAAGCCACTACTTCCGCAGGTGTGTACGAGCGTGTCCGGTAAGGCGAGTTATACTTGCAGGTTGATGCTTTCCTTCGTAGGGACAGGTCGCGACCTGTCCCTACACATACCCGAGAAAACAACAAAGCGCTTGCTGCAGCCTTAAAGGGCTGCAGCAAGCGCTTCTTTCTAAGTATAACCTACGTAAGTATAAACGGCTTAGCAGTTCACTATTTTGTCTACGCGGGTCTGGTGACGGCCTCCTTCAAAGTCCGTGCTCAGGAACGCGCGCATCATGTCGGTTGCTTCCTGCTCGGTTACGAAGCGGGCCGGAATGCAGAGCACATTGGCATTGTTGTGGCTGCGGGCCAGTTGCGCCAGTTCTGTATTCCAGCACAGTGCAGCGCGTATGCCACGGTGTTTGTTAGCCGTAATGGCTACGCCGTTGCCGCTGCCGCAGATCAGAATGCCAAAATCAGCCTCTTTGTTTTCTACAGCGCTTGCCAGCGGGTGCACATGGTCCGGGTAATCTACTGATGCGTCAGAATCAGGGCCAAAATCCTGCACCTGGTGCCCCAGCTCTGCCAGCACATCTTTTAACATGCCTTTGTAAGTATAACCTGCGTGGTCGCCGCCAATTGCAATTTTATAGGCCATTATGCTTGTGTGTTTTCTTTGTTCAATCGTTTAATGTCGCTGTTGCGGATGTGCCTGGACACGGCTATACTTACCTCATACAGCATTAGCAGCGGCAAGCCTACCATCATCTGGCTGATCACGTCTGGCGGTGTAATGATCGCTGCCACGATCAGGATCACCACAATGGCATGGCGCCGGTATAGCTTCATGATCTCAGGCGTCACCAGTCCCGCTTTGGTCAGGAAGAACACGATCACCGGCATCTCAAACATAAACGCGCAGGCCAGGCAAAGCGTGGTGAGCGTGGAGATGTAAGAAGACAGGTCGAACTGGTTGGTGATGGAAGGATCGACCTGGTAGCCTGCCAGGAAGTTGATGGAGATAGGCGCCACCAGGAAGTAGCCGAAGCACAAGCCCATCAGAAACAGGATAGACACGAAGAATACTGCTCCGCGTGAGTTTTGGCGCTCCCGCGTATATAGCCCCGGGCTGATAAAGCGCCAGATCTCCCAGAAGGCATACGGGAAAGCACACGCCAGACCAATAATGAGAGAGCTCATGATGTGCATGGTCAGCTGCCCGCTCATCTCACGGCTCTGGATGGTGAAGCCCAGCTTATCGATGCACAGCGAAGAGGAACCCATCTTCTGGCCTAATTCACATAGTAAGCGGTAGCTCAGGAAATCAGGCCGCGACGGCCCCAGGATGATATCATGAAATACGAAGCTCTTCGCCAGGAAAGCGATGGTCGCAAACACAACGATAGATCCTACTGCCCTGATGATGTGCCATCTCAGTTCCTCGAGATGGTCCACAAAGGACATCTCTTTCTGCTCTTTTTCCTCTTCAATAAAAGACTGATCCATCTATCGGGTGTGCTATACGTGGTAGTTTTTTAGTATGCGAATAACGGATACTGCTGCATCCAATTGTTAACCTCCTGGCGCACTTCCCTGATTTTGGCTTCGCTGTCGTGCTGCGTCAGTACGGTGTCAATCAGCTCAACAATATGTTCCATATCATTTTCTTTCAGGCCGCGCGTGGTAATAGCGGCGGTACCTACGCGCATTCCGGACGTTACGAACGGCGACTTATCATCAAAAGGCACCATGTTTTTGTTAATGGTAATATCGGCCTGTACCAGCGTATTCTCAGCCAGTTTGCCGGTGAGCCCTTTGGAGCGCAGGTCGATCAGCATCATGTGGTTGTCTGTGCCACCGGAGATGATCTCGTAGCCACGCGTTAAGAAGGCTTTGGCCATACTTTGTGCGTTTTGCTGCACCTGCTTGATATAGTTCAGGTACTCATCCGACAGTGCTTCGTAGTAAGCAACGGCTTTGGCAGCGATCACATGCTCCAGTGGCCCTCCCTGGGTACCTGGAAATACAGCGCTATCCAGCAGCGACGACATCATGCGCACCTCGCCTTTTGGTGTTTTCAGGCCAAACGGGTTTTCGAAGTCTTTACCTAGCATGATCATACCGCCACGGGGGCCGCGCAGGGTTTTATGAGTAGTTGTGGTTACAATATGGCAATGCTCAAACGGACTGTTCAGCAGACCACGAGCGATGAGGCCGGAAGGGTGGGAGATATCTGCCAGCAGCAGCGCGCCTACTTCATCGGCAGCTTCGCGTAGTTTTTTATAGTTCCAGTCGCGGCTGTAAGCCGAGGCACCGCAGATGATCAGCTTCGGACGTTCACTCCGTGCCTGCTCCACTACTTTATCCCAGTCGATGAGGCCGGTTTCTTTCTCTACACCATAAAAGGAAGGCTTGTAAAGCTTGCCCGAGAAGTTTACCGGTGAGCCATGGGTCAGGTGGCCGCCATGCGACAGGTCAAAGCCCAGAATCTTATCGCCGGGCTCGAGCACGGCCAGCATAACGGCGGCATTGGCCTGTGCCCCGGAGTGCGGCTGCACGTTTACCCAGGTTACCCCGAAAAGCTCCTTTGCCCTGTCAATAGCCAGTTGCTCTGCCTGATCTACGATCTCACAGCCGCCATAATAGCGCTTACCGGGCAGGCCTTCCGCATACTTGTTGGTCATTTCGCTGCCCATGGCACGCATTACCTGCTCCGAAACAAAATTTTCAGAAGCAATCAATTCTAGCCCGTGTATCTGGCGGGCTTTTTCTTTGGCAATGAGGTCAAATATGGCGGTGTCTTTTTGCATCGATTCCGTGGTTTAGATAAAGCGCTCAAAATTAAAGGATGCGCCCCAATAAACCAATGTTTCAGAAGTTTATATGCGGGACATACGGGACCGGACGCTGTTTCAGATTTAAGCAACACCTATAAAAACAACAGCCCGGCTCCTTTCGGATACCGGGCTGTTGTTTTTAGGCGTAGGAGTTAGCGTTTTACCACCCTTACCTGCTGCCGGGTGCCGTCCAGTTCAACAGACAGCACGTATACGCCCGGCTGCAGCTGGTCGTAGAGCGGCAGTTGCACTTCGTTGTGGCCGCTATGCACGTCTACTGATTTAAAGTATACCTGTGCCCCGGCAGTTGTATACAGGCGCAGCACAGCTTTGCCCGTGTTCGTAGCTGTAAAGAATATTTTAGAATTATAGTTCAGCGGATTCGGCGCTACTACAATGTGCTGCTTTGTGTTAGTGGCGCCTGTTACTGCCACTACTTTGCTATAAGTATAAGTACCGTCCACGTCTACCTGCTTGAGGCGATAATAGCGGGTGCCTTGCACCGGGCTGTGGTCGGTAAAAGAATAGGTAGTAAGTACGCTGCTGTTGCCCGCTTTGCTGTTTACGCTCCCTACTTTCTTAAAGTCTTCATTCGTAGCGCCTGCCATTTCTATATCAAAATAGGCGTTATTCTTTTCTGAAGCAGTTGACCAGGTAAGCAAAGTGCCGCCGTTGCTTTGCTGCACGTCAAAAGCGACCAACTCGACAGGCAGCGTTCCTGTGTTTGGCTGGCCATTTACTGTTTTATAGATCGTTGTTGCTCCGGAAGAAGTATGGGCGATATCGCCGCTGTGCAGCTCGCTATCTGTCGGACTGTAGCGCACATATACTGTAGTTGCGCTAATAGTAGTGGACCCACTGGCAAGCGGGATGACAACAGATGAACCAAAGGTTGTATTATCCAACGATACCTGAAAGGATTGTGCGATAGGGGCGGTAATGGTAATTGCTCCATTCAGGTTCGTGCCACTCACAGTGTAGGACTGTGAAGTGGATGTAGCACCGGCGTTCGCCATAAAATCAGTAAAGTTGGAGGTTACGGAGATGGTAGGTACAGTGCCACTAACAGCAACCGATTGTGTGGTTGCACCCGTCGCGCTGTTTGTGATGTTCCCGCTGTGCGTCCCGCTGGTGGTGGGATTATACCTAACCCATACTGCAACAGAAGTAGCCGTACCTTGAGAACTTACGGGAACAATCACAGAAGTTCCAAAACCTGATGTCTGAGCTAAGGAAACCTGGAAATTGGCTGGCGCGGCAACCTGTATATTTGATGCTAGATATTGCCCCGAGATAGTATAGGACTGCGCTGCAGAAGGTTGGTTTAAAGATGATTTGAAGGGTTGAAGATCTGCGACAATCGTAAGAGTAGGCTTAGTAACGGTGAAAGCGGTCGATTGCGCCGTTCCTTCGCTTGTAGTTACAGTGATTGGACCTGTTTGAGCTCCTACTGGAACAGTGACTTTTAGTTGTGTATCAGTTGAACTTGTTACGACAGCCTTTACACCTCCGGTAAATGTAACTGTTGGTGTTTCAGTACCTCCAGCAGCGAGCCTCGTACCATTTATTGTAACCGTAACACCTTCTCCTCCGCTTGTAGGAGATATCTGCGTAATGGCTGGTTCGTATATTGTGAAAACTTCAGGACTTGATGTACTGCCGATATCTGTTCGCACTTCTACTGGTCCTGTTTGTGCGCCTACCGGTACCACAACTTCTACGACATTATTAGAAGTAGATTTAGGTGCAACCGTTACTCCTCCTGCAAAAGCTACTTCATACGTCCCAAGAAGATTATCCCCACTTATTGATATAAGCGTTCCAACAGTTCCTGCTATTGGTGAAATAGAGGTGATAGAGGGTGCGATAAATGTAAAGTAATCGTTGCTTATAAATTCATCATTTGCAGTATTATATAACACTATTTGAGCTGGTTCAGAGTTAACTTCTATCACTTCAACAACAACCTCTGTGTCAGATGCAGAAATAATATTCAAAGGAGTAAAAGATGGATAGAAATATGCTTCAACTATTTCGCCTAGGCTTACACCTGTTATAGTTATACTAGTACCAACACCACCTTGTTGAGGAGAGAAGCCTGTTATTTGGGGGATAGCTCCAGTTAAATTAATATCATCTATTCTAAAATCAGATCCAGTTGTAATTGATCTAGTAAATCTAATACTAAGAGCTTCAGCTGCAGGAACACCTGATACTGTTTTTAAGCCCCAAGTTGTTGTTGTTGGAATTTCTCCGTAACTCAATGGCTTCCAACTTGTACCATCTATACTATATTCAACTAAAAGATCTGAGGTTATAAGTGTTCCTCCCCGAGTAGCAGTTCTTTTTAGTCCAAAATATAGATTTATATTATTGTATTTAGATGTATTTATGTTCGAAATTGTGAAGCTTGTTCCTGCTATGAGTTTCACATGGCTATCTCCCGAAGCTCCAGAATAACCACTTGAGTTAGCTGTAGTAGTATTAATAATCTCAGCATTACCAGAGAAATTCATAACGCCTTGATTCGTATAGCCTGAATAGGAGCCGGCACTGGCTGCCGAACTTGTCCCCAACGTCTCCACACCTTTCGGGAATATTGCCGTTTGCCCATACCCTTGAACGACAAAACCTAACACGAGAACACACTGCACGAGCAGCGACAGGAAAAGCTTTTTGCGACTTGAAGAGTAAAGGTGCACCATGGCTACGACGTTTTATGAAATTCTAATTATACAATACCGCCTGACTTCAGGCGCTAGAACATTCACAAAATAAGATAAATTATTTTTCATTCCTGCAACTTTTTATAACTATTTTCGTAAGCACTGAAATTTTATAAATATGGCATTCCAATTCTATGTTCAAAAATACATATAGCTTCTACTATACAACCGCTGCTTACGCTAAATAAGCTGTTTTTGCATTATACACTACAAAAATAGAGAAAAAGCCTGCGTTAGATAAATTCAAAAATGTTAAAAGGCTTTGAATCAGAAATCAACAGATTGGAAAGATATGAGTACTAACTCATTTAAGAGAGGTAGGTAAAAAAGCTAAAATAATAAATAAATTAAATATTAAAATAGTTATAAAATTTCATTTAATAACAGTTTTATACTATGTAAGATTTAGCTCTTTCGGGCAACAGGGTAGGGCCGATCGAGGTTGGCTTGTACGAAAAGCGCCTGTGTATCCAGGTCCAAGGCGACCAGGTTACCCAAAGAAGCGTTGCGGTAATAGACGCAGCCGGCATCCAGGTTCAAGCGAGGGTCTTTGTGGCCTGCCCCTTTTTTAATGCTGTGCAGGGCTGTGGGCGTGTGGCCATGCAACAAGCGTTTGTTTTGTAGCTTACTCCAGTCCACCTCATACCCGCGTATGTTGAGCATCGCCTCTTTGTCCTCGAAAATGTCCTCCTCTTTAAAGTTAAAGCCGGCATGCACCAGGTAGTAGTCTGGCAACACCAGGTAGTAAGGCAGGCTCTTGAGGAATTTAATGTACTTCTTGGGCAAGTCTTCAAACGCTTTCATCCCGAAACTCTGTAAGACCAGTTCTTTCTCTGTTTCAGTAAGAGTTAGCGCTTTTTCTCCCTTTTTAGCGGCTTTTAGCAACATCTGGTCATGGTTTCCGCGAAGGCAGAACACCTGGTACTGCTGCTCGCGGAGCTGCAATATAAAATCGATCACCTCTTTGCTACCAGGACCTTTGTTCACGAGGTCTCCTAGTATATACAGCTCGTCTGTTTGCTGCAATTGCAACTGCTCGTGCACCATTGCTTTAAACGTAAGGGCGCAGCCATGAATATCGGTAAGGGCGTATCGGGCCATGTTTATACTTGCAGCTTAGGATTAGAGCCGGGTTATTTTGGCAAAAGAACATAAAAATAGCACCTGCTGGTACAGGTGCTATTTCTTTAGATCGGGTTACGGTTAGTTATACTTGCCGTTGTCTATTTCAGTCTTGTCCAGGTTACGGTTCGGGTTGTTAGTCTTCACGTCGGTGCCGTTCTGCGCTACGTCAGGCGCCACATCATCCGGCCCGTCGGTATACTTCTTTTTGAGCTCTTCGTGCTCTGAGCGGGTCTGGCCCGGGTCAACAGGCTTTCCGCCTGCTGCTTTGCTCTGTCCTGCTCCCGACGGTTTCCCGTGGTTTTCTGAACTGGGTTGTGTGTGCTTATATGATGGCATAATGTCCTCCTTTTTTAAATGAAACAATTACCTGAAGAAGCAGCTGTTGGGTAGTGCCCTTCAGTTTTATTTTAAGATCAGCTACCCCGCCCTTCGCTCTCCGTGCGCATGTTATCAGGTGGTGGCGTTCCGTCGTCGGCATAATCGCTTACGCCGGTGGCTGATGGTCCTTCAGAAGCGGTGTCGCTGCCGAAGCCTTCTTTGCCGTCGCGGTTACCGAAGCCGCCGCGCTGGTGCTCATTCTTGGGCGGATCAGCGCCTGGTATAATGTGCCCCATCTGCATTTCCTGTTCACTGGTATCGTCTTCTATCACCCGAACAGGCCGGTTCTCTGGCGACTGCCCTTTAAGTGACGCTTTATCTTCCTGTTTTTTATCTTCAGCCATAGCTTTATCTGGTTAGTTCGGCAGCACCATACTGGCGCTTATAGTATAGTTTTACTCCATTTGCGGCTGTTGGGTTCCGCCGCCGGTCTAGGTTGTCACCATCTCGCCGCCATTTATGTGGATCACTTCCCCAATCGTAAACGCCGCGTCATCAGAAGCTAAGTATACATAAGCAGGCGCCACTTCCGACGGCTGGCCGGCACGTTGCAGCAGGGTTTTCTGTCCAAAGGTCTTCACTTTTTCCTCGTTAAAAGAAGCCGGAATCAACGGTGTCCAGATCGGCCCAGGTGCCACGCCATTCACCCGTATCTTTTTATCAGCCACCATCTGGGCCAGCGTGCGGGTAAAAGCAAGTATAGCTCCTTTGGTAGAAGAGTAATCGAGCAGCAGTTTGTTGCCATGATAGGCCGTAACAGAAGTAGTATTGATGATGGCGCTGCCTTCTTTGAGGTGATCGAGTGCGGCTTTCACGAAGTAGAACATACCAAAGATGTTGGTGGAAAAGGTGCGTTTGAGCTGCTCATCTGTAATATCGCGGATGTCTTTCTGCTCGTGCTGCTCGCCGGCATTGTTCACCAGAATATCCAGCTTGCCCAGTTCGCTTACCGTTTGCTGCACCGCCTTTTTGGCAAAGGCCTCTTGGCCTACGTCACCGGCTATTACAATGCATTTGCGCCCTTCTTTTTCCACCATCTGTTTAGTGTCCTGCGCGTCTTTATCCTCATTCAGGTATACAATGGCCACATCGGCTCCTTCGCGGGCAAAATGCACGGCTACGGCGCGTCCTATGCCGCTGTCGCCACCCGTAATCAGCGCCACTTTGTCTTTCAGTTTATCACTGCCCTTGTACCCGTCTCTTATAATTTCCGGTTCCGGCGTCATTCTATACTCTTCGCCCGGCTGCTTCATTTGCTCGGGCGGAAAAGAATGTGGTTTGTTTTCCATAGCTTTCGTAGGTTACGTCCGTTTCTGATCTGATAATCTTAAACTATACGCCTGTACCCAGGCCATGTTCTGCCATACCCGGGCAGCAGCCGTACTTATACTTTTAACGAATACTAAAACCATGTGGCAGGAAGAAGAGAACAAGTTAACGCACCGCTTCACGTTTGAAGATTTCAAGCAGGCGATGGCATTTATGAACAAGGTGGCCGAGGTCGCCGAAGCGATGAACCACCACCCCTGGTGGAGCAATGTATACAACAAAGTAACCATCGAACTCACCACCCACGATGCCGGCAATACGGTGACAGAGAAAGACCACGCATTGGCTGAGCAGATCGATGTGATCTATGGGAAGTTAAAAAGTTAAAGAGTTAGAGGGTTAAAGAGTTAGAGAATTAAGGGATGCCTTTTAGTTGAGATAAGAGCGGTCGCTTAGCTGCTTCGCTGTTCCGGATCGGAAATCTGAAACAGCGAAAATCTGGAGATTTGCTAGTATAAAAGGCACATGCTATGCTGAACACTTGCGCCAGGCGATATCTTCACACCTGCGAACGTCTATCCTGTGACCTACAACAATTAACCGTTCAACCATTCAGCAATTTAGCGAGGCAGCCGTTCACCAATCTGTAAGCATTTTGTCGTAACTTTGCCCGCTATGGAGGAACCGGAAAAAACGAATTTATACCTGGTGCCGACGCCCATCGGCAATCTGGAGGATATTACGCTGCGCGCCATACGCATACTGAAGGAGGTGGACGTAATCCTGGCCGAAGACACACGTACCAGTGGCAAGCTGCTGCACCACCTGGGCATTGAGAAACGCATGCACAGCCACCACCTCCACAACGAGCACAAAGCCACCGGCCACTTGGTAGACAGGCTGAAGGCAGGAGAGGTGATGGCGCTGATCTCGGATGCAGGCACGCCCGGCATCTCAGACCCCGGCTTTTACCTGGTGCGCGAATGCCTGAAGCATGACCTGAAAATAGAGTGCCTGCCTGGACCAACGGCTTTTGTACCGGCGCTGGTTAAATCCGGCTTCAGCACCGACCGGTTTACCTTTGAAGGATTTCTGCCGGTAAAAAAAGGACGGCAGACACGCCTGCAAAGTTTAGTGGCCGAGGAGCGCACCATGATCTTTTATGAATCGCCGCACCGCCTGCTGAAAACGTTAACCCAGTTCAAAGAGTATTTCGGGGGAGAACGGATGGCCTCTGTTTCACGTGAAATCTCTAAAATGTTTGAAGAAACCCTTAACGGTACGTTAGATGAGCTTATCTATATCTTCACAACCAAAGCAATCAAAGGCGAATTCGTCCTGGTCGTACAGGGTTGTAAATAGCCCCTTTATACTGCCGCTGCTGTCGCTGGCTACGGGGGTTATACTTTGGCTGGGCTGGCCGGTAAAACCCTTGGCCTTTTTCCTGTTCTTCGGGCTGGTGCCACTGCTTTACCTGGAGCACCTGATCGTGGAGCAGCGGGCACATAAGTCGCCGGGCTTCACGTTCTTTAAGTATGGCTATCTGTCCCTGTTCTTCTGGAACCTGTTTACTACCTGGTGGGTGATGTACTCGACCATTGGGGGCGGTATTGCGGCGGTGGTCTTCAATGCACTGTTTCAGTGTGCGCCCATTATGGCTTTTTACTTTACGAAGAAGTACCTGGGCCGCACCATCGGCTATATCTCTTTTATCGTGTACTGGGTGGCTTTTGAGCAGTTCCATCTCACCTGGGACCTGTCGTGGCCGTGGCTGACGCTGGGCAACGGCTTTGCTACCCTAAACCAGTGGGTGCAGTGGTACGAGTATACCGGCTTTCTGGGCGGCTCGGTATGGGTGCTCACCGTGAATGTGCTGCTTTTCCAGGCCTTCCGGCATTACCCGCAGCAGATTGCCTGGAAGAAACTGGTCCTGCCGCTTATACTTATACTGGTGCCAATTGCCATCTCCTATGCTATACTTGGCAGCTACCAGGAGCAGGGGCAGCCGGTAGAAGTAGTTGTGGTGCAGCCCAACATTGATCCGTACCAGGAGAAATATGCCAGCCAGGAAAACTATATTCCGTCGGAGGAACAGATGCAGCGCCTGATCTCCTTGTCAGAAAAGCAGATCACCCCTGATACGAAGTTTGTGGTATGGCCCGAAACGGCCCTGCGCCAGGACAACGGCTTTTGGGAGGAGCAGATGGACACGTATCCGGCGATTGAGCAGTTACGAGCCTTCCTGCGGCGCCACCCCGGCCTGGAACTGGTTACCGGCATCGATACCTATACTTTTTACGGCGAGAAAAAGGATGCCACCCCTACCGTGCGTTATGCGCCGGGGTTCGGCTACTACGACTCTTTTAATGCCGGCATGCACATCAACGCGGCCGGGCAGATACAGCTGTACCACAAATCAAAGCTGGTACCGGGTGTCGAGAAGCTGCCTTACCCGCAGTTCTTTAAATTTCTCGGCCCCTTGGCCATTGATTTAGGCGGCACTGTGGGCAGCGTAGGCAGCCAGGACACGCGCGATGTGTTTTTCTACAACCCGCTGCCAAGTATAGGCGCCGCACCAGTTATATGCTACGAATCGATCTATGGCGAATTTGTATCGGCGTATGTGCGCAACGGCGCCAGTATGATCTTCGTGTTCACCAACGATGGCTGGTGGAGCGATTCGCCGGGCTACAAGCAGCACCTGCAGTATGCCACGCTCCGGGCCATCGAAAACCGCCGCAGCATTGCCCGCTCGGCTAATACCGGCATCTCCGGCTTTATCAACCAGAAAGGAGAGATCGTGCAGCGCTCGAAGTGGTGGGTGCAGGACGCCCTCCGCGGCACTATCCTATCAAATAAACAGATGACCTTTTACAGCAGCCACGGCGAGTATATCGGGCATGGAGCGCTATGGGCTGCGCTGCTGCTGTTTCTTTTTGCTGTAGCTATGGCCGTGGTGCGCCGGGCTATTCCGGCTAAAAACAGTAACTAAAAGCAGCGGCAACTAGGGCTTTTGCGTAGGTACAACCGCAACTAAAGTATAAACCACTAACTATGAACCTGAACCAGCTTTCGCAGAATCTGAACATACTTGCCCGCAGCGTAGGAGCCTTTATCCAGCACGAAGCCACAAACTTCGACCGCTCCAAAGTAGAAATGAAAGGCTTTAACGACCTTGTATCGTACGTGGACAAGCAGGCGGAGCAAAAACTGGTGGATGGCTTAAAGAAGCTGCTGCCGGAGGCCGGCTTTATTACCGAAGAAGGGACCGAGACAACCAAGGGCGAACGCTACAACTGGATCATAGACCCGCTGGATGGCACGACCAACTTCACCCACGGCATGCCGGTTTACTGCGTGAGTGTAGCACTTGCCGACGGGAACGAGATGGTGCTGGGCGTAGTCTACGACCCCAACCGCGACGAGTGCTTTTCGGCCTTCAAAAACGGAGGCGCTTTCCTGAACGACAAGGCCATACGCGTTACAGATACCCCGGCCCTGAAAAATGCGCTTATCGCAACGGGCTTTCCTTACTACGACTTTAACCTGATGCAGCAATACCTGCAGGTGATGGCCGGCTTTATGAACAAATCGCATGGCGTGCGCCGCCTGGGCTCTGCTGCCCTGGACCTGGTGTATGTCGCTTGTGGCCGCTTGGAAGGCTTCTTTGAGTATAACCTGAACCCTTGGGATGTAGCGGCAGGCGTGCTGATCGTGCAGGAAGCCGGCGGGCAGTTATCCAAGTTCACCGAGGGCGGCGACTATGTGTTTGGCAGAGAAGTAGTGGCCAGCAACGGCAAAATACACGGCGAAATGCTGGAGACCATTGCCGAGCACTGGAAAGAGTCCTTCCAGTAAACTTTTTATACTTTTGTGTAGTTGTAAAATCATGGTACAGCATATCCTCATCCTTGTCATTTTTATAGCTGCCCTGGCGTATATCGGGCGCATGCTCTACCGCAGCTTTACGGTTAAAAGCGGCTGCGCCAAAGGCTGCGGCTCCTGCGCTACCATCGACTTTAACAAGATCCAGAAAGACCTGGAGAAGAAGGCGCTAACCCGCTAATCTGCATGCTACAAAGCAACAGCGCACCCTCTCAGCGCATTCGCTTTGCTTTGCCAGCCACTTAATCACGCTCGTTTTCGTATCTAATAATTATTTCTGCGTATACTTTTATACTTGGAAGTAGAACCCTAAAACATATATGCTATGCAAGATAAAGTAGAAGAAAGATCGCTGGTAAACGTGCAGAACCGCCTGTTTAAAGATGGCTATAAGACAGATTTTCAGGTTTCTGAAGAAGGAAAGCTTTGCAATATGACCGATAAAGAAACCTTTTCGCCAGACCAGGTGCGCATTGTGGACCACTACCGGTTTGAAGGAGAAACAAACCCGGACGACCTGGCCATCCTATATGCCATTGAAACAAACACTGGCCGCAAAGGTACCATCTCCAACTCTTACGGCCCTTATGCCGATGCAGGGGTGGATGCCTTTTTGAAGCAGGTAGAAGACCTGGGTAAGAACCTGGACAAGAAAGATAAGTAAACAAAAGACGCTTCAAACAGCAAAGGCCGGTACTGTATAGCACCGGCCTTTGCTGTTTTAAGGGGAATGGCGTTACCTGCCGCTGCCTAATTGCTGCCCGTTCTTTAAATTTACGGAAGCTGCCTTTAGCTCGTCGCTCAGTTTCTCGCCTCCTTTTATAGCAAAGTCCAGGGTGCGGATAGGGAATGGGATTAGGATATCTTTGGCATCAAAGGCTTTCTTGATGCGGATAATGGCATCACTTTTGGCCAGCACGTAATCTACCTGCCGCTTATAACTTACCCAAAATCGTACTTTAAAGTTAATGGAGCTGTCGCCGAAGGCATCATACATTACTTCAATGTCCTTGTTCTTCAGGCGGTTCTTTACATCCTCCAGGGCGTCAATTACTATCTGCTGCACCTTCTCCAGGTCTTCGCCATACGAGATACCGACCTCCAGGTCAATGCGGCGGGTGCCTTTCGCAGAGAAGTTGGTCAGCGGGTTCTCAAACACCATTTTATTAGGCAGCAACACCAGCTCACCTGTCGTCTGTCGGATATCAATAGTACGCAGCGTAATGCGCTCGATCACGCCAAAGTACTCGTTTGTTTCGATCATATCACCTACACCAAAGGGCTTCTGCACAGCAATAATTACCCCTGAGATAAAGTTGGCGGCAATATCCTGGAAGGCAAAGCCTAAGGCCAAACCAATGATACCAACACCAGCCAGCAGCGAGAGCACTACTTTATCAAGCTGCAGCACACTCAGCACAAAGAAGAACCCTATAATCAGTACGGCAATATACACCAGGGTTGTAAACAGGTTGATGAGGGCCGCACTATGCGTAAACCGGCGGAATACCCGGTCCATGCCGTGGCGGATAAAGCGTGCTACCGCAAAGGTGATGATCAGTACTATTAACGCCACAAAAATGTTGGGCAGCATGATAAAGATGTGCTCGCCCCAGTTCTGAACCTTTTTCAGCAGTAGATGCAGTGAATTATTTATGTCGGTCATATATACTTTAAATTGAATCTTACTTATCACGTACGTACGTCAGGCCCATACTTTAGTGCCTTCAGTGCAATTGCGGCACATGTCAATCTCAGTACGCGAGCGTAGCAGCGACTGCCTGAACTGTGTATACGTTGGGCCGCGCCATACTTGGGCAAAACTGTGCTGCTTCAGGTCGCCCTGCCGGTATTCGGCATCTTTGTCAAAGCAGCAGGGTACCACCAGCCCGTCCCACGTAATCACACAGGAGTGCCACATTTTCCAGCAATGGTTCAGCAGTTTGTTTTTGATGCTATAGCTGCCATCGCCATTGTTGCGGTACCGCGCATAATAATCAATGGTTGGGATGAGCGGCGAACCTTGTGCATAGTCGTAGATCTGGGCCGTTTTAAACACCACTTCATCTACGCCCAATTCCTGCGCCAACTTCTTTACGTCATCCAGCTGGTGCTCGTTAGGCCGCACCACCAAAAACTGGAACATAATGTGCGGCGTCTTCGATTTGAGTGCCTTTTTCCACTTCACCACCTGGCGGGTGCCCTCCAGCACCTTATCCAACTTGCCTCCAATGCGGTAAGCGGCATACGTTTCCTGCGTAGTGCCGTCTATTGAAATGATCAGCCGATCCAAACCGGATTCCACCGTACGGCGTGCGGTGTCGTCATCCAGGAAATGGGCGTTGGTAGACGTGGCGGTATAAATGCCTTTAGACGAAGCATACTTCACCAGGTCCAGGAAGTTTTTATGCAGGTAAGGCTCACCCTGAAAGTAAAAAATGAGGTACAGCAGGCGGCGGTGCAGCTGGTCGATGGTTTGCCGGAACAGTTCGTCGGGCAGCATGCCGGTAGGGCGCGTAAAGGAGCGGAGGCCGCTGGGGCACTCCGGGCAGCGCAGGTTGCAGGAGGTGGTGGGCTCCAGCGAAACACTGATGGGCTGCCCCCAATGGGTTGCCTTGCCGGTAGCTTTCGAGAGCACGTAACTGCTCACCACCTGCAGCGCATTAAAAGCACGCAGCGGCGTTAGCCTGGATATGAAATTAAGCCCGTCGGTTAAGTGTGGCATCCTGTAACAAAAAGCGCCGGAAGCGGCATAAGCAACTGTCAATCCCTGTTAACAAAAAGGGGCAGCCCTACAAGGCTGCCCCACTAAAGTATGCCTTTCAACGCGAAAGGCCAAAAGTATGCTGCTTTTAGTAGCGGAAGAGCGCTTTAACATTGGCGCCATTGCTCACTTCGGACATGCCGTCATAGTTGCTCACGTATACTTTGCCTCCCTGCGACAAGGTTTTGATAGCCGCCATGTTTACCAGGTCATCGTCGCCGCGCTCGTACTCGTCGTGTATCTCTGCCGCCGCGCTCGCACTGTTGTAAGTTCCCCAAACGGGCTGACCGGGAGCAATAAACAAGGTATCGATGCGCCCGTGCACCGCCTCTGCTGCAATCGTGGCAATATCTTCGGAAGTAGAGCCGGTGCCAGCTACGTTCTGATAACGGTCTAAGGCTTCGGTGTGGCTCTGGTGCATTAAAGGTTGTACAATGGCCAGCGCCTTTTCGTGCATCACTTTTGGTGCGGTGGTCACATCGGTATTCTCATTTACGTTAATGACATCTTTTGCAATGTTCTTATACTTGCTGTGCTTCCGGAAAAGGGTGCAGTAGTGGTCTACGCCAGCAAGTACCAGCGGCTCATGAGCATCATGCAAAATCTGCTGCAGACCATTATCCACCTGCTGCACAAATTCTCTGACCCGCGCGTGCTCAAAATCCCCTTTGGTAGAACCCGACTGTGTAGTAAGAATGTAGCCCCCGTTCACAGTGCCCCTGCTGTTGTTATAATCCAGATCGTTGCCCCGTACTTCAGGCGCCATCGCTTCAGTCATGGTTTCAGGCACAAATGAGCTGACGTCTATCTCGCGTATGCTTTCGAGGGTGGCCTCGTAAAAGCTCAGGTTCTCGCGGTACAACCAAAGTATAAAAAAGCGGCCATTCTGGCTCAGGATAGGAACAATAGGTGTGATGTAGAACTGGTTCAGCACATATACTTCCGAAGGCATGGAAATCGGAAGCGTGTAGTACGTAGAAAACCCTTTGGTAATGAACACCGCCAGGCCTTCGCCCTGGTGGCGCCAGAAATTGTTATCGTTCAGCAGTTCTTCGGCCGGTTTCAGGTACTCGGCCGCCTCTGCAGCAGGCACATCATGTTTTTCTAAAAGCTCTTTGGCTTTGCGGATCTGATTTTTAAAGGCAATGCTGTCCATTCCGTTAAGCGTCTCTTTTCCGGCGCGGTGGGTGGGCAAGTAAAAGGAAATGCACAAGGCATTTGTATTGTTCTGTACATTAAGGAGCTTCTCAATGTCTTTCTTATTGATTAATGCCATAAGTTTGTAAATTAAAGTAGCTTATTTTTCACCTGAAATTCCGTTCAGAAACCTCCTGTTTAACAAGAGAGGTGTAAGATTAAAGTACGCAGCAAAACAGGCAACGGTTATTAATCCACCCGGAACACACAGGGTACAAAGCAACATACAAAAAGCCGCCGAGCGCTCTGATCGGCACCCGGCAGCTTTTTGCTGGCATTGGTCATACAGGCTATTTTGTGGCCGATGCCTGCCCAGTATTTAAGTAGCGCTGGATGTCGGTTACGAGTTCATGGTCTGTGGGGCGGCGGGCAGTTATACTTAGAAAGCGGCCCTCCTCATCCAGCAGAAAATAGGCAGGCATCTCCTGTAGGCCATACTGCTGCGCTAAGGCGCCATCCGTATCTTTCAAGTATAATTGTTCCCCTTCCAAGCCGCGGCTGGTTACGGCTTTGCGCCAGGCATTCTCGTCTTTGTCCAGGCTAATATTTACGAATACAAGACCTTTGCCTTTCATGCGGTTGGTGAGGTCCTGCAGGTGTGGCTGCTCTACCATGCATAAGCCGCAGTCGGTGCGCCAAAAGCTCAGGTACACCAGCTTGCCCTTAAAGCTACGCAGCGCTACAGAGTCGCCATTTACGTCTTGCAGTTGAAGATCAGGTGCGAGGCTGCCGATGGCAAACTGCTTGTGCGCATCGTAGAGCTTGGTAAAATAGGCATTCACCGCCGCATCCGGGTAGTGCCCCCCGAAGTCCTGCAACATCTCCTCGGTATAAGGCAGGTAGCCCTTCTGGATGGACTGCTCCAGCACATAGGCCTGCGCCAGAGCACGGGCACGGCCCTGTAGCTTCTGCGCTGCCACGTCGTAGCTGGCTTTATAGTATGGCTTGCTGCTTTGGGTGTAACCGGCCTCCTGGGTATAATAGGCTACATAGTTGCGCAGAAACCCGATAAAAGCAGGGCTAAGCAGGTTCTCCGGCTTGTTGACGTCCAGCTTATCCAGGAAAGCATAGAAGGCAGCAGAAGGCTTTTCCAGCCGCTCTGTCATCAGGATGTGCTCGCGTAGAGGCTCATACGTGATCTTGTCGGAGGCATAGCTGAAATCAATCTCAGCCACAGCCAGGTCGCGGAACGTAGCTGCTATCGGGTGCTGGGCCCCATACTTGTCGAGGTTCTTCAGTTGATCCTGCCTGCGGTAGTCCAGGAAAGCGGTAAACTCCTTTTCTTTGAGTTTGATGTTGTCAGGCAGCACCTGGTAATCTTCCACCTCATCAAAGCGCCGCGTATACTGCGCCAGGTAGTTATTCTCGTTTGCACCCTTGCCCTCATACCGGATCGTTTTCAGAAACTTATCACCGTTACAGGTCAGGTGCAATTGGGAGCCGGGCTCCAGGTATACTGGCACCACCTCATCGCCATGTTGCAGTTCTGCCACTATAGCGCCGGTTAGCGGTACTTCCAGCCGGAACTCCCCGTTCTGCAGCACTGCTGTCAGTTCCACTTCTTCAGGCAGCATGGGGTTGGGGTGCAGGGCCAGCACCACTTCTTCTGAAAGCGGCTTTGCAATTTTACCGGTGATCAGGGCTTTGTCCTGCGCCAGTGCAGCCTGCGCGAGCAGCAGCAGGGCCGGTAAATACAGGAAATAGATTTTCTTCATATAAAGGCATTGCGGCTAAGGCAGCGCCTTGACAGCTGCTTTGCTGCGCTGGTCCGGGGCCATACCTATACCCAAGGTAGGCGCCGGAGCAGCAGCAACAAAGTATACTATTCAGAAAATCATATCATCGCTTCATTTTATTAGCAGCGCTAAATATAGTCTTGCCAAAGCACAAAGTGCTTACCCGAACAGGCTGGCAAATACCTCCTCCAGCCGGCCAAAAGCGTGTACGTTGATCGAGAACTTGCTCAGGTCCACGCCCTTTTTGTTATACTTGCTGATGTAGATATCCTTGAAGCCCAGCTTCTCGGCCTCTGTGATGCGGTTCTCTACGCGGTTAACGGCCCGCACTTCGCCGCCCAGGCCCACTTCAGCTGCAAAAGCCGCCGTGCTCGGAATGGGCATCTCCTCGAAAGAAGACAAAATAGAGGCACACACCGCCAGGTCCAGCGCCGGATCTTCCACCTTCAGGCCACCGGCAATGTTCAGAAACACGTCCTGCGTACCCAGCCGATAGCCGCCGCGCTTCTCCAGCACCGCCAGCAGCATGTTCAGGCGCTTGGCATCAAAGCCGGTGCTGGTGCGCTGGGGCGTGCCGTAAGTAGCGGGGCTCACCAAACTCTGCACTTCTATCAGCAGCGGCCGGTTACCCTCCAGCGTGCCACCAATGGCAATGCCGCTGAAAGCATCCTCGCGCTGCGAGATCAGTATCTCAGATGGGTTGCTTACCTCGCGCAGACCGGAGCCCAGCATCTCGTAAATCCCCAGCTCGGAAGTAGAACCAAAGCGGTTTTTAGTGGTGCGCAAAATGCGGTACGTCATGTGGCGGTCGCCCTCAAAGGTTAGCACCGTATCTACCATGTGCTCGAGTATCTTCGGGCCGGCCAGGTTGCCTTCTTTGGTGATGTGGCCGATCAGGAACACCGGCGTGCCGCTCTCCTTGGCAAACTTCAGCAGCTCGGCGGTGCACTCGCGCACCTGGCTCACACTGCCCGCGCCTGCCTCTATAAAAGAAGAATGCAGCGTTTGGATGGAGTCAATGACGAGCACCTGCGGGCGCAACTGTTCTATCTGCTTGAAAATGTTCTGAGTGCCGGTTTCCGTAAGTATAAAGCAGTCGGAGGTTTGGGCTACCAGGCGCTCGGCACGCATTTTTATCTGCTGCTCACTTTCCTCACCGCTCACGTATAGCACACGCAGGCTGGTCAGGCTTAGGGCGATCTGCAGCATCAGCGTACTTTTGCCAATGCCGGGTTCCCCGCCGATCAGTACCATGGAGCCAGGCACAATGCCGCCACCCAGTACACGGTTCAGCTCCTGGTCCTGCGTCATGATGCGCTGCTCTTCGCGGTAGCTGATGTCGGCGATAGGCTTGGGTTTGCTCGATACCTGCGCCGAGCTGGTGCCTACCTTCCAGGCCGTGGCAGGCGTTACTTCTTCACGCTGCACTACTTCTTCTACATAGGTGTTCCACTCGCCGCAGGCCGGGCATTTGCCAATCCACTTAGCGGACTGTGCCCCGCAATTCTGGCAGAAGTAGGATGTTTTTATCTTAGCCATTTATTTCGATGTTCGTTTTTTGCTACGCGTTGTTCAGGTAAAGATGAAGTATAAGCTGTGCTTTTAAAGTATAGCAGGCGCAACTAATCAGAACAAAAAACAGGCGCAGAAAACTCCGTTTTGTACTTATTTATACTTGTGATTTATACTTCGACGGGGCCAGCGAGCAACCCGGCAGGTTTAGGTAGTTATACCTGCACCGGAACAGGTTCCTGCCTGAAGTATACTTTAAAAGTGGTGCCTTTGCCCAAGATGCTGTGCACTTCTATGCGGCCGCCGTTGTTTTCGATGATGCGCTTCACGATGTACAGGCCAATGCCGGTACCTTCCACATGGGTATGCAGGCGCTTGAACATACTGAACAGCTTGTGCTGCTGCTCTTTCTTAATGCCCAGGCCATTATCGGTTACCTCCAGTACCACAAAATCACCCTGGAGGTGCGTGCTGATGTGTACTTCCGGTTTGCGCTCCGGCGATTTATACTTGATGGCGTTGCTTACCAGGTTATAGATGATGCTGCGCAGGTTCTTGCGGGTATAGAGGATATGCGCTATCTGAAAATCGGTGATGATGGTAGCATCCGACTCCAGCACCAGCGGCTGCACGTCCGCTTCTACGTCCTGCAACATATCCTGAAACGAAAGCGGCTCTACTTCCGACTGCAGCTCTTTCTGCACTTTGGTAATCTCGGCCAGGTCTGCAATGGTCTGCTTTAATTTGTCAATAGAGCCGCCCACCATGCCCAGAATCTGGTTGTCCTCTTCGTTAAGTTTCCCATCCAGAATGTCGCGCAGCAGCGTTACCAGTCCTTCCATGTTCGCGATAGGGGATTTCAGATCGTGCGAGGCGGTATATACAAAGCTGTCCAGGTCGTTATTGATGCGCTGCAGTTCTGTGTTCTTCTCGCTCAACACCTCGTTTGTTTCCAGCAGCTTTTTGCGGGCTGCTACCAGTTCTGTTACCTCTACGGCAAATACCAGCACTGCCTCCACCTGGTTGTTGCTGTCCATCAGGGGCTGGTATACTAAGTTAAAGTAGGCATCGGTGTGCTCGCCGGTGCTCAGGCGGTCAATGGTGGTGGGCACCTCTTTCCCGATGAACGGCTTGCCTGTTTCAAATACCTGCAGGAGCTTCTCAAAAAAGCCGGCTCCTTCTGTTATGGAGTGCGCCTCATGAATGGTTCTGCCTACTAATGGGCGGTTGCCATAAAGCTGGCGGTAAAGCGGGTTGGCCAGCACATACTTGTAGTCGGGTGCCCGCACCAGGCCCACCAGCGCCGGCACTTCCAGGAAGAGCTTCTGCAACAACCGCGCGTTTTGCTTTATCTTGCGTTCGGCCTCTTTTATCTCTGTAATGTCGATAATGGAGCCGATGTAGCCTAAGAACTCGTCGTTTACGCCAAAGCGGGGCATGGCCGTATTGATGACCCAGCGCAGCTTGCCGTCGTGGCGGCGCATGCGCATTTCAATTTTAAACGTCTCGGCGGCAGCTACCGCTTCCCGGAACCTGGTGACGTAGCTGGCCATATCCTTCTCCGGCACCACTTCTTTCCAGCCCAGGCTTATACTTTCTTCAAAAGTGCGCCCGGTAAAGTCGGTCCATTGCTTGTTCACATACATGCACTCTCCCCAGGTATCGCCTACCCAGATCATCACAGGCGCATTATCAGCCATGGTCCTGAAGCGTGCCTCACTTTCAATGATCGCCTGCTGCGTCCGCTTTTCGTCCGTAATATCGCGCACCTCGATGATCGTATACACCGGCACCCCATTTTCTATAATAGGGCGTGCGGCACAGGTTACGTTAAAAAAGCTGCCATCTTTCCGGATAAAGACATCTTCATAGGCGCGCATGTTATTGTTAGTAGGCAGCGCTCTGTCTATCGGGCATTCTTCAATTGGGAAAGGAGTACCATCCGGGTGGTGGTGGTGAATCATGTAGTGGAGCGGCTTTGCTGTGATCTCCTCAAAAGTAAAGCCTGTCATTTCTTCCGCAGCAGGGTTCATGAAGGTACAGTATCCCCGGGCATCCATGATAAAAAGGGCAGCGGTGGCATTATCTGTAATGGTTTGCTTCAGGCGGTTAGAGCGCCGGGTGGCCGAGAGCGACCAGATGATGAAGAACATCAGTAAACTAATAATGCTACCTCCCCACAAAATAAAATAGGGCAGTTCAGTGTCGGTGGTGCGCACAAACTCCCGCTTGCCGGTAATGTACACGCGCCAGGTATGATTACCAACCGAAATGGTGCCGAGGGTATGGTAATTGCGCTTATCTGATTGCTGCGAGTACAAGGTACTGCTGGTGCTGAACAGCAGCGCCGACTTGTTTAATGTATTGCCATCGAATACTTCTATGTCCAGGTCTTCAAAGTTATCGCCCAGCACAGACTGCATTAAGTCTTTGATGCGAAACGGACTGTACACGAAGCCTTTTATCAGCTGCTGCCTGTCCTTAATGGATTCCGGATCAGCGTTGTGCCAGTACAGCGGCAGGTAAATCAGGAAGCCTTCCTGCTCGTCTTTTCCGTTCTCCTGCACCAGGCGCACCTTACCCGACATGGCCGGCTGCTTGGTATCGCGGGCCATGCGCATGGCTGCCTGCCGGATGGGATCGCTGAACATGTCATAGCCAAAAGCCCGTAGGTTACGGCCGGTAAAAGGCTCGATAAAAATAATGGACGAGTAGATGGGCCGATCGCCGGCAGGATAGATCTTATAGTTCGGGAAGCCCTCGCTGCGGATGAACTGCTGGTGCCGGGCCATTTCTTCAGGGCGCACTATTTGCGCATAGCCAATGCCCTGTATGCCTGGGTAGCGCTGTTTCAGGTTCAGGTTCTGGCAGTACGTATACCAGTCGTCGCGCTTTACTGTATCTGAGGCCACAAAAAGCGCTTTGCCACCCACCAGAATCTGTATGTAATCCTTCACCCGCGACTCGATCGATTCAGTGACCTGATCTGCCCGAATGTGGAATAGCTTGGCGCTACGCTCTTCCGCTTTCTTTTTAGTCTCCGAATAAATAAAAATCGTAAGCAGGAAAATAAGCAGGAAGGAGAAAATAGCGATAAAATAGTCTCTTACAAAAGAAGCCAGCTTGGCAAAATTCATATGCTACAGGTTATGCCGGTATTACAAAGCAGCAAAAATATGCTGGTAGTTGCCGCAGCTTGTGCAGTTTTGTTGCTATAGCCAAATGTAGCAAAAAAGCCTTCATTCAGCAAGCTAAATTATGAACGATCCGGGGCCTGTACGGCAGCCTGTTCTCTGTAAGTTACTTATATTTGGATTTATACCTGAAAACATGTATTTTGATGTAGCGTTGCAGTTGCAGCCTATCTTGATAAACGTTATACATAGCCGGACACGTATGAAAAACATGCAGCAATGGTTCGATGCGTATGGCGAGAGCCATCAGAACCACACCAATAAGCTTATCCACTGGGTATGCGTTCCGCTTATTTTCTTCAGCGTGGTCGGGCTGCTGGCCAGCATCCCCAGCGACGCGCTGAAAGCTCCCTTTCCGCCGGCAGTGCAGCCGTATGTGCATTTTGGAACAGTAGTGGTTATGCTGGGCCTACTGTTTTACCTGCGCCTGTCTGTTACCATGTTCTTCGGTATGGCGCTGGTATGCCTGCTGGTGCTAATGGCGGTGCACGTGTTGGATGCAGCTACGGGCACGCCGCTCTGGCTGCTGTGCCTCATCATTTTTGTGCTGGCCTGGATCGGGCAATTCTACGGGCATAAGGTGGAAGGCAAAAAACCATCGTTTTTGAAGGACCTGCAGTTTCTGCTAATAGGGCCTGCCTGGTTACTTGGTTTTATTTACCGGAAATTGGGGATACCGTATTAACTTTGCGGCAATTCTATTTGCCCTATGCTGGAAATAATCAAAAGTCTCTTACTTAGCTTTTTTGCCATCGCCGTTCTCCTGCCGGTGATCCGTTATGCCATGCGCCGCCTGTCGCCGGCGCAGCAACCGGCAGTGCTGGACGCCGAAGAACTGAAGTACATCCAACGACAGGAGCTAAAGCTGACGCTCGCCTACTATGTGTTTGCCGTGGTGCTGTCCGTTTTTGCAGCCGGCATGCTGGCCCTTGTTGCCAGTATTCTGCACGCATATACGCTCAACGGCTCCTCCTATGTGCTCACGCCAAACTTCCGGGCGCTTTTTGCCCCGGGCCTGCTGATCGGCCTTACCCTGGCGCTCCTCCCGCTTAAAGTCATCCAGAGTACAATGCTGGGCCACGATTACGAGTTGTACCAAACCTACATACAACACCAGGAAGGGCAAAACTCGCGCCGTGCCTATGGTATCCTGTTCGTGGTGATGCTGGTGCTTTCGGCGGTGGTTGGCTGGTTTGCCATGCGCTGGCACGTAACGGTGCACGAAGACAGCATCCGGATTACGAATGTGCTGCTGCAGGAACGCACCTATGCCATAAAGGATATCAGCAGCATTCAGTCGCTGGGAGTAGAAGGGGAGTACGTGATCCGCTTTAACGATCAGTACAACATCAACACAGCCTACCTGAAGCCAGTGCCCCCGGAGATGATCGCGCTGCTCTCGCAGGAGTCGGGCAAGCGGGTGATCCATTAAGGCAACTTACAAACAGCTGCGCGGCAAACACCGCCTTTTTGTAGCCTTTGCTCCGGAGAAGAAGTATAAAGGTACTAACTACCGGCCGCAAAGCAGCTGTTGCAGTAGCGCTTAGCTGCAGGCAAGGCAGCCATGCGGAGGCCGGTCGTCAGGCGCAGCGTGCAAGAAAATATTTTTGTAGTTTTGCCACAAACAGATATTCCGTAAACCTAAAATAAAATTAGATGCAAGTTCGCGTAGAGAAAGACACGATGGGCCCTGTAGAGGTGCCTGCAGACAAATACTGGGGTGCTCAGACACAGCGCTCAAAAGATAACTTTACCATAGGCGGGCAAACGATGCCTAAAGAAGTAATTGAAGCGTTCGCTATACTAAAGAAATCGGCTGCTCAGGCCAATGCTCAGCTAGGCGTACTGTCGCAGGACAAAGCCGACATCATTTCGGAAGTATGCGACGAGATTCTGGCAGGCAAGCTGGAGGGCGAGTTCCCACTGGTAGTGTGGCAGACAGGCTCAGGCACGCAGTCGAATATGAATGTGAACGAAGTGGTGGCCAACCGCGCCCACGTGTTGCTGGGTGGTCAGCTCAACGATGAGAAAAAGAAGATCCACCCGAACGATGACGTGAACAAGTCGCAGTCATCAAACGATACCTTCCCGACAGCTATGCACATTGCCGCTTACAAGAAAGTGGTGGAGCACACGCTGCCTATGATCCAGAAGCTGCGCGACACGCTGCAGGCCAAGTCTGAGGAGTTTATGGATGTGGTGAAGATCGGCCGCACCCACCTAATGGATGCTACGCCGCTAACGTTAGGGCAGGAGCTATCGGGTTATGTGGCGCAGCTGGACTACGGTATGAAGGCGCTGCGCAACACGCTGGCACACCTGAGCACTTTAGCGCTTGGTGGTTCCGCTGTGGGTACTGGCCTGAACACACCGGCAGGTTATGCAGAGCTTGTAGCTGAGAAGATCTCCGAATTTGCCGGCCATGAGTTCATCACGGCGCCTAACAAGTTTGAGGCCCTGGCAGCCCACGACGCGATCGTAGAAACTTCCGGCGCGCTGAAGCAGCTGGCGGTAAGCCTGATGAAGATCGCCAACGACATCCGTTTGCTGGCTTCTGGCCCCCGTTCCGGTATTTCTGAAATCCTGATACCGGAGAACGAGCCGGGCTCATCGATCATGCCAGGCAAGGTAAACCCCACGCAGGCCGAGGCCATGACGATGGTGTGCGCCCAAGTGATCGGAAACGATGTAGCCATTTCGGTGGGCGGCATGAACGGCCATTTCGAGCTGAACGTGTTTAAGCCGGTGATGATCTACAACCTGCTCATGAGCGCCCAGCTCATCGGCGATGCCTGCGACTCCTTCGACAAGCACTGCGCCGTGGGCATAGAGCCAAACCGCGAGCGCATCAAGCACAACCTCGAGAACTCGCTGATGCTGGTAACGGCCCTGAACACCCACATCGGCTACGACAATGCGGCCAAGATCGCGAAGAAGGCTCACAAAGAAGGCACCACCCTCCGTCAGGCCGCCCTCGACCTCGGCCTGCTCACCAACGAGCAGTTCGACGAGTGGGTGAAGCCAGAAGACATGATCGGCAGTTTGAAATAATAGACGCTGGACTTAAGACACAAGATTTTATACTTGTGCAGATAAAGGAAAAGCAGCTCCGGAAGGGGCTGCTTTTATTGTTTTACACTACTTTATGTAGCTTTTAGTATATTTATAGGTTCTAATCAAAGTTGATAGTGATGGAAAGAAAGCCAAGATTATTTATTGGATGTTCAACTGAAAGTTTAAGTATTGCTGATGCTATTAATGCAAATCTAGACCATTCATGTGAAGTTACTATTTGGAGAAACGGAACATTTAAGTTGTCAAATAACACAATAGATTCTCTTACTGAGAAGGCAACTTCTATTGACTTTGCAATCTTCATTTTCTCTCCTGACGATTTAGCTACAATAAGGAATACTGAAGAGAAGATAGTTAGAGATAACGTAGTTTTTGAACTAGGGCTGTTTATTGGCACTTTAGGAAAGGAAAGGTGCTTTATAGTTAAGCCTCGTAACACTGACTTGCATCTTCCCACAGATCTACTTGGTATAACAACTGCTGATTTTGAACCAAACAGATCTGATGGTGACGTCACATCTGCATTAAACTATGCGTGTTCACTAATCAAAAAAGAGGTTGAAGGTTTAGGCTTAGTAAGAAGTATAAATACATACAATACCTCAAATTCTACTTTTCAAATTACAGACATAGAATTATCTGAAATAGACTTCAAATTTTTAGCTGTACTTATTGCAACAGCAACTGACTCTCCAACAGGGTTAAGTTTGTGGCAGATTAAAGAAACTTTAAAAATCAGGGATCCGAGAGTTGATATAGCATCTGTCAAAATGGAAAAATTAGGCTTAATTCAAAAAGAGAATGATGTAGATGGAAATGGCGAAGACATCTATAAGTATAAGATTTCTCAAGATGGGTTGAGCATACTTCTTAAAGAAGAGCAAAGGCTTTATAAAATATATAAAGTCGAGGAAGATGATCTGCCATTTTAGGTGGTTTTACTCGTGCGAGTTTGTAGCTTTTTCCAGCAAAGGCGACTAAAAGGCCTAATGTTCCGTTTATACTAGTACTAGCTGTAATCTAAGCTACCTTCAAACAATACATGAAAGAAGTGCTTAAATGCAGTAAGTATGATTGATTCAACCAATATCTGTTTGGCTTGTGGGCTGTGTTGCGACGGCACCTTAGTTGGCTTTGTACAGCTTAGTCCTGAAGAGTTGCCCAGGATCAAAGAAGTAATGGCTATTGAGGAGGCAAGTAATGATGGAATCTTTCTTCAGCCCTGCAACAACTACTGTGATGGCTGCACTATTTACCCAGACAGACCGAAGCAATGTGCCAGCTACGATTGCGAACTCCTAAGATCTCTCCAACGAAAAGAACTGGATTATACTTCGGCTATCGAAATAATAGAAGTGGCTAAACAGAGAAAGAATGCTATTGAAGAAAAGGTAGCGCTGCTAGAGATCAAGCTACAATCCGAATCCTTTTACTTTAAGATAGCCGAGTTGAAAAAGCTGTATCAGAAAAACGAGCATGCGTTAGCAGCAACACCAGACTTCAAAGTGTTGATAGCGGACATCGAGCAACTTGACAGGCTGCTGTCAGAGAAATTTGGTGGTACCACATTCTAAGAGCAAAACATTATCGCCTGAATGAAAAGGCTTATATTATGTCCGATCCCTCGCTAGTGCGAGCTTGTAGCTCGTACTTACATACCCAAATCTAAACACGAACTACAAGCTCGCGCCAGCAGAAACTAACAACTAGCTATTCCGCAAGTTTAGCGACAGCGCAATTTGTGTTTATACTCTGCAGCTAGTTTGTAACTGGCGTTTCCTGCAATCATACTTTCGCCAGTTATAAACTGGCTGCCACACCTTCGCGCTACGCTCAAACCTGCGGTATCAAACGCTTATTTTATACTTGTGCAGCGAAAGAAAATTAATTTCTGCGAGGCTACTTTTTGTTTAACAGGAGTTTTGCTTGCCATATCGCCACATCGGGATACTTAATTATCTTAGTGCCGAAATAAATGCCTTATGCAAGCACCTTACGCATAGCCCTCTTCTATGAAACAACACGTACAGTACCTAATCTTATCCCTTGTTTTGCTCTTTGTGGCTGCCTGCCAGCAGAAAGAAAAGGTGCCGGACCTGGATAAGATAGAAACTGAAATGGGCAAAGAAGCTCCCGCCGCCGCAGTTGATAGCAGCAGCCAAAAGGAAGTGGAGCAGGTAAATGAGGCTTTGGCGAAGGAGTGCCAAGCGTATTGGGCGGAACAGCAAAAACTAGATTCTGCCAAAGTAGATTACTTCTCGACCGTTGTATTACCAAAAGCGCTGGCAAACCCGGCGCTGACAGCGCAGAACAGGATGTTTCTGCTGGCCCTGCAACAATACCTGCAGCAGTCGCCGGAAGAGCGGCATAGCACCCTTACCACATCACAGGTGCTGTTCCCGATCTTTAAACTGGAGAAAAATGAGCTGGGCGTGCTGGGATTTCCGGCATACGACCAGAACGACCAAACCTTTCAGGACATCTCCCTGGAAAACAAGGTGCTGCTCAACAGCAAACTGACTGGTGCCGTCGACACAGCGGCTAAAAACAAGATCGTGCTGCACCCGGCTTTGGCTGACTCCCTTTTCAAAAATACCAGCGAGCCTTTGTATGCTTTTACAACGGGCCGTAGAACGAAAACAAAAGTGGTTAACTTCGGCTCTTTTGCCAACGAATGCCTGGAGTACTACAACTACCTGCTGGATACAAAGCCTTTTAAAGCTACTGATAAGGTGCTTTTCGGGAGCCCCTATAACCTGGACCTGGTGTATGCAGCCTACCCCAGCGTAGACCAGTTGATGCAACAGCAGCTAAAGCCCGCCTGTTTCGACTGCCCGACCAGCTCAGCGCAGGAAAAAACGTTTGCCGCCTTAAAAGGCGTAAATAGCCTGTACTTTACTTATGCCGATACCTTTCCGCTAAACAACCAGCTGCAAACGCCCTCCCGGGGGCTGCTGATGGTAATGGACGGCAAGATCGTTTACCTGTGGTATGCCGAGGTAGACAGGGTTGGCTGTAGCTGCATATAGTAGAAGTATGGCTGGCGCCTCTTTTATCCTCCGCCAAGTGATCCGGAAAACTCTTTGCCCTTGTATGCTGTTTATACTAGCACACACATACAAAGCATCAACCCAAAGTACATCCCTATGAAAGTCGCAAAAGACCCATCTGAATATAACAAGCTGACGCCGGAGGAGGCGCGCATCATCGTGAACAAGGGCACCGAGTACCCGGGCACCGGCGAGTATGAGCACAACAAAGCCGAGGGCGTATACCTGTGCCGGCGCTGCAACAACCCGCTGTATACCTCAGAGTATAAGTTTGAGTCGCACTGCGGCTGGCCAAGCTTTGACGACGAAATAACCGGTGCTGTGAAGCGTGTTCGCGACGCCGACGGCCGACGAACCGAGATTGTTTGTGCCAACTGCGGCGCGCACCTGGGCCACGTGTTCGAGGGCGAGTACCTGACCCCGAAAAACGTACGCCACTGTGTGAACTCGCTGTCGATGAAGTTTGTGCCGGTGGAAGAACTGGAGAAGCAATAAAACAAGAGAAGGCAAGTGTAGCAATGCACTTGCCTTTTTAGCTACACATGGTTCGAAATCAACCAATAGACTCCTCCAGGTATGAGCACGAACAGGGCATTTATACTTGCTCCTGCTGCGGGGAAACCCTGTTTGAAGCTGCGAAAAAGTTTGAGGTCGGCTCTGGTTTCCCAAGTTTCTGGAGCCAGATAGGGGAGCACGTACAGCACAAACCGCTGGATACTTATGGCCGCAGCCGTACGCAGCTGCTTTGCCGGCAATGCGGCCAGCACCTGGGGCACCTTTTTGAGGATACCCGCACACCAACCCACGTACGCTACTGCATCAACGCAGAGGCTATAAAGCTGGCTGCACAACCCTAAAGCACGGCAACTCCAACTTACAACGCTTACTGTGGTTCGGCAGCAGCCAGCTGCGCGACAAAAAAGTTAACCAGACCACTTATCCTGTTGTCCGCTTCGTAGTAGTACCCGTCCAAAAAATCGCGGCGGTTGATGGCTATTTCAGAAGCTAACCACTTCGGCTCTACAATATTGGCTTTGTAATGCAGCTTTAACGTGATTTTATTGGCTAGTATATCCTCCGTCACATCCATGGTAAGCGCATACGTAGGAGGTGTTTTTGCAGCACCGGGCAGCCAGGGAGCATAGTAGTTGAATGGTTTGCTGTGGCTGCCTTTCTCCTGTGCCAAACGCTGCTGCCGCAACACAATAGCATTGTTGATGATGCGTATCAGGCTATGCTGCTGCTTTTTCTTTAGCCCCTTAAAGAAGTTTATACCTTCAATTTCGAAGTTCTTTATACCTGATGCGGCCATATTCTCTGGCTTATATAGCACATGCACTGGTATGATGCCGGTGGTTGCACCTGCCACCACACTGTCTTGATAATAGCGGCGGCCATGCTGCTGAAAAAGCGAGGCAGGCGAGTAGAGTTTTAGTTCGTTATACATGTCGTGCTGCACGCCGCCCTTTATTTTACCTATGCCACTGTTAGGTTGCAGGTATAGCTGGTAGTACACACCCAGGCTGCCGTTCAGGTCTAAGCTGTGCAGCGAAGCTACCAACGTATAATTATACTTGTGGTACTTCTTTTTTGCTGTTGTGTCGATCACCAGGCGCTGGTCGGCGGCTTGCAGCGAGTCCAGCTTTTGCAGGTACCAGGCATTCACCTGCTGGAACTGCTGCTGATAAACCTGACCGGCCTTGTTGGCAAACTCCAGTTGGTCGATGGTGATTGGCCGCTTATACACATCTTTGGTGCAGGAAAGCAGGCTTATGGCTGTCAGAAGCACGAGCGCATTTACAGGTAAAGTTTTCATAGGAATCCTTTTAAGAGTCAGGAAGTATAGGAACGCTGCATTTGTATGATGAATTAACTAAAAATTTAGTTATAATAAAATAAAGTACTCGAAAAATTTAAATTTCAGGCAGCCAACACGTTAAAACAGCAGTTTATAGGCGTAACTACATAGCAGGAAGCGGTGAAATAAACTCAACACGCCCGACACAAGTATAAGGTAGGCGACATCAAAAGTATAAAGTTTATGAGTCGTCCTTCGTTCTTCAGCTCCCGCTATAACAGCTTCAAATTTGCGTCTAAAGGTATGAGCGCTGTGTTCCGGTCGGAGCCCAACATGCACCTGCACGTGCTGGCCAGCGTCATCGTGTTTGTGATGGCTTATCGGTTTGAAGTAAGCCGCATGGAGTGGTGCCTGCTGGTTTTCTGCGTGGGCCTGGTATGGATGGCCGAGATTTTCAATACGGCTATCGAAACTCTCACCGACCTGGTATCGCCGGAGCAGCATTTTCTGGCTGGCAAGACCAAAGACCTGGCAGCAGGGGCCGTGTTGATGGCTGCCATTACGGCAGCGGCGATCGGGCTGATCATTTTTGTACCTTATTGGCTAGCCTACTTTAACAGTTAACCGGCGGGCTTCTTTTAAAACGACGGGTTTGTTACCTTTGCGCTGCTATCATCAACATGCCTTATGGCCTTAACAAAGGAACCGGTCGGAGTACTACTTGCGTTGCTGCTTTGCCTGCTATGCGCCTGCAAGCCCGGCATTTCTCCGCAAATATCAGAGGCAGCCACAGCCAATGCACTGGCTGCGCCATGGCTAAGCCAGCTGATCCAGCACCTGCAGGAAGAAAAACCAGCCAACCCACCTGCCAGAATCTATCGTTATACTTACAACAACCAGCAGGTATACTACCTTACCAGCCGCTGCTGCGACATACCAAGCAAAGTATACGACGAGCAGGGTAACGTACTTTGTGAGCCCGACGGTGGCATTACAGGGAAAGGAGACGGCCGCTGTCCTGATTTCGCGGAACAGCGTAAGAATGAAACTTTAATTTGGGAAGATAAACGAGAATACTGATAAAAATGACTGGAAACGACGTACTGAAAAACCTTTCAGAGTATAACATCTGGGCGAACAAAACGATGCTGGACGTGTTCAGCAGCCTGCCCCATGTGCCGGACAATGCTGGCCGCCTGTTTAGCCATGCCCTTAATGCACAGGCCATCTGGATTGCCCGCATTACCGGCACCGAGAGCCCTGTAAAAGTATGGCAGGAGCACTCGCTGGAAGAGCTGAAGAAGCTGCATGCCTATGCTTCGTATAAAATTGCAGAACTGGTGCAAAACGCCGACGAAGCTGAATTTAACCGTTTGATAGACTACAGCAACAGCCTGGGCCACAAGTATAGCACCCGCGTGCTCGACATCCTGACACATGCTTTCAACCATGCAACCTATCACCGGGCTCAAGTTGCTACCGATCTGCGCAAGAACGGCCACACGCCGCCTAATACAGATTACGTAACCTATGTGCGCGAGCTGATGGGCCAGGTATACTAACCTAAATGACTTTCAGGCGCTTGCTAACAGCTACCCAAGTATAAATGGGTAGTATGAAGCAAACGGCTAGCTTCCGGACTTGGAAGTACCATAGCTGATAAAATAAAAAGGAGGCCCTATCCAGAGCCTCCTTTTTTCATGCTTTTCAAAAAGCTTTTTGTTTAAAACCGTTTACCTGATTAGTTACCTGCTTTCGTGGTATCAGGCTTGGCAGCTGGTTTGGATAGTCCTTTCAGGAAGCCTCCTACTTTGTCGGCTGCTTTCTGCTTGAGTTGCTTCTCGGCTTCTGCGCGTTTCTTATCCAGTTCTTCCTGTGCTTTCCGCTCCACTTCCAGCTTGCGTTTGGTCAGTTCGGCCTGCAAAGTATCGCGGGCCTGCTGCTTCACGTTGTCCAGTTTGTTCTGCACGACTTCCTTCACCATTTCTTTGGCCTGCGTTTTAACAGAGCCGCCGGCAAGTCCTACTTTCGGGTTGGTGAGCGTGCCTCCTACATTCAGCTTCAGTGTGACGCGGTCAGAGGCCTGCACCTGCTCATTGCCCAGCAAGCTGGCGAGGCGGGTATTCAGTTCGCGGCCTACTTTACCTGCCGGCACATTCAGGGCTGTTACATAGTCGATCTGGCCGTTCACGTTGTTAGTGCCGCCCACCGTCATCTCTGTGTTGCCCACTTTCAGGTCGAAAGGTTTCACTACTAAGCTGCCATTCACTACCTCGGCATCTATCTTCTTATTCTCCACCACAAAGGTTTTCAGCTCTTCAAAATGGGTGAGGCTGCTAATCTTATCTACAATGGGTACATTTCTTACCGCCGCGCGGATCACGTTGATTATACCGGCACCATCCAGGGTGTTGAACACCGGAATCATATCCTGCCCCAGCTCACCCGCAAAACTGAAGTTAGTGGAGAACCTGCCATCCAGCAAGCCAGCGATAGGAGCCAGGGCTTTAACTGTATTGAAGTTGTTGAAAGCCTCTTTAAATTCGAGGTTGTCGATGTTCAGCTTCATATCAAACAGCGGGTGCTGCAGGCTTTGCGTGTTGTAGCTGCCACTGGTAGCAAAAGTAGCTCCCAGCATATTAAAGCTTACCTGCTCCAGCTTCGCTATTTTGTTTTTCACCAGCACCCGGCCACCTACATCGTTCAGCTTGAAATCGGTATACAGCACCTGCTTGGCATTCATGTTCAGGGTCACGTCGAGGTTAGCCGGCACCTCCACCACACCTGGTGTTGATTGGTCAGCAGGAGCGCCTTCATCGTCCACCATCCACTCATTCACATCAAAACGGTTAGAGCTGATGTTGAAGTTACCGCGCAAGGCCTGGTTGTCGGCCAGGGCATAGCCCAGGTAGTTCGAAAGGATACCGTTGGCCTGAATGTCGCTTTTGCCCAGGTAGCCGCTCATGTTCTGCAGGTTAATGCGCTCGTTGTTAAACACAGCATTTGCATTAGTAATTTTGATACCCTGCGGCAGTTCTTCGCTTACAAAGTTCAGGTTGTTGATGGCCATGGTGCCGTTAGCAATCACGTTGTTATACTTCTCTGCTTCCACATCGCTCAGCTTTCCTTTGGCTGCCACATCGGCATTGATACGCCCGGAAACCGTCATACCTTCCTGCGGGAAGATCTTGGTCAGCTTGGTCAGGTCCAGAATACCTTTTACGCGGGCATCAAAAGCAGGCTTATCGATGCCCTCTACCAGCACCCGGCCTTCCAGCGGCTCGCCGTCCAGTGTCATGTTAAAGTTTTCGATGTTGATGCGGGTATCATCGGTGTTGCCTGTAGTGTTGCGCACGTTACTCACCACATTCAGGTGCTGGATCGGTGCCGGAAAGTCCTTCGACTTAACAAAGCCATTGGCCAGGTTCAGGTCGGCATCAATTACCGGCATGCTCTTTTCGCTGTAAGTGCCTTTGGCGGTACCGTTCACCCGCAGCAGGCCACGCAGTATCATACCTTCTATCGGGTATACTTTGGTGAGCTCCGCCAGGTCCACATTCGCTTTCACATTGCCGTCCACTTTCATCGGGTTCAGGCCTTCCACCAGCATTTTAGCATCTATCGGGTTCTTCCCCAGGTCCATGTGCAGCTGGCGTATATCTACTACCGTGTTGTCCACGATGCCATCTTTGTTGTCGACGCGCATGTTTACGTTGATGTTGCGGGCAGCGTCGGGCAGGTCAGGGTATTTGAACATGCCGTCGATCACTTTTAGCTCTGTACCGAAGCCGGGCATACTTGTTTCACTATAGCGGCCTTTCACATACCCGTCAAAGCTCAGCTTACCGGAGGTTTTGATGTCATCGAAATTCTCCGTATACATGCCCGGCACCACCGATAAGACATTGCGGAAATCTGTTTCCGTTGCTTTAAAGGCCAGGTCCAGATCAATGGTGCTGTCCGGCATCAGAATGGAACCATTAAAAGTAAACGGCAGCTCATTCAGCCGGATCCTGTTATCTTTAAAAGTATAAAGCGATTTGTTCAGGTTCATGGCCATGGCCACATCTCCGTCCAACTTGGCATTTTCGATATAGTTTACGCCATTGTACGTCATCGTTACGCCATCTGCTTTGGTATGCGACACCATGTCAAACACATTCTGCTCAAAATCGCCGCTGCCGGTATGGTTTACATGGTATGCGGCCATCCCGAAAGGAATGCTCAGGTCGTCGTAGAAGAGGGTACCGCTGTTCACCTCCCACTGGTTGATCGCCATCTTAAAATCAGAGGCAGCTGTATCAGCGGGCGTAGTGGCGGTTGTATCGGGTATATAGATGTCCCAGTTGGCTTTGCCGCTCTTGAGCACCACCAGGTGGATAACGGGCTGATCTAAAGTAATGGAGTTTACCTTCAACTCATCGCCGCTGATCACGCTCATCAGGTTTAGGCCCATGTTAAAAGACGGAATCTGCGCCAGCGTATCTAACTGGAAAGAATCTTTGCCGATAATGGCCAGATTATCGACGCTCAGCGACAGGTTAGGGAAGTGGCGCAGCAGCGACACGCTTACATCGTTGGTCTGGTAAACCACACGTGCATCTATACTTTGAGCTATCTGCTTATCAAGAGCCTGCTTGATCTTATCTTTAAAGAGCAGCGGCAAGATAGCCGCTGCCGCAAAGAGCACTGCCAGGAAGATAAAAAAGCCTATTATTACTTTTCTCATATAAATGAATTAGAGTTTTCTGGATATAGTGGCTAAACTATGTAATTTGTGACAAAAACCATGCACGAAACGCTTTTGGCTATTAAAAGTTATAGGGCTGCCCTTTCTTTAGCAGGAATACCGTTGCCGGTTTATTAACAGCAGTCCGTGTTTAAGATACAACCGGCACATTTTTCAACGTTAGTAAAAAGCCTGCGTATGTGGCCATATTCTGCCTGATACTTTGGCAGCAAAAAAGCTCCCGGCGACTAAGATACCTCCCCTGTATGCGTTTTAACTGTATTCTTATCTGCTGCTTCTGCTGCTTCTGCTCTTTCCGGAGCAGCGCCCAGGATGTGGTATTTACGCAACAGTACGCCAATAGCCTATACTTAAACCCCGCTTTTGCCGGCCTTAACCACAGCTGGAGCGTTACAGCGGCGCACCGAAGCCAGTGGCCTTCTCTGAACGGCGCCTTTATCACCAACCAACTGGCTGGCGATTTCAGGCTGCCGGACCAGAAAAGTGCCATCTCAGTCCTATTGCAGCAGGACAAAGCAGGAATAGGCGGCCTGCAGAAATTCCAGGCTGCCCTGGCCTATGGCTATCACACCCGCCTGACCGAAAACTGGACGATGGCAGCAGGCCTGCAGGCAAGTATCGCATTGCTCCGGGTGAACTATGATAATCTGGTTTTCGGAGACCAGCTTTCAGATAATGGCATGGTTGCTGTTACCTCTGCAGAGGCCAGCAGTTTTGAACCGGCACATTACCTGAGCTTTGCACTGGGTGGCCTGGTGTATACCAACCAGTTCTGGTTCGGGCTGACAGCGGCGCATCTGAACAAACCTGCCTACGGATTCGGACAAACCATTAAGCTGCCCGTACGTTTAACGGCCAACGCCGGGTATAAATTTTACGCCCGCACCTACGAAAATCAAGGCAGGTTATTCGAATGGAGCTTTTCGCCGAGTGTTATGTATACCCGGCAGCAAAATTTTAGCCGCACGGATCTAGGCTTATACACTATCTATACGCCTCTTACGTTAGGAGTAGTATATAAAGGAGTGCCCCTTACCGGCGGCCCGGAACAAGATCAGACGCTGGCAATTATCGCCGGCCTGCAATTAGAACAGTTTCGGGTTGGCTTTAGCCATGATGTAGGCCTGCAGGGCTTTAGCAGGCAAGTAGGAGGGGCAAATGAAATTTCACTGACTTTTGAACGACTTGACCTTAACTTTTTGTTTAAAAGCCGCTTAGGACGCAAATTTAACAGAAACATTGTTTGTCCGGCATTCTAATTTTAGTTATAATTGCACGTTAAATTACGTTACAAGAACCTTATCTAAATTGGGTACTATTTTATGAAATTTGTTAAGTATCTATCGGCTGCGGTTATAGGAGGGCTTTGCCTGACTGCCTGTTCTAAAGGAGGCCAACCTACCAGTACAAATCCGGGGGATGTGAGTACGGCCACTGGTATAGAATACAATGAGGATGAGGCATCATTCCAGGTAGCTGATTACGCTGCTTTTCCGCAGGCGCCGGGCCTGGTCTTTATTGAAGGAGGCCGCACGACCTTAGGCTCTATGGAGGAGGACATCGCCATGACCCGTGATAACATTGAGCGCACGGTAACAGTAGCATCCTTTTATATGGATGAAACAGAAGTGGCTAATATTCACTGGCTGGAGTACCTGCATTACCTGAAAGCAGACTCGCTGCCGGAAGTATACCAGGCCGCTTTGCCGGATACTACTGTTTGGTCTAGCCAACTATCTTTTAACGACCCTTATGTAACGTACTACCTGCGCTACCCGGGCTTCCGCTTTTTCCCGGTAGTAGGTGTTAGCTGGCTGCAGGCCAACGATTACTGCATCTGGCGAACGGCTAAGGTAAACGAGAACCTGGCAAATCAGGCAAATGGCGGCGGTGGTCGTGGTTTGTTTGGCAGAAAGAAAAAAGGGGGCGATGCTCCGGAAGGGGAGAAGCCGTCTATTGAGTCAGGCTACGTGCTACCGAATTACCGCCTCCCAACAGAGGCTGAATGGGAGTATGCTGCTCAGGCCCTGATCGGTACACAGTATACGGACGACGAAAACCAGAACAACAGAAGACTTTATCCATGGGACGGACACCAGGTGCGTAACCCGTATGGCCGCCAGATGGGTAAGTTTATGGCTAACTTCAAGCGGGGCCGTGGTGACTATGCCGGTATTGCCGGTGCGCTGAACGACGGTGCCATGATCACGGACTACATCTACAGCTATCCGCCAAACGACTATGGCCTGTACAACATGGCTGGTAACGTAAACGAGTGGGTACAGGACCTGTACCGCCCGCTGTCTTACCAGGATGTGGAAGACCTGAACCCTTTCCGCCGCGACGGTTACCTGGATGAGAAAGAGAACTACGACTCCAGCGAAGGATTCCATTCGTTAGTAAACGACGAGGTACGTGTATATAAAGGAGGCTCCTGGAAAGATGTTGCCTATTGGTTGTCGCCAGGTACCCGCCGCTTCATGGCGCAGGACTCCGCTACAGCAACCATCGGCTTCCGTTGCGCCATGATCAACGCTGGCTCCAACAAATAATATTTTCAAAGCTTAAGTATAAAAACGGCCCGAAAGAGATTTCGGGCCGTTTTGCTTTTCGGGAGCAGGACTTTATACTTGTAAAGGTGCACGGCGCTAGAGTATACTTGGTTAAAATATGGAATGGCAGTGCATACTTCAGCGAAAAGTTTATCTCTAAAATCTTTAAGTACACCATGACGGTTCCTACAGACAGAGAAGTTTTTGAAGGGGAGATTGCCACCTACTGGTTTGATGAGGGTATACTGGTTTCCCTCTCTAAAAGCCTGAAACGTACTGTCGCAAATATTACGGACAATGTGGCGCTGGTGAAAAAGATTACGGGCCATAAAAGAGTGCCCTTGTTGATCTACCTTTCAAACTCTCCGGTTCCGGACAAAGAAACGCGTAAGTTCTCAACCACGCAGTTGCCCGTCATTTATTCGGCGATGGCTATGGTATCCAAGCCGGGGCTTTCCAGGCTTATCATGAACATGCTATTTCAGCTAAAGCCACCGCCCATTCCGATGAAAAGCTTTACAGACGATCAGGCAGCAAAAGCATGGCTGAAGCAATTCTGTTGAATCATACTATACTTATACTATAAAGCAACGTGAACTCGGAAATTAAACGGGTAAAAATCAGCATTTTACACAAACAATAAGGCTAAGGAGCAGGTAGAATAAA